>NZ_JBXAOD010000006.1:0-284794 GCF_058802405.1 Rhodoferax sp. GW822-FHT02D07
ATGGAGGAGTATTTGCGTCGGGCGCTGCTGCTGTCCCGTGGGGACTGGAGTGTGTTCCTGACGCGGCCTCTGTCGGCTTCCCTGTTGGCGGCTGCCGTGCTGCTCCTGGTTGTGGTGCTTATGCCTTCTATCAAGGCCAAGCGCGAAGAGGCTTTTGTTGAGGATTGATATCTCGTGAAACCGGACCTCGCGTTGAACCGATTGCCTGTACAGCACCCACAGCGCCTATCCCTTCATAACGAGGTCCACGCCCGTCCGCCCGAGCCCATGGGGCTTCCCATGGCGCTCTCCCATATCGTGATGGTCTGCAATGCGCAGCAGCGCGATGCCAGCCGGGAACACATTGCCACGCTGGCGCGCGACCACCACCTTCCCGCTCCCGATGCCCAGTCCATCCATGCGCGCATGGACTTTGGCCCTTACCGGGTACGCTGGGAGTTGCACACGGAGTTTGTCACCTGGACCTTCATGCGGTCCATTGCAGGACAAGGCGAGGGTGAGCGCGAACCCGAGCTTGCCATCGAGGCCGTGCCGCAGCAGTGGCTCGCGGCCCTGCCTGGCGAGTGCCTGACCAGTCTGCACCTGTGGGTATTGCCTACACAGGCGGAACATAACGACGCCTGGATTCGTCAGTGGCTGCATGAAGACACCTTGGTTGCTTCTACGGTGGCCGATGGTTTTGGCGAGGTGTATACCGACTTCGCAGTCCATGCCGATGGCTTCTCCCGCATGCTTCTGCTGGCTGGCGGCATGACGCCGCGCCGTCTGGGGCGGCTGGTGCAGTGTCTGCTGGAGATTGAGACCTACCGCATGGCCGCCTTGCTGGGCTTGCCGGCAGCGCGTGAGGCCGGGGCGGTGTTGGCCAGCGCCGAGCGTGAGCTCGCGGAGTTGGCCGAAGCCATCCGCAGCGCTACACGCAATGAAGAACCGCAATTGCTGGACCGTCTGACACGCCTGGCCGGTCAGGTGGAGAGCCAGCACGCGGCCACGCATTCACGCTTCTCGGCCAGCGCTGCTTACTTCGAGCTGGTGGACAAGCGCATCGAAGACATTGCCGAATCCCGTTTGGCAGGAATGCAGACCATTGGTGAATTCATGGAGCGACGCCTGACGCCCGCGCGCAGCACCTGCGCCTGGTCCAGCCGGCGCCAAGACGCGCTGTCGCAGCGCGTTTCGCGCGTGAGTAACCTGCTGCGCACGCGGGTGGAGATCGAGCAGCAGCAAAGCAGCCAGGCCTTGCTGGCCACCATGAACAGCCGCCAGGGTATCCAGCTCAAGCTGCAGTCCACGGTGGAGGGGTTGTCGGTAGCGGCGATTACCTATTACATCGTCGGCCTGATCAGCTACCTGGCCAAGGGCGCGACGCACTGGGGATGGCCTTGGAGCCCCGAAATGACGGCTGCGGCCGCCATTCCGGTGGTGGCGGGCAGCGTCTGGTGGTCCCTGCGCCGGTTGCACCACAGGGTGTTCCGGGCGTCATAGGAAAAGCCAATCCGGTTGATTGGATCAATCAACCCAAAACATGGTCCAGAGCCTCTAAGATTCAACACGTTCACTCATCGAACGGCAACATTTAGAGGAAAACCCCATGTCTTTGATCAACACGCAAGTTCAGCCTTTCAAGAACGAAGCCTTCCACAACGGCAAGTTCGTGACCGTGACCAACGAGTCCATCAAGGGCAAGTGGAACGTGTTCATTTTCATGCCCGCGGCTTTCACCTTCAACTGCCCCACCGAAGTGGAAGACGCAGCTGACAACTACGCCGAATTCCAGAAGGCCGGTGCCGAGGTCTACATCGTGACTACCGACACCCACTTCGCCCACAAGGTGTGGCATGAAACCTCCCCCGCCGTGGGCAAGGCCAAGTTCCCCCTGATCGGTGACCCCACCCACGCCCTGACACGCGCTTTCGACGTGCATATCGACGAAGAAGGTCTGGCACTGCGCGGCACCTTCATCATCAACCCCGAAGGCCAGATCAAGACGCTGGAAATCCACTCCAACGAAATCGCCCGCGACGTGAAGGAAACCCTTCGCAAGCTGAAGGCTGCCCAGTACACCGCTGCCCACCCCGGCCAAGTGTGCCCCGCCAAGTGGAACGAAGGCGCCAAGACCATCACTCCTTCGCTGGACCTGGTCGGCAAGATCTAAAACACCGGCTCTCGTCGGTCGGGCGGCGCAAGCCGCCCACCAGCCGGACAGCGTCCTGCTACGTGTGTAGCAGGCCGTCCGGCTTTTTTATGCCCAAATTGGGCTCTAGCCCGCGTGTAGTGTGCGCAAGCAGCTACTAAATGAATAGCAAAAGGAATCACCATGCTCGACGACACCCTCAAATCCCAACTCGGCGCTTACTTGGAGCGCGTGACGCTGCCGATCGAGATCGTGGCGTCGCTCGGTGATGACAGCAACTCCACCGAAATGCGCGAGCTTCTGCAAACCATCCAGAGCCTGCGCAGCGACAAGATCACCGTGGCCTACGACGGTCAAGATGCCCGCAAGCCTTCCTTCGCCCTGAAGCGCGCAGGCAGCGACACCAGCCTTCGCTTTGCCGGCCTGCCGCTGGGGCACGAATTCACCTCCCTGGTGCTGGCCCTGCTGTGGACCGGTGGCCACCCGCCCAAGGTGGAGCAGGACGTGATCGACCAGATCAAGGGTTTGGACGGGGACTACAGCTTCGAGGTCTACATGAGCCTCACCTGCCACAACTGCCCGGACGTAGTGCAGGCGCTGAGCCTCATGGCTATCCTCAACCCCAAGGTCAAGACCACCGTCATTGAAGGCGGCGCCTTCCAGGATGAAGTGACGGCGCGCGAAATCATGGCTGTGCCCAGCGTCTACCTGAACGGCGAACTGTTCGGCAATGGCCGCATGCTGGTGGAAGAAATCGTCGCCAAGCTCGATACCGGCGCCGCCGCCAAGGACGCCGCCAAGCTCAGCGCCAAAGACCCGTATGACGTGCTCATCGTCGGCGGTGGCCCCGCCGGCGCCGCTGCCGCCGTGTACGCCGCCCGCAAGGGCATCCGCGTGGGCGTGGCCGCCGAACGCTTTGGTGGCCAGGTCAACGACACCATGTCCATCGAGAACTACATCTCGGTGCAGGAAACCGATGGCCCCAAGTTCGCTGCTGCGCTGGAAGCGCAAACGCGATCCTACGGCGTGGACATCATGAACCTGCAGCGCGCCGACAAGATCGTGCCGGCGGCGCAGGCCGGTGGTCTGGCTGAAGTGGTGCTGGCCAACGGTGGCACGCTTAAGGCCAAGACCGTGATCCTGTCCACCGGCGCGCGCTGGCGCAATGTGAATGTGCCCGGCGAAGCCGAGTACAAGAACAAGGGCGTGGCCTACTGCCCGCACTGCGACGGCCCGCTGTTCAAAGGCAAGCGCACCGCAGTCATCGGCGGCGGCAACAGCGGCGTCGAAGCGGCGATTGACCTCGCCGGCATCGTGGCCCACGTCACGCTGATCGAGTTTGCCGACCAGCTGAAGGCCGACGCCGTGCTGGTCAAGAAGCTGCAAAGCCTGCCCAACGTCACGATTCACACCAACGCCCAGACCACTGAGATCACCGGTGCGGACGGCAAGGTCAATGGCCTGAAATACAAGGACCGTGCGACCGGCGTGGAACACCTGGTGGAGCTGGAAGGTGTGTTCGTCCAGATCGGCCTGGTGCCCAACACCGAATGGCTCAAGGGCACGATCGAGCTGAGCAAGTTCGGCGAGATCGTGGTCGACGCCAAGGGCCACACCAATGCGCCCGGCGTGTTCGCGGCTGGCGATTGCACCACGGTGCCCTACAAGCAGATCGTGATCGCAGCGGGCGAAGGATCGAAGGCGGCACTGAGTGCGTTTGACCACATCATCCGCCACTGAGTAAGCGTGCCTGGGTGCAGTTGGTAGGATGGGGGTGCGTTGTTCGCTCCCCCATTTCCAACGGATCGCCCATGTTTGTCATCACCAGTTCGGCTTTTGCCTGGCTTGTTATTTTTGTGTCGGGTTTGCTTGAGATCGTCTTTTCCGTGAGCATGAAGCTCTCGGATGGGTACAGCAAATTCTGGCCGTCCGTGGTCTCTGTGGTGGCTGCCATCCTGAGCGTCTGGTTGATGAGTCGCACCTTGGGCGTCATTCCTGTGGGCACGGCCTACGCCGTCTGGGCCGGTATAGGCGCCGCTGGCACGGCAATAGTCGGCATGCTGATGTTCCAGGAGCCCGCCACCGTGGCCCGTATGGTCTGCCTCGCCTTGGTCGCCATTGGCATCGCGGGTTTGCAGCTGCAGTCATCGAGCTGATCCTGGCGGACGTTGTGGATTGCACATGTGGCTGCCGGGTGACCGTGGTGGACAATTGCAACCCCAGCGTGTGAGTTATTCCTGTGCCTGTCCGTATTTACCTCGCCCCTATGGAGGGGCTGCTCGACTTTGTCCTGCGTGACATCCTGACCCGGGTGGGCGGGGTGGACAAGTGTGTGTCGGAGTTCATCCGCATCACGCATACGCTGATGTCGGAGAAGGCGCTGTTGCGCACCGTGCCCGAGCTGGCCTTTGGTGCGCGCACCTATGCCGGCGTGCCGGTCTGGCCGCAGTTGCTGGGTTCGGATGCGCCCTGCATGGCCGAGAACGCGGCGCGGCTGGCCGAGATGGGGGCGCCGGGCATTGACCTGAACTTTGGCTGCCCGGCCAAGGTGGTGAACCGGCATGGCGGTGGTGCCACGCTGCTGCAGGACCCGGAGATTCTCCGCACCATCGTAGCCGCCGTGCGGGCCGCAGTGCCTGCGCACATTCCTGTGACCGCCAAGATGCGCCTGGGCTACAACGATGACAGCCTTGCGCTGGACTGCGCGCGTGCGCTGGAGGCCGGAGGTGCGGCCGAGATCGTGGTGCACGCGCGCACCAAGGCGCAGGGCTACCGCCCGCCGGCCTACTGGCAGCGCGTCGGCGATGTGCGCCAGGCCGTGCGCGTGCCGGTGGCGGTGAACGGCGAGATATGGACGGTGGAGGACGCACGGGCGGCTGTGGCGCAGAGCGGCTGCGACATCGTGATGCTGGGCCGCGGCATCGTCGCACGACCCGCACTGGGGCGCAGTGTGCTGGCGGCCATGGGCACGGTGCCGGGCAGCATCGCCCAGCCGGGTGCTGATTGGAGCTGGGAGGAACTGGGCCCGCTGATGCACGCCTTCTGGCAGGTAGCCAGCACCCGACTGGAGCAAAAGCAGCAAGCCGGCCGTGTGAAGCAGTGGCTCAACCTGCTGCGCCGCCACTACCCGCAGGCGCAAACCGCGTTTGACGAGGTGCGCACGCTGGTACGGCCCAGCGAGGTGGACGCGTGGATACGTGCGGCCATTCCGCAGTAGAGTGGGGCGATGTTTCCTTCTTCCTGGCGCAACTATTGGGTACTGGCCTTCCGCTGGCAGCGTGGGCGTCAGGGTACGGGTTACGACAAGATGCTGCTGGCCACGGCGCGTTGGCCGCTGCGCTTTGACAGCTACCTGATCCGCTACCCCGAGGGCTCGGAGATTCCGCCGCACACCGACCCGGTGCAGGCCGGGCGGCACTACCGGCTCAACTTCATCCTGAAGTCCCCGCGTGCGGGTGGCGAGTTCGTCTGCGCCACGCCCATTTACGCGTCCCGCCGCATCAAGCTGTTCCGTCCCGATGCCTGCGAACACAGCGTGACCCGCGTGGAAGGCGGCAGCCGCTACGTGCTATCGGTTGGATGGGTTTTAGGACGCTAGCCCCCGTAAAATATGCGCAAGCAGCTACAAAATCAGTAGCGTTTTGCGCATCAGCTCCACAGACTTTCCAGTGAACCCTCGGGCACAAAACGCCGGTTGCGGATGGTGAGCCGCGTGGGGCCGGGCAGGGCGCGGATGGGCTCGGAGTGTTGGGGATCGCCGGGGTAGCAAAGGACGGTCTCGCCATCCTCGCTGAAGTTTTCCGGGCAAATGCAAGGCGGCGTTTGCGCGCGGGCGGCGCGGATGGCGTCTGCTGCGCTGGCGTGACGCGCCAGATGCGCTAGGCTCATGATCTGCGGTGGCGCCATCTCGATCTCGCCGCGGTGGTAGCGCTGCAATGCTTCTTTGGGACGGAGCCAGACGCTGGCAGTGGCTTCAAAGTTGTCGTGGCTGGCCACCTGGTCGTCCGGCGCCAGTGCGAGGAAGAAGCGGGTGTCAAAGCGCTTCTTGCTCAGGGCCGCCATGCGCGGTGTGATCCATCGGCTCCAGGGCACCATGTGGCTGGCAAGCAGGCGCGCGCCGTCTTTCTGCGCTCCATTCAGCCAGGCTTGCCAGTCCGCAGGCTGGGCGCTGACGGGGCGGCTGGGCCCAGTGGCCAGCAGCACGCCGGCTTCTTCATACAGCTCGCGCACGGCGGCCACAAACAAGCCAGCACCCACCTCGGGGGGGAGCGCTGTCTCCCCCAACTTGGCGGTCAGTGTGTGCGCATCGGTATCCAGAGCCTGGGTGGCCGCTGAGGAGCAGTCGTGGGCATCGAGCTTGCCGCCGGGGAAGACATAGGCTTCGCCAAAGGTGTCGGACAGGCCGCTGCGCTTGACCAGAAATACCTCCAGCCCGGAAGCGCCGTCACGCAGCAGTACGACGGTGGCGGAGTCGCGCGGGGTGCCGCTGGCGGGTTCTAGCGTGTCTTGCATGGGACTCTGTCTTTTTGGTGAGCAATTGCTTGAATTAAAGTATGCGCAGCAGGCCGGGGCCATACGCACAAGCCCTGAGCCCTTTAACGCACTACGAGGAGACGAGCGATGAATCTGGATTTCCACGGCCGTGTGGCCATTGTGACGGGTGCCGGTGGTGGCCTGGGTCGCCAACATGCCTTGGCCCTGGCAGCGCGCGGCGCCAAGGTGCTGGTCAACGACCTGGGCGGTGCACGCGATGGTTCGGGCAGCTCGCTGTCCGCCGCCGAGGCGGTGGTGGCCGAAATCCGCGCAGCGGGTGGCGAAGCCCTGGCCAATGGCGCGTCGGTGACCGACTTCGACGCCGTGCAGGCCATGGTCAAACAGGCGGTGGACGCCTGGGGCCGTGTGGACATTTTGGTCAATAACGCCGGCATCCTGCGCGACAAGAGCTTTGCCAAGATGGAGCTGGCCGACTTCCGGCTGGTGGTCGACGTGCACCTCATGGGGGCGGTGCACTGCTGCAAGGCCGTGTGGCCCTACATGAACGAGCAAAAGTACGGCCGCATCCTGATGACGACCTCGTCCTCCGGCCTGTATGGCAATTTTGGCCAGAGCAACTACGGCGCGGCCAAGCTGGCGCTGGTGGGGCTGATGCAGACCCTGTCGCTGGAAGGCGCCAAGAACAACATCCGCGTCAACAGCCTGGCCCCCACGGCGGCCACGCGCATGACCGAAGACCTGATGCCGCCCCAGGTGCTCGAAGCGCTGAAGCCCGAAGCTGTGGTGCCCGCCATGCTGGTGCTGGTGTCTGAAGAGGCGCCCACACGCACTACCTTGTGTGCGGGTGCCGGCAGTGTGGAAGCCGCCCACATCACGCTCACGCATGGCGCGTGGATCGGTCTGGATGCGCAGGCGCCCGAGGCCCTGGCGACACAGTTGAGTCAGGTGCTGGCGCGTGATGGCGATACCGTGCCGCAAAGCGGCGCAGCCCAGGGGGCGCAGGAAGTGGCACGCGCCATGGCGCAGCTCGGGGCAGGGAAGGCCGAAGTCTAAAACGCGGTGACGGGTGCGGGTACGGTACTGCCCGCGTTCTCCCACGACTTGCGCTCGGCCTGGTCCACCACGGACACTGGGTCGGCATTGGCAGCCTGCACCGTGACCACCCCCATGCCGTAGCGCGGCGTGAAGGTGTGAAAGGCCTCGTCCACGCCCACCACACTCAGCGGCTTGGACAGCACCATGCGCAAGCGCAGCACATTGCGCTCCACCAGCTCTTCGTGCTTGATACCTGCAATCACCACCACAAAGCAGCGCGGGTGGTACAGGCCCACCACGCAGCGGAAGCCCACGGCGCGGCGAATGCGCGCCGTGATGGAGGTGAGTATCTGCTGGTCCACGCGGTGGCCGGCGGACTCGCCCAGTTCGTAGAGGTTGTGCAAGTGCAGGCAGACCACGGTGCATTTGCCCTGCATGCGCGCGGCGCGCCAGAAGGCATCGTCCACTTTGGACAGGAGCACCGAGCCTGTGGGCAGACCGGTGGCCGGGTCTGCGCCATGGGCCAGGCCGGCCAGGCGCATGAGCTGGCGGTTCTGCCGGTTGCGCCGTACGGCCATGGCGGTGGCCACCAGAAAGTGCGCCACGGTGCAGAAGGCGGTGAGCGCCATGCCGCGCCAGCCAAACCAGTCAGGGTGCAGCGCGTAGGAGTACAGGCCCAGAATCGTGCCGCCCAGGAACACGCTGGCCACCACCATCCAGCGCGCCAACGGGTCGCCCAGCACATGGGCGCGCACTGCAGCAGCCAGGCCCAGCAAGAGCCCCACGCCGCTGAAGAAAGCGCCAGCCTCCACCAGTTCCACCGGGTTGTCACCCGCCATGTAGAGCGACCAATAGGCCAGCAGCACCGCAATGCCGATGAGCGTGGCAGCGCCCCAGTTGAGGATGTAATAGAGGAAGCGGTCTTCGGCCGCCGCGCCCAGCCACAGCCCCAGATAGCTCAGCGCCACGGCGCCGCACAGCGGCCCCAGGCTGGCCTTCAGCGTGAGCAGCGCCCAGGCGGGCAGCTCCGGAAACCACAGCGCCGGCAGGCTGGTCAGCAGCACGCTGCTACTGCCCAGCAGCAGCACGAACACCAGCCCGCGCCAGGACGCGACGCTGCGGTTCATGAGCACGTCGGCCACGGCCACGGTGGCCATTGTCAACAGGCCGCCTAGCATGCAGGACCAGACCATTAGTTCGGAAGTTTCCACCGGGGCATTATTCACCAGCATGAAGGCCCGAGCGCTTGAAAACCGCTCCCTGGCCTCCACATAAGGGAAACTGCGCAGAAAGCCCGCGCCAGCACCGGAATGCGGCCTGTGGTAACTTTGCGCCCCGATGAATTTGGAAGGGCCTTTCGCCATGGACAGTAGACACGAGGCCCTGAGTGCCCTGACAGCAGACCGCCTGCGTGGTATCCGCCGCGGGATTGAAAAAGAAAGCCTGCGCGCGCTGCCCAGCGGCATGCTGGCCATGACCTCGCACCCGCAGGCCCTGGGCTCCGCCCTGACGCACCCGCACATCACCACCGATTTCAGCGAATCCCAGGTCGAGCTCATCACCGGCGTGCACGCGTACCCCGAAGCCGCCATTACCGAGCTCACCGAGGTGCAGCAGTTCACGTTGGCTGCCATGGGCGACGAGCGTCTGTGGGTGTCCAGCATGCCCTGTTGTCTGCCGGGTGACGACGAGATTCCCCTGGGCCAGTACGGCTCGTCCAACGTGGCGCAGTCGAAGACTGTCTACCGCCGTGGCCTTGGCCATCGCTATGGCCGGCGCATGCAGACCATCTCGGGCATCCACTACAACTGGTCGCTGCCCGATGTAAGCAGCGAGGCCTACTTTGGCCTGATCCGCAACTTCCGCCGCCACGCCTTTTTGCTGCTCTACCTGTTTGGCGCATCGCCCGCGGTGTGTTCCTCCTTTGTGGCGGGGCGCGAGCACCGCCTGCAGGCCCTGAGCGAAGGCACCATGTACCTGCCCCACGCCACTTCGCTGCGCATGGGCCGCCTGGGCTACCAGAGCGATGCCCAGGCCTCGCTGGCTGTGAGCTACAACAGCCTGGAGGGCTACGCCCATTCCTTGCACGGCGCGCTGACCCAACCCTATGCCGCCTACGAGGCCGTGGGCGTCAAGGCGGCTGATGGCAGCTATAACCAGCTCGCCACCACGCTGTTGCAGATCGAGAACGAGTTCTACGGCACCATCCGCCCCAAGCGCGTCACCTTTGCCGGCGAGCGCCCGCTGCACGCCCTGCGCGAGCGCGGTGTGGAGTACGTGGAAGTGCGCCTCATGGACCTGGACCCTTTTGAGCTGGTGGGCATCAACAGCCAGACCATGCGCTTCCTGGACGTGTTTCTGCTGCACTGCCTTACGTCTGCCAGCCCGGACGACACCCCGCAGGAAATTGCCGCCGTGGGCCGCAACCAGCACGCTGTCGCAGAACGCGGCCGCGAGCCCGGCCTGACGCTGGAGCGTGGCGATACACCCGTGACGCTGACCGCCTGGGGCGAAGAGCTGCTGGTGGGCATGCGCCCCATCGCCCATGCACTGGATGCCGCACACGGTACCGACGCCTACAGCCGCGCCGTGCAGTCCGCGCAACACGCGCTGCAACACCCCGATACCTTGCCCTCGGCCCGCGTGCTGCACGCCATCCGTGAGGACCACGGAGGTTCCTTTGTGGCCTTTGTGCGGGCCCAGTCGGAGCAGACACGCGCAGCCATGCTGCAACCCCCCATTGCCCCTGAGGTGGCAGCCCGCTTTGCGGCGGAGTCGCAAGCATCGTGGGATGCGCAACGCGCGATTGAGGCCGCGGACACCATGCCCTTTGATGTCTACCTCAAGGAGTACCTGGCGCCGCACCGGCTCCAGGCCCGCCCCATCAAGCCTGTCTAACGCATCTCCTGGCGCAGCAGACGCAGCACCAAGGGGTGTTGCACTTTCTTCTCTGTGCCGATGGCGTAGAACTGTTCCTGCACGCCCTCGCAGCGGCCGATGCGGCGCACCTTGTAGTGCGCCACGATGTCATCGTGCACCCAGTCCACGGCCGGGAAGATACCCATGCCACTGGCGCCAAAGGTCTTGAGCAGGGCGCTGTCCTCGAATTCGCCGCGAATCTGGGGGCGCAAGCCCCGTTGTTCAAACCACTGATCCAGCCGTGCGCGCACCGCGGAATGCCGGGTCGGCAGAAGAATGGGTAGCCGACCCAGGCTGGCGGGAAAGTCGCGCATGGCGCGCTTGGCCAGATCGGCGCTGGCGTACCAGGCCAGCGGCGAGGCGCCCAGCGCATGGCCGTAGAGTTTGATGTTGGGGTTGCCAGGCGCCGGCCGGTCGGCAAAGACGAGGTCAAGCTTGTGCAAGGCCAGGTCCGTCAACAAGGGCTCAAAACCGCTTTGGTGGCACACCAGATGCAATGTGGGCTCGTGGGCTATGGGCTCCAGCAGGCGGTGTACCACCAGTTTGGGCAGGCTGTCGGCCATGCCTACCGCGAGCCGCAGCCCTGGCGCTTGCCCAGCCGCCCGCACCAGCGAGGGCAGGGCTTCCCCCAGCAGGAAGATCTGGTCCGCCCGCTGCATGGCGGCGACGCCGGCCTCGGTCAGCTCCAGGCCGCGTCCGGCCGGCTTGAGCAGGGTGCACCCTAGTGATTTTTCCAACTCCCGTACCTGGGTGCTGACGGTCTGTACCGCCATCTCCAGCCGCGCCGCGGCGCGCGCCATGCCCCCCTCTTTGGCCACGACCCAAAAGTAGTACAGGTGGCGGTAGTTGAAGGCGTTGCTCATATTCAGATAAAGCAGAAATAAATCTCAATAATTATCTGCTTTATCAGAAATATAGAAACAGATACCTTCAGGCATCTGCTGTTTGGAGGGCCTGTGCATGGTGAGTTTTCTGGATCCGGCGATCCTGTTCTTTGTGTTCGGCATGCTGGCCGGCTTGGTGCGATCCAATCTGGAAATTCCTGCGCCCATCTCCCGCTTTCTTTCGCTCTACCTGCTCATGGCGCTGGGCCTCAAGGGCGGCTTTGCGCTGGCCAAGTCCGGGCTCACGGCCGAAGTGGTGGTGTCCCTCGCTCTGGCCTTGCTATTGGCGTGTGCCATTCCGCTGGTGGGCTACATCATCCTGCGCCGCCTGCTCAATGGTTTCGATGCGGCGGCTGTTGCCGCCACCTATGGTTCGGTGAGCGCCGTGACCTTCATCACGGCGGCCCAGCATCTGGACACCCAGGGCATGGCCTACGGGGGCCATATGGCTGCGGCCATGGCGCTGATGGAATCACCCGCGATTGTCATGGCCGTGGTGCTGGCCAACTGGGTGCGCACACGTAACGCTCCAGCCGCCGGTGCGGGTCAAGGTTCCCTGCGCCATGTGCTGCACGAGTCCCTCACCGATGGCGCTCAGCTGCTGCTCTTGGGCGCCATGGCCATTGGCATGCTCAGCGGAGCCTCGGGCGAGGCCGTGATGAAGCCCTTCTCGGTGGACCTGTTCAAGGGGATGCTGGCTTTCTTCCTGCTGGACATGGGGTTGCAGGCAGCCCGCAATTTGGGGGGCTTGCGTGGCAAGTCGGCCTGGTTGTTACTGTACGCCGTGGCTGGGCCGCTGTCCCACGCCGGTCTGGCACTGCTGCTGGCCTGGGCCCTGGGCCTGTCGGCTGGCAACGCAGCTTTGCTGATGGTGCTGGCTGCGAGCGCCTCCTACATTGCCGTGCCCGCTGTGGTGCGGCAGGCCATTCCAGAGGCCAACCCTTCTCTGTATTTCGGCATGTCCTTGGGGCTGACGTTTCCGCTGAACATCGTGCTGGGCATTCCGCTGTACGCGTCGCTGGCGCAGCGCGTACTGGGGTAAAAAAAGCCAGCCCGTGGGGCTGGCTTTTTGGCGATGGCCGGAGGGACCTCAGGCTGCCTTGCGCACCCGGCTGACCTTCTTGGCCACTGCGCGCTTGGCACCGGCAGCCTTGGCCTTCACGGCCGAGCCGGCAACCTTGCTCACCAGTGCATCGCTCTTGGCTTCCAGCTTGGCTGCCACGCTGTTCACCGCCACTGCGGCGGGCACGGCAGCCACGGCGATGGTGTTGAGCGTGCTCAGGCCGGTGCTCTTCTCGAAGCGACTGGCATTGGCCGCCACCTGTTCCAGGCCCTTGCCGGCCAGTTCCACCGCCTTGTTAACCGCGCTGTCGGCGCTGTCGCTGCTCAGGGTCACGCCTTGGGTGTAGAGGGCGGTGAGTTTCTTTTGAGCGGCTACGGCGTTGGTGCGCACCTCGGGGCTGATGCGCTTGCCGGCCTTCTTGACGGCGGCAGCCCAGGACTGGTCCACATAGCCCACGGCACGGGCGTTGCCGACGCGGTAGGCGTTGATCACGTTCTTGGCGGTATTGCCGTAGGACGCGATCAGTTCATGGGTCACGGTGGACAGCTTCTTCTGGGCCATGGAGTACTCCTGAAAATGGATGGAAAGGAAAAAGACCTTGGGGGGCATTCTCCAAACCGTGCCTAGTGAAGGCACCTTAAATGCCCCGCCTTTCCTAGAGGCGCCTGCCTAAGCCAACATGCCGGACAATGACGGCTTTGGCGCACAGAAAGACACGACGGCATGGCAATTCAGTGGTTCCCGGGGCATATGCACCTGACCCGCAAGGCGATTCAGGAGCGCATCAAGGCGATTGATGTGGTGATCGAGCTGCTCGACGCCCGCCTGCCCGGCTCCAGCGCAAACCCCATGCTGGCCGAGATGACAGCGGGCAAACCGGCCCTGAAGGTGCTCAACAAGCAGGATCTGGCCGACCCCGAACGCACCGCGCTCTGGCTGGCCCACTACAACGCCATGCCCGGCGTGCGTGCGCTCCCTTTGGACGCCAGCATGACCACGCCCGCCAAGGCCCTGGTGGCTGCCTGCCACGAACTGGCCCCCAACCGCGGCGGCATGGCCAAGCCCATGCGCGTGCTGATCTGCGGCATCCCCAACGTGGGCAAGTCCACGCTCATCAACACCCTCAAGGGCAAGCGCGCCGCCAAAACCGGCGACGAGGCCGGCGTGACCAAGCTGGAACAGCGCATCACCATCGCCGACGACTTCTACCTGTACGACACGCCTGGCGTGCTGTGGCCGCGCATCATCGTGGCCAAGAGCGGCTACAACCTGGCCGCCAGCGGCGCCATTGGCAAGAACGCGTTTGACGAGGAAGAGGTGGCGCTCGAACTGCTGGACTACCTCCGCCAGCACTACGCCGAGCCGCTGGAAGCGCGCTACAAGCTCACCGGCGTGGCCGGGATGACGGACGAGCAACTGCTCGATGCCATTGGACGCAAGCGCGGCGCGCTGCAAAGTGGCGGCAAGATCAATCTGCAAAAGGCCGCCGAGATCGTGATCCACGACTTCCGCGCCTGCGCCATGGGCCGCATGACGCTGGAAACGCCCGCCGAGTTTGCCGAGTGGCTGGCCGCTGGCCAGAAGCTGGATGCCGAGCGCCAGCTCAAGAAGGACGCCATCGAGCTGGACCGCAAGATCCGTTTCAAGAAGGTGCCCCGTCCCGAGCAACCCCGCCACAGCGATGCACGCGATGCGGCTGAGGAATAGCATAAAAACTGCCTCTAGCCCCCGTGGATAGTGCGCGAGCAGCTAGTAAAACCATAGCGATCTGAGTCCGCGCCCATGTGCATCAACTTCCGCCCCGCGGCCAACCCGGCCTTTCTGGCCGAGCGCCTGGGCCCGCTGGAGCCGCCGCTGGGGCAAATGGAAGACGTGTTCCCTGGCTACCAGGCCCCTGTGGCCCTGCGCCGTGGCGCGGGTGGGAACAGTCTGGCGGCGCTGCGGCCCGCGCAGTTTGGCCTGGTGCCCCACTGGTGCAGCGACGCCACGCAGGCGCGCGACATCAGCCGCAAGACCTACAACGCCCGCAGCGAAACCGCTGCCAGCAAGCCCAGTTTCCGTACCGCCTGGGCCGCGCGCCAGTGGGTGCTGGTGCCCATGGACTGTTTTTTCGAACCCTGCTGGGAAGACGCCCCCGCCCATGGTGGCCGCCCCGTGCGCTGGCGCATTGCGCGGGTCGATGGCGCGCCCTTTGCCGTGGCCGGCCTTTGGGACCGCTGGGCCGACCCGGCCACGGGCCAGCTGCAGGGCAGCTTCACGGTGCTGACGGTCAACGCCGACGGCCACGCGGTCATGGGCCGCATGCACCGGCCCGATGAGGAAAAGCGCATGCCCGCCATCGTGGCGCCCGAGCGCTATGCCGACTGGCTGCAGGCCACGCCCCAGACTGCCATGGGTTTTCTGCAGGCCGCACCTGCGGAATGGCTGCGGGCGGAGGTCGACCCCTTGCCGGGCACCCCGCCCAGGGCCCACACTCCGGGCTTGTTCTGAGTCCGGGCGCGAGGTGCGCCTGCATCACTGAAAGGCCTGGCAATGCCCACTTCCCTGAGCCCCAGCACCGACTGGCACGAGCAGATCGCCCCCGACGAGGAGGCCCGCTTCGCGGACTACGGCCGGCAGTTTGCCGAGCTGCAGCAGCGCAAGTCGCGTGAGTTTGGCAATGGCCGCGCGCTGCACCGCAAGCAGTTGGCCGCCGTGCAGGGGGAGCTGGAGGTACTGGGCGATTTGCCTGCGTTTGCACGCCACGGTCTGTTTGCCCAGCCCGGCCGCTACGCCGCCTGGGTGCGCCTGTCCAACGGCGCCATGGACCGCGCCAGCGACCGCAAACCGGACATCCGCGGTTTTGCTATCCGGGTGCTGGGCGTGCAGGGCGAATCCGCGCTGGGCGGCCCGTGCAAGAGCCAGGACTTTGCGCTCATCAACCACGAGGTGTTTGCCTTCCCCAAGAGCGGCGAGTTTGTGGACTTTGTGGTGGCGGCCTCCAAGGGCGGCGGCGCTCTCATCAAGCACCTGGTCGCCCGCTACGGCCTGCTCAGCGTGCCCGGGCGCATCCTGCAGACCGTCAAAACCTTTGGCAAACCCTTTGCCGGTTTTGCGGCGGAGCCCCTGTTCAGCGCGGCGCCCATCGCCTGCGGGCCCTACGCCGTGCGCGTGCGCCTGTGGCCGGTGAGTGCCAATGGCCCGGCTGCCGCAGCAGGGCAGATGGACTCGGGCGCCGAGTTCTCCAGCCGCCTCGCGCGGCAGACGCTGCAGTGGGAGTTGCAGCTGCAGCCCTACGTGAGCGAAGCCCTCACGCCCATCGAAGACGCATCGGTGAACTGGCCCACGCCCTACACCACCGTGGCCCGCCTCACCCTGCCGCAGCAGGACAGCCAGGGCGCCGCAGGCCAGGCCTTTGCCAAGGAGGCCGAAGCGGCCGTCTTCGACCCCTGGCAGGCCCTGGCCGCCCACCGCCCGCTGGGGGATGTGATGCGCGCGCGCAAGGCGGTGTACTTTGTGAGCCAGCAGGGCCGCGGGGCGGCCTGAGCGCTCAGGGCCGGCCGGTCGGAGCGGGCAGGCTTTGCAGCCATTCCCGCACAGCGGTCTGCAGGGCCTCGGGCTGATCCACCATCACCCAATGGCCGCTGCGAAAACCCAACGCCAGGTTGGCCGGGTTGCGGGCCAGGGTTTCCAGCCAGCGGCTGGAGTGGAACATGAAGGGCTTGCGCGTTCCCCAGGCATAGAACACCGGGCAGTGCGGGCGCACCGGCAATGTGTGGCGCAAGCCGCCGGCCGCGCCGAGCCAGGCCATGGCGTAGGGCAGGTTCATGCGCCAGTGGATGCCGCTGGCCGCCGTGGGGCAGCGCATGGTGCGCGCCATGCGGCGGGTCAGTCGGTCCGCCAGGCCCTCGGCGCCCAGCATGCCCAGGCCCCAGCAGCCAGCCAGCCAGAGTTGGTAGCCCAGCACCTGCAGCTTCTGTTTGGCGTCCAGGCTGCGGGCGTAGGCGCCGCTGTTGTGGTCGCCAATGTCAATGCCCACGATGCGGGCCACGCGGTCGGGGTGGCGCAGGGCCAGCTCGTAGCCGAACACGCAGCCCCAGTCGTGCATCAGCAGGGTCACGGGCTGCTGCGGACTCACCGTGTCCAGGATGGCCAGCAGCTGCGCCGTCATCTGCGCCAGCGAGCGTGGTTTGGCGGCGGCCGGTAGCTCGAAACCCGGCATGGTGAAGCGCGCGCATCGGTACAGCGGCGAGAGCGCCTCCACCATGCAGTCCCACAGCCGGTAGCTGTCGGGCCAGCCGTGCAGCATGACGATGGTGTGCCCCCCTCGGCCACTCAGGTGCACCTCGGTGTCGTTGACGAAAAAACTGTGTTCAGACATGGGAATGCTATTAAAAACGGAGCAGCTTGCACATACCTCTACTGGGCCGCAGCCCGGAAGAAGGCAATACGGGCGGAATCGGTAGGGTGGGACGCAAAGGCGATGCCCAGCCAGGAGTCGTCCTCGTCGTCGCTGTCGTCCTCCGGAGTGGCCTCGGTGTTTGGGGCGGCCTTGCGATCGCCCTCCTGCCCGGCTTCGCGCTTGGCACGTTCCTCCTGGCGGTAGCGCTCCAGTGCTTCAAACATGCTCACCATGTGCAGCGGGGAGAGTCCCGCGTCCTTGAGCACCTTGACGGCATGGACATCGGCCTCGCGTTCGGCCTCGCGCGAGTAATGCGCCTGGCCCAGCAGCGCGGGCACAGCCGCCAGCAGGCTGCTGAAGTCGCCCAGCACCACGGCCCCCAGCGTGCCCAGCACAGCGGCCTGCACCAGCATGCGCACCCCGTGGCGCTGTTGCAGATGGCCCAGCTCATGCCCCAGCACGGCGGTGAGCACGCGGGTATCGCCATTCACCATGGTCACCATCTCGTCGGTCATGATGATGGTGCCCCCTGGCAGCGCCAGCGCGTTGGGGCCGATCTTGCTCTTGCGAAACACCAACTGATACGGCGTGCGACGGTCGATCGGTTGGTGGCGCATGGCCTCGGCAAAGGCCTGGCGTATGGTCTCCTGCTGGGCTGCTGGCAACTGGCTGGGGCCCATCATGAGTTCGTCCACGGCCTCCAGGGTTTGTTCGCCAATGGCCTGGTCCACGCTCACGGGGGTGGCGGCCACCACGCCGCGCGCCAACATCGGCAGGCCCCAGAGTTGCATGGCCACGGCGAGTCCCACCAGCACGGCCACACTGCCTGCCACCCAGCGCCAGCTTTGCTGCATCTTCACGACCAGCGATTCACCCTGGCCCTGGCTGCGCACCCAGTCGTCCCAGGCGGCACCGTCGTCGCATTGCACATGGCCACCGCCAGGCAGATGGGCCAGACGCATGCCGTGGCGCGTACGCTCGGGCCATTGCACCTCGCGCGCGGGCACGTGCAGATCCACGCCCTCGCCATGAATGTGCAACCGGCGCTGCCGACCTTCGCCTTGCAAGGCCAGCGTTACCGGCTGGGCGCGTGCGCTGCGGCCGTTGAAATAGCTGGCCACCAGTGTGGCCGCTGTGGACTGCACGCTCAGAGCCCGACGTCCATGCCGAAGAAGTCGCCTGCGGCGTCTCCGGCAGCGTCACTTTCTTGGGCCAGGACGCTGCCCATGAGCAGGTCCGGGTTCATGCGCGATTTGATGCTCATCGCCTCCAGCCGCATGCGCGCCGTGGCAACCGCTGCAAACGGCCAGTACAGCCCCAGCGTGATGATGATGAAAAACCAGTTTTTCAGGGTGAGCCAGATCAGGGAACGCGCACGCAGGGCGCTGATGAAGCGCAACTCGGTGTTGCCGGTTTTGGTCCAGACCAGGTTTTGCATACGCGCCTGGGCATAGGGCTTCAGGCTGATGAAGCACGCTGCAGACAGCAGCCAGACGGGAATGATCAGGGCCATGATGGTCGTGGGGCCCAGTTTCATGAGCAAGGCCTGAGGGCTGCCCAGACCAAAAACGGCAGCCACGATCAAGGCGGCTGGTGTCAGGGCAATCAACAAGAAGAGACCGACTACTTTCAGCGACAGTGCGTAGAAAGATCCAGAGGTCGCGCGAAACGTGGTTTGCAGTGGCCCCAGGCCGTAGTGGTTGTGCTGGTACTGCTTGAGATTCCACAGCAGCCACGGTGAAACGGCCAGCATGCTCAGCGCCCCCAGCCCTGTAGCCACCAAGTACCAGGTCGGCGGAGTGGCTTGCTCCGGCAAAAACGCCAAAAGGGCAAGAAAAAAGGTCCCGGGCACAAACAGCGGCAGCATGGCGCGGTAGGCACCGCGCAGGTCACCGTGGAAGCGGAAGCGCAGGCCGCGCCAGCTGGTGTTGGCCAGGCGGAACTGCATGGACGACTTGAACAGCGCTGGCCACAGCGCCGAGACGATGAGAAAAGCGATCAGGCCCGCAATGGGCGAGAACTCGCCAGCCAGGGAGTACAGGACGAACAGCACACCCACCAGCATGTAGCCCTTGAACATCTTGAAGGCGTTGCCGTGGAAACCCAGCGGCTGGCCGTCCACCAGCGTGTTGCCCATGAAGTAGCGCAGGCGGCGCACCTTGGCCCAGGCAAAGTAGATTCCGAAGGTGACCAGCGTGAGCAGCAGGTTCACGATCCAGATGCGGAAGTATTCGCTGCCGGAGCCGGTGAAGCGGATGCCTACCTGGTGGGTGCTGGGGGGAATGTGCACCGCGGTTTCGGGTGCGAGATAGGGCTCGGTTGCGCCAGGCGCATCGGCAGCGTGCATGCAGGATCCTCCTTGAAAGTGGTCGGGGCCTGGGGCCCTCTGGTTCTCGGCGCCATCATATAGCGCCCGTGCCGCCCCGCCGCCGGGGGCTCCATCGGCACGGTTTCAGGGTTTCGCTTTCAGCTCGGCTTCCAGCGTGTCCCATAGCTCGCGTTCGGTGAGCGGGGTTTCCGGGGGCAGGTAGGGGTTGGTCAGGGCGAAGACGCGGCGCCCGGCCAGGCTTAGCTCGCCGAGGATGGATTTCTTGAAGGCCTGGTAGCGCTTCTCGAACTTGCCGTTTTTCATGAGCGTGCGCAGGCCCTCTTCAGCGCGCTGGGCGAGTCGGTCGCCCTCGGGCGTGTGGGCGAAGAAGAAGTAGCGCGGCAGCGGGTAATACACCAGCAGCCGGCTCTCGATGGCCAGGGCTGGATACGTCTTGCTGCCAGCGCTGAACTCTGGGCCGATCTCGTTGACGCCGCGCGAGAACACATCGAAGCGGTTGGCATCCAGCATGGGCAGCAACGCTTCGTAGGTGGGGGCGGTGACCACGGTGAAGCCCTGGGTGCGCAGGATGTCGGTGTCTATCCACACAGCACCCTGGCCTATGCTGAAGGCCTGCAGCTGCGCCAGCGTGCGCACCGCGTCCAACCGGGGCTGAGTGCCGGCCTTGATGAGGAAGAGGCGGTAGCCGGTCAGGCCCTTGTCCAGCGGAATGCGGATGGGGCGCAGGGTCTGCTCGCGGCTGATGCTGGTGGTGCGTGCCATCACGCTGATGTCCGTGGAGGCGGCGAGCAGCAGTTCGGCCCGGCCGGCGCTCATCACCTTGGGGCTGGGCTGCAGCACATAGGGGCCCCATCGGGGCGTGGTTTCGTCCAGCGCGGCCTGCAGCAGCTCCCAGTAGTAGCCCATGCGCACGTCGGCGCCACTCTCGGGCGGCGGGTAGATGTAGCGCATGGCGGGCGCTTGCGCCCACAGGGGAGTGATCAGCCCACAACTGGCCAGCAGGCTGACAAGCAGGATTCGCAACGACTGGATCATGGGGCCTCACGTGCCTTTTGATCCAGTGTAGCCCCCCTCTGTGACAGTTGCCTAGCGGGCGTAGGCCTTGCGCGAGCCGTCCTCGAACAGTTCGTCGTCGGCGGTCTGCTTGCCGTTTTCGTCCCAGCTGCGCAGGCGTTTTACATTGCCCTTGTCGTCAAAGGTCTCCTCCTGGGAGAGCTTGCCGTTCTCGTAATAGCTCTTGTGCACGCCCAGGCCGCGCTCCTGGCCGTAGCGGCCGTCCAGCGCATAGCGGCCTTCGCCTACCAGGATGCCCTTGTCGTTGAAGTGCTGGCGCTCCACCTGCTCGGTCTCGCCCACCAGGCTGTAGCGTTCCTTGCTCTGGGGTTGGCCGTTGAGGAAAAAGCGCGCTTCGCTGAGCAGGCGGTTGCGCTTGCGCCCGTTCACCTCGCTCACGCCGTACAGGCGCTCGCGCACCAGCTGGCCGCTGGCGTGGTATTCGGATTCGCGCTGCAGCTGGGCGGGCTTCTCTGCCTCGTTCCACACCTTCTCGCGGCGCTTGCCGCCGTCGTCGCCATAGAAGCGCTCGATCCGCTGGCTGCCCTGGCGTTCCATCTCTTCCTGCGGTTTGCCGTTGTCCATGAGCAGCGTGTATTTCTGCACCACGCCGGCCAGCAACGTTTGCGTCGCGCGCTGCTTGCCGTTGCTGCCGTAGGTGGCAACGATGCTGGGGCTGCTGCCAAAGCCGCAGAGGGCGGCGTCGTTCACATGCGGGGCCAGCAGGGGCTTGAGGCCGCAGCGCAGGCTGGTGAGCTGCTTGCCCTGGGTGAACTGGGCGCTGGCGCCTTCGCGCTCGTTGTCGGCCACCCATTCCACGGCCTTGGGGCTGCCGTCTTCATACCAGCTGCGGCGCAGGCCGCGTGCGTTGCCCTTCACGTTGGTGAACTCCAGCACCAGCTGGCCGTTCTGCGCCCATTCGCGCTCCAGCCCCTCATGCGGGCCGTTGGCGGTGATGGTGAACTCCTTGACCAGCTTGCCATTGCGGAAGTAGCGCGAGAGGCCTACCGAGTCGCCGTTGCGCAGCTCGTATTCGCGCTCGATCTGGCCAGAGTCGCGGTCCTTGCAACGCACCATGCCATTCTTGCCGGCGGTCTCGTTGCCGTTGTTGGTGTTGATGGACTTGCCGTCCAGTTCGCAGTCCTGCACGGCGAGTGCGCCCGTGGCGGCCACCAGCAGGGCAGTGCCCAGAGCCAGACGAAGAGGTGAGGAGGTCAGGGGGTGTTGCATGGGAAAGCACTGTAGCGCAGCTTGAAATGCGGGCTGCGGCCTCCAGCTACAGTGCGAACCAACGATTGCAAGAGGAGCCCTGTGGCCTTTGTCGTGTTTTGCCTGGCCGCAGCCGGGCTCCTGGCGTGGTTGCTGGGCTATCCCTGGTGGCTGCGCCAGCAGCGCCGCCGCATGCAGGACCAGCCCTTCCCCCAGCGCTGGCGCACCGTGCTGCGCCGCCGCGTGCCCATGGTGGCGCGCCTGCCGGCGGACCTGCAGATGCAGCTCAAGCAGCACATCCAGGTCTTCATGGCTGAGAAGACCTTCATCGGCTGCGCCGGCCTGCAGGTCACCGAAGAAATGCGCTTGGTGGTGGCGGCCCAGGCCTGCCTGCTGCTGCTCAACCGGCCGGATGCGGCGGACTACTTTCCCAAGGTGCGCGAGATCCTCATGTACCCCGGTGCCTTTGTGGTGCACCGCAGCCGCACCGATGCGGCCGGCGTGCAGCAGGAGCAGCGCCAGGCGCTGGCCGGCGAATCCTGGTCGCAGGGGCAGCTCATCCTTTCTTGGCAGGATGTGCTGGAAGGCGCGGCCACGCCCGACGACGGACGGAACGTGGTGCTGCACGAGTTTGCCCACCAGTTGGACCAGGAACAGGGCCAGGCGCGCGGCGCGCCATTGCCCGTGCGCGGCGACACGCGGTACAACGCCCAGCGCTGGCAGCAGGTGTTTGAAGACGCCTACGAGCACCTGCGCCAGCAGGTCTTCATGGGCGAACAGGGCCTGCTGAACCACTATGGGGCGCAAGACCCGGCCGAGTTCTTCGCGGTGACGGTGGAGGTGTTCTTTGAGCAGGGCGCAGCGCTGGCGGCTGAGTACCCGGCGGTCTACGCCGAGCTACAGGGCTTTTTCCGCGTCGATTCGGCCAGCTGGTAGCCCCCGGGCAGGTGGGCACGGCACAATGCTTGCTCCATGCCCGACATGATCTCTTCCCCGGCCCCCGACAGCCACACCCTGTTCGAAGACGCGCAGGCCATTTTTACGGGCACCCTGTTCGTGAGCCTGGCGCTCATCCTGTTTGGCCAGGTGGGCCTGCTCACGGGCGGTACGGCCGGCATGGCCTTTGTGCTGCACTACGCCACGGGTGTGAGCCTTGGCAAGCTGTTCTTCCTCATCAACCTGCCCTTCTACTGGTTTGCCTGGCGCCGCATGGGCCGCGAGTTCACGCTCAAGACCTTTGTCGCCATCACCTTCCTTTCGGCCATGGCCGAGTGGTCGCCCAAGCTGTTCGCCATCGAGCGCCTGCACCCGGCCTACGCGGCGGTGCTCGGTGGGCTGCTGCTGGGCTCGGGTTGCCTGTTCCTGGCGCGGCACCGCGCCAGCCTGGGCGGTGCCACCATCATTTCACTCTACCTGCAGCAGGCACGGGGCTGGCGTGCGGGGTGGGTGCAGATGGGCATGGACTGCTGCATCGTGCTGCTGTCGCTGACGGTGGTGGACCCGGTGCGGGTGGCGTATTCGGTGTTGGCGGCGGTGGTGATGAGTTTGTTCATTGCGGTGAATCATCGGCCGGGGCGGTATGCCGTTCTTTGAGGTTCCTGTTTTCGTTGCTTCTTTTCCCCCTATCCCCCCCAGCCCCCTTTCGCCACCGCCGGGGCGAAAGGGGGAGCCTAACTACCGATTTGGTTGCCTTTCGCCGGCTGCGAGCTACGCTCGGTAGGCTGCCACCGGGTGGGTGCACCACGGCCCATGCCAGCGGTTGTGGGACTTCGTATGGATGGGCTCGGAGCTACTGGCGGGCGTAGCCGCCAGCGTGGGTGAACAGACCGCTGCGAGGTCCCACAACCGCAGGCGCTGGCCGTGGAGTGAGGTGCCGGTGGCGACCTACCGCCAGTAGTCCTTATCCGACGCGAAACCCAAAAATATGGCTGTTAAAGGCTCCCCTCGCCGACGGGGCGAGGGGCTGGGGGAGTGGGTGTCCAAAAAAGCGAGGTCTCCCCCTCACGCAGCAGGCAACTGCGCCTTCAACAGCCGCAGAACATTGCCCCCCATGATGGCAGCCACATCCGCCTCCGAGAACCCAGCCTCCAACAACCCCTCGGTAATCCGCACCAACCCGGTCGTGTCAAACGCCGTCTTGGTCGCCCCATCAAAGTCCGACCCTAGCGCCACATGCTGCACCCCCACCAGGTTGGCCGTGTAGCGGATCGCCTTGACGATGGAAGCCGTGTCCAGCCCGCAGACCGCGCCTTCAAAGTAGCCGATGCCCACGACACCGCCCGTGGCCGCAATCGCCTTGATATGGCGGTCGCTGAGGTTGCGCGGGCCGGGGCAGGTGCCTTGCACGCCGGTGTGTGAGACCAGCAGGGGTTTGCGCGTCATGGCCAGCACGTCGTCGATGACTTTGGGCGAGGCATGGGCCAGGTCCACCAGTACGCTTTTCTCCTGCAGCCGCGCCACCACCTGTTTGCCCAGGGGCGTGAGTCCGCCTTTCTCCAGCCCATGGGCCGAGCCGCCGATCTCGTTGTCGAAGAAGTGCGTCAGGCCCATGATGCGAAAGCCCGCATCAAACAGCGTGTCCACGTTCTCCAGCTTGCCCTCCAGCGGATGCAGGCCCTCGGTGGCCAGCAGGGCCAGCAGCATTCCTGGAGCCGCCGGGCTGGCGAGGTCGGCCTGGCTGCGCACGATGCGCATGGCGCCGCCGCTCTCGGCCGCAGCCTTGTGCAGCTTCTCGCCCTGATAAAGGGCGCGGGCGAGCAGGCTGTTCCAGGTGGCGCGTGGCCAGCGTTGGGCCATGACCAGCATGGTGATGCTGTCGCTGTCGGCACCGTTGCGCTCGAAGTTCAGGCCCTTGGGCGATTTGGTGACGGTGCTGAAGACCTGCAGGCTGACCTTGCCTTCCTGCAGGCGGGGCAGGTCGCTGTGGCCGTAGTCATAGCGTTGCAGCAGGTCGCGCGACCAGAGCAGGGCGTCGTCGTGCAGGTCGGCCACAAAGAGCGTGTTGTGCAGCGCCGTGGCACGCGCATTGGCGCTGTGCGGGGCGGCCAGGGCCACGCCGTTGATGCGCTGGTCCACGATGCGGGGCAGGGTGAAAAACACGCCTGCGCCCACGGCGGCCAGCACGGCCACGCCGATGGCGATTTTGCGTTTCATGGTGTCTCCGGTGTTGTTCTTGCAAGAAAAAGGGGGCCTTAGCCCCCGTGGATTATGCGCAAGCAGCTAGCAAATCCATAGCAAACCGGCGACACCTCCGGGCTCAGATTCCCAGTAGTTCGGCCAGGGCTGCGGTTTCCATGGCGCCGGCATGGGTGACCACATTGCCGCTCTTGACGTTCTTGGCCACGATGTAGGGCACCGATTCGGCCTTGAGGTTGTTGAACAGCTCGGTGTTGGCCTTGATCGTCGCCTCCAGCTCGGGCGGGGTGCCGCCGGTGATGGGGGCGCCGCCAGTGCCGGCCAGCAGGGAGGCTTCGTGCGCCGCCATGAATTCGGCAGGGTTGGGTGCGCCCAGGATGGCCGCGCCCTGCGGGGCGCTCTTGCCGTTGATGAAGGACACCGGCACCCAGACAAACTTGGCCTTGTTCAGCAGGGGCTGCGAGGTCCCCCACAGGTGGCCGCAGTGCGGGCATTGCGGGTCGAACAGCACGAAGACCGGGTTGGCGCTCATCAGCGCGCCCACAGTGAAGCCCTTGCCCGTGGTGGCCACCTTTTCATAGACCTGGGCGGGCGGCAGGCCGCTGTCGGCCGCCTTGGCGGCTGCGGGCTCTTCGCTCTTGGAACAGGCCGCAAGTCCGGCCACTGCGGCTGCCAGGGGCAGGCCGAGCAGGTGCAGACGTTGGCGTTGGACGGGGCGGGGGGAGGAGGCTTGGCGCATGGATTCTCTGGAAAAAGTGGAAGAGGGGCCCGGTGGCCGGGCACAGCGTGGGTGGAGTGTGCCAGCTGCCAAAAGGTTCCCGGTTTGGTCATTTCGCGGGCACCCTTGGCAAAGCCCCTATTTTTGCGGGTTTTGCCGCTTGTGAACATAGTTATCCACAAAGTCACGCACAGTTTCGGGGTGCAACCTGGGGCGTTTGGAGCCCTCATTTTCGGGTTTACCCCAATTGTCGATTTGTCCTAGCACAGATTTTTCCTCATTGAGGAAACAGCGCTGTCCAGCTGCGGCGACAGGGTGTTTTGCCCAAAAAATGGGCACTCTGTGGAGAGCCTTGGCTGGCGCGGATTGTGACGCTTATGCCATGGTTTATCCACAAGCTTGTCAGCCCGGAAATTGGGTAACATTTTTTTTGCAATGCAAAGGCTTGGAAGCCGCGCGAGGGCCGTGGTGGCGATGCGAGTCACTATCATTTGTGAAGTGCCGGGCACGATTTATCGTATGAATGGGGCAGGCCGGTTTCGCCTACGTTGCGTGCCCTGTCCGCATCTGCCATAGTGCGTTCGGGTCAGGGAACACACAACAAGGGTCAGGCACACCGCATGCTTCTCTTCAAACCGAAGAATCGCCCCTATTCATTGCGCCGCAACTTGCGGTTATTGGTTTTCGTATGCGTACTGCCAGCTTCGCTGGTCAGTGCGGTACTGACCTATTCCACCTACGAACTCCGCCGTGCCCAGACCGAGCAGCAGACCGTGCTGCTGGGGCGCACCGTGCTGGCCGACCTGGAGCGGGAGATTGCGGCGGTCGAGTCTGGCGCACGCGTCCTGGCAACAGCACCTGAGCTGGCGCAGGGCGATCTGCGCAGCTTCTACCTGCGTGCCAGCGACGCCTTGGCAGCCGGCACGGTCTACAACTACATCCTCACAGACACCACGGGCCGCCAGGTGCTCAACACCCTGCGGCCCTGGGGGGCCGTGCTGCCCGCCGACGGCACGCCTGCGCAGCTGGGGCGCGTTTTCAGCGAGCGCACCACGGTGCTCACCGATTTGTTCCTGGCACCCGTAGCGCGCCGCAACGGCATTGCCCTGGGCGTTCCCATCCTGCGCGGGAATGACGTGGTTTACAGCCTCAATATCGGACTGGACCCGACCCGCGTGCAGGAGCTGCTGGCGCGCCACCAGCTGCCGCCGGGCTGGACCATGGCCGTGCTCGACAGCAGCGGCCACATCGTTGCGCGTTCGCGCGATGCATCCCGCTTCATCGGGCAGCCTGCACTGCCCAGCCTGCTGGCGGCGATGGCCCTGCGCGACGAAGGTACGCTTTCCACTGAAAACAGGGAAGGTCAACCGGTGCTGACCGCCTATTCCACCTCCACGCGCTGGCGCTGGCGGGTCGCGGTGGCCGCGCCGCGCGGGCTGCTGCTGCATGACCTCATGGTGCAACTCTGTTGGGTGCTGACCGGCAGCGTGCTGGCCTACGGGCTGGGCCTGTGGCTGGCGCGCACCATCTCGCTGCGCCTGCTGGCCTCGGTGCACCAGCTCAACGCCGCCGCCAAGGCCCTGAGCCACGGGCAAGAGGTGCAACTGCCCAGCATCCGCTTGACGGAAACCGAGGCCGTGGGCGCGGCGCTGCTGCAGGCCTCAGCCGCCATGAAGCAGGTGACTTTCTATGCCCAGCATGACGCGCTGACCGGGCTGCCCAACCGCCTGCTGTTCGACGAGGTGGCCGAGCGCAATCTGGCGTTTGCGGAGCGCCGTGGCCATTCACTGGCGCTGGTGGCGGTGGATCTGGACGGCTTCAAGACCGTGAACGACACCCAGGGCCATGCCACCGGTGACGAGGTGCTCAAAGCCGTGGCCCAGCGTATCCAGACCATGATCCGCGCCTCTGACATTGCAGCGCGCCTGGGGGGCGATGAGTTCATCGTGCTGCTCAGCGATGTGGACGCCACCACTGCCCTGGAAACGGCACGGCGCATGGTGCAGACGCTGTCCGAGCCTTACCCGCAGGTGCTGGCGCCGGTGTCGGCCAGTGTGGGGGTGGCGCTGTTCCCCAGCCATGGCGTGGATATCAAGTCCCTGGCTCAGGCCGCAGACCGGGCCCTGTACCGCGCCAAGCAGGCGGGCAAGCACCGCGTCTTGCTCGCGGATTGAGTGTGCGCGTGGAGCCCCAGTGCGAGTGGGCGATGATAGGGGCATGCAGGAACGCCTCCCCACCCCCGACAAAGACACCATCGCCCAGTTGCCGCTTTTCGAGCGCCTGGGGCTGGATCGCATCACCCTGGTCAGCACCGGCCCGCAGGCCCGCGAGGCCCAGGCCGCACTTCTCAAGACGACGGCCTGGGGTTTTGACACCGAGTCCAAACCCACATTCAAGGTGGGCGATGTGTCTGATGGCCCGCACATCCTGCAACTTTCCACGCTGCAGCACGCCTGGGTGTTCCAGCTGCATGACCCGGAGTGCCGCGCTGTGGCCGCCGATTTGCTAGCCGTGGGGGGCATTGCCAAGGCCGGGTTTGGTTTGGGCGATGACAAGAAGCGCATCGTCAGCAAGCTGGGTGTGCAGCCCCAGGGCATTCTGGAACTCAACACCATCTTCCGCGAGCGTGGCTATCGCAAGGACATGGGCGTGAAGGGCGCGGTGGCTGTGCTGTTCAACCAGCGCTTCGTGAAAAGCAAGAAGGCCGCGACCAGCAATTGGGCGCTGCCCAGGCTCAGTGAGTCCCAGTTGGTCTACGCGGCCAACGATGCCTACGCCGCTGCCCGTGTGTACCAGGCGCTGGGGCTTGAATGACATTCAACTAAGCAAGGGGCCCCTTCATGCACATCAATGTTTACAGCACCCGCCCGTACGACCGGGTTGCTCTCAGCGCTGCAGCACAGGGCAGTGCGCACACCTGGCAGTTTCTGGACTCACGCCTGGACGCGGGCACGGTAACTACGGCAGTGGGTGCTGACGCGGTGTGCGTCTTTGTGAATGACCAGTTGCCACGCGAGGTGCTGCAGTCTCTGCACGCCCAGGGCGTGCGCCTGGTGCTTCTGCGCTGCGCAGGCTTTAACCAGGTGGACCTCGCGGCCGCGGCTGAGCTGGGAATCGCCGTCGGGCGGGTACCTGAGTACTCGCCCTATGCCGTGGCCGAGCACACACTGGCCCTGGTGCTCACGCTCAACCGCAAGATCCACCGCGCCCACGCCCGGGTGCGCGAGGGCAACTTCGCGCTGGATGGCCTGCTGGGCTTTGACCTGCACGGCCGGACCATCGGTGTGGTGGGCACGGGCCGCATTGGTGAGACCTTTTGCAGGATCATGAGCGGCTTCGGTTGCACCCTGCTGGCGGCCGACCCGCAGCCCAACCCGGCCTGTGTGGCTCTGGGCGTGCAGTACGTGCCGCTCGCCGAGCTGCTGGCGCGCAGCGATGTGGTCAGCCTGAACTGCCCGCTCACACCGCAAACCCGCCACCTTATCGATGACGCGGCCTTTGCCGTGATGAAGCGCGGGGCCATGCTGGTCAACACCAGCCGGGGTGCGGTGGTGGACACGCGCGCAGCCATTGCCGCGCTCAAGAGTGGACAACTGGGCGCGCTGGGGCTGGACGTGTACGAGGAAGAGGGCGATCTCTTTTTTCGGGACTTGTCGGGCACTGCCATCCAGGATGACGTGTTTGCGCGCTTGCTCACATTCCCCAATGTGGTGGTTACGGGTCACCAGGCCTTCTTTACCGAAGACGCACTGGCCGCCATTGCCCGTACCACGCTGGACAACCTTGAGACCTTTGTCCGCACCGGGCGGCCACGCTATCCGGTGTCTGTGGAAAAGCTCGTGTAAGCCTCAATCAGACCGCAGCCCGGTTCCAGACAAGCAACAGGTTGTTGGCCGGCATGGCGTGGCGGGCTTGGAGCTGCAGGCCCGCCAGCGCGGCTTGCGCTCGTACATCGGCCAGCTGGCGGATGCCAAAGCGGTCATCGTGCGCGCGCAGGCTTTGGTCAAAGTCCAGGTTGCTTTGGGTGGGCACCACGTCGGCTTCAAAGTAGGGGCCATAGGTCACCAGCACGCCGCCCGGCGCCAGGTGTTGCGCTGCGCCGCGCATCAGCGCGCCACACGCTGCCCACGGGGCGATGTGCAGCATGTTGATGCACAGCACCAAGTCGTAAGGGCCCGCCTGCTCGGCGCCTGCGGGAAACCAGGGTTCGTTGCAGACGTCCAGTTGCACCGCAATGTCGATGTTGGCCAAGTCGGCCTCGGCGGCGCGCACCTCGATGTTGTAGAGCGCGCCGCGGTGCACCTCGGTGGGTTGCCAGGTCCACTGCGGCAGGTGCTGCGCAAACCAGACCACGTGTTGCCCCGTGCCCGATGCAATCTCCAGCGCGCGGCCCTGCGCGGGCAGCAGGCTTTGCAGCACCTCCAGAATGGGTTGCTTGTTGCGTTCGGCGGACGGGCTGTGGTCGGGTCGGGCCATGGAAAAGGATCAGTGCGTGATGAACTCGTAGCTCACTTCTTCGCTCTCGACCATATCCAGAATCTCGTTCAGCTCTTCCTCGCTGTCGGTGCTGGACCAGGTTTCTTCCGGGTCATTGGTGAACAGGGGCTCGATCGCCATGTCCAGAAAGCTGCCATTGGGCAGGCTGAGCACAGGCGTGCCTTCGGAGGTTTCCACCAGCTCCCAGTCATCGGGAACGGACATTTCCAGCTTGATGGTGACGTGCAGGGTTTTCATGGCGGGTCCTTTGGTGGGTTGTGCTTGAGGCGGCGAGGTTAACCCAGTTGCATGACGCGGTACCACAAGTTTTGCGGCTCCAAAACGTGGTCCCTGCGGTTGCTTAAAAAACGGGCACGCCGTTCCAGCCCAATGCTGGCGCGGCTTTCGCGGCTTGTAAACACGCTTATCCACAAAACAGCCCACAGACGGGCGGGGTAAGTTTTTTTTTGGAAGGAGAGGTGCAGATTCGCCGCATTCAGTTTCTTTGCGGTAGTCCGTGCTGAGAGTTGTCGTTTCTGCTTGCAGGAATCTGTCCAGTCGGATACGGATTGCGTGCTCAATTAGTAGGGGATTGCGCATGGAAATACATGGCAATCCTTCATAATGTCGGTCGAATTAAATAAGAATTATTCTCGATAGTGGTGTTCAGGGGGAATCATGGGTCAATCCGGCATCGCCTTGCGTGTGCTCACACGCTTACGCACTTTCTTTTGTCTTTCACTAGTCGCTGTGCTCTCGGCTTGCGGGGGAGGGGGTGGAGGAGGGGGCGGTGGTGGCTCAGGCAGTTCTTCCACAGGTTTGGTGGGCCAGGTTGCTAAAGGCTTGACCAGCGGCGCTGCGGTAACGCTTTACAGCTTAAGTAACACGGGGGTACGCACTTCCATTTTCACTACTGTCAGCAATGCCCAGGGTAGTTTCAGTCTTGCCCCATCGCTCTCAGCCGGGCAGGTGTATCTCTTGGAAGCCGTGGGCGGGCAATATGTCAATGAAGCGACCGGAGCGACGGAGCCGTTGGCAGCCCCCATGCGCGCGGTGTTTGTTGCAAGTGGGGCGGAGCGCCGTTTCGCCATTTCTGCGATTTCCGAAGCGGTTGCCCTAGAGGTGGAGCAATCCAGCTCGCCGACCAAATGGAGTGCCAGTTCGGTCGCCAGTGCCACGACCGTGATTAACACAGCGTTCGGATTGCCCAGTCCGTTTGATCTGCGCTTTGTGGATCTGACCAACTATGTGGCTGGCAGCGATCCCAGCCTTAGCAATGCCGATCTGACCTTGTCCCTGCATGTCGGTTTTTTTGCAGGATTCATGCACGAGCAACGTCTGCGCAATAGCAGCCAGCCGTTTGCAGACACCTTGCAGGACTTTCGCCGGTTGGTTACTTCGAACAATCCGGATCCGCAGCTCATGTCCGATTGGACCGCGGGCCTGATCCGCTTTGTGGAGCGGGTGCCTTTGCTGGCGAATAGCAAAACTACTCTCTACACCTCACTGGGCCTACCTGCCAATCCCACTGTGGAGCAGTTCTCCGGGGCAGAGTCTACAGGCCAGTCCTCGGCTACGGTGCCGAATGGGGTCATGCGTGTCTTGCTCTCTTCAATCGGCTCCACTGACACGACGGACACTGTATTCAATAGCCGCGGAGCCTTGGTGGCTTACCGTCAGGGGACAGTCAACTCGGGGCTGGGTTTCGCTCACCTGGGGTCTGCCAGTGTGGCGGAGGTGTATGCGACGGAGGAGACCGCCATTGGTCGATGGAACCGGGGCTATTACTACGACTACTGGGTTACGTACAACGCGGCACAAAACCAGTTCAATGCGAGCCAGGCGCATAGCGCCCCCATGGGGAATTGGGCGTATGCCGCCGGTGTTCCTGCGAGTAGCTCACCCAGTTGTGGTGTGATCACCATGGCTCCGCAGGCACAGACCAAGCCTTACAAGAGTAGCGATGGTTCTTTGGAACTCACGCTAGATGATTCCTCGCGGATGGTGTTCCAGTTCATCAATGGGATCACTTTTGCAGGTTACAGGCTAGTGCTGCGGGATGCTCAGAACAATTACTACACCTTGGCCAGTACGGGTGGTACCAGCAACCCCCTACAGGGTGCACGCCTTGACAACAAGAGTGAGTTCAACAGCCACTATGGAATTCCATTGCCGACTGGGGGTACCCTGACCATGCGAGGTTTACTGGCAGGCGTAGGCGCGACCAAGGCGGTGATCACGATGGATTCAAACGCTGTGCCTATCCGCAACCTGGCGGTGGCCTTTGCGCAGGTCGGCACGCTCCAGACCTGTACCCCGCCCAATTTCACAGCGGGTGCCGTTAGTCCCTTGCCGTCTGCGGCGGACTACAACATCAGCTTCATGGACTTCAGCAATCCAAGTAGTCTGGAGTTTCTGTCGGATGGGACCCCCAAGCTAGCCTACACAGCGCCCGGCGTTCCCGCGACCCAGAGCGCTGAAAAGCGAGGTAATGACGAGGCGGGTATCGGCATCATCCTGCCGCCCTTTCTCCGCACGGGCGATCCAGTCGCCGTGCCGCGTGCCTATTTCTATGTGAAGTCGCCCTTTGGCACGGCGATGCCGCTCACCGGCAGTGCCGAGTACCGCTTGATTGCCAGCACCCCTTATCTGGTCCGTACCGGCAACCAACTGATCTCGGCCAGCGCGGAGATCCAGTCAGCCAGCTTGAAGATCCAGTTTGACCAATACCCCATGGGGACTGCCAGTGCCTGGTACGGCACCTGTGAGCTGACGGTCAACAACCAGCTGGTACAGACCTACGCTGCCAGGTACGGCAGGGAGTCGGGTACCTGCAGCGGCTCGGGCATTGAAGCGTTTGCGGCGGGCATCTCGCCCGGAAGCAATCGCTATGCAGTGGTTCACCTCAAGCGAGACGTCTCGGGCACGGTGCAGGCCGAGGCGGCATTGTTACTGGAGAAGGTACCTTGAATTCCCCGCCGTCGGCCTGCAAGCCTTTCGATATGCTTGGTGTTTTGCAGGAAGGGGGCGCGATGAAGAAATGGCTAGGGGCTTGGCTGCTGGTGCTGTGGACGGGCCTGGCCTGGGCGCAGCCACCGGTGCCGCTGTTGTGGAAGGTGAGCGGGGCGCAGGGCAGCGTGTACCTGCTGGGCTCGTTTCACCTGCTCAAGGAGAGTGACTACCCGCTGGCACCTAGCGTGGATACGGCGCTGGCCGATGTGCGGGAGGTGTATTTCGAGGTGTCGCCACAGGAGGCACAGTCGCCCGCGCTGGCCGAGAAGATGAACCGCGTTGCGATGCGTACCAATGGCAAGACCCTGCAGCAATCGCTGTCGCCCAAGACCTGGGCTGCCTTGCAGGCCTATGCCGCCAAGAACGGGATGTCCCTGGAGCCGCTGCAAAGCTTCAAGCCGTGGTTCATTGCCGTGGGCCTGACGATGGCCGAATTCATGAAACTTGGCTTCAGCCCGGCGGTGGGGCTGGACCAGTATTTCATGACCCGGGCCGAGCAGACGAAGAAGCCGGCTTGGGGCTTGGAAACTGCGGACGCGCAGATCACCCTGCTCGACGGAATGGACGCCGCCACGCAGGGGGATTTCCTGACCGAGACCCTCATCGACCTGGAAGACACGCCCACCATGGTGGGCGCGTTGCACAATGCCTGGCGCCAAGGTGACGATGCGGCGCTGGATCGCCTGGGCAGTGCAGACATGCGTGCGCGCTTTCCCAAGCTTTACCAGCAACTGCTGGTAGACCGCAACCGTGCCTGGCTACCCAAGCTGGAGGCTTTGCTCCAGCCTGGCGCCAGCGGCAACGCCCTGGTGGTGGTGGGTGCGCTGCACCTGGTGGGCCGCGATGGCCTGGTGCAAATGCTCCAGACCCGGGGCTACCGCGTGCAGCGCCTGCGCTAGCCCCAAGTGCCTGCTCAGGCCGCTTGCAGCACCGGATAGTCGGTATAGCCCTTGGCGCCGGGCGTGTAGTAGGTGCTCTGATCGGGCGTGTTTAGGTCCGCGCCAGCGCGCACGCGCTCGGGCAGGTCGGGGTTGGCGATATAGGCGTTGCCAAAGGCCACCGCATCAAGCTTGCCATCCTTAATGGCTTGCTCGGCCTCTTCCGGGGTGTAGCCCATGTTGCCAATCAGTACGCCCTTGTACTTGGCACGTGCCACCGTCATTACGTCGGCCTTTTGCTGGCCGAAGAAGTCGGCGCGCATCAGGTGCAGATACGCCAGCTTGAAGTCGTTGAGGCGCTCGGCCAGGAAGGTGATCAGGCCCACCGGATCGCTGTCACGCATGCTGTTGTAGCTGTTCAGGGGCGACAGGCGCAGGCCTACGCGCTCGGAGCCGATGGCCGCGCTCACGGCCGCCAGCACTTCAAACAGGAAGCGCGCGCGGTTTTCCACCGAGCCACCGTAGCTGTCGGTGCGCTGGTTGGCGCCGTCGCGCAGGAACTGGTCGATCAGGTAACCATTGGCGCCGTGGACTTCCACACCATCAAAGCCAGCGGCAATGGCGTTCTTCGCGCCCTGGGCGAAGGCGGCCACGATGTCAGCAATCTCCTGCGTGCCCAGGGCATGGGGCACGGCGTGAGGCACTTTGCCGCCGGGTGTGTGGATTTCACCGTCGATGGCAATCGCGCTGGCAGACACCGTGCGCTGGCCGCCGTTGATGTCGGGGTGGGCGGCGCGGCCCGCGTGCCAGATCTGCATGAAGATACGGCCGCCCTTGGCGTGCACCGCGTCGGTCACCTGGCGCCAGGCTTCCAGTTGTTCCTTGGAGTAAATGCCCGGTTCGGCAATGAAGGCCGAGGTGCCTTCGCTCACCATGGTGCATTCGGTGATCAGCAGGCCACCGCTGGCGCGCTGGGCGTAGTACTCGGCCATGAGCGCGTTGGGCAGGTGTTCGGTGTCAGCACGGGTGCGGGTCAGTGGGGCGAGAACAAAGCGGTTGGGCAGGGTCAAGGCGCCAACGGTCAGGGGAGTGAAGAGCATGAAAGATCCGATGGGTGGGTGAAAGAAGGAGGCGAAGTTAGCACCGGCTGAATAAACCCGGCCCCGCAAGGTTTCTGGTAGCTGGGGTAGGCGCACCCCTGTTGCGCGGGGGCGATTTTCAGTTGGTACTGACGTCGGCGCTCACCACATCGGCGGGGTAGTAACGCTCGAAGTACTGCTTGAGCGTGCCATCCCGCGCGGCCTTGGTGGCCGCATTGCTCAGCAGTTCGAAATCGGTCGGACTCAGCGTGCGGCGCGAAAAATACGCCCCCACGCGCGAGCGCGGCAAGCCAGCCAAGGCCGTATAGCGGAATTCCCCCGCCTGAACGCCCGCACCGGGCACCGCACCGGCTTGCAAAGCTGAGTACAGCAGGGTAGGGGGCAGGATGGTGAAATCCGCCCGCCCCAGGCGCAGCAGGCGCGCCACGGTCTCCAGATCGTTCACATACTCCAGCCGATCTTCAGCAGCCAGGTCGCGCAGCAGGCCATCGTATTCGTCGCCCCAGCTGTAGGTACGCACCATGGCGGCTCGCCAGCGAGTCTTGCTGACGAGGGTACGCAGGTCGCGCGGAATGTTGCTGGCACTGCCCAGCGTAATGAGGTTGGGCGTGAGGCTGATGAAGTGAACAAACTGCGCCTTCTTGTCGCGCTCAGCGTTTTGTGATGCGGGCAGCAGCATGTCGGCTGTGCCTGAGTCCATCACCATGCTGTCGGCCCGCGCGCGCGGCACCACGGGGAACTGGAAGCTGCAGCCCGCGCGGCGGCCCACTTCGCGCAGCCAGTCGGGGTAGACGCCGCTGACCGCATCGTCCGTCACTCGCACATTGAAGCCGGTGGGCGCGGCCGGTACCACGATGGCGCGCGAACACTGCGCCAGCGCGGCGCTGTGGCCTGCACCCCAGGCCAGCGCCAACGCCGCGGCCTTCCACCAGGAGCGCAGACACCACGGGGATGGGTCAGCACTTGTCATCATTCCACTATAGTATTTTCATGAGCCTATCCCATTTTTACCCCATCGGTACCCCCGGCCAGCCCTGGGGCGATACCGAACGCGCCCAATGGCGCGCGCGCCAGCAGCGCCAGCGCAGCTATGCCGACGATGTGCTGCGCCGTGTGCAGGCGCTGGAAACCCTGCTGGATGTGTCCACCTACGGCGAGGTCGTATGCGGAAATGAGCGCTTCCCCCTCATGGCGCTGCGCAGCCGCCGCTGGAACCCGGCTTTGCCCGGCGTGCTGGTGACCGGTGGTGTCCACGGGTACGAGACCAGTGGCGTGCATGGTGCGTTGCAGTTTGTGCAGGCGCACTCGCAGGCGTGTGCGGGCCGTGTGAACCTGCTGGTGGCGCCCTGTGTGAGCCCCTGGGCGTACGAGCGCATCCAGCGCTGGAACCATGACGCGCTGGACCCCAACCGCAACTTCCGCGACAACAGCCCCGCGCAAGAGTCCGCCGCACTCATGCGCCTGGTGGCGCCACTGCGCGGCCAGTTTGCTGCCCATATCGACCTGCACGAGACCACCGACACCGACGAGAGCGAATACCGCCCCGCCGTGGCCGCGCGCGATGGCAAACCCTTCGAGTCCGGCACCATCCCCGACGGCTTCTACCTGGTGGACGACACCGGCAACCCCCAGCCCGAATTCCAGTCGGCCATCATCGCTGCGGTGGAGCGCGTGACCCACATCGCCCCCGCAGATGCGCAAGGCGGCATCATTGGCTCGCCGCTGGTGGCGCGTGGCGTCATCCACTACGACATGCAGGCACTCGGCCTGTGCGCCAGCATCAGCGGTGCACGCTACACCAGCACCACCGAGGTCTACCCCGACAGCCCCCGCGCCACGCCCGCACAGTGCATTGCGGCGCAGGTGGCTGCAGTGTGTGCGGCGGTCGAGTTTGTGGCCTGAGCGAGAGGCGCTTTAACCGCCTTACTGCAGCGGCGCAAACAGCTGCCGGCAGAGCTGGCGGGAGTTTTCGGCCAGGCCGTGCATGCCGTCGTTGTGGGGGTTGTTGGCGTGCAGCGTGTCGGCACGTACGCGGCGCATGACTTCGCAGTCCTGCACCAGCTCGCAATGCGACTTCAGCGCCAGCACCTGCCGCAGGTCGGCTTCGGATACCGGGGCGCGCGTGATCTCGTCCACCAGCTCGGCCAGCCATTGGCGCGCCGGCATCCACGAGCGGGTGTAGGGGTTGTAGAGCGTGGCGTCCATGCCGTCGCGGCAGGCCAGAAAGCGGCTCACGCGCTCCGCAGTGGATGGCGTGGTCTCAGGCGGCAGCTTGATTGTGCGGTTCAGCAGCAGTGATGCGCAGCCCCGGGTAAAGGCCGCCATGGCCACGCCCTTGTGCACCGACAGCGGTGTATCAAACACCCGCACCTCCACCGTGCCGAACTCCGGCTTGGGGCGCACGTCCCAGTACACATCCTTCAGCGACGCGGCCAGGCCCGCCGAGAAGATGTCGCCCATCACCACCTCAAACTCCAGCCAGTTGCGCATGCGGGGCATGCCGCCGCCGTGCGGGTAGACCAGCGATTCCAGCGGGCGCGATGCTGCAAAGCCCGTGTCTGCCAGTTGCAGGAAAGGCGATGCGGCCGAGATGGCAATGAACAGCGGCACCATGGCCTGCAGGCCATTGCCCAGCATGATGGCTTCGTCCGCGCTGGGCACGCCAATGTGCACATGCATGCCGTAGGTGGAGAAGCGCTTGGGCAGGAAGCCGTATTTGCTCTCCAGTTCCGTGGCGCGCTGCGTGGGTGCCATCACGCGTTCATTCCAGAACTGCGTGAGCTGCGTGCCGCCGCCGCGAATGTCCAGGCCCATGGTTTCGCCGATCTCGCGCAGCGTGCGCGAGAGTTGCACGATCTCTGCGCTCAGTGCATTGATGTCGGTGTGTACCGAAGAGTTGAGCTCCATGGTGGAGAGCGTGGCCTCCAGCGCGTAGCGCTCGGCATTGGCGTGGCCTTCGAGTGCATTGCGGAACTGCAGACTGGAGGGAGAGAGCTGCCCGGTCTGGATGTCGACGATCTGAAACTCCAGTTCCATGCCGATGGTCAACGCGTCTGAATGGGTGAATTGCATGGGTGTTCTCCTCAAAAGTTCCATTGAAAACACATGCCTTGCGGTCGGGGTGTCGAGATGTAAAAGCTGTGAGCTTCATCCCCGTTCTGGCACCGTTTTGGCGCCGAGGCATGCAAACCGTTACGGTTTTGTTTTTACAGGAATCAGGAAAAACGGCACGCGTATTTGCAAATAAGTCCGCGCAATGAATGGGGGCTTGCGCGAGCAGCTATCAAATCAGTAGCATTAATTCACCGCATATGGCGCGGTGCGGATATCAGCCGCGTTGCAGGTCGCGTATCAGCGTCTTCACTTTCGTCGTGATGATGTCCACCGCAGGGCCGTTTGCGCCGTGCGGAAGGATCACATCGGCGCGGCGCTTGGTGGGTTCGATGAACTGCTTGTGCGAGGGGCGCACCGTGTCCATGTACTGCTTGATTACGCTCTCTGCGCTGCGCCCGCGCTCGGCCATGTCGCGCTGCAGGCGGCGGATGAAGCGCACATCGGCCGCCGTGTCCACAAAGATCTTCAGCGACATCATCTTGCGCAGGTCCGCGTCATACAGCGCAAACAAGCCTTCAATCACGATCACCGGCGCCGGCTTCACGGTAATGGTCTTGCTGGAGCGGTTGTCCTGCGTGAAGTCATACACCGGCATCTCAATCGGCTCACCGCTGCTCAGGGCTCGCACATGCTGCACCATCAGCGGCCAGTCAAACGCATCGGGGTGGTCATAGTTGGTCTGGCGCCGCACCTCGGGCGTCAAGTGGGTCTGGTCGCAGTAGTAGTCGTCCTGCATCACGACCGACACCATCTCCGTCCCGATGGAGGCCAGCACCTCGCGCGTCACGGTCGATTTGCCACTGCCGCTGCCACCTGCGACGCCGATCACAAAGGGTTTGTAGTGGTTGTGGGTGGTGCTCATGCGATCTCCGGTTCCAGGCAGGCAAAGCCCGCGATCTTACAAGCCAGGGCGTACGAGGCCCGAAGGGTTCAGGCCTGCCAGACGCCAAACCCCGCCGAGCGCAGATCAATGCCCACCTCGATCTCTTTGTCCACCGCATCGTCATAGCGCATGGGGTTGAAGGCCTCGTACAGGTCCGGCAGCAGGCGCAAACCATACTGTTGCACAAAACGGTTGGCCTGAATACCGGCCTTGTGCTTGTCAAAGCGCACATCCGGGTCCAGCCCCGTCATCCCCACATACACACAGGGCTTGCCCTCCACATAGCCCGGGTTGCCCTTGCGAAAGCGCGGCTCCAGCAGCACATCTTTCGAGAGTTCAATCACATACACATGGTGGCGGGGGCGGCGGGCCATGGGCGTATATTGGCATGATGCACAAGCACACGGACTCCCACGGCCATTCCCGAACGCACCACCGCAGCGATCTGGTTCGCATCGCCATCCACGCCATGCGCGAGCGCGGCCTGCTGCCCGAGTTCTCGGCGGAGGTCACGCAGCAACTGGCCAGCATCACTGCCACGGGTGACAGCACCGACCCCGCCATCCGCGACCTCACCAGCTTGCTGTGGTGCTCCATCGATAACGACGACTCCCTGGACCTGGACCAACTCACCGTGTCCGAGGCCCTGCCCAACGGCAGTGTGCGCCTGTGGGTGGCCATTGCCGATGTGGACGCCCTGGTGCCGCGCGACAGCCCCATCGACCAGCACGCCAGCACCAACACCACCTCGGTCTACACGTCCGCGCGCATCTTCCCGATGTTGCCCGAGCGCCTGTCTACCGATCTGACATCCCTCAACCCCCACGAGGTTCGCCTCGCCATGGTGACCGAGATGGTGTTTCATGCCGATGGCGCGTTGGCTGGCTCCACCATCTACCGCGCCCGCGTGCGCAACCAGGCCAAGCTGGCGTATGACGCCGTCAGCGCCTGGCTTAATGGCACGGGGGAGCTGCCCCAGGCCGCGGCCGCCGTGCCCGGCATGGACGCCCAGCTGCGCATGCAAGACGCGCTGGCCCAGCAACTGCGCGCGCGCCGCCACAACGTGGGCGCACTGGAATTTGAGAGCTTTCAGCCCCGCGTCACCTTTGATGGCGAGCGCGTGTCCGACATCGCGCTACAAGCCCACAACCGCGCGCGGCAACTCATCGAAGAAGTCATGATCGCCACCAACACCTGCACCGCCCGTTACCTGGCGGTGCGCGGCGTGGCGTCATTGCGCCGCGTCGTGCGCTCACCCGAGCGCTGGCTGCGCATCGTGGGCGTGGCGCAGGAATATGGCGAGGTCTTGCCGCAGGTACCCAACTCGCGCGCGCTGGAAGAGTTTTTGGCCCGTCGCCGCCGGGCCGACCCGCTGCGTTTTCCCGACCTGTCGCTGGTTATCGTCAAGCTCATGGGGCGCGGCGAATACGTGTTGGAAACACCGGGCGCTGAGCCCGTGGGCCACTTTGGCCTGGCCGTGACCGACTACACCCACTCCACCGCGCCCAACCGCCGCTTCCCCGACCTCATCACCGCGCGCCTGCTCAAAGCCACACTGGCCCACCAGCCGCCGCCATATTCCAACGCCGAGCTGGCCGAACTGGCCCAGCACTGCACCCGGCAAGAAGACGCTGCACAAAAGGTGGAGCGGCATATGCGCAAGTCCGAAGCCGCGCTGCTGCTCGAAACCCGCATCGGCCAGCGCTTTGACGCCATCGTCACCGGCAACTCCCCCGAAGGCATGTGGGTGCGCCTGCTCAACCCACCCGCCGAAGGCAAGCTGCTGCGCAGCGACAAGTCCGTGCGCGTGGGCGAGAAGCTGCGCGTACGATTGGTCGCCACCAATGTGGAACGCGGGTTTATTGACTTTGAGGCGGCCTAGAGGCGCGCGCACCCAGGAGGCAAGACACCTATGGAATGGCAGCAGATGCTCGATACCTTCGCCCGCATGCCCGCCGAGGAGCGGCAGGCCTGGTGGCGCGTGGCCGCGGGGCTACTGGGCCTGGTCGTGGCTCTGCTATGGCTGGAGAGCAGGTATTTCAAACGCAGCCTGCGCGTAGGTAGCTGGGTTGCGGTGCGCCTGGTGTCTGCCATTGCGGTGCCGCTCACCTTTGCCTCCGTCTGGGGGCCATCGCGTGCCATTGGCGGGCCAGAGGCGCTGGGCGTCTTCTTGCTCACGCTGTTCACGCTGGCGCCCGTGGTCTGGTTTGGCAGCCACGCGCTAGCGGGCCGCTGGGTGCGGCCCGCGCTGTCGCGTGCGGAAAGCCTGGGCCTGGCAATGAGCGGCCTGGCCATCGTGGCCATCCCCGCCATGGCCTTCGTCATGGCGCAAGGCCCCCTGAGCGCCGCCTCTTACGACATCAGCCAACGCCGTGAGCTGCCGGCAGACAACCTGCCGCTGGAGCACACGGTGCAGCCCGTGCAGCGCTACATGCTTGCGGGCGTAGGCCTCGTGTACTCGCAATCCCTGCTGGCCGCGCCAGACACGCGCCTGGTGCGCGTAGAGCAGCGCCAGGGCGGCCAGTGGCCCACGGACCGCAATATCGCCCACCCCATGTACTGCACCAACGGCAACGATCTGCACCTGCTGTGGTCCGCCTCCGAGCAGCCGCCTTACCTGCGCCTGCACTGGGCCCAGTCCAACGGCGCCATCGTCAAGGCCGAGTTCACCCCGCACATGCCTGCGGAAGGCACCACCGCTGCGCCACCATTCACCTTTGATTTCCGCCCCGATGGGGTTGACCCCGTCGCCCCCATCCCGCGCGAACGCGCCTACCTTGTCCTCACCAAAGAAGGCCTCACGCCCTACACCCAGATGCTGGGCAGCCCGCCAGAGGCTGGCGAGGTGCGTAGCACCGACTGCGTGATGACCGGCTTCAAACGCTGGACCCACACAGAGGGCTGGTCCGTCCAGTCCATAGGCCTGAATTTTTATCTGCCCACTGGCGGCGGCACCATGCACAGTTTGATAGAGAAGCCACAGTGAAATTGGCTTTCGGCCCCCGTGAAATGTGCGCAAGCAGCTACTAAAAACGTAGCAAAACCGTCACCGCAACGCTAGAAAGGAAACGGCCGCAGCAGCGTGTGTGCGGTGGCTTACAGACGCGCGGGCGTTGCAGGAGGAAGCTTGAGTCCTCTGCCCGGGCCCCGGGTGGTCGACCAATGATTCAACGCTTTGAAAGGCACACCATGAATTATCAAGAGCAAGACACCTTTGGCATGTACCGCAACAGCAAGGGCCCCGGCCCGCACCTGATGGGTGCCAACACACTGGACGGCAACGACGTCTACAACAAGCAGGATGAAGACCTGGGCGACATCAAGGAAATCATGCTGGACGTGCCTAGCGGCCGCGTGGCCTATGCGGTGCTGTCGTTTGGCGGTTTTTTGGGCATGGGCGACAAACTGTTTGCCGTGCCATGGAACGCACTGGCGCTGGACACCGTGAACAAGCGCTTCGTACTGGACGTCAGCAAGAAGCGCCTGGAACAAGCCCCGGGCTTTGACAAAGACGCATGGCCCGACATGGCCGACGCCAAGTGGGCGAAAGAAGTCCACGCCTACTACGGCGTGACACCGTACTCTGACGGCTTGATGTAAGCCCGGCCCAGATGGCCTTCACCTCGGGTGGGTGAAGGTTGGGCTCTAGAGGCTATTCAATAGAGAATTGGCTTCTAGCCCCCGTGGAATGTGCGCAAGCAGCTACTAAAAGCGTAGCGATCCTGTCGCCAGCAACCGCGCATTCACCTCCATCACATCAGGCTGCGTGAACACCATGTTGTGCTGGTGTGTCAGCGGCCCGCCGCCGGGCTCCATGGCGCCAGTGGCGTCGTAGCCCATGGCCTTGAACTTCCAGACTGCGCCTATGCGCTTGAGCGAGCCTACGTGGGCGCCATCGGCCGTATGCACGGCCAGTACATCGGCGTTGACCGGCAGCAGGTGCAGCGGGCCGGTGACCGGGCCATCGGGCAGGTGGATGTAGGTGGGCGTGATGGGCATGGTGAATTCTCGTACGCGCCAAGCCTAAGCGCCCGGCTGGCCCCAAAGCAAGGTGCTGCCGCCCAGCAGGCCCAAGCCAAACAGCGTCCAGTCGTTGATGATGTGGGCGCCGGTAGAGACCCACAGGTTCTTGGTCATGATCCACGGCAGCGTCAGCACCAGGCGGGCGGTGCCGATGATGGCCAGGCACTGGGCCACATTCCATCCATAGGTGGGCAGGTGGATCAGCCCGAACAGCACCGCAGACACCAGCCATGCACCCACCAGCGCCACCTTGCGGCTGGCGCCAAAGCGCTGGGTGAACAGCGCCATCAGCGCCAGAAAGGGCAGGATGGTGATCAGCTCCTCGCCCAGCAGCTGCGGCGCCATGTTGGCAAAGATGGCCAAGCGCGCCCAGGTGCTGGCGGACTGCAACGCCGCCACGCCGGGGTTGGGCGCCTCGGCCGCCAAGGACTGGAGCGCCAGGCCGACCATCACAGTCACCCCGATATTGAGCATTGCAAACAAGAACACCCACAACACATCGCGCCCAGACACCTTGGCAAACAAACGCGTCCAATGCGCCGGGGCCACCCACCGCAAGGCCCAAAGGGGAATCACAACGATCAGCACGGCCGGCACCACCTTGCCCACCGGGGCCCACGGCCAAGCGATGGGGAGTGCTACCGCCAGCAAACCCGCCACCACTGCCACCATCAGCAGCAGCCACTGCAACCCCGTGATGCGGGCGGGCTGGTCGTTGAAGAACGGAAACTCGCGCCCCGGCCGCTCTAGCCAGCCAAAACGGTCTGCTGCCAACGGTGGCTGCGCGGGAGGGTTTTGCATGGCAAGCGCTGGTGGCTAAGTGGTGGATTTTGGGGCGGGGCTGCTTGCATTATGAGAGAAAAGTGGCCATAGCCCTCGTGGAATATGCGCGAGCAGCTACCAAAAGAGTAGCAAACCTGCTGCCGAAAACCTAAAACGAAGACCCCGGTTCGCTCAGGAAAGCCAGCTCCTCGGGCGTGGACGTGCGGCCCAAGAGTGCGTTGCGGTGGGGGTAGCGGCCGAAGCGGTCGATGATGGCTTTGTGGCGCAGCTCGTAGTCCAGGTTGTATTCCATGCCCGGCTGCGAAAACAGGGCCACGGCCTGCGCGTGCACCAGCGCGGACTCGCTGTGCATATAGGGCATGTAGGCAAAGATGCGCTGCTCCACGGGCAAGCTGCGGTCCTGCCCGCTGGCTACCAGCTCCTGCGCCAACACCAGCGCCAGCGCGTCCAGCGCAAAAGCGCGCGGCGTGTCGCGGTACACGTTTCGGGAGAACTGGTCCAGCACGATGATTTCGGCCAGCCGCCCCTCAGGCGTCGCGCGCCACGCAAACAACTCGCACCGCGCCGCTGCCTCCAGCGTGTCACCAAACTGCGCGCGAATCGTTTCGTCCAGCGCGGCGTCTTTGACGAAGTGCTGCTTGGGGGTTAGTTCTTCGAACCAGAAGTGGAGGAGTCTTGATCGGTCAAAAGTCAATTTTGCAAAAATTTAATGTTTAGATTTGCAGATAGTAAATGCTCATCTGCCGTTATCGAAGAGCAAATGTTTTGCATCAGAAAATTAAGAAGAATAGTTTTTCACAAATTGATTTACAGTTCTTGCTGCAATTTCAAAAGGTCTCAATGTTTTTAGATTTGAAGGGGCTTTCGAAATGGCTGACTTACAATCTCTAGCGGCCTTCTGCAGTAAATTATATTCACGTGTTGTCATCTCTTTACCATCTTTTAGAGAAATAGATTCCATTTCCTGAAGTACGACTGGAAGGCGGACAAACACTTGATATCTAGCATCGCCGCGATCGATGGCTGCCAATTGATTATCAAGAGCATTTATCAATTCAGGCATAGAGTTGTTTAGTCTTTGATCTAGATTCCATATACTGTCATGCGTCTGATAAAGGTACTCTTGCCAAGTAGCATCCCATGTTAAATCGGATTTTTCGGATCTGGCCTTAGAAAGATCTTCCGCTGCAGACTTTAGCTGTGTCTTAACATGCTCCCAATCTTCTCGTTTATTTTGGGCGGAAGCTGACAAGATTCGGCTATGCGCTCGGTTGATCATCCAGTCCGACTTTTCACCAGCTCCAGCTTCTATTGCGTTTGAACATACTTCAATGGCTGTTTCATAAAAATGCAAATCAGACTCGACTTCGTACCAGAGTTGAAAGAATTTCAATTTACGTTGCCCATTTTCATGGGCTTTTTTGAATTCTCTCCGACATTCAATACTCTTCGATGCCCCTAGTTTTGATAATGCTCTGGCGCGCATGAACAGCAAATCAGAGTTACTTCCTCCAAGTTTTCCTAAAACTTCATCCACAGTCTTTAAAGCTTGGTCAGGATTTCCTGCGCTAATCAGAGCCATGGCTTGGTTTATGGCCGCTCCCACGAGTTGTGAGTTTTCTCGTTGATTCTTCGGCTTAAATCTTTTTTGCTTAATTTCTTCGCTATAACTCGTGAATCCTGGTACGAGTTCTGGGCCAAGTGAGACAACCAAGTCACGAGTGGTATTTGAAACTTTGAAGCGCGGTTGATTTGCAATGGAGGGTGCGGATATTAAGAATAAAGACTGCAACTCATTGACGCAGTCCGTTAAGGTAATATCAGAATAGCCAGTGGTGTTCTTAATTTCTGCAAAGGAGCACTCGCTAAGAATGGCTGCAGTTATAAGTACTTTTTTTGCTTCTGCACTTAATTGAACAACTTCTCGTTTTAGTGCAGCATTTCTAACCTCTATACCCAAGTTGCCTTTCCATTTTGCAATTGCATCGACGGCCGATATGCCTGTCTTTATAAGGCGAAGCAGCGACTCAGTGTAAAGCGGCGATCCCTGCGAAGCCTCGCGCAACCTCTCCACTTGCTTTTCTGGAAAGCTAGCTATGCTTAATCTCTCTTCCCAAGATCTAATTAATTTTGCATAGTCGTCTGCATTAAGGCCCTGAATTTCTATTGCGGTTGAAGAAGATGCGGTTGCATTTTTTCTCGTGGTGAATAGAAACCTAGATCCGGAGCCTGCCAGTTGTTGACATACTTCTATGCAGCGTTTTTGTTCATTTATGTCGAGACTGTCTAGATCGTCAATTACTATAAAGGAGGGAATTGTATTTGTGAGGGTTTTAAGAAATTTTGGAAGTTTTTCATCAGACACTTCATTTATTTCTTCTGAGGTGGCTCCAAGTTCTTCTGCTATTTCTCGAAATAATTCTGAGCTATTTGAGAAGCTAGCCATTGCCACTTCTTCAAATTGATTTTCAAGTGCGCGAAATTGATATTTTTTTGCAGTGAACCAAAGAACGGCCTCTGCGTTACCAAGATGCTCTTTTGCAACGTCATAGGCAAATTCGAATGCGACGGATGTTTTTCCGAGTCCGCCCTCGCCCGCAAGTACTCTGACGCAAGAAAAATCATCAGACAGCCATAGGAATAGTTTTTCTAATACTTCATGGCGTCCAATAAGTTTTTGACAGATAAAGCTTCTGTCTGGCAAGTTGTTGGGCAAAAATTTAATTGGACCAATTGCTTTTTCAATGCATGTATATGGGTTGGTTCGATTTCCAAAAAGTGTTTTCCAGTGTAATGGGGTGCTTACTGGAACAGTATTGTCGCCATCTCTTATGAAATACTGCTCTTGGTTGAAAATGCTCTTTCCTTCAAAGGCTGCATTTTTTTTGCATGCCACTGGATCAGTAGTACCTCTTTTGGGAATCTGTACGATCACAATCTCGCGGGATTCATTTTTATAGTCAATTGCAAATTTTTGACTTTGTAATTCAATTGGAGCGGTGAAATATTCGCGACAAAGATCTCGTAGTTTCTTTGAGTCGATTTCATCTAATGTTTCATGTTTGGGTAAGATTAATGAATCCTTTTCCAGTTCTTCTGCGCCAAACACAAGATATCCGCCATAGGTGTTGTGAAAGGCTTGAATGTGTTTGATTGTTTTGAGGATTTCTTTGGTTGATTTTGGTATATCTCTTTTGTAGTCAACTAGGAATCCTTCAATGGGCAGAAATCCATATTGATCGTATATCGCTTCGAAAATAGATTTGTCTAGAGTTCCCAGTTCAATTTTTTTGGATAGCTGCTGTTTTGCATCGCTTAGGTTACGTGTATATGTTGGTGTTGATTTAATATCAGCCGACGAAGTCGTTGGTACTCTTGAGTTTTCTTTTTTTCTTGATCCAGAAACTAGATTTTTGATTGCTTGTTCAATTTCAGGATTTATTATTTTTCTTGTTATTGGAATAGCTTTGTTTTCAGATTTCATTGTCTCCTCCCCTTAACCTTTATTTACCCCAAGAGTCCTTCAACCCCACCGCCAAGTTAAACACCGGCTTGCCCGCCGCGTGATCCACCCGATCCGCCACAAAGTACCCATGCCGTTCAAACTGGAACTTCTGATCCGGCGCGGCGTTGGCCAATGAAGGCTCCACGATCGCGGTGACCACCTTCAGGCTATTGGGGTTCAGGCTGTCCAGGAAGTCCTTGCCGCCCGCGTCGGGCTGGGCGTCGCTGAACAGGCGGTCGTACATGCGCACTTCGGCGTTCACGCCGTCGGCCACGCCCACCCAGGTGATGGCGGCTTTCACCTTCACGGTGTCGGCGCCGGGGGTGCCGCTCTTGGTGTCGGGCACCACGGTGGCCAGCACTTCGGTGATGACGCCATTGGCGTCCTTGTTGGCGCCGGTGCACTCGATCACGTAGCCGCCCTTCAGGCGCACCTTGTTGCCGGGGAACAGGCGCTTGTAGCCCTTGGGGGGCACTTCTTCAAAGTCTTCGCGCTCGATCCACACCTCTTTGCCGATGGTGAAGTGGCGCACCGGGCTTTCCAAGCCTTCGGGCGGGTGGGGCAGGGCGGGCAGGGTGCAGGGCTCCAGGTGGCCGGCGCCCATCACTTCGTCCCAGTTGGTGAGCACCAGCTTGACGGGATTGATGACAGCCATGCCGCGGTGGGCCTTGGCTTCCAGGTCTTCGCGCAGGCAGCCTTCCAGGGTGCTGTAGTCGATCCAGCTGTCGCTCTTGGTCACGCCAATGCGGTCGGCAAAGAGTTGCAGGCTCTCGGGCGTGTAGCCGCGGCGGCGCAGGCCGACGATGGTGGGCATGCGGGGGTCGTCCCAGCCGTCCACCTTCTTGTCGTACACCAGTTGCGCCAGCTTGCGCTTGCTGGTGATGACGTAGGTGAGGTTCAGGCGCGCAAATTCATATTGCTTGGGCGCCGGGTTGGCCAGCAGGCCGCCTTCACACAGGCGGTCCATCAGCCAGTCGTAAAACGGGCGCTGGTCTTCAAACTCCAGCGTGCAGATGCTGTGGGTGATCTGCTCCAGCGCGTCCTCAATAGGGTGCGCAAAGGTGTACATGGGGTAGATGCACCAGGTGTCGCCCGTGTTGTGGTGCGTGGCGCGGCGGATGCGGTAGATGGCCGGGTCGCGCATATTGATGTTAGGGCTAGCCATGTCGATCTTGGCGCGCAGGACCATGCTGCCGTCTTCATGCTTGCCATCGCGCATTTCGCGGAAGCGGGCCAGGTTCTCGGCGGGCGTGCGGGCGCGGAAGGGGCTGTCCACACCGGGCTTGGAAAAGTCGCCACGGTTGGCGCGCATTTGCTCGGTGGTTTGCTCGTCCACATAGGCGTGGCCGGCCTCGATGAGGTATTCCGCCGCGCGGTACATGAAGCCGAAGTAGTCGCTGGCCTGGTAGGGGGCGGCGTTGGCGCTGCCGTTCCAGTCAAAGCCCAGCCATTTCACCGCGTCGATGATGGAGTTGACGTATTCGGTGTCTTCCTTCTCGGGGTTGGTGTCGTCAAAGCGCAGGTGGCAGATGCCGCCGTAGTCGCGCGCCAGGCCAAAGTTGATGCAGATGCTCTTGGCGTGGCCGATGTGCAGGTAGCCGTTGGGCTCGGGCGGAAAACGGGTGCGGATCTTGGCGGGGTCGGGCTGGCCGGCGGCGTGGTGGGCGGCGTCGCCGGGGGTGCCAGCCCAGCGGCGGGCGGCGTAGGTGCCTTTTTCCAGATCGTTTTCGATGATCTGGCGCAGAAAGTTGCTGACTTTGGGCGTTTCGGGGGCGTTGGCGGGGGATGCAGGGGTATTGGCGCTCATGACAACGATTCTAGACGGGGGGCACCGGCTTACTTACACTGGGGACTAAACCATTTCACCGCTTCTGCCGGAGGTCCGCAGCCCCATGCCGTCCCAGTCCGCTAAAGACCATGTACAGCATGTGGCCCGGCTCTATGAGCAGACGCCATTGCTGGTGGCGCTGTTTGATACCACCGACACCCTGCGCTACGCCAACCCGGCGTTTCGCCAGGCGCTGGGCATTGGCAATTGCCCCCCGATGACCTGGCTGGCCATGATGCGCAAGAGCTACAACGAGGGCGTGGGCACGGCCATCCAGACCTCGGACATTGATGCCTGGCTGGCCTCTGCCCAGTCGCGCCGGGGCAAGCTGCCGTTTCGCGGCTTTGAGTCCGACCTGACCGATGGCCGCTGGATCTACATGACCGAGACGGTGGACGACCAGGGCTGGATGCTCTGCGTGGCGTTTGACATTACCGCCATGCGCACCAGCGAGCGCGCGCTGCGCCTGGCACGCGACGGGGCGCTGCGTGCTGCGCAGACCGATGCGCTCACCGGCATCAGCAACCGCGCCCACATCCTGCAGCAGCTAGACCAGCGGCTGGACCAGTTGCGCATGGCGGGCCAGCCCTGTGGCGTGGTGATGTTGGACTTGGACCACTTCAAGCGCGTGAACGACACGCACGGCCACCACGCGGGCGACCTGGTGCTGACGCACTTTGCCCGGCTGGTGGCCAGCACGCTGCGCCGCGAGGACGGCTTTGGCCGCCTGGGCGGGGAGGAGTTCATGCTGCTGTTCCCCAACATCGAGGCTGCAGCGCTCACGCAGATCGTGCAGCGGGTGCTGGAGATGGTGCGCATGTCTGCGCCGCTGCCGGAGGTGCCGGACTTTGGCTACACCTGCTCTGCGGGCCTGGCCATGCTGGCGCCGGAGCTGGATGCGATAGAGAACATCCGCCGGGCCGACCGTGCGGCCTACACAGCCAAGGCCAACGGCCGCAACCGGCTGGAGTGGGCTACTTCGGAAGCGCGTTGACGTCCAGCCACAGGGCTTTGCGGCCCAGCGGTGTTTCGGGCGGGAGCAGCGGGTTGGTCAGCGCGATGGAGGTGCGCCCGCGCAGGTTGGCGCGTTTGATGACATCGCCAAAGCGCTCAAAGAACAGCACGTCAAAGCTGCCATCGGCCTGGGCCTTGTTGAGCCCGATTTCAATGGCCTGGGCCAGCGCGGTGTCCTTCTTGTTGACAAAGTAGTAGATGGCGGCGGGGTAGTGCAGCAGCACGCGCTCTTCCACCACCAGCTGTTGTTTGCCGGCCAGGCCAGTTTCGTCCCAGATTTCGAGGATGGAGCGGGGGAAGTAGTCAAACCGCCCGGCCTGCAGCATGGGGAACAGGCCGTCGTAGGCGGTGCTGGTGGTCACGCGCAGGTTGTTGGCGCGCAGGATGTCGGTGTCGGGCCAGTCGTGGCCCTGGCCAGCTGCAAAGGCGCGCATGTCTTCCAGGGTCTTGACGTTGTTGAGGATGCCCTTGTTCTGTTCGCGCACAAAGGCTATGCGGTAGCCGAACAGGCCCTTGTCGATGGGGATGCGCACGGGCAGGAGCTGGTCTTCGCGCTCTTTGGACGTCATGCTCCAAACGATGTTGACACCCGTGCCGGCGGCCAGCCGGCCCAGCGCCGCACCCTGCGGCATGGGCCGGGGGTAGGGGCGCACCTCGTACTCCACGCCGGATTTTTTCAGCGCCAGCTCCAGCAGGCGCACTGGGTATTCCAGGCGGCTGTCGGCCTCGGGGATTTCGCGGGAGTAGAAGACAGAAAACTTCTCTGCCTGTGCGGACCAGCTGGCTAGCAGGAGAAGGCATGCAGTGGCGGCCTGCAGTGTCGATGAGTAAAGGGACATACGGCCCCCTCTTTCCAACGTCTTTGACGTTTCCAACGCTTTATGACTCCCCGGGTCTTCTTGTTTTGCGACTGTTATGTTTCGCATGGTACTCGGCCACCATGCATTGGCAAGTTTCTGCTCAGGCCTGCCAGCCGGTGTGCTGCACCAGGCGCTCCAGCGCAAAGGCGCCGAGCACCGAATTGCCCTTGGCATCCAGCTCCGGCGCCCAGACGGCAATGGTGCCCACGCCGGGCGCAATGGCCACAATGCCGCCGCCCACGCCGGTTTTGACCGGCAGGCCAATGCGGTAGGCAAAGTCGCCCGCCGCGTCGTAGGCGCCGCAGGTGAGCATGAGGGCGTTGACGCGGCGCGCGTCGTCCGCGCTGAGGAACTGTTCATCCGGCCGACCATCGCGGCCCAGGTCGCGCCCGCTGTTGGCCAGGAACATGGTGGCCTGGGCGAGCTGGGCGCAGCTCATTTCGGTGGCGCACTGTCGGCAATAGTTGTCCAGCACCAGCTCGGGCTCGTTCACAAAGTTGCCATAGCTCTTCATGAAGTAGGCCAGGGCCATGTTGCGGTGCGCGGTGTCGCGCTCGGATTTGGCGATGCGCGCGTTCCAGCTCAGGTCGGGGTCGTCGGTCAGGCGACGCAAGGCGCCCAGTAGCGCGTAGTCCAGGTGGGCGTAGCGGGTGGTGAGTATGTCTGTGATAACCAGGGCACCGGCGTTGATGAAGGGGTTGCGCGGGATGCCTTTTTCGGTTTCCAGCTGAACCATGGAGTTGAAGGCGGCGCCCGAGGGCTCGCGGCCCACGCGCTGCCACAGTTCGTTGCCCACGGTCTTGAGCGCCAGCACAAAGGTGAAGAGTTTGGTGATGCTTTGCAGCGAGAACGGCGTTTGCGCATCGCCCACCTGGAAGGTCTGTCCGTTGACCAGCGCGATGGCCATGCCGAACTGCTGCGGCGCCACCTCGGCCAGCGCAGGGATGTAGCTGGCCACGCGGCCCTGGCCAAAGAGCTTGCGTGCGTCGGCATGGATTTCCGCCAGCACGGCGGGCAGGGCAGATGCGGAGGCCAGAGGCATAGGGGTTTGCATGGGCGGATTCTAGGAGCCTGCCTGTGGTACATATGCGCCAAACCACAGCAGGTATGCACCATGCACATCAAAGACTTTACGGACACCGCCAATCAGGTGGTGGAACTGCGTCTGGAAGACCTGAAAGAGGCCGCCCGCGAGGGGCTGGTCAGTGAGACACAAGCGGAGGCCCTGTGGCAACGCTGGAGCCACGGTGGCGCAGGGCGGGGTGCCGTGTCGGGCCCTGTGGTGGCGGGGCCGCGCTTTGGCTTTGTGAATGTGCTCTATTACTTTGGCGGGCTGGTAGCCATAGGCGCCATGAGCCTGTTCATGACGCTGGGCTTCCAGTCGTTGGGTGCCGGGGCGCTGCTGGCGATTGCGCTGGCCTACATGGTGGCCTGCCTCAAGGTGGCGGACCACTTCAAGGCGCGCGGGTTATTTGTGCCTGCGGGGCTGCTGGCGACGCTGGCGGTGGTGCTGGTGTCGCTGATTGCCTGGAGCGCGCAGAGCGTGGCCGGCTTGTGGCCACCGGGTGGTTCAGCCGATTTTTCTGCGTACCACACGCGCATTGACTGGCGCTGGCTCACGCTGGAGTTCGCCACGCTGGCGGCGGGCGTGGTCATGCTGTGGCGCTACCGCCTGCCTTTCATGGTGATGCCGCTGGCCGTGACGCTTTGGTACATGAACATGGATGTGGCCAACGGCCTGCTCAATGACCAGCGCTGGGATTGGGAGTTCACGCGTGATGTGTCGCTGGTGTTTGGCATCGGCACGGTGGCTATTGCGATGTGGGTGGATGTGCGCAGCCGCCTCTCGCGCAATGTGGAGTGGCGCCAGGACTTTGCCTTCTGGCTCTACATCTTCGGCACGCTCATGTTCTGGGGCGGCCTGAGCCTGCGCGATTCCGATTCGCAGTGGGGCAAGCTGGCCTATGCCGGCATCAATGTAGCGCTGGTGCTGGTGGGCGCGGCCATCGGGCGGCGGGTGTTTACGGTGTTTGGCGCGCTGGGCGTGGCTTTTTACCTGGGGTACCTGTCGCACCAGGTGTTCCGCGACAGCTTGCTCTTCCCGCTGGCGCTCACGCTGCTGGGCTTGGGGCTGGTGGCGCTGGGCGTGTGGTGGCAACGGCACGAGGTGGCCATTGCTGCGCGGCTGGCGCGCTATGTGCCGGCGGGCTTGCAGCCGCGCAGTTGATCGCGGGCAAGCGGGCATAAAAAAAGCGCACTGCATGCAGTGCGCTTTTTGCTGGCTGGGCCACTCGCGTGGCCCAAGACAGGGGTTGTGATTTAGCGGATCACAGCCAGGTCGGTCAGCTTGCCGCCCTTGACGGTCTTCAGGGTCAGAGCGCCGTTCAGGATGTCGCCCTTGTTGTCAAAGGAGATGTTGCCGGTCACGCCCTTGTAGTCCTTGGTAGCAGCCAGGACAGGCAGGTACTTGGCGGGGTCGGAAGAACCGGCCTTGACCATGGCAGCAACCATGACCTTCACGCCGTCGTACACGTAGGGTGCGTACACTTGAACGTCAGCATTGAACTTGGCCTTGAACTTCTTCTTGAAGTCTTCCATGCCAACCTTTTGTTGACCTTCCACGCCACCGGCTTCAGCGCAGTAGACTTGGTTGTCAGCAATGGCGTCGCCGCCCAGCTTCACGAGTTCGGTGGAGCAGATGCCGTCACCGCCCATGAACTTGGCGTTGATGCCCAGGGACTTCATTTGACGCAGCATGGGGCCGGCAACGGCGTCCATACCGCCGAAGAACACGACGTCAGCCTTCTTGCCCTTGATGGTGGTCAGGATGGCGTTGAAGTCGGTAGCCTTGTCGGTGGTGAATTCCTTGGCAACCACGGTGCCGCCAGCGGCTTCCACAGCCTTGGCAAATTCTTGAGCCACGCCTTGGCCGTAAGCAGTACGGTCGTCGATCACGGCGATGGCCTTGCCCTTCAGTTCCTTCACAGCGTACTTGCCCAGGGTGCCACCCAGTTGGGTGTCGTCAGCCACCAGACGGAAGGCGGTCTTGAAGCCTTGGCGGGTGTACTTGGGGTTGGTAGCGGAGGGGGAGATCTGGGGGATGCCAGCTTCGCTGTAGATGGAGGAAGCGGGGATGGTGGTACCGGAGTTCAGGTGACCGACAACGCCGGACACTTTGGCGTCAGCCAGCTTTTGAGCGACGGCGGTGCCTTGCTTGGGGTCAGCAGCATCGTCTTCGGTCATCAGCTTGATGGTGACTTTCTTGCCACCGATGGTCACGCCAGCAGCGTTCAGTTCTTCCACGGCCAGGATGGCGCCGTTTTCGTTGTCTTTGCCCAAGTGGGCAATCGCGCCGCTGGTGGGGCCGACGTGGGCGATGGTAACGACCGCGTTTTGGGCGAAGGCCATGCCGGTAGACAGTGCCAGAGCAGCAGCAGCAACGATTTTCATCTTCATCATAAGAACTCCAGGTTAAAAAAGCGTGAATGTATCTCCACGGGGTCGAACAGTAGCGCAAGTCCAAGGCACTGGATATGAGGCTTGTACTTAGGCTTGTCTACTATTCAAAGATCTAATGATGCATGAATTTGATTACTCCCAAAAGCGGGATTTCTAGGGGGAAACCCGTATCCATTTGGTGCCTGCGACGCGCCTGTGCACAGTGCTGGTGCCTGCTTACTGCAGCAACGTTTGGGCGAATGCGTTGATGGATTCGACGTCCGGTTTGAGTGCCGTGTAGTGCAGTCCCTCGTGGACCAGCAGGGCGCGCAGGCCGCGGTCCACTTCGCGGGCCTGGTCCTCGTCCTGGAAGCGGCCGGTGTGCACGTATTTCTTTTCGCCGCGCTCGACAAACACGTTGATGTTGTCATGCTGGCGGTACCACTCGAGGATCTGCGCGCGCGTCTTGGCCACGTCGCAGATGTTCTCGGGGTAGTTCGCGTTGTAGTAGAGCACCTGTGGCAGCGAGCATTCGGTGATGAGGAACTGCACCTGCCCGTCGAGCAGGTTGAGCATCTCGTACTGGCGCTGGGCAATGAAGTACTGGTTCTTCAGCACTTCATAGTTTTGTTGCCAGACCAGGGACTTGGCAAAGTCGGGGATGGTTTCCGCCGTCTTGTTGTGCAGGTGCAGGTACAGGACGATGGCCGCGGAGAACAGGGATTTGTCGCTGCCAGGCCCACCGATGATGTTGATGACCTTGGTGGGGTACAGGCGCATCTTGCTCTCTGGCAGGGTGTTGGGCACTGTGGTGTAACGCAAGGTCATGGCTTGTCTCCTAGGTGGCCTGGTTGGCGCGGGCTTACCAGTTGTCGGAGCGCATCTGCGATTCCCAGAGCCCGCCATTGGCACTGTACACGCCGATCACGCCGTAGCGCTGTTCGCCCTGCGCATCCCATTTCATGGACCCGGTTACTGGTGCGTAGCCGTCGATCTTGCGCAGCATGGCCACGATGTCCTTGGGCTTGGCGGATTCCGCGCGACGGATGGCTGCGGCCAGCACGTACATGGCGTCGTAGGTGTAGTGGCCGGCGTAGGCGGGATCGATCTTGTACTTGGCGCGGTACTTGTCCAGGAAGGCGCCGCCGGCGGTGAACTCGCGTGCCTCCAGGCTGGGGGAGGTGGCGTACAGGCCGTTGACCATGCCGCTGCCCTTGAGCATGAGCGTGGTCTTGATCGTGTCGCCGCCCAGTATCTTGACGTTGGTGTAGCTCACGGCCTTGAGGGCTTCCATGAGCGCCAGCACCTGGAAGTCGTTCAGCGTGGTGACGATGATTTCGACGCCCCCTGCCTTGATCTTTTGCGCCAGTTCATCGAACTTGGTGGTCTTGTCGTCCAGCGATTGCTGGAGCACGATTTCCTTCTTGCCGGCCTTGAGTTGGGTGCCGGCTCCTGCGGCCAGGTCCTTGCCGTAGGGCGTGCCGTCGTCGAGCAGGGCCACCTTGGTGCCCACGAACTGGGAGGCGGAATAGCTGCCAATGGCTTTGGCTTGCAGGGTGTCGTTACCCACCAGTCGGAAGGTGGTATCGAAGCCCAGCTGGGTGAACTTGGGGTTGGTGCAGATGCAGAGCTCGGGGATGCCCTTTTCGGCGTAGATCGGGGCGGCAGCAATGCTCACGCCCGAGTTCAGGTGGCCAATGACGGCCACGACGCCGGCGTCGACCAGCTGCTTGGCTACTTCCTTGCCGGTCTCCGCGTTGGCGCGGTCGTCCACGGCAATGACCTCAATCGTCACGGGCTTGCCCTTGACCTTGAAGCCTTCCTTGTTGATTTCCTCCACAGCCAGATTGACGCCGTTGAGCAAGTCCTGGCCCAACGCGGCAAGGTTGCCGGTGAGGGGCTGGGCTACGCCAATCTTGATGACGGAGGGAGTGGAGTCGCAGCCCTGGATCAGCAGGGTGCTGGAAACAACAGCAGACACGGCCAGCAGGCTTAGGGTGCGGCGGCGCAGGAGATTCAGTTGCATCTTGGGTTCCTAGTAAGGAGAAGTGGTGGATTGTAGGGAGCTACCTACGCAACCCCCATGCCACACAGCCTGTGGTTTACCCTAGCGGCCGCATACCGGCCGGGCCGCTGCGTCCGCGTGCTACATGGCTTTGAAGCGGTGCGCGTACAGCCGGCTTACGGGCAGTTTCTCACTGCGGTGGTGCAGGGTGAGGCTCAGGCGGCCGGCTTCGTCGCGGCTCACACTGCGGATGGCCGCAGCCCGCACCACGGTGCCGCGGTGGGTTTGCCAGAACTGGTGGGCGTCGAGCTGGGGCAGCAGTTCCTTGAGCGGGGTGCGCAGCAGGTATTCGTGCGTGGCGGTCAGCACGCGCAGGTACTTGTCGGCTGCCTCCAGATAGATCACCTCCGCCACGGGCACCAGGTGGATGCTGTTGCCCACGCTGGCCTGCAGCACCTCCAGCGGTGCGGCTGGTGCGGCGGCAGCGGGTTGGGCCAGCAGGCCGCGCAGCTGGGCCAGAGTGGCGTCCAGCGTCTGCTGCGGGTTTGCTATGGTTTCTGTAGCTGTTTGCGCACGTTTGGCGAGGGCTAGCTGCAGTTTTGCCACGGTTTTCTGCAGGCGCTGGGGCTGCACGGGCTTGAGCAGGTAGTCCACCGCCTCGGCCTCGAAGGCCTGTACGGCGTACTGGTCGTAGGCCGTGACAAACACCAGGGCGGGGAAGGGGCGTGCCTGTGGGCCATCGGCAGGCCAGGCGTCGGCCAGCTCGGCGGCGGCTTCCAGACCACCCAGGCCGGGCATGCGGATATCGAAAAACAGCACATCGGGTTGCAACTCCAGCGCAGCCTCCACGGCGGAAGCACCGTCGCCCACCGTGCGCAGCACCTGCAATTCGGGCCAGGCGCGCGCCAGTTCGGCCTGCAGGGCCTGGGCCAGCAGGGGCTCGTCTTCGGCCATGAGTGCCGTGAAGCCTGTCATGGTTTCAAGGGAAAAGTGATGCTGACCCGCGTTCCTTCTGCGCGGGCAGCTACTATTTTGATAGTAGCCAGCGTGCCGAAGGCCGTGGCCAGGCGCTCGCGCACCTGCTGCAGGCCGAAGCCGCTGCCTGCCTGTGGTGGGGTGGCGGGCGTGGGGTCCATGCCCAGGCCGGTGTCGTCCACCTCCAGGCACAACAGGGTGCCTTGCTGGCTGGCACGCAGGGTGATGCGGCCGCCCTCCACCTTGGGCTCCAGCCCATGCTGGATGCTGTTTTCCACCAGCGGCTGCAGCAACAGCGGCGGCACGGGCTGGCTGGCCAGCGCCTCGGGCAGCTCCAGCGCGAACTGCAGGCGCGGCCCCATGCGAATGGCCATGAGCTCCAGGTAGTCCTGCAGGCGGGCAAATTCGTCGCGCAGGGTGTGCGGGCGGCTGGTGTCGGCGCGCGAGGCGCTCAGCGTCGCGCGCAGATAGGCAATCATGTGGTCCAGCATGGTCTGGGCGCGCTGCGGGTCCACGGCAATGAGGGCGCGCAGATTGGCCAGCGTGTTGAACAGCATATGCGGCTCCAACTGCGCCTCCAGCAGCTTGAGCCGTGCCTCGGCCGCCTGGTGGCCTGCTTCGGTCATCTTGCGCTGCAGGTAGGCGCTCTTGTTGAGCGTGTAGAAATAGTAGGTGCCTGCGATGCCGGCGGTCAGCGTGATGAGGATGCTGTTGCGCAGGTCCACGGCACGGTCGGGGATGGGGTAGCCGGCGTACCAGTTAAAGGTGCGGCAGAGCTGGTCGGCGATGAAGTTGCCGATGAAGTAGCCCCCCACGATACCGCCCGCCATCAGCGATACGCCTGCAAAACCAGTCGGCCAGCCCGTTTCTGCGGCCGAGGGGAACAGGTGGCGCCCCAGGTCGATGATGGCCCAGATGAAAGTGCCTATGGCCAGCGAATAGGCCAAGAGCGGGGCGTAGGGTTTCTCGGGCTGGAAGGCGTACTGCAGCGCGGCAATGGCCAAGCAGAAGGCCCAGGTCTGCAGCAGGTGCTGCAGCTTGTTGATGCCGTCCCAGCGCATGGCGGCAGCCCTCAGCGCTGGCTGCGCTCGATGCGCTCGCGCTCGCGCTGCACCATGCGCTCACGCAGGCCCGAGCCACTGCCCAGCACAAAGACCGACACGCCGTGCAGCACCAGACCCAGGCCCCAGCCCAGCAGCGGGCCCAGCGACCAGGGGCGCGTGCCAAAGGCGTATTGCGACATGGAGAAGATCAGCAGGTTGACCAGTACATAGACCGTGGCGTGGATGTACCAGCCCAGCTTGGCGCTGGCACGTTTGCGCGCCAGGCGATCAATCTCTTCGGGGCTCAGGGGCATGGACATAGTGAGGGGCATTCTATCGATGGCAGGGGGCGCGGCGGCTCATGGCCAGCCCAGCCACTGGCCCCAGACCAACTGGCCCAGGTAGCGGCCCGGTGCAAGGGCAAACGCCCCCGCGCCCAGGCAGCCCCCGAAGTACAGGCCCAGCATGGTCTTGCGGTGGGCGCGGATGTTGTGGTGCGCCAGATACCAGAAGGCACCAAAGAGCCCGAACAGGGTCAGCGGGATGAACAGGTGGATGGGCGAGAAGCCCCAGAGATTGGGCATCAGGAAGTCGCGGATGAAGAGAGCCGAGAGCGCGGCCACCAGCATCAGCGTGACCCAGGCGTAACCAATGGCGCGGTGCAGCTTGGGGCGCTGGGTGGCGCCCTGGCGCGCCCAGAGCGCGATCGGGCCCAGGGCCGCGGCGGCCAGCGCGGTGCTCATATGGATGGCGATAACGGGGGTGAGTTCCACGGCAGCTCTCCCGGTTCAGGCCGACGCGCGCGCTGGCTGGGGTGCACCATGCCAGTGGGCATCGGTCTGCGCGGCCAGGCGCCAGAGGCGGATGGCGCGGCCCACCAGAATGCCGCTGCACAGGCCAAATAACGCGCTCACGCCCACGGCGACCGGCGTCTGCTGCAGCAGGGCCGGGCTCAGCGCCTGGGTGGCGCCCACGGCGTACTTGGTGATGAAGATGCCCATCATCAGGCCCAGCGGCACCCAGCTGCCGGGCAGGGTGAAGCGTTCGCTCGCCAGGTCATAGCGGGTGCCTTCGGCCAGCGGGCGCTGCTGTACCCACCAGGCCATGCTGACAGCGACCTTGAACCACACCAGCAAGGACAGCACCTGGCCGCCAAAGGCTTGGGCCGTGCCCATGAGGGACAGGCCCACCAGGATGAGCGGCACCAGCGTGATGCGGCGCAGGCTGGCCTGCTGGGTCAGCGTCTGGCGCAGGCCCAGAAAGATCAGGGCGGCCAGCAGGGGCCAGACCCAGAAAGGGGTGTGGGTGATGAGGGGATTGTTCATGGCAAGGGTCCTCGGTTGCGTGTGATGGCGGGACTGTGCCGGGCGGGGCGGGCGGCGCCCAGCGGTGTGCGACGAAATGCGGCTTGGCGGGCGCGAAATGCAGGAAAGCGGCGCCAGATGCGGCCGTTTCTGGCGGCGGTTTCCGGGTTTGGGGGCGGGGCTTGGCCGCACCGTCACGGCCGCGCCATGGGGGCTTTCTAGAATCGGGGGATGAACAAGATACGGATAGTCAGCGCTGCGGTGCTGGTGGCAGCGCTGGGTGCGGGGGCCTGGTGGTGGATGCAGAACAGCGCGGGCGCCGCAGTGGCCTACCGCACCGCCCCCATCACGCGAGGTCCGCTGCAGGCCACGGTAGCAGCCAGCGGGGCGGTGAGCCCGGTGTCGCAGGTCAGCGTGGGGACCCAGGTGAGCGGCCAGATCCGGGATGTGCTGGTGGACTTCAACGACGAGGTGAAGGCCGGCCAACTGATTGCCCAGATTGACCCGGAAACCTTTGAATACCGCGTGCGCTCGGCCCAGGCCGATGTGGACGCGGCGCATGCCGCGGTGTTGACCGGCCAGGCCGGCGTGGCTGCGGCGCAGACGCAGGTGTCGCGCGCGCAGGTGGACCTGGACGAGGCGCGGCGCGATTTCGAGCGCAAGCAAAGCCTGGTGGAAAAGCAGTTCATCGCCCAGAGCGAGGCGGACAAGGCGCGCGCCCTGGTCAACACCAGCACGGAGGCGCTCAAGGCCGTGCAGGCGCAGGTGGGCGTGGCCCAGGCCCAGGTGAAGACGGCGCAGGCCAATGTGGCCCAGCGCGAGGCGGCGCTGGCCCAGGCGCGCATTGATTTGGCGCGCACCCGTATCACGTCGCCCGTCAACGGCATCGTCATCAAGCGGACCATCGAGCGCGGCCAGACCGTGGCCAGCAGCCTGCAGGCGCCCGAGCTGTTCGTGATCGCGCAGAACCTATCGGACATGCAGGTGGAGGCGGCGATTGACGAGAGCGATGTGGGCCGCCTGCAGCCGGGCCAGAAGGCCAGCTTCAATGTGGATGCCTTCCCGGGCCAGACCTTCCAGGGCGAGATTCGCCAGGTGCGCAAGGCGGCCACCAATGTGGCCAACGTGGTGACCTATGTGGCCATCGTGCGTTTTGCCAACAAGGAGGGCAAGCTGCTGCCCGGCATGACGGCCAATGTGCGCGTGGTGACCGACCAGCGCGAGAACGTCTTGCGCGTGCCCAATGCGGCGCTGCGCATGCGCATCGAGGGCGTGGAGCCAGCGGCGCCACCAGCGTCTGCAGCCAGCCATGCCATGGCGCCAGCAGGGGAGGCCTCGGCACCCGTGGCTGCTGCTTCGGGCCCCGACGCACGCCGCAAGGGTCCGCGCGGTGGCGAAGGGCGGGGAGACGGCCGACCCAACCGCAGCCGCGTTTATGTGCTGGGTGCCGATGGCAAGCCGATGGCCTACGCTGTGCGCGCTGGTGTGTCGGATGGCAGCACGACCGAGTTGTTGCTTTGGCCGAATAGCCCGGCCGCCGCCGCATTGACAGAAGGGGCGGAGGTGGTCGTTGGCACGCAGAGCAATGGCGCACGCCCTAACAGTCCGCGCGCTCCGTTCTGAGGCCGGCATGACGGGGACCCCCACGACCGCGCTCATTACTGCGCGGGAGCTGACCAAGACCTACACCATGGGTGACCAGACGGTGCACGCCCTGCGCGGCGTGTCGCTGGACATTGCCGAGGGCGAGATGGTGGCCATCATGGGCGCCTCAGGGTCGGGCAAGTCCACACTCATGAACATCCTGGGCTGCCTGGACCAGCCCAGCACCGGCACCTACCACCTGGCCGGCGAGGCCGTGCAGGCCATGGCGCCCGACGCACTCGCCAGCATCCGCAACCGGCGCATCGGCTTTGTGTTCCAGCAGTTCAACCTGCTGCCGCGCACCAGCGCGCTGGAAAACGTGGAGCTGCCCATGGTCTATGCCGGTGTGCCAGCGGCGCAGCGCCACGAGCGCGCCCGCGCCGCGCTGGAGCGCGTGGGCCTGGGCCAGCGCGCCGGGCATACGCCGGCCGAACTCTCGGGCGGGCAGCAGCAGCGCGTGGCGATTGCGCGCGCGCTGGTGAACAGCCCGCAGCTCATCCTGGCCGACGAGCCCACGGGCGCGCTGGACTCACAGACCAGTGAAGACATCATGCAGCTGCTGACGGAGCTGAACCGCCAGGGCATGACGGTGGTGCTGGTGACGCACGAGGCCGACATCGCCGCCTGGGCGCGGCGCACGCTGGTGTTCAAGGACGGGCACATCGTGGAGGACACGCTGCGAGCGAGCGCCGCCGGGCCGTCCCAAGGCGCGAGGGCCCCCTCGGGGGGCAGCGACCCGCAAAGCGGTGGAGCGTGGGGGCTATGAATACTTGGGCCGCCTTGCGGAGTGCTTTGCGCTCCCTCGCTGCGAACACCTTGCGCAGCATTCTCACCATGCTGGGCATCATCATCGGCGTGGCCGCCGTCATCACCATGGTGGCGGTGGGGCAGGGGGCGACGGCGCGCGTGCAGGAGCAGATGAAGGGGCTGGGCTCCAACATCATGCTGGTGCTGCCCGGCGGTGTGTCGCAGGCCGGTGTGCGCCTGGGTGCGCAGACGCGCCAGCGCCTGACCGAGGAAGACGCGCTGGCCATTGCGCTGGAGATTCCCGAGGTGCAGGCGGCTGCGCCCACCTCGCGCACCACGGGGCAACTGGTGGTGGGCAATACCAACTGGGGCAGCAGCATCATCGGTGTGAATAACGACTACCTGGAGGCGCGCGATTGGCCGCTGGCCAGCGGGCGTTTGTTCGATGCGGCCGAGCTGTCTGGTTCGGCCAAGGTGGCGTGGATTGGCAGCACCGTGGCGCGCGAGCTGTTTGGCGACGCGGACCCGGTGGACCAGGTCATGCGGGTGCGCAACATCCCCATCACCGTGATCGGCGTGCTCACGCCCAAGGGCCAGAACTCCATGGGGCAGGACCAGGACGATGTGGTGATGATCCCGCTGGGCACGCTGCGCAACCGGATCTGGGGCGGCGACGCGACCAGCCGCCTCAAGCGCGTGGGCGCAATCAGCGTGAAGGTGCGTGACGGCCAGGACATGAAGGCGGTGGAGGAGAGCATCAAGGGTCTGCTGCGCCAGCGCTTCAAGGTGCAGGAGGGGGTGGAAGACCCGTTCGTGGTGCGCAACCTGACCGAGATCCTGCAGGCGCAGGAAGAGTCCAGCCGCGTGATGACACTGTTGCTGGCCGCGGTGGCCGGCATCAGCCTGGTGATTGGCGGCATCGGCATCATGAACATCATGCTGGTGAGCGTGACCGAGCGCACGCGGGAGATCGGCCTGCGCATGGCGGTGGGCGCGCGCGGGCGCGACATCCTGGCGCAGTTCCTGATTGAGGCGGTGACACTCAGCGTGCTGGGTGGTGCGGTGGGTGTGCTGCTGGGCGCGGTGGCTACCTGGGCCGTCGGGCACTTTGCGGGCTGGCAGGTATCACTGAGTGTGGGCGCCATCCTGCTTGCGGTGGGCTTCTCGGGGCTGGTGGGCGTGTTCTTTGGCTACTACCCGGCACGCCGGGCTGCCAAACTGTTACCAATCCAGGCGCTGCGCTATGAATAAGTGAGCTGCTCGCGCAGATAATACGGGGGCTGGAGCCCTATTTTGTTTCTAACACCGGAGTACGTATCTTGGACATTGCATTGCTGATCAAGGCCGCCATCATGGGCGTGGTCGAGGGGTTGACGGAGTTTTTGCCGATTTCGAGCACGGGGCACCTGATCCTGGCCGGCGCGCTGCTGGGCTTCGACGACGACAAGGCCAAGGTCTTCGACATTGCCATCCAGACCGGCGCCATCTTTGCCGTGATCCTGGTCTATTGGCAGAAGATCCGCGATACGCTGGCGGCTTTGCCGTCGCAGAAAAGTGCGCAGCGCTTTGCGCTCAACGTCTTTATCGGCTTTGTGCCCGCCGTGGTGCTGGGCCTGCTGTTTGGCAAGTACATCAAGGCACACCTGTTCACACCCGTCATCGTCGCCACCACTTTCATCGTGGGCGGTTTCATCATCCTCTGGGCCGAACGTCGCCAGGCGCGCAACCCGCAAGCAGTGCGTGTGTCCGAGGTGGACGACATGACGCCGCTGGACGCCCTCAAGGTCGGACTGGTGCAATGCCTGGCCATGGTGCCCGGCACCAGCCGCAGCGGCGCCACCATCATTGGCGGCATGCTGTTGGGCCTGTCGCGCAGGGCGGCGACCGACTTTTCCTTCTTTCTCGCCATTCCGACGCTGATCGGGGCGGGTGTTTACAGCCTGTACAAGGAGCGGGCGCTGCTGTCGGTGGCGGACATTCCGTTGTTTGCGGTGGGGCTGGTGTTCTCGTTTGTCAGCGCTTGGCTGTGTGTGCGGTGGTTGTTGAAGTTCATCTCTACGCACAGCTTTGTGGGGTTTGCGTATTACCGGATTGTGTTTGGGGTTGTGGTTCTTGTTACTGCCTGGACGGGGTGGGTGACTTGGGCGGCTTGATGCTGCGGTAGGTTTTTGCCCTGCGGGGGACCTCGCTTTCCCCCCCCTATCCCCCCAGCCCCCTTTCCGCCCCCGCCGGGGCGGAAAGGGGGAGTTTCATTTGGTGTTGGCGCGCCGACTACGGGGCTACAGGGATAGGTCGCCACCGTTAGTTCGGTCCACGGCCAGTGCCAACGGTTGTGGTGAAAGGGGAGAGGTAGGCGCGGAGCCACTGGCGGGCGCTGCCGCCAGCGTGTGCATACCGATCTCTCCGAAGTCCCACAACCGCAGGCGCTGGCCGTGGACCGAACTAATGGTGGCAACCCCTCGCATGCGCCCCCGTAGCCGGAGTGCAGCAGTCAAATATGGCTGTTAAAGGCTCCCCTCGCCGACGGGGCGAGGGGCTGGGGGAGTGGGTGTCCAAAAAAGCGGGTGTTGCGAACTACCCGAGATACCCAGCAAAGCACCGAACCGCCTCGTCAGCAGGCACTGGCTTGCTGAACAGGTAGCCCTGGAACTCCTCGCAGTCCAACCCCCGCAAAAACTCCAGCTGCGCCACCGTCTCCACGCCTTCAGCGACGACAGTCATCCCAAAGCTGTGCGCCATCGCCACAATGGCCCGGGTAATGGCTGCATCCCCCGCGTCCTGCGTGATGTTGCGCGTAAACGCCTGGTCGATCTTGAGGGCGTCCAGCGGGTACTGCTTGAGGTAGGCCAGGCTGGAGTAGCCGGTGCCGAAATCGTCCATCGCCAGCTTCACGCCCAACGCTTTGCAGGCGTGCAGCGTGGCCAGGGTGGAGGACACACTTTGCAGGGCCATGCTTTCCGTCACTTCCAGCTCCAGCATGTGCGCGGGCAGGCCGGTGTCCTGCAGCACCTGGGCCACCAGGGCCGGCAGGTTCTTGCCGGCGAACTGGCGCACCGAGAGGTTGACCGCCATGCGAAAGCCGCTGTGTCCCTGGGCCAGCCACTGCGCGGCCTGCGCAGCGGCGGTGTGCATGACCCACTGGCCGATCTGCACGATGATGCCGCTCTGCTCGGCGATGGGGATGAACTCGGACGGCGGTATCCAGCCCAGCGTGGTGTGGTGCCAGCGCAGCAGGGCCTCGAAGCCCACCACCTTGCCGGTGGCAATCTGCACCTGCGGCTGGTAGTAGACCTGCAGCTGCCCCTGGGCCATGGCGTGGTGCAGCTCGTTGTGGATCTGCAGTGAACGCGCCACCTGGCGGTTCATCGCGGCGTCGAAGTACACATAGGTCCCCGGGCCGCTGGGTTTGGCGTGGTGCAGGGCCGATTCTGCGTTGAGCAGCAAGGCGTGCGCACTGTCGGCCTGGGCCGGGTACAGGCTGGCGCCGGCACTGGCGGTCAGGTACAGCGCGTGCCCGCTCACATGGTAAGGCTGGGCCAGACGCTGCAGCAGCTCGGCGGCACGCAGATGCAGGCGCTCTTCCTGCTGCATGCCGGCCATGCACAGGGCGAACTGGTCACCGCCGATGCGGCCCACCGCGTCGTGCGCCGTGGGCTGCTCCCATTGGGTGGAGAAGAGGTTGAGGCGCTTGCCCACCTCGCGCAGCACCATGTCGCCCACGCCGGTGCCCAGCGACTCGTTGATCTTGGCAAAGCCGTCCAGGCCCAGGCAGAGCAGGGCCACGCCCGGGTGCTGCGCCAGCGCAGCTTCGAGCTGTTGCTCGAATAGGTCACGCCCCGGCAGGGCCGTGAGCGTGTCGATCTGCATGGCGTAGCGGGTTTCGTTTTGCAGGCGCTGGGCGGCCTGCTCCAGGCTGCTGCTGCGCTGCAGGCGGGCCTGCACGGCTTCGAGCAATTCCTCGCGGCGGCAGGGCTTGGTGAGGTAGTCGTCCGCACCCAGGTTCATGCCGGTGCGCACATCGCCCCGGTCGGCCTTGGCGGTAAGCATGATGATGGGTACGGTGGCCGTACGGGCGTCCTCGCGCAGCGCGCGTATGAGGCCGTAGCCGTCCAGCACGGGCATCATCACATCGGTCAACACCAGGTCGGGGCGCTGCTGTCGGGCCTGGTCCAGCGCGTCGGCGCCATCGCAGGCGGCCATCACTTCGTAGCCCTCCAGCTCCAGCATCCATTGGAGGTTCTCGCGCAGGGAAGGTTCGTCTTCGGCGATCAAGATTTTCATGGGCTCAGAGCTCCGGCGCGCAACGGTGGGTGGGCAACTGCACCCGGAAGGTACTGCCCTGGCCAACGGCGCTTTCCAGCGTGATGCTGCCTTCATGGCAGGTAGCGGCTTCCTTGACGATGGACAGGCCCAGGCCCGTGCCCGCAATCGGTCCCACATTGCTGGCCCGGTGGAAGCTCACAAAGAGCTGGGCCTGGTCGGCAGCGGGTATGCCAATGCCCTGGTCGGACACGGTGAACACCAGCGCAGCCTCTTCCTCGGTCACCATAAAGCGGACCGTGCCACCGTGGGGTGAGTACTTGATGGCATTGGAGAGCAGGTTGCCCACGATGTTGCGGATCAGAGTGTCGTCCAGCCAGTAGTGCTGTTCCACCGGGGGCAGACTGATCTGCAGGTCGACCTTGTCGAGCTGGCGCGCCATGGCGCTGCGCAGCTCGTCAACCAGGCCGTTGCAGAAGGCGGTGACGCTCAGGCTGCGGGGCTTGAATTCCAGCCGGCCTGCATCGGTGCGGCCAATGACCAGCACGTTCTCCAACATGTGGGTCATGCGCTCCACGGCGTCGTCGATCCGCTGCAACGTCTGCTGCTTCTTGTCGGCGGGCATGCGGTCCTGGTAGTGCTGCAACAGTTCCACCGATCCGTGGATGGTGGCCAATGGCGTGCGGAACTCGTGCGAGGCCATGGTGATGAAGCGGGCCTTCAGATCGTTGAGCGCGATCTGCTGTTGCAGGGCCTGGCGCTGGGTTTCCTCGGCCTGCATGCGGGCCGTAGCGTCCACCACAAACAGCAACGTGGCATCGCGCTGGCCCCACTCGATCAAGACGGCCGAGAGTTCCAGCGTGCGGACCTGAGCGGTGGCGGTGATGACACGGAAGGTGTAGTTGAGCTCCACCGTCTCGCCACGCAGGCGGCGCTGGTGCCGCTCCAGCACCGTTGCCACGTCATCCGGGTGGATGGTGGCGGTAAAGGGCTGGGACAGCAGGTAGTCCAGCGAATGTCCGACGATGCGCACCATGCTGGGGTTGGCAAACACCATGCGCCCGTCCTGCACCACCACGACGCCCACGCCCACGTTCTCGATCACCGAGCGGTAGCGTGCCTCGGAGTTGCGCATGTCCTCGATGGCCTGCTGCCGTTCCAGCGCGGCCCCCACGTGGTTGGCCACAAAGCCCAGGATGTCGGCGTCCGCCTCGGAGTAGTGCACATTGGGCTCGTAGCCTTGCACCACTAGCACACCGCGTACCTTGCCCTCCATCTGCATGGGAACACCCAGCCAGCTGCTGAAGGTGAGGTCGCCGGTAGCCTCGGTGATTTCGCCATTGGCCTGCAACTCGGCAAAGCGCGCTGCGCTGATGAGCTGGGGTTTGGCGGTACGCAGCACGAACTCGGTCATGCCCCGGCTGCGCGGAACACCATAGCGCTGCATGGTGTCGCCATCTTTCTCGTCCTCGTAGTACGGAAAGTCCACCGTATTCCTGGACGGGTGGCTCAGGCACACATAAAAGTTCTTGGCATACAGCAGCTCACCGAGCAGCTGGTGCACGGTCTTCAGAAAGTCGTACAGCGAGAGCCCGGCCGTTGCGCGTTCGGCAATCCGGTAGAACACATTTTGCAAGGCCTCGGCCTTTTTCTGTTCCCGGGCTTCGGCCTGCAATTCGCGCGTGCGGCGTTCCAGCCATTGGCTGGCCAGGGTTTGCTGTTCGTCCAGCGCGGCCTGCAACTGCCTGTTCTTGGACTGCAAGGCCTGAACCTGCTCGTGCAGGCGGTCCAGTTGCTCTTGCAGGCTGGTGTCCATGCTGCGTCAGCGCTCCATGTTCCGCAACGCGGCTTCCAGCGCCGCCGCTGTGGCCAGCGGCTTTTCCATGGGGAAAAGGTGGCTGCCATCGAGCATCATGATGCGACCCTTGGTGACCTTTTCGGTCATGGCCATGCCGACCTGCTTCATTTCCTCGGACTGGTCTCCCCCGATGAAGGTCACGGGGCATTTGATCGGATGGCGCGCCAGCAGGCGGTCCAGGTTGTCGGGCAGGGTGTTGTAGAAGGCGGTTTCAATCGCGCGGTCAAAAGCCAGTGTGCGCTTGCCATCGGCGTCCTCGGGGAAGGCCTCCACATAGTCCTGCAGCACCTGCGGGTCCCATTTGGCAAAGGCCTTCTTGTGGCGGAAGTGCTCGAAGGCAGCCTCCAGGCTGGGCCAGCTGTTGCGGCGCGCGCGGCTCACCGCGCCTGGCGAGATGGAGCCAACCAGCTGCGTGGTCTTGACCAGGCCCAGCGCCTTGGAGCGCCAACCGCCCAGGATGGGGGAGTCGATCAGCACCACGCCCTTGGCCAACTCAGGGTGGCGGGCTGCCGCCATGAGGCTGAGAAACCCGCCCAGCGAATGGCCGACCAGCCAGACGGGTTCGCCAGCCTTTTCGACCACTTTGCTGGCGTAGTCCACCAGCTGCTGCACCACATGGGGCCAGTTGTCGGTGACGGGGTAGCGCGGGTCGTGGCCGTATTTGTCCAGGGCCTTGACGCTATAGCCCCGGGCCTTGAGGCTCTTGAACAGCAGCTTGTAGGTGCTGGCGGGAAAGCTGTTGGCGTGGGAGAAAACGATGGTGGACATCAAGCCGGGCTAAATCAGTTTCTCGTCAGGCGTTGTGATCTTCTTCAGGGGTAGGCTGCGGGCGCTGGGAACCAGCAGCGGCACTTCGGTCTGCCCGCCATTCCACATCGGGTCCTCGATGCTGTCAAACACTTCGCGCAGCTTCTGGCCCCAGCTGCTGTGCAACATCTGGAAGTAGGGGTTGTTTTCGTCGATGCAGACCACCTTGTCGGTGGCAAAGGTATTGGCTTCGTAGACCACCATGTCCAGCGGCAGGCCCACCGAGAGGTTGGATTTGAGCGTGGAGTCCATGGACACCAGCGCGCACTTGGCGGCTTCGTCCAGCGGGGTGTGTGGCGTGATTACGCGGTCCAGCACCGGCTTGCCGTACTTGGACTCACCCACCTGGAAGTAGGGTGTCTCTGGTGTGGCTTCGATGAAATTGCCAGCCGAATAGACCTGGAACAGGCGCATGCCTTCGCCCTGGATCTGACCGCCGAAGATCAGCGACACGTTGAAGTCCACGCCCGCGTTCTTCAGCGCCGCGCCATCGCGCTCCTGCACCTTGCGGATGGCCGAGCCCAACACGCGGGCCGCATCAAACATGCTCTTGGCATTCCAGATGGTGATGCCTTCGTCTTCCTCGTGGTCCTTGAGTCGCTCGATCTGCAGGATTTCACGCACCGACTGTGAGATGGACAGGTTGCCGGCCGAGAGCAGCACCATGAAGCGGTCGCCCGGCTTCTCGTACACGATCATCTTGCGGAAGGTGCTGATCTGGTCGAGACCCGCGTTGGTGCGCGAGTCGGAGAGAAACACCAGTCCGGCGTTAAGTTTGAGGGCGACGCAGTAGGTCATTGTTGTCGTTCTGGGAGGCGTAAACCTGGATTGTAGAAGGCGGTAGTCAGCCGCGCGCGGCGAGCGCTTTCAGCTGGTACAGCGCATCCATGGCCTCGCGCGGGCTCATGACGTCGGGGTTGATGCCTGCCAAGGCGCTTTCCACGGCGCTTGCCGGTGGGGCTTCCAGGGCAGGGGGGGCGGCGAAGAGGTCGACTTGCAGCTGTTGCTCGGAGGCATGGGCCTCCAGCGCGTCCAGCGTGTGGCGCGCATGGTTCAGCACGGCCGCGGGCATGCCCGCCAGGCGAGCCACTTGCACGCCGTAGCTCTTGCTGGCCGGGCCGGGTTCGATGGCGTGCAGGAAGACGATGTCGCGCCCGGCCTCGGCCGCGCTCACGTGCACGTTCATGGCAGCGTGGTGGGTGGCGGGGAACTCGGTGAGTTCGAAGTAGTGGGTGGCAAACAGCGTGAAGGCTTGCGTCTTGTCGTGCAGCTGGGTGGCGATGGCCGACGCCAGGGCCAGGCCGTCGAAGGTGCTGGTGCCGCGGCCAATCTCGTCCATCAGCACCAGGCTGTGCGGCGTGGCGCTGTGCAGGATCTGCGCGGCCTCGGTCATCTCCAGCATGAAGGTGGACTGGGCATTGGCCAGGTCATCGGCCGCGCCGATGCGGGTGTGGATGGCGTCGATGGGCCCCAGGCGGCAGGCCTTGGCGGGCACATAGCTGCCCATGCTGGCCAAGAGCACGATGAGGGCGACCTGGCGCATGTAGGTGGACTTACCGCCCATGTTGGGGCCAGTGATGATCTGCATGCGCTGCTTGGGGCCAAAGCGCGCGTCATTGGCAATGAAGTTGCCACTGCTCAACTCGGCCAGCCGTGCCTGCACCACCGGGTGGCGGCCGGCTTCAATGTCAATGCAAGGCTCGGCCACAAACTGCGGGGCGCACCAGTCCAGCGTGAGTGCGCGCTCGGTCAGCGCGCACAGCGCGTCCAGTGCGGCCAGCGCGCGTGCCACGCGCGTGAGCTGGGGAATGTGCGCCTGCAACTGGTCCAGCACCTGCTCGAACAAATACTTCTCGCGCGCCAGCGCACGTTCCTGCGCGCTCAGGGCCTTGTCTTCAAAGGCCTTGAGCTCTGGGGTGATGAAGCGCTCGGCGTTCTTCAGCGTCTGGCGGCGGCGGTAGTCGTCGGGCACCTTGTCCACTTGGCCGGTGGTGACCTCGATGTAGAAGCCGTGCACCTTGTTGAACTGCACGCGTAGGTTGGCAATGCCGGTGCGCGCTTTCTCGCGCACCTCCAGGTCCAGCAAAAACGCATCGCAATTGGTCTGGATGGCGCGCAGCTCGTCCAGATCGGCGTCAAAGCCGTTGGCGATCACGCCGCCATCGCGCACCAGTGCGGCGGGCTCGGGGTCTATGGCGCGGGCCAGCAGGGCCGTCGCGTCCCCAGGGGGCTGCAGCTGCTCTGCAATATGGGCCAAATAGCCGTCCAGCCCGCGTAGATGTTGCGCAAGTAGCTCCGTTTTTTTTAGCGTTACCACCAGGGCCACGAGTTCACGGGGGCGCACCTGGCGCAGTGCGGTGCGCGCGGTGATGCGCTCCACATCGGCGCAGCCCTTGAGCTGGCCGCGCAGGGTTTGCCAGAAGTTGTTGCGCAAAACTCCGATGGCCTGCAGCCGGTGCTGCGCCTCGGTGCGGTCGCGCTGGGGTTCCAGTAGCCAGCTTTTGAGCATGCGGCTGCCCATGCCGGTCATGCAGGTGTCGATGAGACTGAACAGCGTGGGGCTGTCCTCGCCGCGCAAGGTTTGCACCAGCTCCAGGTTGCGGCGCGTGGTCACGGGCAGGTCGATCAACGCGTCATTGCGCTGTACCTGCACGCTGTGGATGTGCGTGAGCGCGCGGCCCTGCGTGTGCTCGGCATAGCCCAGCAGCGCGGCGCTGGCGGCGTGGGCCAGCGGCAGGTCTTGCGCGTGCCAGCTGGTCAGACTGGCGGCCTGCAGCGCGTCCAGCAGTTTGCGCTGGCCTAAAGCACTGTCAAACTGCCATTCGGGCCGGGCCGTGAGGTACAGCGCGTTACTCGTAGAGCGCAGGCGCTTGAGGCGGTCTTCAAACGTGGTGGTGCAGCTGGCGCTGTAGGCCAGCTCGCTGGGGGCCACACGGGTGATCCAGCCATTCACCTCATCGGGCGCGCACTCGGCCAAAAACACCACGCCCTGCGTGACGGAGAGCCAGGCCAGGCCGCAGCGGTTGCGCGGGCCCTGGTGCACGGCCATCAAAATCGATTCGGACTTTTCGTTCAGCAGCTCGGCGTCGGTCAGCGTGCCGGGGGTGACCACGCGCACCACCTTGCGTTCCACCGGGCCCTTGGCCGCGCCCACTTCCCCCACCTGTTCGCAGATGGCGACCGACTCACCATGGCGGATCAGCTTGGCCAAGTAACCCTCCATGGCATGGAAGGGCACGCCGGCCATGATGACCGGTTCGCCGGCCGACTGGCCGCGCTGCGTGAGCGTGATGTCGAGCAGGCGTGCGGCCTTCTCGGCATCGGCGTAGAACATCTCGTAAAAATCCCCCATGCGGTAGAAGAGCAGGGTGCCGGGGTACTGGGCTTTGAGACCCAGATACTGCTGCATCATGGGGGTGTGGGGAGGGGCCGTTTCGGTCATCCAAAGAAGTCTATCAACTTCGCTGGCCGCGCCGGATTTCCTAGGGGTTGTCCAGCGTGACGGAGCCTGCTTTGAAGCCCTATGATGCGGGCAGTCCCACTCTGGCGAGTCTCCTGTGTCCGTGAAGTCCCCGCCCCTGCCCAACCAGCCCCTACCGCCCGGCGCGCAGCCCGGCGTGTCCGGCGGGGCATGGGGCCTGACACCGGGCGTATTCAAGACCATTTTTGACTGCAGCCCGGAGGCCATTGCCCTGATCCGCGCGCAGGACGGCGTGCTGGTCGAAGTCAATACCGAGTGGCTGCACCTGACCGGCTATTCACGCGACGAAGCGCTGGGACGCACTGCCGTCGAGTTGGGCCATTGGCTGGACCCCTCGGAGCGTGAACGTGTGTTTGCGCCGCTCTATCAGGGCGGGCGGGTGGTGGACGCCGACGTCACGCTGGTGATGAAGGACCGCAACCCGCGGGTGGTGCGCATGAATGCGGCCCGGGTGATCGAGCAGGGCGAGACCTACATCCTGCTCTACCTGCGCGACGTGACGGCCGAGCGGCTGGCCCACGAGGCCCTGCGGGCCGGCGAGCAGGCGCTGGAAAAGGCCAATGACACGCTCAACCGCCAGGTCAAGCTCTACGAACTCACGGAGTCCCTGGCCAAGGTGGGCCACTGGGTGACCCACCCGGACAGCCAGGAGCTGCAGATCTCGCGCGGGGCTGCACACATCGGTGGTCTGGGTGAGCAGACCCAGTTGCGGCGCGGCCAGCTGATCGAGAGCCTGGAACCGGAGGACCGGCCCCAGGTCGAACAGGCGCTGCAGCGCATGGACGGTGCGGTGGTGGAGTACCGCTGGCGCCGGCCTGATGGCGAGCTGATCTGGGTGCGGGCGCGCTTTTACCAGCAGTTCAAGGACGGCGTGGTGCAGGCCGAGATGGGCGTGATCCAGGAGTTCACAGACGAGCAGCGTGTGCGCCAGAGCCTGGAAAACCGCCTGGCCTTCATCCACAAAATCACCAGCCGTGCCCCGGGCCTGGTGTACGAGTACCAGATGTGGGCGGATGGGCGCTTCATCTTCCCGTTTGTCAGTGCAGGGGTGGAGCAGATCTACGGGGTGACGCCGGAGCAGGTCTATGCCGATCCGACCTTGTTGTTCCGCGGCATTCATCCCGACGACGCGGACCTGGTGCGCAAGAGCACCTGGGACGCGATGATGCGTGTTGTGCCTTGGCACTGCGAATTCCGGGTGCTTGCACCCGACGGTGGCGTGCGCTGGATGCTGGGCAACTCCCTGCCGGAGCGGCAGGAGGACGGCTCGGTGCTGTTTTGCGGCTCCATCACCGACATCACGCCCCAGAAAGAGGCCCAAGAGCGCCTGCAGGCCAGCGAAGAGCGCTTCCGCAGCCTCTCCGCCCTGTCCTCTGACTGGTACTGGGAGCAGGATGCGGAGTACCGTTTTGTGCGCGTCGACGGCAATGGCCTGAGCAGCGCCAAACTGGCATCCGATGCCGCGATTGGCCGCACGCGCTGGGACTCCGGTGCGCTGGGCGTGAGCCCGGCCCAGTGGGAGGCCCACAAGGCGCAGGTCATGGCGCACGAGACCTTCCACGATTTCGAGATGCAGCGTGTGCTCAAGGACGGTACGTATATGTGGGCGTCCATCAGTGGAGCGCCCATCTTCAACGCGCAGGGCGAGTTCTGCGGCTACCGCGGTACAGGCCGGGACATTTCGGCGCGCAAGCAGGCCGAAGCCGAAATTGAGCGCCTGGCCTTCTTTGATGCGCTCACCGGTCTGCCCAACCGGCGCCTGCTGATCGACCGGCTGGAACACGCCGTCGCCACCAGCGTGCGCCACCGCCACCATGGCGCGCTGCTGTTCATTGACCTGGACAACTTCAAGATCCTTAACGACACGCTGGGCCACCACATGGGCGACCTGCTGCTGCAACAGGTTGCCAGCCGGCTGCAGGAATGTGTGCGTGATGTGGACACGGTGGCGCGCTTGGGGGGCGACGAGTTCGTCGTCATGCTGGAAGAGCTGGACCCGCAGCCTGCCGAGGCCGCCAGCCAGGCCGAGATGGTGGCCAAGAAAGTGCTGCAGTCGCTCAACCAGCAGTTCGCGCTGGGCAGCCACACGCTGCACAGCTCTCCCAGTATCGGTGTCACCCTGTTCTACCAGCAGCAACACTCGGTCGACGAACTGCTCAAGCGTGCCGACTTGGCCATGTACCAGGCCAAGGGCGCAGGGCGCAATACGCTGCGCTTTTTCGACCCCGAGATGCAGGCTGCCGCTTCGGCACGCGCTGCCATGGAGGCAGACCTGCGTCAGGGCCTGTCGCGTGAGGAGTTCATGCTGTACTACCAGAGCGTGGTCGACGACCAGGGCCATGTCACCGGCGTGGAAGCCCTGCTCCGCTGGAAGCATCCCGAGCGCGGGCTGGTGCCGCCCAATGAGTTCATCCCTGTGGCCGAGCAAACCGGGCTGATCCTGCCGCTGGGCCAGTGGGTGCTGGAGGCGGCCTGCGCCCAACTGGTGGCCTGGAGCGCCAAGCCGCATACCCAGCGCCTGACCATGGCTGTCAATGTGAGCGCGCGCCAATTCAAGCACCCCGATTTTTCCAACCACATCCTGAACCTGTTGCGCCTTTCGGGCGCCAACCCCTACCGGCTCAAGCTCGAACTGACCGAGAGCCTGTTGCTGTCCGACTTTGACGAGGTGATCGACAAGATGAGCGAGTTGCGTTCCATTGGGGTGGGGTTTTCGCTGGACGACTTTGGTACCGGCTATTCCAGCCTGGCCTACCTCAAGCGCCTGCCGTTGGACCAGCTCAAGATCGACCAGTCCTTTGTGCGCGACGTGCTGACCGACCCCAACGATGCGGCCATCGCCCGCACCATCCTCAACCTGGCCCGCAGCCTGGATTTGGGCGTGGTGGCCGAAGGGGTGGAAACCGAAGGGCAGCGCGACTTTCTGTTGCGCAACGGATGCAAGGCGTTTCAGGGCTACTTCTTTGCACGGCCCGTGCCGGTTGAGCAGCTCAAGCTGCCCGCCCCATGAGCCAGAACGCGCAACCAGAACCCCTGGACAGTGTGGAACGCCTGCAGGCCGAGGTGGAGCGGCTGCGTGGTGCGCTGGCAGCGCTGGAGGCGTCCGGTCGCCGGCAGTACGACATGCTGGACGCGCTCTTCGTGCGCAGCACGGCGGCTATCTCGGTGAATCGCATCAGCGATGGGGCCTACGTCGATGTGAACCGGCGCTGGGAGCGCCTGACCGGCTACTCCTGGCAGGAAGCCATGGGCCGCACCTCCCTGGACCTGGGCTTCTGGTCCAGCAAGGAGATTCGTGACGCTGCGTTCGACCGGCCAAATCTGCCGCCGCACCAGGAGGTGCCCTTCACCACGCGCGATGGCCGCAAGCTCCTGTTGCTCATGACCGGGACGCGCCTGAGCCTGGGTGGCGAGGCGCATGCGGTGGTCTACCTCAATGACATCACCGAACACAAGGCTGCGCAGGCCACCTTGCTGGAGAGTGAAGCGCGCTTTCGCTCGCTCACGCACCTGTCGTCCGACTGGTTCTGGGAGCAGGATGCAGAGTTCCGCTTTGTACGCTTTGATGGCTCGGTGGCGGGCAAGCTGGGCGTGTCGGGCAGCCGGGGTCTGGGCAAGACCCGATGGGAGGTTGGCGCCGCCAACATGTCCGAAGCGGACTGGGACGCGCACCGCGCTTTGCTGGAGTCCCATGCGGAATTCCGCGAGCTGGAACTGTGCGATGTCGATGCGGAGGGCCGGGTGTACTGGATGTCCATCAGCGGCGCCCCCATTTTCGATGCGCAAGGCCGCTTCCAGGGCTACCGCGGCGTGGGTCGCAATATCACCGGGCGCAAGCTGGCGGAAGAAAAGATTGAGCGGCTGGCGTTCTTTGATGTGCTGACCGGCTTGCCCAATCGCCGTCTGCTCATCGACCGTCTGCAGCAGGCGCTGGTGCTGGCTGGGCGCGACAAATCGGTGGGGGCCTTGCTGTTCATCGATCTGGACAACTTCAAGGATCTCAACGACACCCGGGGCCACGATGTGGGCGACTTGCTGCTGCGCGATGTGGCCCAGCGCCTGGTGGCCTGCGTGCGCCAGGCCGACACGGTGGCGCGCCTGGGCGGAGATGAATTCGTGGTCATGCTGCACAGCCTGGAGCGGGACCCGGTGCTGGCCATGGCGCATGTGGAGCAGGTCGGCAAGAAGGTGATTGCCAGCCTCAACCAGATGTACCTGTTGGGGGACATGGAGCACCACAGCACGCCCAGCATTGGTATCACCCTGTTCGGGCAGCAGGAGCAGACGGTGGACGAGCTGCTCAAACAGGCGGACCTGGCCATGTACGAGGCCAAGGCGGCCGGGCGCAATACCCTGCGTTTCTTCGACCCTGCCATGCAGGCGCTGGTAGCCCAGCGCACGGCGCTGGAGCAGGACCTGCGGCAGGGCCTGCAGCGCCAGGAGCTGGTGGTGTACTACCAGCCCGTGGTGGATACGCAGGGCTGCATGGTCGGGGCCGAGGCCCTGGTGCGTTGGCAGCACCCACAGCGGGGCATGGTCTCGCCGAATGCCTTCATTTCCATGGCCGAACAGACCGGTTTGATCTTGTCTTTGGGTGCTTGGGTGCTGGAGACCGCCTGCCGTCAGTTGGCCCAGTGGTCCGAGGATCCGGCCACGGCGGGGCTGACGATTGCGGTGAACGTGAGCGCTCGCCAGTTCCGCCATCCCGATTTTGTGGACCAGGTGGCTGCCACCTTGCTGGCCACGCGGGCCAACCCGCTGAACCTGAAGCTGGAGCTGACGGAGAGCCTGCTGCTCAGCGATGCGGACGACGCCGTGCGCAAGATGACGGAGCTGCGCCTGAGCGGACTGAAGTTCTCGCTGGACGATTTCGGGACCGGGTATTCGTCCCTGTCCTACCTCAAGCTCCTGCCGCTGGAGCAGCTCAAGATCGACCAGTCCTTTGTGCGCGACGTGCTGACCGACCCCAACGATGCGGCCATTGCCCGCACCGTGCTGGCGTTAGGCCAGAGTCTGGGACTTGGAGTGGTGGCAGAGGGGGTGGAAACAGCCGGGCAGCGCGACTTTCTGCTGCAGAACGGCTGCACGCTGTTCCAGGGCTATCTGTTTGGCCGCCCCATGCCGGTGGAGGCCCTGCCGCTAGCGGGGCAAGGCCAGACTCGCGTGGAATCAGGCGTCTGAAGCGGGGGCTTCTGCGCTGTTGTCCGCAGCGATGGCGGCCTGGCGCAGGGCGGCTTTCTCACCGGCGGGCGCGAACTTGCTGTACTTGCCCAGCAGGCTCACCAGTTGGCCATAGACACGCGGCGTACCGGCCAGCATTTCCTGCTGGTCCAGAAACTCGGCTTCACCCGTGAAGTTGCCCACCAGGCCACCGGCCTCGGTCACCAGCAGCGAGCCAGCGGCCACGTCCCAGGGCTGCAGGCCCAGTTCGAAGAAGCCTTCGGTATAGCCGGCGGCCACATAGGCCAGGTCCAGCGCGGCGGAACCTGGGCGGCGCAGGCCGGCGGTGCGCTGCATCACGTCGCCCATCATCTGCAGGTACTGGTTGAAGTTGTCGCCTTGGCGGAAGGGGAATCCGGTGGAGATCAGCGACTCCTTCAGCTGGGTGCGCTTGGACACACGGATGCGGCGGTCGTTGAGGAAAGCGCCGCGGCCCTTGGTGGCGGTGAACAGGTCATTGCGCGTGGGGTCATAGACCACGGCATGCTCGACCTTGCCGCGCACGGCCAGCGCGATGCTGACGCAGTACACAGGCAGGCCGTGGATGAAGTTGGTGGTACCGTCCAGGGGGTCGATGATCCAGACGTATTCGGAGTCGGGCGCGCCGTGTTCCTTGCCGGATTCTTCGGCCCAGATGCCGTGGCCGGGGTAGGCCGTCAGCAGGGTTTCAATGATCGCTTGTTCTGCAGCATGGTCGATTTCGGTGACGAAGTCATTGGCCTTTTTTTGCGACACACGAACGGATTCGATGTCCAAAGCAGCGCGGTTGATGATGGAACCGGCAGTGCGGGCGGCCTTGATGGCCACATTGACCATGGGGTGCAGATTGAGCGTCATAGATTGTTGGGGGAAGAACTGGGAGGACCGGCTGGCGATGCAGGCGGCGACAATAGGCGCTATTTTAGCGGTTGGGCCTTGGTTGCGCACCCTAAGACCCCAAAACCGTCCCGTTCCGCCTGACTCCGACCTCGTATGCACACCCGTTTCATTCTTATCAATACCAGCCACGCCGGCAATGTGGGCGCTGCCGCCCGCGCCATGAAAACCATGGGCTTTGACGACCTGGTGCTGGTGGCGCCGCGCTGGGCCAATGTGCTGCGCCGCGAGGAAACCATCCAGCGCGCCAGCGGGGCACTGGATGTGTTGGCCAAGTGCCGCATTGTGGACACGCTGGACGAGGCGCTCGATGGCGTGGACCACCTTTGCGCCACGGCGATGACGCCACGCGACTTCGGTCCGCCCACGCGCACTCCACGACAGCACTTTGAATTGCTATCAAAAGGAGAGCTGCTCGCGCATATTCCAAATGGGCTAGAGGGTGATTTGACCCCAAAAGCTACTCCCGCAGGCGTAGGCTTCCTGTTCGGCTCCGAACGCTTTGGCATGCGCAATGAAGACGTGTACCGTTGCCATGTCTGCCTCTCCATCCCCAGCAACCCTCAGTTTGGTTCGCTCAATATCGGCGCTGCCTTGCAGGTGATTGCCTACGAATGGCGGCTGGCGCTGGGCGGGTTTGGGGTGGAAGCAGCTACCGCGTCCAGCGCGCTGGCGGACGCTGCCCAAGTCGCCGGCATGCTGGGGCATCTGGAGCAGTCACTGGTGGCGCTGGGCTTTCTGGACCCGGCTGCGCCCAAGAAGCTCATGCCCCGGCTCAACAGCCTGTTCAACCGCGCCCAAGTCACACAGGAAGAGATCCACATTCTGCGTGGCATTGCCAAAGCCATCCTGCAGCAGAGCGCGCAAGCACCTGCCAAGGGTGCGGATTTGGTGGCTATAGACAGCAAGATTGGTGCAAAAGGATAGACTTCGCGCCATGTTTTCCCGTATCCGCTCTGACATCCAGTGCATTCTGGACCGTGATCCCGCCGCCCGCACCACTTGGGAGGTCATCACCTGCTACCCCGGCCTGCACGCCGTGGTGCTGCACCGCCCGGCCCACTGGTGCTGGACGCACGGGCTCAAGTGGCTGGGGCGCTTTATCTCGCACCTGTCGCGCTTTTTCACGGGCATTGAAATCCACCCCGGCGCCAAGCTCGGGCAGCGCGTGTTCTTTGACCACGCCATGGGCACCGTGGTGGGCGAGACTGCCGAGATCGGTGACGGCTGCACGATTTACCAGGGAGTGACCCTGGGCGGCACCAGCCTCTACAAGGGCGCCAAGCGCCATCCCACGCTGGGCAAGGACGTGGTGGTCAGCGCCGGCGCCAAGGTGCTGGGGGGCTTTGAGGTGGGTGATGGCGCCAAGATCGGCAGCAATGCGGTGGTCATCAAGCCCGTGCCCGCGGGCGCCACGGCCGTGGGCATCCCGGCACGCATCATCCCCAGCAAGGAAGGCGTGAGCGCCGACGTGACTGGCACCGAGCGCAAGTTCAGCGCCTATGGCATCACCCAGGACGACGACCCGGTGAGTCAGGCCCTGCGTGGTCTGGTCGACAGCGCTTCCGGCCAGGACCACCAGATTGCGCTACTGTGGAAAGCCGTCTCCCAGCTGTCGGCCCAGCTTGCCGACAGTGATTGCGTGCCCAAGGATGCGGCGCGCAAGGAGTGTTTTGAAGCCGAGAAGCTCAACCAATTGATCGGGAAATAAAAAAACGGCCCTCGCGGCCGTTTTTTATGGGTGCTAGGCGCGTGAGACTTAGCTTTGCTGCGGTCGCACCGCACTTTTGGGGCGGAATGCCTTGCACACTGAATCCTCGGTTTCGAGATAGGGCCCGCCAATCAGGTCCACGCAGTAGGGCACGGCAGCAAAGATGCCGGGCACGATCTGCTTGCCATCCGCGTCCTTCAAGCCTTCCAGCGTCTCGGCAATCGCCTTGGGCTGACCCGGCAGGTTGATGATCAGCGTCTGGCTGCGGATGACCGCGACCTGGCGGGAGAGGATGGCGGTGGGCACAAAGTGCAGACCGATGGCGCGCATCTGCTCCCCAAAACCCGGCATTTCCTTGTCGGCCACGGCCAGCGTGGCTTCTGGCGTGACATCGCGCAGCGCCGGGCCGGTGCCGCCCGTGGTCAGCACCAGGGCGCATTTGGCATCAGCCAGGGCGATCAGGGTGTCTTCAATGGTCTTCTGGTCGTCGGGAATCAGCCGGGCTTCGAATTGCAGCGGGTTGTGTAGCGCGCGGCTCAACCACTCCTGCAGGGCCGGGAGGCCCTTGTCTTCGTAGACGCCGCTGGAGGCGCGGTCACTGATGGAAACGATGCCGATGCGGGCCGGTTCGTAGCTGGTCGCCATGGCTGTGCTCAGTCCCCGTCACCCTCGTCGTCCACCTCGGATGTAGTGTCGCCGGCAGTCTGCTGGTTAGCCAGCAAGGCTTCGCGCACCAGCTGGAAAATTTCGCGGTAGGACCGGCCATGGCGCTGGGCTTCGCCGGGTTTCTCCGGTTTGGCGTCCTTGCGGGCCTGGCGGACCAGGGCACGCAGCTGCTGGCTGTCGGTGTCGGGGCTCAGGTTGAGCCATTGGCCCACGGCATCGTCATCGGCAATCAGTCGGTCGCGCCACTGCTCGGCCTGGTGCAGCACCAGGGTTTCCTTGGCCGACGGCATGTGCTGTTCTTCCAGCGCAGCGCGGATTTGGTCCCATTTGGCGGGCTCCAGCTTGCGCATGAGCTTGCCGATGAACTGCATCTGGCGGCGTTTGCCTTCGAAATTGGTGATTCGCTTGGCTTCGGCCACGCCTTCGACCAGGCGGTCGGGCAGCTCCAGCTTGGTCATCAGCTCGGCGCGCAGGGTCAGCAGGTCTTCACCCAGCTTCTGCAGCGCATCGCTTTCTTTCTTGAGGTCGGTACGGGTCGGTTCGTCCGTGCCCTTGAGTTCGCGCTTGTACTCCAGGTCCAGTGCGCTGCCCTCGGCAACGAATTGGCCTTTGACGTAATAGCCTTTTTTGAGTTTGCGTGACATAGCCAAGTATCATAGCCGTCGCCATGAAGAAACCCACCTCCGCCTCTGGGCACAGCTCCCCAACCCCCGTCTCCTCTCCCGCTGCCGGCAACGGTTTCGCCTACACCCGCGCCTTTTTCGAGACCCGGGTGGACGCCGCGCTGGCCGAGGCCAAAAAGCTGGGTGCGACGGACGCCGGCGCCGATGTGTCGGAAGGCTGCGGCCTGAGCGTGTCCGTGCGCAATGGCGAGCTGGAAAACGTGGAGCGCAACCGCGACAAGTCCCTGGGCGTCACTGTCTATCTGGGCCACCGCCGCGGCAACGCCAGCACCTCCGACTTCTCGGACGCTGCCATCGCCCAAACGGTGCGCGCGGCCTACGACATTGCCCGTTTCACTGCCGAAGACCCGTTTGCCAGCCTGCCCGAGGCTGAGGACATCGTGCCCGTTGACGCCCGCGAGCGCGACCTGGACCTGTTTCACCCTTGGGCCGTGACCAGCGAAGAGGCTGCACGCCTTGCGCTGGAATGCGAAGCCGCCGCCTTGGGCGTGAGCAAACGCATCACTAACAGCGAGGGCGCAGCGGTCTCTGCCCAGCAATCACATTTTTTCAGCGCCCATACGCGCGGCTTCCGCGGTGGCTACGCCTCCTCGCGCCACTCGCTGTCGGTGTCGCCCATTGCGGGCAAGGGCCGCGACATGCAGCGCGATGCCTGGTACAGCTCCATGCGTTCTGCCGATGAGTTGGCCTCGCCCCAAGCCGTGGGCCGCTACGCGGCCGAGCGCGCACTGAGCCGCCTCAAGGCGCGCAAGATCGCCACCGTGGAATGCCCGGTGTTGTTCGAGTCGCCGCTGGCCGCTGGCCTGCTGGGAGCCTTTGTGCAAGCCGTGAGCGGCGGTGCGCTGTACCGCAAGAGCACCTTCCTGCTGGACTCGTTGGGCAAGACCGTGTTCCCCAAGCACATCGACATTTTTGAAGATCCCTTTGTTCTGCGCGGCAAGGGCAGCTCGCCCTTTGACGACGAGGGCGTGCGCGTTCAGTCGCGCAAGGTGGTGGACGCCGGCAAGGTGCAGGGCTACTTCCTGAGCAGCTATTCCGCACGCAAACTGGGCATGAAGACCACCGGTAACTCCGGTGGCTCGCACAACCTGACGTTCACCTCCCGCCTGACCCGCGCCAGTGATGACCTGGACGCCATGCTGCAGAAGCTGGGCACCGGTCTGCTGGTGACGGAGCTCATGGGACAGGGTGTGAACTATGTGACCGGCGACTACTCGCGCGGCGCCAGCGGCTTCTGGATCGAGAAGGGCCAGATCGCGTTTCCCGTGCACGAGATCACGATTGCCGGCAACATGAAGGACATGTTCAAGGGCATTCAAGCCGTGGGCGCGGATACCTACAACTACGGCGCCAAGACCGTGGGCTCGGTGCTCATCAACCGGATGAAAGTGGCAGGCAGCTAAGAAGACCAGGGAGGTGTTTATGCGTGCTTTTGCGTGGATGGTGGGCGTGGGCTCACTGCTGGTGGGGGCGTCGCTCCAGGCCCAAACGGCGAGTGCGCCGGCGCCCAAACCCTTGCACCCCTGGCAAGCTGCAGCACCCGCCGGCACGGCGGAGGCATATTTCACCAACCTCAAGTCCGGCGACAGCATCGAGACGCCATTTGTGCTGAAGTTTGGCCTCTCGGGCGGCTGGGGGCTGGCGCCCATTGCCAAGCCGATGAAGGGCAAGAGCGGACACCACCATTTGCTGGTCAATCGCGACCTGCCGCTGGATTTCAAGGCTGCGCTGCCCTTTAACGAGCAGTACATCCACTTTGGCAAGGGTCAGATGGAGACTGTGCTGACCCTGGCGCCCGGTACCTACACGCTGCGCATGCTGCTGGCCGATGACAAGCATTTGCCGCACTTCGTTTACAGCAAGCCGCTCAAGGTGACGGTGACCAAGAAGAACACCACCGACCCCAAGACGCTGGTGCAGCCGGGGCTGGCGCTGATGCTGGCGGGGGCCGAGCTGAAAGCACCGTTTCGCGTGCAGTTTCATGCCTCGGGGCTGAATGTGGCCCATGTGTCCCAGCAGGAGAAGGACACTGGCCACTTCCGTCTCACGGTGAGCGGTAAGGCGGGTAACGCGGAATTGGACTTTACCGATGGCCAGACTGAAACCTGGCTGGCCCCGCCCGCGGGGGATTACATGCTCAAGCTGGAGTTTCTGGATAATCTGAACCCTGGCCGCGCGCTGGCCAGTGCCGTGACTTCCATGGTGAAAGTACAGCCCTGACGCCGCAGGCGCCGGACTGCTCGGACTCTTAGCCTGCCAGTGCTGCCTTGACGGCGGCAGACACCGCAGCCATTTCGGCCTTGCCGGCCAGGCGGGTCTTCACCACGCCCATCACCTTGCCCATGTCGCCAGGGCCTGCAGCGCCCAGCTCTACCACGATGGCTTTCACTTCCACGAGCACTTCGTCTGCCGACATGCGCTGGGGCAGGTAGGCCTGCAGCACTTTCATTTCTGCGCTTTCCTTGTCGGCCAGGTCCTGGCGCTCGGCCTTGAGGAAGGCCTCGACGCTGTCCTTGCGCTGCTTGATGAGCTTGTCCACGATGGCCACAACCATGGCGTCGTTCAGCACCACGCGCTCGTCCACTTCCTTTTGTTTCATGGCGGCCAGCAGCAGGCGGATGGTGCCCAGGCGCTCGCTGTCCTTGGCGCGCATGGCGGTTTTCATGTCTTCGGTGATCTGGTCTTTGAGGGACATTGCGGCTCCTGGATGAAAAAGGGACGAATCAGGGAAACAGGGTCTGAAAAGAAAAAAGCCCGCCGGAGCGTCCCCAGGCGAGCTTTGGGCAGCGCGGAAACGCAGGGCGTTTCCGGGGCCGGGAAGCTTAGTACAGCTTCTTGGGCAGCTGCATGCTGCGGATGCGCTTGTAGTTGCGCTTCACGGCAGCTGCCTTCTTGCGCTTGCGCTCGGCAGTGGGCTTTTCGTAGAACTCGCGGGCGCGCAGGTCGGTCAGCAGGCCCAGTTTTTCGATAGTGCGCTTGAAGCGACGCAGTGCGACGTCAAAGGGCTCGTTTTCTTTTACACGGATCGTTGTCATTACGTAATGAATTCCAAAATGTGCTGGCGGTGAGCCTGGGGGGAAGATCGGGCCCCACACGCCTCGCTCAGCGGTTTCCCCATCTGTAACTAGTATTGGCCGACGGGGGTTCTGCCAGAAAAGTCCAACATTATAGCGTTTTCAGCCGTGCTGCCAAACCCTGGGCGCAGGCGTGGGCGCTGGACCAGGCCCACTGGAAGTTGTAGCCCCCCAGCCAGCCAGTGACATCGACCACTTCCCCAATGAAAAACAGGCCCGGCTGCTTGCTCTCCAGCGTCTGGCTGGAGAGCACCTTGGTGTCCACGCCGCCGGCGGTGACCTCGGCCTTGCGGTAGCCCTCGGTGCCCGTGGGGGTGAGCTCCCAGCGGCCCAGATGCTCGGCCAGCGCGTTCAGGGCCTTGTCGCTGGCCTCGTTCACGGGGCGCTGCCAGTCGTGGCCCCAGGTCTTGCCCTGGTCTACCCAGGTATCGGCCAGGCGGCTGGGCACCAGCCCTGCGAGTTCGTTGGCTATGCGTTTGCGCGACGTGGCCTTGGCGTCCAGCAGGTGGTGGGCGAGGTTCACGGTGGGCGCGAGGTTCAGGCGGATGGGCGTGCCTTCTACCCAGTAGCTTGATATTTGCAGTACGCCCGGGCCGCTGAGGCCACGGTGGGTAAAGAGCAGGTCTTCGCGGAAGGCCATGGCGGTCTTCTTGGTACCGGTGGCAATGTCTACGGGCAGGGACAGGCCGGAAAGCTGGGCAAACGGAGCCCAGGCGGTTTCGTCAAAGGTGAGCGGTACCAGTGCTGGACGCAGGGGGGTGACCGGAAGGTCGAACTGCTTGGCGATGCGGTGGCCAAAATCGGTGGCGCCTATCTTGGGAATGGACAGGCCGCCCGTGGCCACCACAATGGCACCGCAGTGGATGGTGCCGCGATCGCTCTCAATTTCATAGCTGCTTGTGCACTGTCCATGGGGGCTGGAGGCCAAAAAGCGTATGGCTTTGACGCCGCAGGGCTGCCAGCGCTCCACGCCGCCCGCAGCGCACTCGGCCAGCAGCATGGCGATCAGGTCTTCGGCCGAGCGGTCGCAGAAGAGCTGGCCCTTGTGCTTTTCGTGGAAGGCGATGCCATGCTTTTTCACCAGCGTGATGAAGTCCGCCGGCGTGTAGCGCGACAGGGCGGATTTGGCGAAGCGCGGGTTCTCGCTGAGGAAGTTGGCTGCGGTGACGTCAAGGTTGGTGAAGTTGGCACGGCCGCCGCCGGAGATGCGGATTTTTTCGGCCACGCGTTCGCTGTGGTCGATGACCAGCACTTTGAGGCCCAGCTGGCCTGCCACGCCAGCGCAAAACAAGCCGGCAGCGCCGGCACCCACGATTACCACGTCAAAACTGTGCATGGGCGGCAGTGTAGAGGAGAGGTCTTGTCACGCCACGCAGCAGCGTGCCGGGGGCCGCAGTTTGGCGCGATTTTGCGACCGGCAGGGCGCATGAGCGGCGGGCTGCGGTCCCCGGTGCGCTGCGACCTCGCCGGAGAAGAATTCAGGCGTGCTGCCGGTTCCGGTCCGCCAGATCAATCGCCTTGCGAGAGAGGCCGTCGATCTCGGTGCTGATGCCCGAGAGCACATTGGCCACCACCGCGAATTCGCGACCCTGGTTGCCCGCACGGGCGGCCATGACCTGGGCGTTGAAGCTCACCACCTTGGCCTCGCGGGCGATGGTGTGGATGTCGGAAACGATGCCGGTGAGCTCCTTGAAAAGCAGGTCGGCCTTAGCCTTGGTGACGGCATCGAAAGCATTGGTGGCGGCGTTCAAGGCTTCGAGCACGCCGTCCGTGGCATCCACGATGGATTCGAGCACCGATTGGGTTTGGGGCGAGCCCTTGGCGATGTACTCCAGCGCGGTGCGCATCAGGTCCATGAAGGACTGGATGGTGGCGTTCACGCCCTTTGGGCCTTCGTAGGCGGCATGCAGTTTGGCAGCGCTGGGTGCATCGTAGTGGGCCATGGTGCCCAGCAGACGCGCGTGGCTGTCGCGGAAGAGTTCGAAGGTGCTGCGCGCGGCGCTGAGCTGGTGCGCATCGCCGCCCGCAGCCAGCAGCGTTTGCATGACCATGCGCTGCGACAGCATGCGCTGGCGCGCAGCGAGGTTGAGGTCGGAAATCGGGGCCGCGGTGCTGGGCCGTGTGGGGGTAACGCGGGCAGGAAGTGTGGTGCTTGTCGTGGGCGAGGTCGCAAGGCTGGGCATCATGGTAGGAACTCCTTTCGCGTGGAGTTCCTCAAGCAAAAACAATGCCCAAACCAGGTAATTACCCTAGCCCTTCCAGACGAACGGAAACTTGAACTGCTTGATGAAGCCATTGGGCACATAGTCGCCCACCACACCGTACTGGTCAGGCCATTTGCGATCGGATTTCACGGCGGTGCCGAAGAGGTAATCGATGAAGGCGTAGTGCGCGGCGTAGTTCTTGTCGATGGCCTCGTCGTCTTGCGAGTGGTGCCAGTGGTGGAAGTTGGGCGTGACGATGAGGTAGCGCAGCGGGCCCAGGCGTACGCTCACGTTGGCGTGGTTGAACACGGCCTGGAAGCCCACGATGACGATGTAGGCGTCGATCACATCCTTGGAGAAACCGAGCACGAAGATGGGCGCGAGCACTAGTGTGCGCGTGATGAGCAGCTCGACGATGTGCTGGCGCGAACCGGCCAGCCAGTCCATGTGCTTGGTGCTGTGGTGCACCGCATGCAGGCGCCACAGCAGGGGCACTTCGTGGTAAGCGCGGTGCGTCCAGTACTGCACCAGGTCGGCCACCAGGATGATGAGCAGTACGCCGGCCACAAAGGGCAGATCGCGCACCCAGGCCTGGATACCGTCTTTAGCGGCCCAGCCGAACAGCTTGTGTACCAGCAGGTTGGTGGCCAGCATGATGAAGCCCACCACCATGTGGTTCACGATGAAGTGGTGGAAGTCGGTCTGCCACTCGGGGCGGAACACGGGCTGGTGTTTGCGCAGCGCGAACAGCTTTTCGACGAAGATGAAGATCAGCGAGGAGCCCAGCAGGTCCAGGATGAACCAGTCCAGCCCGATGTAGGGCGTGTGGTCGGCAAAGTCGTTCACCGGCACCTTGCTGCCGCCCAGCAGGGCGGTCAGCGCCACCAGCAAAAAGGCAAAGCCCGACAGCCAGCGCGCGCGGTTGAACAGCACATTCACCAGCGACATGCCGCCGGCAATCACCATCGCGCCGAACATGAGCTTGCGGATCAGGTCCACGTCATAGCTCTGGCGCAGCATGGGCGTGGTGAGGTACTGCGGAAAGTGAAAGGCCAGCACACCGAGAAAGCACAGGATGCCAAGCGCCAGTGCAATCACGCCGGTGACCAGGCCGTGGCCTGTTTTCAGGGCGCCGTGGCCCTCGGTGAATTCGTTGAGTTTCTCAAGCATGTCGTCCCTATCCCTGTGGTTTGTTGTCGGAGGTCAGGGGCGATCCTACTGCGGTTTGCCCCGCCGGGCGCAGGCCGCTCAGGCGCTGCGCAAGGCTGCCGACGTGGGCAGGCCCGCAGCGAGCAGGCCCTGCATCACATCGCCCACCACGATCACGCTGGGACTGGCCAACTGTTCACGGGCGATGGTGCTGTGCAGCTCACGCAGCGTGCAGGCGGCATGGCGCTGCGTGGGCAGGCTGGCGCTCTGGATGATGGCCACAGGCGTGTCGGCATGCAGGCCCTGCAGCAGGCCGGCCTGGATGTCTGCTACGCCGCTCACGCCCATGTAGATGACCAGCGTGAGCTTGGCTTGCTGGGCCGCCACGGCCAGTGCAGGCCAGTCGGTGCCGGCGTCGCCAGGCTTGGCGTGACCGGTGACGAAGACCACGCCGTGGGCGTGTTCACGGTGGGTGAGCGGCACGTTCAGCGAGGTGACGGCGGCCAGTCCGGCGGTGATGCCGTTGATGACGGAGACGCGGATGCCCGCAGCCTCCAGGTGCTCCACCTCTTCGCCACCGCGGCCGAAGATGAAGGGATCGCCGCCCTTGAGACGCACCACGGCCTCACCCTCTTGTGCGGCCGTGATCATGAGGCGTTCGATGAAGGACTGGGGCGTGGACTTGCAGCCACCGCGCTTGCCCACATGGACCACGCGTGCGCCGGGGTTGGCGTGCGCCACGATGGCGTCGTTCACCAGATCGTCCACCAGCAGCACGGTGGCCTGCTGGATGGCCTTGAGGGCCTTGAGGGTGAGCAGCTCCGGGTCGCCCGGGCCGGCACCGACCAGGGTGACCTGGCCGCTGGAAGGGGTGCTGGAGAGATCGTGTGTCATGGGCGGTGTCCGGTGCGTCAAAGGCGGCTGTGCAAGTGCACGATGTGCGCCACTTGCTGGGCAATGGGGGTGGGCAGGGGCTGCTTGCCGGCCAGCACATCCCCAATATAGGTGGCGGTGCTGTTGGCATCAATGGCGGTGGGCAGATCAGGCAGCTCGGTGAGCGTGCCGCCTTGGTGGGCCTGCAGTTCGGTGGCCTGGCCGTGCACAAAGGCCTGCATCTTGGGGGTGCGGCGCGGGTCCGCCACGGCCTCGCCCTCGGTGCCGCGCAGCAGCAGGGCGTTGGCCTCTACCAGCGCAAAGGTGTCGGCCATGGAGATGGCGTATTCGGGGTGGGTGTAGCTGCTGACGATGAGAGCCGGGCCGTCCACCGGGTTCATGAGTTTGACCAGGCTGTGCGCCGGGTTGCGCAGGTTGACCACGCGGCGCACGTCCAGCAGGCGCTGCAGGCTGGGGCTCAGCAGCGCGGTGGGGACAAAGCTGACCGTGCCGGGTGCTACGCTTTTGATAGCTGCTTGCGCAGGAATACCGAGGGCCAGAAGCACTTTGTCTATGGAAACGCGGCGGTCTTCGGTGGCGGTGCCGTGGATCAGTACGGGCAGGCCCTCGCGCGCCAGCAGCAGCGCCAGCAGCGGCGTGAGCAGGGGCAGCTTGCGCGCGCCGTTGTAGCTGGGGATGACCACCACAGGCCGTGCGCTGGCGGGCAGACGCGCCATGCGGCGGTGCGTGGCGTCCAGAAAACCGGCGGCCTCTTCGGCCGTCTCGCCCTTGATGCGCATGGCCAGGCAGAAGGCGCCCACTTCCAGGTCGGTCACCGTGCCGTCCAGCACCTGGCCGAACAGGTCGTCGGCCTGCGCGCGCGTGAGGGCGCGGGCGCCGTCCTTGCCGCGTCCGATTTCCTTGATGTAGTTGCCGATAGCCATGGGGCGATTGTCCGTGAAGCCAGATAACTTTCGGCTATGTGCTTATGCCGCAGCGGAGGCTGCATCCATGCTGGCTCGCACCATGCGCTGCAGCTGGGGCACGCAGGAGCCGCAGTTGGTGCCGCACTTGAGTGTGCCTTGTAACGTGGCCAGGCGGTCCGCCGCAAAGCCGGTGCAGCCGGCCAGGGTCTCTTCGATCGCGGCGTCGGTCACGTTGAAGCAGGTGCACACCGTCTTGCCGCGCGAGAGCACGGGCACGGGCGGTGTGGCGCCGCCGGCTAGCAGGGCGCGGCCGTAGTTCTGCGCGGGCTGCTCGTCCTGCAGCAAGGTGCTCATCCAGCTTTGGGCGCGCGTGTCACCGGCCAGCAGAAAGGCTTCCAGCGTGGCGTTGACCGTGCTGCGCTGCAGGCGCACGGCGCGGCGTTGGCCGCGCTTCTTGTCGGCGTAGCGCACCACGTCGGAGGCGTCGAGCTGCAGCAGGGCTTCGATCTCCTGCAGCAGTTCGTCCGGCGCGGGCTGCTGGTCGGCCGCGCGGAACAGCACGCCGCTGCGGCCGTGGCCGTCCACCGCATTGCCAAAGGGAACGCAGCTGGCGTAAGCAAAGCGCGCCATCAGGGCCTGCAGCTGGCCGCGCGCGGCCAGCACGCGGTCTTCGGGCAGCCAGGCAATGGCCAGTAGCGTCCAGGGCATGTCGGCCTTGAGCACCTTGACGGCGGTGTGTTTGAACTCGGGTTGCTTGGAATCGGGACAGTAGACAGGCGTGGTCAGCGCGTTCACACCGGCCAGGCGGGCGCCCGTGGCGCTGACGCCGCTGAGGAATTCCTCGCCCCAGTGCATGGCCATGAAGACCTGGCTGAGTCCCAGTTCGTTGGCGGCCTGCACAGGCACCAGGATGGAGCCGCGCTTGCTGGTGACGTGCACCAGGTCGTTGTCCTTGAGCAGACGGCGCTCCATGTCCTGCGGGTGCATCTGGATCGCGGGTTCACGCACATGGCCGAAGAGGCGGCCCAGCGTGCCGGTGCGGCTCATGCCGTGCCACTGGTCGCGCAGGCGGCCGGTGGTGAGCGAGAACGGGTAGCGCGCTTCGCGCGGCTCGGCCACGCCTTTGTACTGCACATTGGCAAAGCGCGCGCGGCCGTCCGCCGTGGGGAAGATGCCGTCTTCGTAGAGGCGCACCTTGCCGGTGCTGGCACCTTGGGGCAGCGGCCATTGCTGGGGCTGGGCCTCCAGCATGAGGTAGCTCATGCCGGTGATGTCGAGGTCGCGGCCACGGGTGGATTCGCGGTGTTCGTTCCACACCGATTCGGCCGTGGGGTAGGGGAACAGCGTGGGCTGCGCGGGCGTGCGGCCCAGGGCGCGCTCCAGCCTTTGGGCAATGTCCACTGCAATCGCCCAGTCGTGGCGCGGCGCTGTGTCGGGTGCGCCGGGTGCGGGCACGGCGGCGCGTACACGGCTGATGCGGCGCTCGCTGTTGGTGACCGTGCCTTCCTTCTCGCCCCAGGTGGTGGCTGGCAGCAGCAGGTCGGCGTAGGCGCAGGTGGCGGTGGTGGCAAAGGCTTCCTGCACCACTACGAACTCGGCGCGCTCCAGCGCGCGGCGCACGGTGGCCTGGTCGGGCATGCTTTGCGCGGGGTTGGTGCAGGCAATCCACAGCGCCCGGATCTCGCCATCGGCAGCGGCCTGGAACATCTCCACGGCGGTCTTGCCAGGTGTTTCAGGCACGCTGGGCACGCCCCATAGTGCCGCCACTTCGGCGCGGTGCGCGGGGTTGGCCAGGTCGCGGTGGGCGGAGAGCAGATTGGCCAGGCCGCCCACTTCGCGCCCGCCCATGGCATTGGGCTGGCCCGTGAGCGAGAAGGGGCCGGCGCCGGGCATGCCGATCTGGCCCGTGGCCAGGTGCAGGTTGATGAGGGCGGTGTTCTTGGCGGTGCCGGCGCTGGACTGGTTCAGGCCCTGGCAGTACAGACTCAGCGTGGCCGGGCTTTGCGCGAACAGGCGTGCGGCTTCCAGCAGGTCTTCCTTGCGGATGCCGCAGGTCTGGGCCACCACTTCGGGCGTGTAATCGCGTACCGTGGCCTTGAGGTCTTCAAAGCCCGTGGTGTGCTCGGCGATGAAGGCCGGGTTGGTCCAGCCTTCCCACAGCATGAGGTGCAGCATGCCGTTGAAGAGCATCACATCGGTGCCGGGCTGGATCTGCAGGAACAGGTCGGCCAGCTCCACCGTGTCGGTGCGGCGCACATCGGCCACCATGATCTTCAGGCCGGGGTTCTTGCGCTTGGCGTCTTCGATGCGGCGGAACAGGATGGGGTGGGCGAAGGCGGTGTTGGAGCCGACGATGAAGATCGTCTGTGCGTGGTTCACATCGTCGTAACAGGCGGGCGGGGCGTCGGCGCCCAGTGTCTTCTTGTAGCCGGCCACGGCGCTGCTCATGCACAGGCGCGAGTTGGTGTCGATGTTGTTGGTGCCAATGAGGCCTTTGGCCAGCTTGTTGAAGACGTAGTAGTCCTCGGTGAGCAACTGGCCGCTGACGTAGAAGCCCACGGCGTCGGGGCCATGGTCACGGATGATGCGGGCGAACTGGTCGGTGGCCAGGGTCAGCGCGCTGTCCCAGGACACGGCCTGGGGCATGGCGCCGCGTTGCAGGCGTTGCAGTGGTTGCAGCAGGCGGGTTTGCAGGGTGACGGCGGCAGTGGCCGTGTGGTGCAGCGTGGAACCCTTGGAGCACAGGCGTCCGAAGTTGGCCGGGTGGTCCGGGTCACCGCGCACGCCGGTGATCTGCGCACCCTGTGACTCAATGATGACGCCGCAGCCCACACCGCAGTAGGGGCAGGTGGAACGTGTTTCCTTCAACATGCAGCGACTCTCCGGAAAGTAGCTATGGGTCAGGCAGTGGCCTTGCGGCGAGCGGGGCCGGCAATGGGGCGCACCAGGTCGGTGGCGTGGCTCTGCAGTTCGGCGGTCTTGAGGAAGACCTGGTCGCCATCGAGCCTGACCTCGAACTTGGGCGTGCAGCCCTCGTCAGGCGCGGCGGCCTGGCCGTCGCACATGCCGATGGTCCAGTTGTGCAACGGGCAGGCCACGCTGGTGCCGAAGACGATGCCTTGGGAGAGCGGGCCGCCCTTGTGGGGGCAGCGGTCCAGCAGGGCAAATATTTCGTTCTCGGTGTTGCGGAACACGGCCACATCCAACCCCTGCGCGCGCTCCACACGGCGCGAGCCCAGCACGGGGATGTCATCGATCTTGCAGATGAGGGTCCATTCGGTCATTTTGTTCTTCCTGATGCTATGGTTTTGCTAGCTTCTTGCGCAATATCTACGGGGGGCTAGGGGCTACTTCTTTATGAATCACGCCTTGAGGGCGGAATACAGGCCGGTCACACGGTCCATGATGGAGAGCAGGTTTTCGCTGCTCACGAACACATCGGCCATGGGCCTGGGGCGTTGCGTGCCTTCCTGCAACTGCTTGAGCGCCATGTCGAAGAACACCCACTGCGCATCGGCGAGCTTGAGCGCGTCCTGGATGGGCGACGTGGCCTCGGGTGCATTGCGCAACACCTCCATGGCGGCCGTGAATTCGCTGCGCGCCTTGCCGATCTCCGCTGCGGCGACGCTGGCGTCCACCGGCAGCGTCGCGGCCAGGTAGAACTTGGCCATGCGCTGGGTCAGCATGCGCTGGCGCCCGGCGATGTTCACCAGTTTGCCCAGTGGTTTGGCCAGGGCGGCTTCGTACTGCTGGGTGCCCTGTTGGGCCAGGCCCAGTACCTTGGCGTCCAGCTGCAGCAGGGAAGCCGCCGTCTCACGCGCGGGCGCCTTGCCGACCAGCGCCACCTTGTAGTCGGCCCAGACGGTTTCCAGCTTGCCATAGGTGGCCTGCAGATCGGGCGTGGGCGCAAAGCCCTTGAGTTCGGCGAGTTGGCGATCGAACAGGCCCATGGACTTGTCCAGCACCATCTGCGCGCTGGGCTTCTCCACATTGAGCAGCAGGGCCAGCCAGGCCTTGCCCATGCGCTGGCTCAGCATGCGCTGGCGTCCGGCCTTGTTGATGGCGTCGCTCAGGTCAGCCACCTGGGCCTGCGCGGGCAGGGCCAGACCCAGCGCTCCGGCGCCGGCCAGGGTGATGAGGGTTCTGCGTTGCATGGCGCGGCCCTCAGGCGTTGACGGGGGTGAACTGGCGGGTGTCGACCTGTGCGTTCTGGAAGTCGAACCAGGGATCGGGCTCACCATCCAGCGCGAACAGCAGTTCCTCGTTCAGGGCCTTGCGGCCTTCGGCATCGTCCAGGATGCGCTTCTTCACGTAGTCCAAGCCCACGCGGCTCACGTAATGCACAGTGCGCTCTAGGTACCAGCCTTCCTTGCGGTAGAGCTGCATGAAGGCGCCGGTGTACTCCAGCACTTCTTCAGCCGTCTTGAGCTTGACGAAGAAGTGCGCCACCTCGGTCTTGATGCCGCCGTTGCCGGCGATGTAGATCTCCCAGCCGCTGTCCACGCCGATGATGCCCACGTCCTTGATGCCGGCTTCGGCGCAGTTGCGCGGGCAGCCCGAGACGGCGTACTTGACCTTGTGCGGTGCATACATGCGCCAGTGGGCGCGCTCCAGGTCCTTGCCCATCTGGGTGCTGTCCTGCGTACCCATGCGGCACCATTCGCTGCCCACGCAGGTTTTCACCGTGCGCAGGGCCTTGGCGTAGGCGTGGCCGCTGGGCATGCCGATGTCCTTCCAGACGCCCACCAGGTCTTCCTTCTTCACGCCCAGCAGGTCGATACGCTGGCCGCCGGTGACCTTGACGGTGGGGATCTTGTACTTGTCCACCGCGTCGGCAATGCGGCGCAGCTCGTCGGCCGAGGTCTCGCCGCCCCACATGCGCGGGATGACGGAGTAGGTGCCGTCCTTCTGGATGTTGGCGTGGCTGCGCTCGTTGATGAAGCGGCTTTGCGGATCGTCCTTGGCCTCCTTGGGCCAGCTGGAGATCAGGTAGTAGTTCAGCGCGGGGCGGCAGCTGGAGCAGCCGTTGGGCGTCTTCCAGCCCATGGCCTGCTGCACCTCGGCAATGGTGAGGTACTTGTTGGCGAAGATGGCATCGCGCACTTCCTGGTGGCTGTGCTCGGTGCAGCTGCACATGGCCTTTTTCTTGGGCGTGGCAGAGTAGTCGCCACCGGCCGTGAACATGATGATCTGTTCCACCAGCCCGGTGCAAGAGCCGCACGACGCGCTGGCCTTGGTGTGCTTCTTCACCTCGTCCAGCGTGAACAGACCCTTGTCGCGGATGGCCTTGCAGATGGTGCCCTTGCTCACGCCGTTGCAGCCGCAGACCTCGTCGCTGTCGGCCATGGCTGCGGCCTTGTTCTGGCCCTGGTGGCCCACATCGCCGATGTTGGAGCCGGCTTCGCCAAACATCAGCTTGTCGCGAATGTCGGCCACGCTGCGGCCTTCGCGCAGCAGCTTGAAGTACCAGCTGCCGTCCACGGTGTCGCCGTACATGCAGGCGCCAATCAGCTTGTCGTTCTGGATCACCAGTTTCTTGTAGACGCCGCCATAGGGGTCGCTCATCACGATTTCTTCGGTGCCTTCGCCGCCCGTGAAGTTGCCGGCGGAGAACAGGTCGATACCCGTGACCTTGAGCTTGGTGGAGGTGAGAGACCCCTGGTAGCGGCCGATACCGTACATGGCCAGGTGGTTGGCGGCCACCTTGGCCTGCTCAAACAGCGGCGCCACCAGACCGTAGGCAATGCCACGGTGGGCTGCGCACTCGCCCACGCTGTAGATGCGCGCGTCGGTCACGGTCTGCATGGTGTCGGTCACCACAATGCCGCGGTCCACATGCAGGCGCATGCTGGCGGCCAGCTCGGTGTTGGGCCGAATGCCCACGGCCATCACAACCAGGTCGGCCGGCACCTCGCTGCCGTCTTTGAACTTGATGGCCTTCACGCGGCCATCGTCACCACCCACCAGTTCCTGCGTCTGCGCGCCCATGAGGAAGTTCAGGCCGCGCTCTTCCAGCGACTTTTGCAGCAGGCCACCGGCCACGGTGTCGAGCTGGCGCTCCATCAGTGTGGGCATCACGTGCACCACGCTCACGCTCATGCCGCGCAGCATCAGGCCGTTGGCCGCCTCCAGGCCCAGCAGGCCGCCGCCAATGACCACGGCGTGCTTGTACTTGGTGGCCGCATCGATCATGGCGTTGGTGTCGGCAATGTCGCGGTAGGCGATCACGCCGTCCAGGTCCTTGCCCGGAACGGGCAGGATGAAGGGGTTGGAGCCAGTGCACAGCAAGAGGCGGTCGTACTCGGCCTCGGTGCCGTCGGCGGCGCGCACGATGCGCTTGACGCGGTCCACTTCGACGACCTTCTTGCCGGCGTGCAGGGTGATGTTGTTCTCGGCGTACCACTCGAAGGAGTTCAGCACGATCTCGTCCAGCGTCTGCTCGCCGGCCAGCACGGGCGAGAGCAGGATGCGGTTGTAGTTGGGGTGGGGCTCGGCGCCAAAGACGGTGATGTCGTACAGGTCGGGGGCGACCTTGAGCAGTTCCTCGATGGTGCGCACACCGGCCATGCCGTTGCCAATCATTACCAGTTTCGATTTTTTCATAGTCGCCACTCCAAAGAACGAGACGGATAGGGATGTGGCAAGGCCACATGCCAGAAATAAGGGGGTAGAGGAGATCCGCGCCTCATGCGAAGGCGCACCAGCAAGCACTGGCGTTGGACAAGCTGCAACTGCGCGACGTCGTTGTGCGCAGAACTGGTCAGCTTGTCATCTCGTTTGGGCGCGTCGTTGCGTCCGATCGAACTTATGCAAAAGCTGTGCCATATGATTGGCCCCCAAACGGATGGGGTAGAACAGGGCCGGGCTGGTGTACAAATTGCCTCCAGCGGTGCCGGGTTTGCAGCCCGCACGTCCCCGGTTTTCCCTCGCTACGACTGAATTTTTATGACTTCCGCCCTGTTGTGCCGTACCCGCCAGATGAGTGCGCCCACGCTGGTTGCCGACCTGCAGGCCGCCGGCATCGCGGTGTGTGCCACGGTGGACGATTGCAGCAAGTTGGTGCAGGCCGTGGTGCTGCATGCACCAGATGTGGTGCTCTGCGATGTGCCCCTGCCCACGGCTGCGTGGTTCCAGGCCTGGCGCATGGTGGAGCAGACCGTACCCCGCCCGCTGCTGGTGTTCACCCACGACACGGACGCCACCCATATCCAGGAGGCGACCGACTGCGGTGTGCACGTCTACGTGGTGCACGGCTATGGCGCCAATCGCCTGCGCCCGCTCATCCATCTGGCACAGGCGCGCTTCCAGAAGGCGGAGCGGCAACGCCAGGCCTATGACGACATGGCCACCCGCTTCGAGGAGCGCAAGGTGGTGGACCGCGCCAAGGGCATCCTCATGCGGGCGCAAAGTCTGTCGGACGACGACGCCTTCCGTACCCTGCGCTCGGCCGCCATGAGCAGCAACCAGCGCATGGGCCAGCTCTCGCAGCACATCATCCAGTCCGCCCACTTTGCCGAGGCGGTCAACCGCTCGGGCCAGTTGCGCATGCTCTCGCAACGCCTGGTCAAGCTGCACCTGCTGCAGTCCATGGGCGTGCAGGCCACGCAGCACGCCACGCTGCTGCAGGCGTCGGTGCAGTGGGTGGATGGCAACTTTGCCCTGCTGCGCAAAAACCTGTCACAGCCCACCTATGGCGACCTGCTGGAACAGGTGGCCCTGACCTGGGAGCAGCTCAAGGCGGTTCTGGCCAGCGGCCAGACCGATGCCGTGGAGCAGCAGGCCGAGGCCCTGCTGCGCGGCGCCGAGCGGCTGACGGCCAACCTGGAAAGTGCGGGCACGGCGGCGCCCCTGCATGTGCTCAACCTGGCAGGGCGCCAGCGCATGCTGTCGCAGCGCTTCAGCAAGTACGCGCTGCTGGCCCTGGCGGGCGAGGGCGCGGTGGTGGAGCTGGCCTGGGCCAGCATGGGCGCTGCCCAGCGCGAATTCGAGCAGGCACTCACTTACCTCAACGGCATCCCGCTGAGCACGCCCGACATCCATGGCGCCCTGGGCGCCGCCGGCGTGGCTTGGCTGGAGATGGTGGCGGCCGCGCAGGAGGCGCAGCGCCTCGGCGGCGCAGCGCGCAGCGCCCGCCTGCAGGCGCTGGCCAGCGGCAGCGAAACCCTGCTGGACCTGTTTGAACAGCTCTCCACCCACTACGAGCACAGCATGCACATGCTGTTGGGGCAGGACGCCGGCAAGGGCTGATTTGCACGGCATTGGTGCAATTTGATGCGCACGGGCACCGAAATTGCTTATCTTGGTGCATGGCTTTTGACATCGACATCGGTTTTGCCTCGCAGGCGGGGCGCAAGCCGCACAACGAAGACTTTTGTGCCGCCATGCTGCCCGCACCGGGGCAGGAGGACCACGGCTCCATCGTCGCCATTGCCGACGGCGTAAGCACCGGCGGCATGGGGCGCGAGGCCGCGCAAACCACCGCCACCAGCCTGGTGCGCGACTATTTTGGCACCCCCGCCATCTGGGACACTACGGTGGCGCTGGATCGCATCATTGCGGCGCAAAACGCCTGGCTGTGCGGCATCAACCGGCGCCGCCAGCCGGCCATGGGCCTGACCACGCTGACCGCGCTGGTGCTGCGCGGCCAGTCCTACACCCTGGCCCATGTGGGCGACACGCGCGCTTATCTGCTGCGCGAGGGCCGGGCCACCCAGCTCACGCAGGACCATGTGGTGGCGCACCCCGACTTCAAGCACCAGCTGCTGCGTTCTGTGGGCGCGGAGGACCACCTGGTGGTGGACTACCTGCAGGGCGACCTGCAGGTGGGCGATGTGTTCATCCTGCTCAGCGACGGCGTGCATGGCGCGCTCACGCCAGGCCGCGTGGCGGAACATGCAGCCGCGGCCGACGTGCAGCAGGCCGCGCAGGCCCTGGTGGCCCAGGCGCTGGCCCGTGGCAGCCGTGACAACGTCTCGGCCATCGTCGTGCGCGTTCAAGGCCTGCAGGAGGCCACGCTGGCCGATGCCCGGCGCCAGGCGCAGAGCCTGCCCATTCCGCCCCGCCTCAAGGTGGGCGAGGTGCTGGATGGCTTCACGGTGACGGCCCCCGTGGCGGACAACGGCATCAATGTGCTCTACCAGGTGCGCGACCCCGCCACGCAGGCGCTCTACGCGCTCAAGACGCTCAACACCGCACGCGCCCACGACCAGGAGGAGCGCGCCATGCTGGCGCACGAGGCCTGGCTGGCCGGCCACATGCAGAGTGCGCATGCGGCCGACCAGTTGGTGGCGGTGCACGCCACGCTGCCCACGGGCCGCGAGCGCTCGGCCTTTTATGTGCTCTACGACTGGCATGCGGGCGAGACGCTGCAGCAACTGCTGGACCGCCAGACCCGCGTGCCGCCCACTGCGGCGCTGGGCCACGCCATGCAGGCATTGCGTGCGCTGGGCCGCCTGCACCGCCAGGGCGTGGTGCACCGCGACATCAAGCCCGCCAACCTGCACCTGGGGGAGGACGGCATCTTGCGTGTGCTGGACCTGGGCGTGGCGCTGAGCGGGCGCGAGCCCGAAGCGATGCGCGCGCTGCACGCGGGCACGTCCAGCTATGTGAACCCCGAGCAATGGGGCTTTCGTACCAAGGCGGGCAATGGCAAGGGCGAAGCGGAGGAGGGCGAGGCCCAGCTGCCCAATGCGCAGAGCGACCTGTTTGCGCTGGGCGTGACGCTCTACCAGCTGCTCACCGGCAAGCTGCCCTATGGCGATGTGCTGCCTTACCAGGTGGGCCGCTACTACCGCGACCCCACGCCGCCCAGCCGCCACAACCCCGAGGTGCCGATCTGGCTGGACCATGTGCTGCAAAAGGCCGTGGCGCGCGACCAGCGCCAGCGTTTTGAGACGGCCGAGGAGTTCCTGCTCGCGCTGGAGCGCGGCGCCTCGCGCCCGCTGCAGGCGCCCCAAGGCACGCCGCTGCTGCAGCGCGATCCCAGCTTTGTGTGGAAGCTCGCCACCGCTTTTCTGGGGCTGGTCAACCTGCTGCTGGTCTATTGGTTGCTGTTCTTGCCAAAATAGGGTTCTAGCCCCCGTGGATAGTGCGCGGGAAGCTCCTGATTTAGTAGCATTGGAGCGCTGCTGGCAAAGCATTGTTAATGGGGCGTTGTGGAGAGAAACCCACACCGCCATCTTTTTTTTCAAACTGTCACGGAAGGCCCGTGCAGGCTTGCTACGATGGTCCCATCACTGCGAAGGAAGGGCCCATGAGAAAAGTTCGGCAGCCTGTGAAACCCGCAACCCCCCAGATGCCTGCACGACAGCCGCGTCTGACCTCGTTCCAGCGCGAGCTGCAGCGGCACATGCAGTGCAGCGCGCAGAATGCGGCCTGGTTCGACGTGCTGCTCAGCCGCGAAAGCCCTTCCAAACTAGACCACTGAGCCTGCGTACGCTGCTTGCGTGCGCGGCTTGACCACCGCGCCCATGCCGCTCTCGCTTGCCTCTGCCTGTTCCAGCGAACTGCTGATTCGCAAAAGCCGTTTCATCGGCTGCGTACAACCCGTCGCGGATCGCCAGGCGGCCCAGGCCATCGTGGCGCAGCTGCGCGCGCAACACCCCGGTGCGGCCCATGTGTGCTGGGCCCTGCTGGCGGGTGGGCAGTCGGCCGCAGTGGACGATGGCGAACCCGGCGGCACCGCTGGCCGGCCCATGCTCGACGTGCTGCGCCACCAGGACCTGGAGGGCGTGCTGGCCACCGTGGTGCGCTATTACGGCGGCGTGAAGCTGGGCGCGGGCGGCTTGGTGCGCGCCTACACCGACAGCGTGGCCCAGGCCCTGCTGGGCGCGCAGAAGGTACCCATCGTGCGGCTGGTGTCGCTGCGCTGTGTGCTGCCTTATGCGCTGGAGGGGCTGGTGCGCCGCGAGCTGGAACTGGCAGGCGCCACGCTGGGCAATGTGCAACATGGCACGCTGGTGGAGATGGCCTTTACGGTGGCGGAGCCGGATGCGCCGGGCTTGCGGGCCCGCTTGGGGGAAGCGGGCCACGGGCAGATTGCCTGGGTAGACCCGGACTGAGGCAACGAACGCCGCCTCAGCAGCGTTAATCAGGCGCTGCGCGCCCGACCACCTTTCTCTGCCCAGGTTCGCGTCCAGCGGACTTGCATGGCGCGCATGACGACCAGCATCAGCAGCGAGAAGACCGCCAGGATGATGAAGCCGGACAGGAAGCTGCCTGTCTGCTGTTTGGATTGCCCCATCAGGGCCGGGATGGTGCCGCCACCCAAGGCGCCGATCTCGCCGATCATGGATCCCGCCACTGCCGTGGAGGTGGGCCAGCGCAGCGGTACCAGCTGGAACAGCGCGCCATTGCCCGCTCCCAGTGCCGCAAAGCAGACGATGAGCAACAGGGTGGTCATGACCAGCGAGCCGGCAGACAGGCCCACACCGATCAGCGCCAGCGAGACCACCACCAACACCACCGTCAGCGTGTTGACGCCACCCCAGTGGTCGGAGATCCAGCCACCGGCGACGCGTACCACGGCCCCCATCAGCGCGGCCAGCATGGTCAGTTGCCCGGCCTGCACTTTGCTCACGCCGAACTGGTCGTAGTAGTAGGTGGGCAGGAAGGTGACGATGCCGATAAAGCCGCCGAAGGTCACGACATAGATCAGGCTGAATACCCAACCGTCACTCTCCAGCAGGCAGGCCAGATGGTCACGCATGCTGGCGTGTTCGTCGCGGTCGGGCGGCTCTTTGGCCATGAACAGCACCACGGCCATGGGCACCAGCGATGCGATGGCAGCAAAGCCGTACACGGTTTGCCAGCCATAGGCTTGTGCCAAAGGTGGAGCCAGCAGCGCAGCCAGTGCGGTGCCTGCATTGCCCGCACCTACCAGACCCATGGCAAGGCCTTTGTATTTGGGTGGGTACCAACCGGAGCCCAGTGACATGGCAACACCAAAGCTGGCTCCGGCCACGCCCAACAACAGGGCCATCCTCAACAGGTCGTCATAGGTGTGCACAAAAAAGTAGCCGAAGGACATGGTGCAGGTGATCAAGGTCAGCTCCACCAGCGTTGCCGTCTTGCGCCCGACGTACTGCGCCAGCAGGCCCAGGGGGAAACGCATGATGGCGCCCGCCATGATGGGGATGGACAGCAAGAGGCCTTTTTGCGCGGCCGTCAGTTGGAATTGCTCGCTGATGAAGGGCGCCATGGACCCGTTCATGACCCAGATGACGAACGAGAACATTAGATAGAAAAAGGCTGCGAACAAGGTCGGGGTGTGTCCGCTTTTTAAAAATTGACGAAATCCGGCCATGGTTGGGCTCCGTAGAGGTGCTGTGGGGAGAGTGGGGGCGTGCGGAAGGGACGGGTACCGTTTTCAGGCACCAGAACCGAATGTGCGCTACCGGACCGGCAGGCAATCAACCGCAGCAAGACTGCTAGACCTTCGTTGGTCGTAAAGAAATACATGCACGATCTGTGCCTGATTTGAGTGCGGCGTACGCACAAAAAAAGGGCGCCCCGGAGGGCGCCCTTGGCGGCACAGGTGGTGCGCGTGCCTACGCGGCTTTCTCCACGTGGGCCTGGCGTGTATACAAAAAATCGATCACCGCCTTGCGGTAACCCAGGTACTCGGCACTGTCGGCCAGCGCCACACGGTTGCGCGGGCGGGGCAGGTCCACGCTGAGCACTTCGCCAATCGTGGCGGCGGGGCCATTGGTCATCATCACGATCTTGTCGGACAGCAGCACGGCTTCGTCCACATCGTGCGTCACCATCACCACGGTGGCCTGGGTCTTGGCTACGATCTCCAGCAGTTCGTCCTGCAGCTTGGCGCGGGTCAGTGCGTCGAGTGCGCCAAAGGGCTCGTCCATCAGCAGTACCTTGGGCTCCATGGCCAGCGCACGGGCGATGCCTACGCGCTGCTTCATGCCGCCACTGATCTCGCCGGGCCGCTTTTGCGCGGCGGCGGTCAGGCCCACCAGGGCCAGGGCCGCATCGGTACGCGCCTTGAGCTGGGCCTTGTTTTCCGACGGTGCACCGGTGCTCTTGGCGCCCGCACCAAACACGCGCTCCACGCCCAGGTAGATGTTCTCGAAACAGGTGAGCCAGGGCAGCAGCGAGTGGTTCTGGAACACCACGGCGCGCTCGGGGCCAGGGCCTGCGATCTCGCGGTTGGCGCAGATCAGCGAGCCCTCTGTGGGCGTGGTGAGGCCGGCGATCAGGTTGAGCAGCGTGGACTTGCCGCAGCCGCTGTGGCCAATGAGTGCCACGAATTCGCCCTTGGCCACAGTGAGGTTCACGTCGCGCAGCGCGGGGAACAGGCCCTTCTTGGTCTTGAAGGTCTGGGCCACGCCCTGGATTTCGATGTACTTGGACGTGCTCATGACTTCACCTCTTCGAATGTGAAAGCGGTTGCGAGTTTGATCAAGGCCATCTCCAGCAGCAGGCCCACGATGCCGATCACGAAGATCGCGATGATGATGTTCTTGACGTTGAGGTTGTTCCACTCGTCCCACACCCAGAAGCCGATGCCCACACCACCGGTCAGCATCTCAGCTGCCACGATCACCAGCCACGCAGTACCGACTGCCAGGCGCACGCCGGTCAGCATGTAGGGCAGCACGGAGGGGAAGAGGATCTTGGTCACGATCTTCCATTCGGAGAGGTTGAGCACGCGGGCCACGTTCATGTAGTCCTGCGGCACGCGCTGCACGCCCACTGCGGTGTTGATGACCATGGGCCAGATCGAGCAGATGAAGATGGTCCAGATGGCGGCCGGGTTGGCGCCTTTGAACACCAATAGGCCGATGGGCAACCAGGCCAGCGGCGACACGGGGCGCAGCAGGCTGATGAGCGGGTTGAACATGCGGCTGAGGAATTCAAAGCGGCCAATCATGAAACCCAGCGGGATGCCCACCACCGCCGCCAGACCGAAGCCCAGACCCACGCGCTGCAGCGAGTTCAGCACGTTCCAGCCCACGCCCTGGTCGTTGGGGCCCTTGCGGTAGAAGGGGTCGCTGAACAGCGTCACAGCCTGCTTCCAAGTCTCCAGCGGGCCGGGGATGCTGGCACCGGTGCCATAGCTCACCAGCGCCCAGATGCCGATCAGCAGCGCAATGCCACACAGCGGTGGTACCACCTGCAGCAGCAGGCCGCGCCAGTCAAAGCCCGGCACGCTGGCCACCGAGATGGCCTTGCTTGTCACAGGTTTTTTGGCTGCAGCCCTTGTAGAGTCTGCGCTGGCAGCTTCGGTTTTGATAGCGGTCCCCTCGACCGCAGCGGCGAGGGGAGTGTGGAAAACGGCGCTCACCATGGTGACCTCCTAGTGGGTGGGGCGGGAACTCAGGCCTTGACCTTGAAGCTGTCGGCGTACTTCTTGGGATCCTTGCCGTCCCAGACCACGCCGTCCATGAACTTGCTGCTGCGCATGTCGCTCTTGGGCAGCGGCGTCTTGCTGGCTGTGGCGGCCTGCTTGTAGATGTCGATCTGGTTGATCTGCTTGGCCACCGCCAGGTAGTCGGGATGGTCTTTCAGGATGCCCCAGCGCTTGTGCTGCGTGAGGAACCACATGCCGTCAGACAGGTAGGGGAAGTTCACCGCACCGTCGTTGTAGAACTTCATGAAGTTGGGGTCGTCCCAGGTCTTGCCCAGGCCGTTCTGGTAGCGGCCCAGAATGCGCTGGTTGATGGCATCCACACTGGTATTCACATAGGCCTTGTCGGCAATGGTTTCGGCCATCTTGTTTTTGTTGGAAAGGCCCGCGTCGATCCAGCGGCCCGCTTCCAGAATCGCGGCGGTAACGGCACGCGCCGTGTTGGGGTACTTCTTGACGAAATCGCCCGTGGTGCCCAGCACTTTTTCGGGGTGGTCCTTCCAGATGTCTTGTGTCGTCGTGGCTGTGATGCCAATGCCATCGATGATGGCGCGGTGGTTCCAGGGTTCGCCCACGCAGTAGCCGTCCATATTGCCCACGCGCATGTTGGCCACCATCTGCGGCGGGGGCACGGTGATGACCTTGGCGTCTGTCATGGGGTTGATGCCGTTGGCCGCCAGCCAGTAGTACAGCCACATGGCGTGGGTGCCGGTGGGGAAGGTCTGTGCAAAGGTGTATTCGCGCTTCTCGCTGGCCATCAGCTTGGCCAGGCCCGCACCGTCCACCGCGCCTTTGTCGGCCAGCTTCTTGGACAGGGTGATGGCCTGGCCGTTGTTGTTCAGCGTGGCCAGCACGGCCATGTCTTTCTTGGGGCCGCCCACGCCCAGGTGCACGCCGTACACCAGGCCGTAGAGCACGTGGGCGAAGTCCAGCTCGCCGTTGACCAGCTTGTCGCGCACGCCAGCCCAGCTGGCTTCCTTGCTGGGGATGATCTTCACGCCGTACTTCTCATCGATGCCCAGCACCGAGGCCATCACCACGCTGGCGCAGTCAGTCAGCGGGATGAAGCCAATCTTGACTTCCTTCTTTTCAGGAGCGTCCGAGCCGGCGGCGTACACCGCGGCGCGCAGCGCGGGGTTGATGCCCACCGCGCCCACGGCGGCGGTTTGCAGGACAGCGCGGCGGCTGAGTTTGGCTTTCAAAAGGTCTGTCATGGCACAAGCTCCAGAAGTGAAAAACACAAAGCGAAAAACAAAAAAGGCGTCCGCACTGGGTTCACCGCGCTGTGCGCATGGGAACCCGTGGGGACGCCTTTGTCCTGTTGCCCAGAACCATCACCCGCCGTTGGATGGGGGTCTGTGCATGACCGTTGCCGGTCTCGCAGTGCTCAATGCAATGACTGTGCCAACCCGTTTTGCCCGGGGTTTGCTATGAATTCGGGAGCTGTTTGCGCATATTGCATGGGGGTTACAGCCATTTTTTCATGCAAGGTGCATGGGTGCACTGAATTTGTGCGTTGCACCAAATGCGGTGCGCGGGGCTGCGGATGCACGCTTGCGGGAGCGCGTGCACCGCGGCGGCGCTCAGCCCAGCAGGTCTGCCACGTCCAGCATGCGTTGGGCCACTTCCACGATCTTGAGGTTCTTGTCCATGGCGGTCTTGCGCAGTTTGGCGTAGGCGGCTTCTTCGCTGAGCTGCTGGCGCTGCATGAGCAGGGCCTTGGCGCGGTCTATGGTCTTGCGGTCCTGCAGCGCGGTGGAGAGTTCGTGCAGCTCGTTGCGGGCGTTGGCCAGTTCCTGGCGCAGGGCCTGGTCCTGCTGGAAGCGGGCCATGGCCACATCCAGGATAGGGCGGATGCGTTCGGTCTGCAGCCCCGCCACGATGTAGGCTGACACCCCGGCCGCTACGGCTGCGCGTGCGCTCCCGGTGTCGCTGTCGTTGGTGAACATGACGATGGGGCGGCGCTCGTCACGCGTGGCCATCACCACATGTTCCAGCGCATCGCGTGCGTCGCTTTCGGCGTCCACGATGATGAGATCGGGCTGGAGCTGGGCCAAGCGCTCGGTCAGGTACACGTCGGCCGGCAGGGACGCGACCAGGTTGAACCCGCTTTCCAGCAGTCCGATGCGCAGGCTGCGCGAACGTTCGGCCTGGCTCAGGGCGTGCGTATCCTGCGGGTCATCGACCTGCAGGTCTGAATTGATCACAACGATGCGTAGCGGCTCGGTCATACGCCCATCATGGCACGCAAAATTTGCGCCAGTGCGTCGTTCAGTATGCTGTTTGGCGCCAGTAGTGGTAGCGCCACACCGTGGAGAAACCGGCACGGCGGTACAGGCCCACGGCGGGGTTGTCTTCTTCCACCTGCAAATACATTTCGGTCAGTCCGCGCTGCAGCGCTTCCTGCGCCAGGCAGGCCATAAGGTCTGCCGCCAGCCCTTTGCCGCGCGCCGGAGGCACGGTGCGCAGGCCGTGCAGGCTGGCCCAGCCCTGGCTGTAGACAGCAGTGCTCGCACATACTGGCGCACCGTTCTGCACGACGCAGGCATACACCGTGTGCTGGCCCCGGCTCAGGGCTTGCTGGCGGTGTTGTCCATCTACGGGGTCAAAGCCGGGCGCTACATAGACAGAAGCCCACTCGGGTGTAGCCGTGGCAGACCAGCGCGCCGTGGGCTGGGCGCACAGGGCGGCCACATCGGCGCTTCGGGCCAGTTGCACCAGCGTGGGCTGGGACGGAGCAAAGCCCTGGCGCCGCAGGGCGTCAAAGAGTGGTGCCAGCGCAGGCAGGTCGGGCAGGCGGTAGACGGCCGGCAACTGCTGCTCTGCATACAGTGCAGCCACGCGATCCAGGTCTTTCACCCGCAGGCTGTGGTGGCGCAAGGGTACGGCGCTGGTCGCGCGGCCTATGGTGGAGCGGTCCATGGCGATCAGCCAGCCGTCGATTTCGACTTGCGCCAGCGGGGCTACCGCATCGCGCGTGTTGCGCTCCAGGCGGGCAATGGCATCGTCGGTGAGGGGTGGGAGCATGGGGCCATTGTGCATGGCGTACCCGTGCCCACAGGCCCATCCCCTACACTCGGCGGCCTGGAAGGAATCAAGCATGCTGGTGTTGGGAATCGAGTCGTCCTGTGATGAAACAGGGGTGGCCATGGTGCAGTCGCAAGGCAGCGCCGTGCCCACGCTGCTGGCCCACGCCCTGCACAGCCAGATCGAGATGCACCAGGCCTATGGCGGTGTGGTGCCAGAGCTGGCCAGCCGCGACCACATCCGCCGCGTGTTGCCGTTGACAGAACAGGTTCTCAACGACAGTGGCCGCAGCCTGCAGGACGTGGACGTGGTGGCCTACACCCGTGGCCCCGGTCTGGCCGGTGCGTTGCTGGTGGGCGCGGGCGTGGCCTGTGCCTTGGGTGCAGCCCTGGGCAAGCCCGTGCTCGGTGTGCACCACCTGGAGGGTCATTTGCTATCGCCCTTCCTGAGTGTGGACCCGCCCGAATTTCCCTTTGTGGCGCTGCTCGTGTCCGGTGGTCACACGCAGCTTATGCGCGTGGACGGCGTGGGCCGCTATGAACTGTTGGGTGAGACGATTGACGATGCGGCGGGCGAGGCCTTTGACAAGTCCGCCAAGCTCATGGGCCTGGCCTATCCGGGCGGGCCGTTGCTGTCCAAGCTGGCGGAGGAGGGCAGTCCCACGGCCTACCAGCTGCCGCGGCCGCTGCTGCACAGCGGCAACCTGGACTTTTCATTCGCCGGCCTGAAGACTGCCGTGCTGGTGCAAAGCCAGCGCATGGTGGCGGCTGCGGGCGTGAGCACTTTTGAGGCTTTGCCGCGTCAGCAGCAGGCAGACCTGGCGGCGTCCACGCAGGCGGCGATTGTCGAAGTGCTGCTGAAGAAATCAATGGCGGCTATCAAGCAAACCGGCCTGAAGCGCCTGGTGGTGGCGGGTGGCGTGGGTGCCAATCGCAAGCTGCGCGAGCTGCTCAACGCCGAATGCGCTAAGCGGGGCGTGCGCGTGCACTACCCCGAGCTGCATCTGTGCACCGATAACGGCGCCATGATTGCCATGGCTGCGGCCATGCGGCTGCAAAGCGGCCTGCAGCAAGCCAGCGCGCACTACGCCTTTGACGTGAAGCCGCGCTGGCCCCTGCACCAGCTCTGAGTTCACCGCGCCTTACAGGATGGTCAGCTCGGTGGCGGTATTCACCGGCACCTTCTTGGCCAGCTTGAGCGTGAGCACGCCGTTTTCCAGCTTGGCCTCGCTCAGGGCGGTGTCGATGTCCTGCGGGAATTCGTAGGCGGCACGGTAGCGGCGCGCTGCGTCTTCCTTGGTTTGCAGGCGCACCACGGCGCCGTCGATGGAGATGCTGAGCTGTTCCTTGGTAATGCCGGGCATGTCCAGCGTCAGGGTGAAAGCGGTTTCATCCTGGGTGTAGGCGGCGCCGTTCTGGCGGGCCGAGAAGAGGGCGTCCTGCAGGAAACGGTCGACCGAACGGCCGCCGTGTGCGTACACCGGACGGCGCACAGAGGACTGGAACACGGAAGGTGCAGAGGCAAAAAACATGGTGTGGACTCCTAGTACACTGCGCGGCTCTCACAGCGAGCGCCGCATGTTTCCAAGCTGAGCGCTTTCCCTCGCAATTCAAGAGAAAAATCCCATGTTTATTCTTTCCCGCCAGGTATTGAAATTGGGCGCCAAGGCGCTATCTGCTGCAGCTTTTGGCGCAGCCCTGTCCCTGTCGTCGGCCTTTGCCCAGACGGTGGCCCCCATCAAGGTCGCCGTCATCGAAGGCTTCAGTGGCGCCAACGCCAGTGGTGGTGAAGCTGCCTTCCGCAACTTCGTCTGGGCCGTGGAGCGCGTCAACGCGCGCGGCGGCATCAAACTGCCCGCCAGCGCCGGTGGCAACACGCCGCTGCAGCTGGAGCGCTTTGACAGCAAGGGCCAGGCCGAAGAGGCGCTGTCGGCGCTGCGTTCCGCCATTGACGGTGGGGCCCGGGTCATCATGCAGGGCAATTCCTCTGCCGTGGCCGCAGCGCTGATCGACGCGATCAACAAGCACAACGAGCGCGACCCCGCCCGCCGTGTGCTGTTCTTGAACTACGCCGCGGTGCTGCCCGAGTTGACCAACGAGAAGTGCAGCTTCTGGCACTTCCGCTTCGATGCCCATTCCGACATGCGCATGGCCGCGCTCATGGATGTGCTCAAGGACGACAAGGCGCTCAAGAGCGTCTACATCATTGGACAGGACTACAGCTTCGGCCAAGCCGTGGCGCGCGAGGCCAAGCGCCAGCTCGGCGTGCTGCGCCCCGATGTGCAGGTGGTGGGTGATGAGCTGCATCCCCTGGGTCGCGTGAAGGACTTTCTGCCCTATGCCACCAAGATCAAGGCCAGTGGCGCAGGCGCCGTCATCACCGGCAACTTCGGCAACGACCTGAGCCTGCTCATCAAGGCGGCCAAGGACGTGGGCTTTGACGGCAAGTTCTACACCTTCTACGGCAATGCCCTGGGCGCCCCCGCCGCGATTGGCGATGCCGGCCTGGGCAAGGTGGTGGCGGTGGCCGACTGGCTGCCCAATGTGCAGACCGCAGCCAGCGAAGCCTTCTACAAATCCTTCCGCGTGCGCTATCCCAAGCCCGAGGACGACTATGTGCACATGCGCATGCAGCTGCTCGTCGAGTCCCTGGCCCAGTCGCTGGAAGCCGCCGGCAAGCAGGGCGGTGTGGCCGCCGGCGGTGCGGTCGATGTGGTGGCCCTGGCCAACCAGATGGAAAAGTCCAGCCTGACCTTAAGTGGTCAGACCGGCACCATGCGCGCGCAGGACCACCAGTTCCAGCAACCGCTGGTGGTGGGCATGATGGAACGCCAGGGCACGCCCGGCGTGAAGTTCGATGTGGAAGGCTCGGGTTACGGATTCCGCGTGGTGAAAACTGTGTCGGCCGCCGCTGCGGAGCAGCCCACCAGCTGCAAGATGGTGCGCCCCTGAGACTCTCGGGGTATAATCGAACGGCTTTGCATTCCGCAAGGCGCACGCCAGGCGCAGTTCCAGCCCCTGGCGCAAGTTGTACAAACCGGGACGGCGCCTCTGGTGCAGTCCCAAAATCACAGGAAATACCATGATTGCATCCAGCATCAAAGCCGCTGTTGTCAAAGACAACGCCCGTCAAGCCGGTGACACTGGCAGCCCCGAAGTCCAAGTGGCTCTGCTGACCGCCCGTATCAACGAGCTGACCCCCCACTTCAAGACCCACGCCAAGGACCACCACGGTCGCCGCGGCCTGCTGCGCATGGTGAGCCGTCGCCGCAAGCTGCTGGACTACCTCAAGTCCAAGGACGCTGACCGCTACGTCGCCCTGATCGCCAAGCTGGGTCTGCGCAAGTAAGCGATTCAACGAATGAGAAGCGCCTGAGTTAGGTCACTAGCTCAGGCGTTTTTTACTTCGGAGACGACAAAAACAGAGCGAAGCTGTGTCATTCCAAAGCAATTCCGGGTTTCTCGGAGTTCTTCTGGAATGGCATCGTGGACTGTGATGTTGGCTCCGGGCTCGGGTGGAATGGCCTGCATTCCCCGCATAGAAACCGAAACGCACAGGAGATAACCATGAGCATTTTCAACAAAGTCACCAAGACCTTCCAATGGGGCCAACACACGGTCACCATGGAAACCGGCGAAGTCGCACGTCAATCCACTGGCGCTGTGCTGCTGGACATGGACGGCACCGTGGTGCTGGCCACCGTAGTCGGCAAGACCGAAGGCAAGCCCGGCCAGGACTTCTTCCCCCTGACCGTGGACTATCTGGAAAAGTCCTACGCCGCCGGCAAGATCCCCGGTTCCTTCTTCAAGCGTGAAGGCCGTCCCAGCGAGTTTGAGACGCTGACCAGCCGCCTGATCGACCGTCCCATCCGCCCCCTGTTCCCTGAAGGCTTCTTCAACGAGGTGCACGTGGTCGTGCACACCGTGTCGCTGAACCCCGAAGTGGACGCCGACATCGCGGCCATGATTGCGGTGAGCGCGGCCCTGTCGATCTCCGGCATTCCTTTCAACGGCCCCATCGGTGCCGCCCGCGTAGGCTACATCAATGGCGAGTACGTGCTCAACCCCGGCCAGACCCAGCGCAAGGATTCCATCATGGACCTCGTGGTGGCCGGTACCGAAGCTGCTGTGCTGATGGTTGAATCCGAAGCCCAGCAACTGTCCGAAGAAATCATGTTGGGCGCCGTGGTGTACGGCCACCAGCAAGGTGCGATCGCCATCAATGCCATCCATGAGCTGGTGCGCGACGCTGGCAAGCCCGTGTGGGACTGGAAGCCCGCCGCCAAGGACGAAGCCTTGGTGGCCAAGGTTGGCGCTCTGGCCCAATCCAAGCTGGAAGCTGCATACCAAATCCGCAACAAGCAAGCCCGTACCCAAGCCTGCCGCGCTGCCTATGCCGACGTGATGGCCGGCCTGAAGGCCGACGGCACAGCGTTTGACAGCGTGGCGGTTGAAGGCCTGCTGTTCGAGATCGAAGCCAAGATCGTGCGCAGCCAGATCCTGGCTGGTGAGCCCCGTATCGACGGCCGCGACACCCGCACCGTGCGCGCCATCGAAATCCGCAACAGCGTGCTGCCCCGCACCCACGGTTCCGCCCTGTTCACCCGCGGCGAAACCCAGGCCCTGGTGATTGCCACCCTGGGCACCGAGCGTGACGCCCAGCGCATCGACGCACTCTCGGGCGAGTTCGAAGAGCGCTTCATGCTGCACTACAACATGCCTCCCTTCGCCACCGGCGAAACCGGCCGCGTGGGCACACCCAAGCGCCGCGAAATCGGCCACGGCCGTCTGGCCAAGCGCGCCCTGGTGGCCGTGCTGCCGACCAAGGAAGAGTTCCCCTACTCGATCCGTGTGGTGTCTGAAATCACCGAATCCAACGGATCTTCTTCCATGGCTTCCGTTTGCGGCGGCTGCCTGTCCATGATGGACGCTGGCGTACCCCTGAAGGCGCACGTGGCGGGTATCGCCATGGGCCTGATCAAGGAAGACAACCGCTTCGCCGTGCTGACCGACATCCTGGGTGACGAAGATCACCTGGGCGACATGGACTTCAAGGTGGCCGGTACCACCAACGGCATTACCGCTCTGCAGATGGACATCAAGATCCAGGGCATTACCAAGGAAATCATGCAAGTTGCCCTGGCGCAGGCCAAGGAAGCCCGCATGCACATCCTCGGTGAGATGCAAAAGGCCATGGGCGAAGCCAAGACCGAAGTGTCCAGCTTCGCGCCCAAGCTCTACACCATGAAGATCAACCCCGAGAAGATCCGTGACGTGATCGGCAAGGGCGGCGCCGTGATCCGTGCGCTGACCGAAGAAACCGGCACCCAGATCAACATCGAGGAAGACGGCACCATCACCATCGCCGCTACCGACGGCGCCAAGGCCGACGAAGCCAAGAAGCGCATCGAGCAGATCACGGCCGAAGTCGAAATCGGCAAGGTCTACGAAGGCCCGATCACCAAGATCCTGGACTTCGGTGCCCTGGTCAACCTGCTGCCCGGCAAGGACGGCCTGCTGCACATCAGCCAGATCGCTCACGAGCGAGTCGAGAAGGTCACGGACTACCTGTCCGAAGGCCAGATCGTCAAGGTCAAGGTGCTGGAAACCGACGAAAAGGGCCGCATCAAGCTGTCCATGAAGGCGCTGCTGGACCGTCCCGCCCAGAACGGCGAACAGGCCTAAGTTACGTTGCTATTGATTCTGTAGCTGCTCGCGCAATATGCGCGGGGGCTACAGCCTGATTTGGCTATGAAAGCGGTAGAGATTTCTTCCTTCGGTGCGCCGGACATGTTGCGTCTGGTGGACTGCGCTGCGCCGGTTGCCGGGGCGGGGGATGTGCTCATCCGTGTGGCTGCCAGTGGCATCAACCGGCCCGATGTGCTGCAGCGTGCTGGGTACTACCCGGCGCCAGCAGGTGCTTCGACGCTGCCAGGACTGGAAGTGGCCGGCACCATCGTGAGTGGTGATGCGGCTGCCATGCAGGCGGCAGGTTTTCAGCCCGGGGATCGTGTCTGTGCCCTGGTGGCGGGTGGTGGCTATGCCGAGCTTTGCGTGGCACCGGTAGGGCAATGCCTGCCGGTACCTGCGGGTTGGAGCGATGTGGAGGCTGCAAGCCTGCCAGAGACGCTATTCACCGTGTGGAGCAATGTGTTCGACCGGGGCCGTCTGCAGGCGGGGGAAACCTTGCTGGTGCAGGGCGGAGCCAGTGGCATTGGTGTCACGGCTATCCAGCTCGCCAAAGCCATGGGCGCAACCGTGATTGCCACAGCCGGTAGTGACGAGAAATGTGCTGCCTGTCTCGTCTTGGGGGCTGACCACGCCATCAACTACAAGACCCAGGATTTTCAGGCGGAGGCCTTGCGCCTCACCGATGGACGGGGCGTGGATGTGGTGTTGGACATGGTGGCTGGTGCCTATGTGGCCAAGGAAGTGCAATGCCTTGCTGAAGATGGCCGTCTGGTCATCATCGCGGTGCAGGGTGGTGTGCAGAGCGAGATCAATGCCGGGCTGGTGCTGCGCAAGCGCCTGACCATCACCGGCTCAACCCTGCGGGCCCGGCCTGTGGCGTTCAAGGCAGCGATTGCGGCTGCGTGCCGGCGCGTCGTCTGGCCTCTGCTGGAGGTTGGCCGTGTCAAGGCAGTGATTCACAGCGTGTTTGCGCCGGCGGATGCGGCAAAAGCCCATGCGCTGATGGAGAGCAACCAGCACGTCGGCAAAATTGTTTTGAAGTGGGATGCAGCATGAAAAAGAAATTGATTGCCGGCAACTGGAAGATGAACGGCTCCACCGAGGCAAATGCCGCCTTGGTGGCGCAATTGCTGGCCGGTACAGGGCAGGCGGGCTGCGGTATTGCCGTCTGTGTGCCGGCGCCTTACCTGGCCCAAGTGGCCGGCTTGGTTCGGGGTTCGGCTATTGCCGTGGGTTCGCAGGATGTGTCGGTGCATGCTTCCGGTGCCTATACGGGTGAAGTGTCGGCTGGCATGCTGCGTGACCTCGGTGTGCGCTATGCCATCGTCGGCCACTCGGAGCGTCGTCAGTACCATGGTGAAACCGATGCCGTCGTGGCCAGCAAGGCCCAGGCAGCGCTGGCCGCAGGTGTCACGCCCATCGTTTGTGTGGGTGAAACCCTGCAGGAGCGTGAAGCCGGGTTGACTGAAGAGGTGGTGAAGCGCCAGATGGCGGCTGTCATTCACACCAACGGCCATTGCATCAGTGAGATCGTGGTGGCCTATGAACCGGTCTGGGCCATTGGTACTGGCAAGACGGCCACGCCCGAACAGGCGCAACAGGTGCATGCAGTGTTGCGCAAGCAATTGAAGGCCGCCACGGCACATGCAGACCAAATCCAGATTCTGTATGGCGGCAGCATGAACGCGGCCAATGCCGCTGAGTTGCTGGCCCAGGCCGATATCGACGGAGGCCTGGTGGGCGGTGCGTCGCTGAAGGCCCCCGACTTTCTGACCATCATCGCCGCAGCCGATTGAGGCAGCGCAATTTTTTAGTTTAGGAGTTATTCATGAATTTTGTTGTCACCATCATCCTGACTGTGCAAATGCTGTCGGCCCTGGCCATGATCGGCCTGATCCTGGTTCAGCATGGCAAGGGCGCCGACATGGGCGCAGCCTTCGGCAGCGGTGGCTCTGGCAGCCTGTTCGGTGCCAGCGGTAGCGCCAACTTCCTGTCGCGCACCACGGCCATTCTGGCCACCGTGTTTTTCGTTTGCACTCTGGCTCTGGCGTACTTCGGCAATCTGCGTCCCGCCAGCTCCGGCTCGGTGCTGGAAGGCGCTGCTGCAGCGGCCCCGGCTGCTGCTCCCGCAGCAGCAGTGTCTGCGCCTGTTGTCCCTGCTACCGGTGCGGCCCAGATCCCGTCCAAGTGATCCGTTTTTAAATGCCTTGTCCCTGTCAGTGGCAGGGTAAATTCAGGGTAAACTCTAGGGCTGGTGAATAAGCAAATGCCGAAAGGCTTTCCTCACGCAAATTCACCAGCTGAGAACCGCCGTCGTGGTGAAATTGGTAGACACGCTATCTTGAGGGGGTAGTGGCGAAAGCTGTGCGAGTTCGAGTCTCGCCGACGGCACCAGAACAATATCCGCTCAGCCAAGGTCCTCTTGGCTGAGCTGTAATGGTGATCAGAATCTCAAGATGAACCTCGATCAATATCTCCCCGTACTCTTGTTCATCTTGGTCGGTATCGGTGTGGGTGTAGTCCCTCAGGTACTCGGCTACGTCCTGGGGCCCAATCGCCCCGATCCCGCCAAAAATTCCCCTTACGAATGCGGCTTCGAAGCGTTTGAAGATGCCCGCATGAAGTTCGATGTGCGCTACTACCTGGTCGCCATCCTCTTCATCCTGTTCGACCTCGAAACAGCCTTTCTGTTTCCCTGGGCTGTGTCCCTGAGAGAAACCGGCATGCTGGGTTTCCTCATTGGTGCCGAGTTCGTGATTGTGCTGACCATCGGCTTTGTCTACATGTGGAAAAAAGGCGCCCTGGACTGGGAGTGATCCAATGATTGAAGGTGTACTCAAAGAAGGCTTTGTCACGACGAGCTACGACTCGGTGATGAACTGGGCCAAAACTGGCTCCATCTGGCCCATGACCTTCGGTCTGGCCTGCTGTGCCGTGGAAATGATGCACGCGGCGGCTGCACGCTACGACATCAGCCGTTTTGGCTCTGAAGTGTTTCGTGCCAGCCCGCGCCAGTCAGACTTGATGATTGTGGCCGGCACGCTGTGCAACAAGATGGCTCCGGCCTTGCGCAAGGTCTATGACCAGATGTCCGAGCCGCGCTGGGTCATCAGCATGGGCTCCTGCGCCAACGGCGGTGGCTATTACCACTACAGCTATTCCGTGGTGCGTGGTTGTGATCGCATTGTCCCTGTGGACGTATATGTGCCTGGCTGTCCCCCCACTGCTGAAGCTTTGGTGTACGGTATTCTGCAACTGCAGCAGAAGATTCGCCGCACTGAAACCATTGCCCGGGCCTGAGGAGTCTTATGACTGTTTATTCCATTCGGCCAGAAGACACGCTGGCTGCAGTGCAAGGTGTTCTGGGTGACAAGGTCAAGTGTCTGACGGTTGCGCTGAATGAGGTTGAGCTGGTGGTTGCGCCGACGGACCTGCTTGCTGTTGCCAAGACTCTGCGTGATGCGCCCGGCTGCCAATTCGAGCAATTGCTCGACCTGTGCGGCGTTGACTATTCGGACTACAAGGCGGGTGAGTACGAAGGCCCGCGTTTTGCAGTGGTGATGCACCTGTTGTCGGTCAGTCTCAACCAGCGTTTGCGCCTCAAGGTGTTCGCCGCCAATGACGACATGCCCACCGTGCCCTCGGTGACTGAAATCTGGAATTCCGCTAACTGGTTTGAGCGCGAGGCATTTGACCTGTTCGGTTTGGTGTTTGAAGGTCACAATGACCTGCGCCGCATCCTGACCGACTACGGCTTTATCGGCCATCCTTTCCGCAAGGATTTCCCGCTCAGTGGCCATGTGGAGATGCGTTTCGACGAAGAGCACAAGCGCGTGGTGTACCAGCCGGTGACCATTGAAGCGCGCGAGATTACTCCACGCATCATCCGTGAAGACAACTACGGGGGCCTGCAATAAGCAGTTGAATGCATGGCTGAAATCAAGAACTACACCCTGAACTTCGGACCCCAGCACCCAGCAGCCCACGGTGTGCTGCGTCTGGTGCTGGAGCTCGATGGCGAAGTGATCCAGCGCGCCGACCCGCACATCGGCCTGTTGCACCGCGCTACCGAGAAGCTGGCCGAAAGCAAGACCTACATCCAGAGCCTGCCCTATATGGACCGCCTGGACTACGTCTCCATGATGAGCAACGAGCATGCGTACTGCTTGGCCATCGAGAAGCTGTTGGGTATCGACGTGCCGATTCGTGCGCAGTACATCCGTGTGATGTTTGCCGAGATTACGCGCCTGCTCAACCACCTGATGTGGCTGGGCTCGCACGGCAACGACTGCGGCAGCTCCACCATCCTGATCTACACCTTCCGCGAGCGCGAAGACCTGTTCGACATGTACGAGGCCGCCAGCGGCGCGCGCATGCACGCGGCCTACTTCCGTCCGGGTGGCGTCTATCGCGACCTGCCCGACACCATGCCCCAATTCAAGGCGAGCAAGGTGCGCAATGCCAAGGGTGTGGAAGAACTCAACAAGAACCGCCAGGGCTCGCTGCTGGACTTCATTGACGACTTCACGCAGCGCTTCCCGGCCTGCCTGGAGGAGTACCACACACTGCTGACCGAGAACCGCATCTGGAAGCAGCGCACCGTCAACATCGGCATCGTGACACCCGAGCGTGCGCTCAACATGGGTTTCACCGGCCCTATGCTGCGTGGCTCCGGCATCGCTTGGGACCTGCGCAAGAAGCAGCCCTACGACGCCTACGACAAGCTGGACTTCGACATCCCTGTTGGCAAGACCGGTGACGTTTACGACCGCTACTTGGTGCGCATGGAAGAGATGAACCAGTCCAACCGCATCATCAAACAGTGCGTGGACTGGCTCAAGGCCAACCCCGGCCCCGTCATCACCGACAACCACAAGGTGGCGCCGCCCTCGCGCGAATCCATGAAGACCAGCATGGAAGAGCTGATCCACCATTTCAAGTTGTTCACTGAGGGCTTTCGTGTGCCTGAAGGCCAGGCCTACGCCTCGGTGGAGCACCCAAAGGGTGAGTTCGGCATCTACATCGTCAGCGACGGTGCCAACAAACCCTACCGTCTCAAGATCCGTCCCCCGGGCTTTGCCCACCTTGCCGGCTTGAATGAAATGGCGACCGGCCACATGATTGCCGATGCGGTGTCCATCATCGGCACCATGGATATTGTTTTTGGAGAGATTGACCGATGATCTCTGATGCGACCAAGGCACGCTTCGCAAAGGAAGTTGCCAAGTACCCCGACAACGATACGGGCCGCCAGTCAGCGGTGATGGCCTGCTTGGCCATTGTTCAGCAGGAGCTGGGTTTCGTGAGTGCCGAGAGTGAGAAGGTGGTTGCCGACTACCTGCACATGGCGCCCATGGCAGTGCATGAAGTCACCACCTTCTACAACATGTACAACCAGCGTCCGGTGGGCAAGTTCAAGCTCAACGTCTGCACCAATCTGCCCTGTCAGCTGCGCGACGGCCAGAAGGCCTTGCACCACTTGGAGCACAAGCTGGGCATCCACATGGGCGAGACCACGGCCGATGGCATGTTCACGCTGCAGCAAAGCGAATGCTTGGGCGCCTGTGCCGATTCGCCCGTGATGTTGGTCAACGACCGCACCATGTGCAGTTTCATGAGCAATGACAAGCTCGACCAGCTGGTCGACGGTCTGCGCGCGGCGGAGGGCAAGTGATGACCGTAGAGAACGTTCTCTCGCAGTTTCGCGCCACCGGCGTAGAAACCTGCTTCCACGACCGCCACATCAACCCCCAGATCTATGCCGGCCTCAACGGCAGCAACTGGAGCATTAAGGACTATGAAGCGCGCGGCGGCTACCAAGCGCTGCGCAAGATCTTGGGCAAGGATGGCGGCGAAGGCCTGACCCAAGACCAGGTGATTGCCACCGTCAAGGAATCAGCGCTGCGCGGACGCGGTGGCGCAGGCTTCCCTACCGGCCTGAAGTGGAGCTTCATGCCGCGTTCCTTCCCCGGCCAAAAGTACCTGGTCTGCAACTCGGACGAGGGCGAGCCCGGTACCTGCAAGGACCGCGACATTCTGCAATTCAACCCCCACATCGTGATCGAAGGCATGGCCATCGCGGCCTATGCCATGGGCATTAGCGTCGGCTACAACTACATCCACGGTGAAATCTTCGGCAGCTACGAGCGCTTCGAAGCCGCCTTGGAAGAAGCCCGTGCGGCCGGATACCTCGGCAACGCCATCATGGGCAGTGGCTTCAACTTCCAGCTGCATGCAGCGCACGGCTTTGGCGCCTACATCTGCGGTGAAGAAACCGCGCTGCTCGAATCGCTCGAAGGCAAGAAGGGCCAACCGCGCTTCAAGCCGCCGTTCCCGGCCAGCTTTGGCCTCTACGGCAAGCCCACCACCATCAACAACACCGAGACTTTCGCTGCCGTGCCCTGGATCATCCGCAACGGCGGCCAGGCCTACCTCGAATGCGGCAAGCCCAACAACGGCGGCACCAAGATCTTCTCGATCAGCGGTGACGTGGAGCGCCCCGGCAACTACGAAATCCCGATGGGCACGCCGTTCTCCAAGCTGCTCGAGCTCGCCGGTGGCGTGCGCGGTGGCAAGGCGCTCAAGGCGGTGATCCCCGGCGGATCGTCTTCGCCCGTGCTGCCCGCCTCCGTCATGATGGAGTGCACCATGGATTACGACTCCATCTCCAAGGCCGGCTCCATGCTGGGCTCTGGTGCAGTCATCGTCATGGATGAGACGCGTTGTATGGTCAAGGCTCTACAACGCTTGTCTTACTTCTACATGCACGAGTCTTGCGGCCAGTGCACGCCCTGCCGCGAAGGCACAGGTTGGCTCTCGCGTATGGTGGACCGTATCGTCGACGGCCAGGGCCGTCCCAGTGATATGTCCCTCCTGGACAACGTGGCCGAAAACATCATGGGCCGCACCATCTGCGCCCTGGGCGACGCGGCGGCGATGCCAGTGCGCGCCATGATCAAGCATTACCGCCACGAATTTGAGTACCTCGTTGAGCACAAGACCAGCATGGTCGCGGCCTCCGTTTGATCGAGTGAAGCGAGTAAACAGATGATTGAAATCGAACTCGACGGCAAGAAGGTGGAGATCGCCGAAGGCAGCATGGTCATGCATGCGGCTGACAAGGCGGGCACCTACATTCCTCACTTCTGCTACCACAAGAAGCTCAGCATTGCGGCCAACTGCCGCATGTGCCTGGTCGATGTGGAGAAGATGCCCAAGCCCATGCCGGCCTGTGCCACCCCCGTGACCCAGGGCATGATCGTGCGCACCAAGAGCGACAAGGCCATCAAGGCCCAAAAGTCGGTCATGGAATTCCTGCTGATCAACCACCCGCTGGACTGCCCCATCTGCGACCAGGGCGGCGAGTGCCAGCTGCAGGACTTGGCCGTGGGCTATGGCGGATCTGCATCGCGCTACGACGAAGAAAAGCGCGTGGTCTTCCACAAGGATGTGGGCCCGCTGATCTCCATGGAGGAGATGAGCCGCTGTATCCACTGCACTCGTTGCGTACGCTTTGGCCAGGAAGTGGCCGGCGTGATGGAGCTGGGCATGTCGCACCGCGGTGAGCACGCCGAGATCGAGACCTTCATCGGAGACACCGTGGACTCCGAGCTCTCCGGCAACATGATTGACATCTGCCCGGTCGGCGCGCTCACCAGCAAGCCTTTTCGCTACAGTGCCCGCACCTGGGAACTGTCGCGCCGCAAGTCGATCAGCCCGCATGACTCCACCGGTGCCAACCTGATCGTCCAGGTCAAGAACCACAAGGTGTTGCGCGTGGTGCCACTGGAAAATGAGGCCGTCAATGAATGCTGGATCGCCGACCGCGACCGATTCTCCTACGAGTCCCTCAACAGCGACGCACGTCTGGGTAGCCCTATGCTCAAGCAGGGTGGCGAGTGGAAGACCGTGGACTGGCAGACCGCCCTCGAGTACGTGGCCAACGGCCTCAAGCAGATCAAGGCCAACCACGGCGCCGCCAGCATTGGCGCGCTGGTGAGTCCGCACAGCACGCTCGAAGAGCTGTATCTGGCCGGCGCCCTGGTGCGTGGCTTGGGCAGTGACAACATCGACTACCGCCTGCGCAACAGCGAGTTCCCCGCTGCTGCCGGTGTGCGCCACCTGGGCACCTCGATTGCCTCGCTGTCGCAGTTGCAACGCGTGCTGGTCGTGGGCTCCAACCTCCGCAAGGACCATCCCCTATTTGCCCAGCGCATCCGCCAGGCCGCCAAGGTCGGTGGCGTGGTCAGCGCGCTGCTGGCCGAAACGCAGGACTGGGCTCTGCCCATCACCAATCTGTCCATTGCACCTGCCGCCAAGTGGGTGCAGGCGCTGGCCGACATTGCCGTGGCGATTGCCGCAGAGAAGGGCGTTTCGCCCCCGGCCTCTGGCACCGCCACCGCCGTGGCCCAAAGCATTGCCAAGAGCCTGCTCTCTGGCGAGCGCAAGGCTGTGCTGCTGGGCAACGCCGCCGCGCACCACGCCAAGGCCTCCAGCCTGCTGGCCCTGGCCAACTGGATTGGCGAGCAGACCGGCGCCAGCGTCGGTTACCTGACCGAAGCCGCCAACACCGTGGGCGCGCAATGGGCCGGTGCCCAGCCGCTGACCGGTGGCCTAAACGCAGCGCAAATGATGGGCGGTGGCCTCAAGGCAGCACTTCTGCTCAACACCGAACCCGCGTTTGACAGTGCGCTGGGCCGCGACGCCCTGCTGGGCTTGAACCAGGCTGAGATGGTGGTCAGCCTGAACCCTTTTAAGGCCAACCTCGAGATCAGCGATGTGATCCTGCCGATCGCACCGTTCACCGAAACCTCGGGCAGCTTTGTCAACGCCGAAGGCCGTGTGCAGAGTTTCCACGCTGTGGTAAAGCCCGCTGGCGAAGCCCGCCCCGCCTGGAAGGTACTGCGCGTGCTGGCCAACATGCTGGATGTGGCCGGCATGGACTTCGATACCTCGCAAGACGTGCTCAAGGTCTTTGCATCGGAAGCCCAGGGCGATGCCCAGTTCGTGCCCGTCGCACGCCTGAGCAATGCCAGCAGCGCCGCGATTGACCTGCGGGCCGCCGAAGTGGCGCCCGCGGTGGCCGCGATTTACCGGCTTGACGGTTTGGTGCGCCGCGCTAGCTCGCTGCAGCTGACGGCCGATGCGAAGCGCACCCATGCTGAACAGGGTGCCAAGGAAGAGGCTCTGTCATGATCGACACGATTTACAACACCGGCCTGGACCTGATCCCGGCCTCCTGGTGGGCGGGTTTCTTCTGGCCCGTGATCTGGACCCTGCTCAAGATCGTGGTGCTGGTGCTGCCGCTGATGGGTGCCGTGGCCTATCTGACGCTGTGGGAGCGCAAGTTCCTGGGCTGGATGCAGGTGCGCGTGGGCCCCAACCGCGTGGGCCCCTGGGGTCTGCTGCAGCCGATTGCCGACGCGCTGAAGCTGCTCACCAAGGAAATCCTGGTGCCGGCGCAGGCCAACAAGGGCCTGTTCTTCATCGGCCCTATCCTGACCATCATGCCCTCGCTGGCGGCCTGGGCTGTCGTGCCCTTCGGCCCCGAGGTGGCTCTGGCCAATGTGAATGCCGGCCTGCTGTTCATCATGGCCATCACTTCCATGGAAGTCTATGGTGTGGTGATTGCCGGCTGGGCCTCCAACTCCAAGTACGCCTTCCTGGGCGCGCTGCGCGCCTCGGCGCAGATGGTGAGCTATGAAATCGCCATGGGCTTCTGCCTGGTGATCGTGCTCATGGTCTCGGGCAGCATGAACCTGTCCGACATCGTGGCAGGGCAGGGCAAGGGCCAGCTGGCCGCTGCCGGCCTGGGCTTCCTGTCCTGGAACTGGCTGCCGCTGCTGCCCATCTTCGTGGTCTACATCATCTCGGGCCTGGCCGAAACCAACCGCCACCCGTTTGACGTGGTCGAAGGCGAAGCCGAAATCGTGGCCGGCCACATGGTGGAGTACTCCGGCATGTCCTATGCCATGTTCTACCTGGCCGAGTACGCCAATATGTGGCTGATCTCCATCCTGGCCTCCATCATGTTCCTGGGTGGCTGGTTGTCGCCGTTTGCCGCGCTGGACTTCATCCCCGGCTGGATCTGGCTGGGTATCAAGACCTGCGCCATCGTGAGCCTGTTCATCTGGGTGCGCGCCACATTCCCGCGCTTCCGCTACGACCAGATCATGCGTCTGGGTTGGAAGGTGTTCATCCCCGTGACCCTGGTCTGGCTGCTGGTGATCGGCGGCTGGATGCAGACCCCCTTCAACATCTGGAACTGAAGGAGCTGCACTCATGTCCTCCAACTCCGTGGCCCGTGTGCCTTCCGCTTTCTCCCTCAAGGACTTCCTCTACAGCTTCCTTCTGTTGGAGCTGTTCAAGGGCCTGGCCCTGACCGGTCGCTACCTGTTCCGCCGCAAGGTGACTGTGCAGTTCCCCGAGGAGAAGACGCCGCTGTCGCCGCGCTTCCGCGGCCTGCACGCACTGCGTCGCTATGAGAACGGCGAAGAGCGCTGCATCGCCTGCAAGCTCTGCGAGGCCGTGTGCCCCGCCATGGCCATCACCATCGAATCCGATGTGCGGGACGACGGCTCGCGCCGCACCACGCGCTACGACATCGACCTGACCAAGTGCATCTTCTGCGGCTTCTGCGAGGAAAGCTGCCCGGTGGACTCCATCGTCGAAACCCACATCCTGGAATACCACGGCGAAAAGCGCGGTGACCTGTATTTCACCAAGGAGATGCTGTTGGCCGTGGGCGACCGCTATGAGACCGAGATCGCTGCCAACAAGCAGGCCGATGCCAAGTACCGCTGACCAGAAAGTATTTCAATCATGAGTGTTACGACTGGCCTGTTTTACGCCTTTTCCGCGGTGCTGCTCATCGCGGCGTTCAAGGTCATTACCGCACGCAATCCTGTGCATGCAGCCCTGTACCTGGTGCTGACCTTTTTCCAGGCCGCGCTGATCTGGATGCTGCTCAAGGCCGAATTCCTCTCCATCGCCCTGGTGATGGTCTACGTGGGGGCGGTGATGGTGCTGTTCCTCTTCGTGGTGATGATGATGGACATCAATGTGGAGAACCTGCGCATCGGGTTCTGGAAGCATTTCCCGCTTGCGGCCCTGGTGGGCGTGGTGATTGCGCTGGAAATGGCGGCTGTGCTGATGGGCGGCTTCCGCGTCGTGGAAGACCCCTCGCTGCTGCCCGCAGCCGGCACTTCCAACACCAAGGAAATCGGTGTGGCGCTGTTCACCCAGTACCTGTTCCCGCTGGAAGTGGCCGCCGCCATCCTGCTGGTGGCCATGATTGCGGCGATTGCGCTGACGCTGCGCGCTCGCAAGGACAGCAAGTATGTGGACCCGGCCGACCAGGTGCGCGTGAAGTCGCGTGACCGCATGACCGTGGTGAAGATGGCTGCGAGCCAAGTGGCGCCGGCCCCCGTTGCAGACGCTGACGCGGAGAAAAAACAATGACTTTGACCTTAGGCCATTACCTGTCGCTGGGCGCCATGCTGTTTGCGCTGTCGGTGGTGGGCATCTTCCTGAATCGCCGCAACCTCATCGTGCTGCTGATGGCGCTGGAGCTCATGCTGCTGGCCGTGAACACCAACTTCGTGGCCTTTGCCCACTACCTCGGTGACCTGCACGGCCAGATCTTCGTGCTCTTCATCATGACCGTGGCCGCCGCCGAAGCCGCCATCGGCCTCGCCATCCTGGTGCTCTTGTTCCGCAACAAGTCCAGCATCAGCGTCGACGAACTCAACACGCTCAAGGGTTAACTATGTCCCAGACCCTTTCTGCATGCACGCTGCTGGCGGTTCCGTTGGCTCCCTTGGCTGGCTCCGCGCTGGCCGGTATCTTCGGTACCCGCTTTGGCGGCAACTGGATTGGCCGCAAACTCAGCCATACGCTGACGATCCTGGGCGTGTTCATCGCCTTTGTGCTTTCGGCCATGACGCTGTACTCCGTCGCTGTGGACGGTGCGCGCTTCAACGAGACCATCTACACCTGGATGGTGGTGGGCGGCCTCAAGATGGAAGTGGGCTTCCTCGTCGATAGCCTGACCGCCATGATGATGTGCGTAGTCACGTTTGTCTCATTGATGGTCCACCTCTACACCGTGGGCTATATGGAAGAAGACGAAGGCTACAACCGCTTCTTTGCCTACATTTCCCTGTTCACCTTCTCCATGCTCATGCTGGTCATGAGCAACAACCTGCTGCAGCTGTTCTTCGGCTGGGAAGCAGTGGGTCTGGTGTCCTACCTGCTGATCGGCTTCTGGTTCAACAAGCCTACGGCCATTTTCGCCAACATGAAGGCCTTCCTGGTCAACCGTGTCGGTGACTTCGGCTTCATCCTGGGCATTGGCCTGATCCTGGCCTATGCGGGCACACTCAACTACAGCGAAATCTTCGCCAAGTCGAGTGAGCTGTCGCAGCTGGGCTTCCCCGGTACCGACTGGATGCTGATCACCGTTATTTGCATTTGCCTGTTCATTGGTGCCATGGGCAAGTCCGCGCAGTTCCCGCTACACGTCTGGCTGCCCGACTCCATGGAAGGCCCGACCCCGATCTCTGCGCTGATCCACGCTGCCACCATGGTGACGGCCGGCATCTTCATGGTAGCGCGCATGTCGCCCCTGTTCGAACTCAGCGATGCGGCGCTCAACTTCATCCTCGTGGTGGGTTCCATCACGGCGCTGTTCATGGGTTTTCTGGGCATCATCCAGAACGACATCAAGCGCGTGGTGGCTTATTCCACGCTGTCCCAGCTCGGTTACATGACCGTGGCCCTGGGGGCCTCCGCCTACTCGGTGGCGGTGTTCCACCTCATGACCCACGCCTTCTTCAAGGCCCTGCTGTTCCTCGGCGCAGGCTCGGTCATCATGGGCGTGCACCATAATCAGGACATCCGATGGATGGGCGGCTTGCGCAAGTACATGCCTATCACCTGGATCACCTCGCTGCTGGGTTCGCTGGCGCTGATCGGTACACCGCTGTTCGCAGGCTTCTACTCCAAGGACAGCATCATCGAAGCCGTGCACGAAAGCCATCTGCCGGCCGCCGGTTTTGCCAACTTTGCGGTACTCGCAGGCGTGTTTGTCACGGCCTTTTACTCCTTCCGCATGTACTTCCTGGTGTTCCACGGCAAAGAGCGCTTTGACCAGAACCCCGACGCACACCATGACGACCACCACCATGATGATCATGGCGATCATGGCGATCATGGCCACCATGACCACCACCCGCACGAGTCGCCTTGGGTGGTGACCGTGCCCCTGGTGCTGCTGGCCATCCCTTCCGTGGTGATTGGCTACCTAGGCATCGGCCCTATGTTGTATGGCGACTTCTTCAAGGGCGTGATCCACATCAACCTCGAGAAGCACCCCGCGATGGAGGAAATGGCGCAAGCCTTCCACGGTCCGGCTGCCATGGCGCTGCATGCCTTCTCCACGGCACCATTCTGGTTGGCCCTGGCTGGGGTGGTTACAGCCTATCTGATGTACATAGTGTTCCCGGCCGTGCCTGCGACCATCAAGCGCAATGTGATGCCCATCTACACATTGCTGGAAAACAAGTACTACCTCGACTGGATCAACGAGAACATCCTAGCGCGCGGCGCGCGTGCCTTGGGTACCGGCCTTTGGAAGGGCGGTGACCAAGCTGTGATCGATGGTACCTTGGTCAATGGTTCCTGGAAGCTGGTGGGTAAGGTCTCCGACTTCGTCCGCAAGGGCCAGTCCGGCTACCTCTATCACTATGCGCTGGTCATGATCCTCGGCGTGTTCGTGCTGATGACGTACTTCGTTTGGCTCAAGTAGGAGAAAAATAAAATGGGTTTGTTGAGCCTCGCTATCTGGACTCCCATCGCCTTCGGCTCCGTGCTGTTGGCGCTGGGCCGTGACGAGCACGCCAAGGTCGTGCGCTGGATTGCCCTGGTTGGCGCCGTCGTCAGTTTCCTGGTGACGTTGCCGCTGTACGGCCAGTTCGACACCGGCACGGCTGCCATGCAGTTCGTTGAGAAGGCCGGCTGGATCAGCCGCTTCAACGTGAACTACCACCTTGGTGTGGACGGCATCTCCTTCTGGTTCGTGCTGCTGACCGCCTTCATCACGGTCATCGTGGTGATCGCCGCCTGGGAAGTCATCACCCAGCGCGTCAACCAGTACATGGGCGCCTTCCTGATCCTGAGTGGCCTCATGATCGGCGTGTTCTGCGCGCTCGATGGTCTGTTGTTTTACGTCTTCTTCGAAGCGACGCTGATCCCGATGTACCTCATCATCGGGATCTGGGGCGGCCCGAACAAGATCTATGCGGCATTCAAGTTCTTCCTCTACACCTTGCTCGGCTCGCTGCTGATGCTGGTGGCGCTGATTTACCTCTACACCAAGTCCGGTGGCAGCTTCGACATCGCCACCTGGCACGCACTGCCCCTGGGCAGCACTGCGCAGACCCTGCTGTTCTTCGCCTTTTTCGCGGCCTTTGCCGTCAAGGTTCCGATGTGGCCGGTCCACACCTGGTTGCCCGATGTGCACGTGGAAGCTCCCACCGGCGGTTCCGCCGTGCTGGCCGCCATCATGCTCAAGCTCGGTGCCTATGGCTTCCTGCGCTTCTCCATGCCCATCGCCCCCGATGCCGCGCATGAATGGGGTGCCTTCATGATCGCGCTGTCGCTGATCGCCGTGGTCTATGTGGGTCTGGTTGCCATGGTGCAGCAGGACATGAAAAAGCTGGTGGCCTACTCCTCGGTCGCACACATGGGCTTTGTCACCCTGGGCTTCTTCATCTTCAACGATCTGGGCGTCTCCGGCGCGCTGGTGCAGATGATTGCGCACGGCTTTGTGTCGGGCGCCATGTTCCTCTCCATTGGTGTGCTGTATGACCGCGTGCATTCGCGTGAGATCGCCAGCTACGGCGGTGTGGTCAACACCATGCCCAAGTTCGCGGCTTTTGCGCTTTTGTTCGCCATGGCCAATTGCGGCCTGCCGGGCACAGCCGGTTTCGTGGGCGAGTGGATGGTCATCCTGGGTGCCGTGAAGTTCAACTTCTGGATCGGCTTTGCCGCCGCCAGCGCGCTGATCTTTGGTGCGGCTTACACGCTGTGGATGTTCAAGCGCGTCTACCTGGGCCCCGTCACCAACGACGATGTGAAATCGCTGGAAGACATCAATGCACGCGAGTTCCTCATGCTGGCGCTGCTGGCGCTGGCCGTGCTCTACATGGGCTTGCACCCCAAGCCCTTTACCGACGTGATGGACGTGTCCGTGGCTGAGCTGCTCAAGCACGTGGCCGTGTCCAAGCTGAACTGATCAACTGAATTGCGAGACGAACGATGATAGACAAACTCAGTTTGATCACAGTCCTGCCCGAGATCGTCCTATTGGTCATGGCCTGCGCCATCGCCCTGATCGATCTGCGAGTGAAATCCCCGCTGCGCGGTGTGACGCATGCTCTGACTCTGTTGACCTTGGGTGCGGTGGCGCTGCTGCAGGCTTGCTACGCCAGTACGGGTGCGACGCAGTACGCATTTGGCAATATGGTCATCAGCGACTCCATGGGCAACTGGCTCAAGTGCTTTGCCACGCTGGCTGTCATGGTGACCCTGGTGTATGGCCGCCCCTATGCGGCCCAGCGCGACATGCTGCGCGGTGGCGAACTGTTCACGCTGAGCATCTTTGCGCTGCTGGGCATGTTTGTGATGATCTCGGGCAACAACTTCCTGGTCATCTACATGGGCTTGGAACTGCTGACACTCTCCAGCTACGCGCTGGTGGCCTTGCGCCGCGACAACGTGGCCGCTACCGAAGCCGCCATGAAGTACTTTGTGCTGGGTGCCATGGCCTCGGGCTTTCTGCTCTATGGCATGTCCATGCTGTATGGCGCGACCGGCTCACTCGATGTGAATGAAGTGTTCAAGGCCATCGCCTCCGGCCAGATCCGCCATATGGTGCTGGTGTTTGGCTTGGTCTTCCTGGTTGCCGGTCTGGCTTTCAAGCTTGGTGTCGTGCCCTTCCACATGTGGATTCCCGACGTTTATCACGGCGCCCCCACGGCTGCCACCCTGATGATCGGTGGCGCACCCAAGCTGGCGGCGTTTGCCATAGTCATGCGCCTGTTGGTGGAGGGCATGCTGCCTCTGGCTGGCGATTGGCAGCAGATGCTCATGGTGCTCTCCGTCGGTTCGCTGCTGGTGGGCAACCTGGCCGCCATTGCACAAACCAATATCAAGCGCATGCTGGCTTTCTCCACGATCGCACAAATGGGGTTTGTGCTGCTGGGTCTGCTCTCTGGTGTGGTCAATGGCAATACTGCTCTGGGCGCCAATGCATACAGTTCGGCCATGTTCTATGTGGTGAGCTATGTGCTGACCACGCTTGCCACTTTCGGTGTCATCCTGTTGCTGTCGCGTGAAGGCTTCGAGAGTGAAGAGATTGCCGACTTTGCCGGCCTGAACCAACGCAGCCCGCTGTATGCCGCTGTCATGGCCGTCTGTCTGTTCTCGCTTGCCGGCATTCCGCCCATGATTGGCTTCTACGCCAAGCTGTCGGTGCTGCAGGCCCTGATCGCCTCGGGCGAGAGCCTGTATCTGGCGCTGGCCGTGTTCTCGGTGCTGATGTCTTTGGTGGGTGCCTTCTACTATCTGCGCGTCATCAAGGTCATGTACTTTGACGAACCCATTACGGCGACCACCGTCAATGCGCCAGCTGATGTGCGCGCTGTACTCTGCGCAAACGGTGCCTTGGTGCTTGTACTTGGCGTGTTCCCCAGTGGCTTGATGGCCGTGTGTGCGAACTCCGTGCGCCAGATGCTGGGCAGTTAAGCGGCCAGAGGGCCCGCTACGGGTATGAGCAATAGCGTTGCGGTGTATCTGGTGGTAGGCATGGCCCTACTGCTGGCCAATTTGCCTTTTTTCACTGAGCGCCTGTTCTGTGCCTTCGCGTTGGCGCAACGCAAGTCGATTGCGCTGCGCCTGCTCGAACTCATCATTGGCTACTTGTTGGCTGGCCTCATCGGCCTGGCGCTGGAACACCGCGCCGGCCAGATTAGTCCCCAAGGCTGGGAGTTCTATGCCATCACGGCTGCGCTCTTCCTTACCTTTGCCTTCCCGGGCTTTGTTTATCGTTACCTGCTGAAGCGCGCCTGAGCATGCACGACGACGCGCACCTCGTGGAACGCCAGGCGTCCAGCGAAGAAATTCTCAAAGGCCATTTTCTGCACGCCTTCCGCGACCGGGTGGTGCTGCCCAATGGCAAGCAGGCGGTACGCGAATACGTGCGCCACCCCGGCGCCGTCATGGTGATTCCGTTGCTGGATGACGGTGCAGGGAACATCCGCCTGGTGTTGGAGCGTCAGTACCGCTACCCCATAGGCCAGGTGATGCTGGAGTTTCCGGCCGGCAAACGTGACGATGGCGAGGACCTGCAACGCTGCGCGCAGCGCGAGTTGCTCGAAGAAACCGGTTACACCGCCGGGCAATGGGCCCATGCGGGTGTTATGCACCCGGTGATTGCTTACTCCACCGAATTTATCGACATCTGGTTTGCGCGCGATTTGCAACCCGGTACACGCAAGCTCGACGAAGGCGAGTTCCTTGACGTGCTCAGCGCCACACCCCAGGAGTTGTTGCAATGGTGCCAGCAAGGCCGTGTGACTGACGCCAAGACCCTGGCCGGTGCGCTCTGGGTACAGAACGTGCTGCAGGGTAACTGGTTGCTGGACTGGCAGGCACCGCTGCCCCTGTGAGTCCGACATGAAGGTTCTGGATTTGCAGTGCAGTCACCAGCACCCGTTTGAGGGCTGGTTCGCCTCAGAGTCTGACTTCGTCGCGCAATGCGAGCGCGGTCTCGTGCAGTGTCCGGTCTGCGCCGATCCCCAGGTCGTCAAGAAACTCAGCGCGCCGCGCCTCAACCTGTCCGGTGCGCGCGAACCGCAAGCAGTCGCCGCTCCCGAAAAACCGGCCAGCAAGGATGATGTGAGCGGCGCGCTGGCCGCTGCCTGGATGGCCGTGGGCCGCCAGCTCATCGCGAATACGACTGATGTGGGCGACCGGTTCGCCGAAGAGGCGCGCAAGATGCACTACGGCGAAACCGATGTGCGTGGCATTCGCGGTCAAGCCAGCCTCGAGCAGGCGCGTGAACTGGCGGAGGAGGGCATTGAGGTCGTGCCCTTTGTGCTGCCCGACGCGCTTAAAGGTCCGCTTCAGTAAAAAGGCCCAAGCCCCTTTGAAAAGGCTTGGGCCGCATGCACGGGGCTTTGGCAATCAGGGGTAGAGACCACGCAGCTCGCGCGAATGCAGGATGCGCTGGCAGGCCACGATGAAGGTGGCGGTGCGCAGGCTCACCTTGTGTTCCTGGGCGATCTGCCAGACGCCGGCAAAGGCATCTTGCATGATGCGCACCAGACGGGCGTTGATCTCGTCTTCGCTCCAGAAGAAGCTGGAGAAATCCTGCACCCACTCGAAGTAGCTCACTGTCACGCCGCCGGCGTTGGCAATCACGTCGGGTAGTACCAGCACGCCCTTGTCGGCGAGGATGTCGTCGGCCTCGGGCGTCGTGGGGCCGTTGGCGCCTTCGATGACCAGCTTGGCCTTGACCTTGCCTGCGTTGTGCTTGGTGATCTGGCCTTCGAGTGCGGCGGGGATCAGGATTTCGCAGTCCACGCCCCAGAACTCTTCGGAGGACATGGTATCGGCGCCAGTGAAGCCGCCCACGCCGCCACGGATCTTCACGTGCGCCAGCAGCGCCGGCACGTCCAGGCCTTTGCCATTGAAGATAGTGCCGGTATGGTCTTGTACCGCAACCACCTTGGCGCCTGCTTCGGCAAACAGCTTGCCGGCGATGCCGCCCACATTGCCAAAGCCCTGCACGGCCACGCGTGCGCCTTCGATGGTCAACCCCGTGCGCTTGGCAGCTTCCACACCCACGGTAAACACACCGCGGCCTGTGGCTTCCACGCGGCCCAGGGAACCACCCAGGTCCACCGGCTTGCCGGTGACCACGCCGGTGGCGGTGGAGCCCACGTTCATGGAGTAGGTGTCCATCATCCAGGCCATGATCTGGCCGTCGGTGTTCACATCGGGGGCTGGAATGTCCTTGGAGGGTCCGATGATGATGCCGATCTCACTGGTGTAGCGGCGAGTCAGGCGCTCGAGTTCACCGCGCGACAGGGTCTTGGGGTCCACGCGGATACCGCCCTTGGCGCCGCCGTAGGGCACGTTCACGGCCGCGTTCTTGATGGACATCCATGCGGACAACGCCATCACTTCGGACAGTGTCACGTCCTGGTGGAACCGCACGCCACCCTTGCCGGGGCCGCGGCTGGTGTTGTGTTGCACGCGGTAGCCTTCAAAGTGGGCGATGGTGCCGTTGTCGAGTTCGATGGGCACGTCCACGATCAGCGCGCGCTTGGGGCGTTTGAGGGTTTCGGCCCAGCGGGCCAGGTGGCCCAGGTAGGGAGTGACGCGGTCCACCTGTTGCAGGTATATGCCCCAGGGACCGAGGTGATCGGCCTGGAGGTAGGACGGCAGCGCGTGGGTGGGCACTGCGGAAGTTGCCGGGTTGGCTTGGGTTTGCGACATGAAATCTCCTTGTAACTCGTCGTGGTTCGCAATGTAGGCTTGCCGCGACGGCCTGTCCAAGGCCACTTCATTTGCAAACTATGCAAAAAATTAATAAAGAGACGTTTTGGCCTGCAATCAGGCGCTGAGGTTCAGGATGCGTCCGGTCGCCTGTCCTTGGGCATTGAGTACAGGCGCAGCCGCGGCGTCTTCTTTGAGTGCGTTGCCCTGGGCGGCAAATTTCGCGCTGGTGGCCGTGTACATGCGTTCCAGAAAGGTCTGGGTCGCCACCGGTACCGCCGATGTGGAGCTGCGCAGGGCGCTGGTGTAGGTGCTGTCGCTGGCGGTGTTGTTGAGCTTGCGCGCCTTGTCGTTGCGCTCCTGCGCGTCGCGTTCGGCCTCATCCGCCTGGGCACGCAGGTCCTGGGCGCGGTCTTCGGCCGAATCGGCCTCGCGCCGGGCCTGCTCGATGCGTGCCTTGCTCAGCGTCAGGGATAGAGAGGGCGTGCTCGAGTTGGTCGCGGTGATGGCAGGCATGGCCGCAAACTCCGCTGGCGGTGCTCAGGCTGTGACGTTGAGCAGGCGGCCCGTGGTCTGGCCCTGGCTGTTCACCACAGGCTTGGCTTGCTCGGTCTTGCGCGTTTCTGCCTGCTTGGCCTGGGTGTCGCGCTCTTCGGTCTTGCGTGTGTCGTCGTTGCGCTTGAGCAGGGCCTGGGCCTGCTGCACTTGCTGGGTCTTGGCTTTGCTGACGTCCATGCGAATCTCCGGCGAGGGGTAGGCCACGATTTTAGGCGGCGAAGCCCCGCTTTTCAATGCTTTGGCGGGTTGTTGCTGTGCTAGGGCACAGCCGCTCAGGCATTGAACTGCAGCGCCGCCAGCCCTGCGTAGACGCCGCCGCGGGCCACCAGCTCGGCATGGGTGCCTTGCTCCACCAGCCGGCCATGGTCCAGCACCACGATCAGATCGGCCTTCTGCACCGTGGCCAGGCGGTGGGCGATGACCAGTGTGGTGCGGTTGCGCATGGCGCTCTCCAGCGCGGCCTGCACCATGCGTTCGCTCTCGGCGTCCAGCGCGCTGGTGGCCTCGTCCAGCAGCAGCAGAGGCGGGTTCTTCAGCATGGCGCGTGCGATGGCGATGCGCTGGCGCTGCCCGCCCGAGAGGCGCACGCCGCGTTCGCCCAGAAAGGTGTCGTAGCCCTCCGGCAGGGCGCTGATGAACTCATGGGCAAATGCGGCCTGGGCGGCGGCTTTCACTTCGGCATCTGTCGCGTCGGGCTTGCCGTAGCGGATGTTTTCCAGCGCGCTGCTGGAGAAGATGACGGCGTCTTGCGGAACGATGCCCACGCGCTGGCGCAGCGCCTGCAGCGACTGCTGGCGTGTCTCCACGCCATCCAGCTGGATGCTGCCGCCTTGCGGGTCGTAGTAGCGCAGCAGCAACTGGAACACCGTGCTCTTGCCCGCGCCGCTGGGGCCGACGATGGCCACGGTCTGGCCGGGCTGCACGTCCAGGCTGAACTGCTGCAGCGCCGCTTGCTGCGGGCGGGATGGGTAGTGAAAGTCGATTGCTTCGAATTTAATAGCGCTTCCCGCAGAAGGCATGGGGGCCAGGGCCGGTTTTTCGGGTGAAGTGATGGGCGACTGGCTGTGCAGCAGCTCCATCAGGCGCTCGGTGGCACCAGCGGCACGCAGCAGGTCGCCATAGACCTCGCCCAACACCGCAAAGGCGCTGGCCAGGATGATCACGTACACCACGGTCTGCCCCAGGTGGCCGGCCGTGATGCGGCCCTCGGCCACGGCCTGGGTGCCCTGGTACAGGCCCCAGAGCAGGGCGGCACTGGTGGCGATGATGATGAAGGCAACCAGCATGGAGCGCATGCGGCTGCGCTTGGTGGCGGTGTCAAAGGCGTTGTCGGTGGAGGTGATGAAGCGTGCGGTTTCGCGCCCTTCGGCGGTGTAGCTCTGCACCACGGGGATGGCGTTGAGTACCTCGGCCGCGATGGCGCTGGAGTCGGCCACGCGGTCCTGGCTGGCGCGCGAGAGCTTGCGCACGCGCCGGCCAAACCAGATGCTGGGCAGCACGATGAGCACCAGCCCGGCCAGCACCTGCAGCATCACGAAAGGGTTGGTCCAGACCAGCACGGCCAGTGCGCCAATGCCCATGACGGCGTTGCGCAGGCCCATGGAGAGCGAGGAGCCGACCACGGTCTGTACCAGCGTCGTGTCCGCCGAGAGGCGCGAGAGCACCTCGCCGGTCTGTGTGGTCTCAAAAAACTCGGGGCTTTGCTGGAGCACATGGCCGTAGACCGCGTTGCGTAGGTCGGCCGTGACACGCTCGCCCAGCCAGCTCACCATGTAGAAGCGGGCCGCAGAAAACACGCCCAGTGCCACGGCCACGGCAAACAGGACCGCAAAGTGCTCGCGCAATGCCATCATTTGCGCTCCCTTGTCGGCCTGCACCAGTCCGCCGTCGATCAGGCTGCGCAGCGCCACGGGGAAGGCCAGCGTAGCGACCGCTGCCAGCACCAGAAACACCAGCGCCATGCCGATGCGCCAGCGGTAGGGATGCAAAAAGGGCAGCAAGCCGGAGAGGGACTGCGGGCTGGAGGCTTTGGGGCGGTCGGAAGAACTCATGGCGGCTTAGTTGGGGGTGAGGGCGGCAGAGGCAAGGTGGCTGGAGAAATATAACGAAATATGCCTTTAGCCCCCGTAAGTATTGCGCGAGCAGCTATCGCTTTTGTAGCGCATGGTTTTCGGTTTGTTGCGATTTGTTGCAGCGGTATAGTCGGCGAATTTTCCCGGTCCGGAACCCCCATGAAGAAACGCCATATCTTTGCCCTGGGCGCCGCCTACGGTCTGGTCATGCGGCTGGCCTTTGGCATGTTGCCCTTTCTGAACGGGAGCTCGGCCAATGCCGGTGGCCCGATGCTGTCGGCGTTTGTGCTGCTGGTGCCGGCCATTATTGGCGTGTACACGGTGTATGCGGCCCGTGATGATGACCCCGGCCTCAGTTTCATGCTGTTCGGACCCTGGGCGCCCACCGTGGCCTTTGTCGCCGGCACCGCACTCCTGCTCATCGAGGGCAGCATCTGTATTGCCATGGCCTTGCCCATCTTTTTGTTGTGCGCCTCTTTTGGCGGGGCCTTGGGCTGGCTGTTGGTCCACTGGACCAAGCCGAAGCCGGGTGTCATGAATTCGCTGCTGGTGCTGCCGCTGGTCCTGGGCTACGCGGAAGTCCACGCACCCCTGCCGCAAGAAGTGTTTCGCAGCACGGCCTCGGTTCACATCGCCGCCCCGCCAGAGCGGATCTGGCAGACCATCAACCATGCGACCGACATCCAGCCCGATGAAATGAAGGGGGGCTTGGCCTACCTGATCGGCGTGCCCTATCCCATCGAGGCGATCACCGAGGCCAGCGGGCAGGGCCGCGTGCGCAAGCTGCGCTGGGACAAGGGGGTGCGCTTTGACGAACCCATCACCGCCTGGGAGGAGAACCGCTTTGTCCGCTGGACCTATGCGTTCAAGCCCGAGTCATTTCCTGCCGGCGCGCTGGACGAGCATGTGCTGATCGGCGGCAAATACTTTGACCTCGTGGACACCTCCTACCAGCTGACACCTGAAGCCGGTGGCACCCGGCTGGAGATCGTCATCAACTACCGCATCAGCACCAACTTCAACTGGTATTCCGCCTGGTGGGGGCGCGTGCTGGTGGAAGACTCGGCGGACGCCATCCTGCGGTTCTACAAAAACCGCGGCGAAGGCGCCGTGCCCACAGGAGGAAAGCAGACATGAGCACCATCTACTTCACCGCCACCAGCCTGGACGGCTTCATCGCCACCGAGGACGATTCGCTGGACTGGTTGTTCCCATTGGGCGAGCTGGGGGAGTCCAGCTACCCGGAATTCATTGCCGGGGTGGGCGCGCTGGCCATGGGGTCGAGCACCTACGAATGGATGCTGCGCAACGCGGACAAGGTGGTGGCCGAGGTGGGCTCGCCCTGGCCCTACACGCAGCCCACCTGGGTGTTCACCAGCCGCACGCTGCCGCGCATTGAGGGCGGCGACATCCGCTTTGTGCAGGGCGATGTGCGCCCCGTACACGCCGCCATGCAAGCCGCTGCAGGTGGCCAGAACCTCTGGGTGGTGGGCGGTGGTGATCTGGTGGGTCAGTTCCATGACGCGGGCCTGCTGGACGAGCTCATCGTGCAGGTGGGCTCGGTCACGCTGGGGCAGGGCAAGCCGCTGCTGCCACGCCGCATCCTGCATCCCCGGTTGAGGCTTACCAACGTGCGCCAGATGGGCGAAAGCATGGTGGAGTTGCGCTACGCAGTGCAGCGCGGGGACTGAGTTACTTCAGCCCCACCCACCAGCGCTTGTTCTCGCGCGGCTGGCCCACGGTCAGCACCTCGCCAATCTCGGGCGTGGCCAGTGCGATGTTCTTGGCGGCGGCCAGGTCGGCCAGCCGGTTCAGCGGATCGTGCCAAGTGTGGAAGGCGAGGTCGAAGGTGCTGTTGTGCACCGAGAACAGCACCTTGCCGTGCAGGTCTTCAAAGGCCTGCACACTCTGCTCCGGCGTCATGTGCACCGCAGGCCAGTAGGCGTCGTAGGCACCGTTCTCCATCAGCGCCAGATCGAAGCTGCCAAAGCGCTGGCCTATCGTCTTGAAGCCGTCGAAGTAGCCCGAGTCGCCGCTGTAGTAGATGCGCTGGCCGCCACTCTCCAGCACCCAGGACGCCCATAGCGTGCTGTTGCGGTCGCTCAGCGTGCGGCCCGAGAAATGCTGGGCCGGCGTGGCCGTGACCTTCACATCGCCCTGCGTGGCAACCTGCCACCAGTCGAACTCCTGCACACGCTCGGGCGGCACGCCCATGTCCACCAGCCGCGCCTTCACGCCCAGCGGCACAAAGTAGCGCTGCACGCGCTGCGCCAGGTACTCGATGGTGGGCACGTCCAGGTGGTCGTAATGGTCGTGCGACAGCACCAGCCCTTCGATGGGCGGCAGGTCCTGCAGCGCGAGTGGCGGCGCATGGAAGCGCTTGGGCCCGGCAAAGCTGAAGGGCGAGGCGCGCTCGCCAAACACCGGGTCGATCAGCCAGAACTTGCCGCCCAGCTTGAGCAGGTGCGAGGAGTGGCCCAGGCGCACCACGTGGTTAGCCCGCGGGTCCAGCGCGGCGAGCTGGGCCGGGGTGATTGGGCGCACGGGAATCGGGTCCACCGGCACGGTGTCCACCTTGCTGCCGAAGATGAAGCGCGTCCAGATGGCCCAGCCGCTGGCGGCGGGTGGCGTCTGCGGATTGGGCGGGTTGGCGAACAGGCAGCTCTGGCCCTGGTATTGCGGGGAGTTGGCGTAGGCGGCACTGCAGTCGCCCCGGCCGGCACAGCCGGTGATGAGCAGGCAGCAGGCAGCAAGGGCGGAGTACAGCAGCGTTTTCATGGGGCGCAGTGTGCCAGAGGCACCGGCCAGCCGCCATTCCCCCCGATGTTTCACGGGTCTATACGAAACCAGGCACTGGCCCCCGTGGAATATGCGCTAGCAGCTACCAAAATCGTAGCGCCCTGTGGGATTGGACTCAGAGCTTGAGCGCCGCGGCGTACCCCGTCATCTCCAGGTAGCCGCGCCCGACCAGCTGGCCACGCGGGTCCCGTACTTCGCTCAGGCCTTCCCAGTAAATGGCGCCGGTGGAGCCGCGGCTGTCGAGTTCCTGGTTGTCGATGACGGCCTTCACCGTGTAGACCCCGGCCGGGGTGCGCACTGTCCATTCCACCGGGTAGCTGGCATGGCTGAGCGGGCTGCGCCAGCTGCGCACGGGAGTGAACTGCGCCTCACCGCGCGTAAACACCTGGCGCGCGCCGGCTGCGCTGCGGAAGGAGCCGCCGTCCCACAACACGCCTCCCTCGCGCGTGCGCAGTTGGAAGGCCGTAAGCGCGCTGCCGTCAAAGAGGTTGATGCCGATCCAGTCCCAGCCCTGGGCCTGTGGGTGCAAGACCTCCTGGCTCCATTCGTGGTCCAGCCAGGCGGTGCTGCCAGTTTCCAGCGCGCGTGCTTGGCCCCGCAGTGCGATGCTGCCGCTCACCTGCAACTGCGGCAGGCTGTAGTAGTAGCTGGCCTGTTTGTCTTCCGGCCCTTTGCGGGAGAGCCCGTCGCGCCCCTGCAGCAGCACGGGCTGGCTCGCCTTGAAGCGCAAGTTCAGCGTGAAGTTGCCAGTGGGAATCGTCGCTACCAGGTCAGCGCCCTGGCGCAGCAAGGACCAGTCGCGCAGCTGCACGCCGGTGTCCTGCAGGCTGGCCCAGGCGGTGTCGGCCGGGTTGCTGTCCGCGGGCTCGCCGGACCAGCGGGCAATGCGCTGGTCGTGCCAGAGTTTCTGGCCCGCCACATCGGTGACGGCGGCGTGCGCAAACAGCAGCTGCCGTGCCGCCAGGCGCGAGCGCAGTGTTTGCGTGGCCGCTACACGGCTGCGGAAAAAGGTGACCTGAAACCCGAGTGCTGCAGCCTGCCCCGCCACTGTGGCATGGCCCGTGAGGTACCACCACTCGGTGGCATAGTCGTTGTGGCTGCCAGCGTCGCGCGGAAAGCGCAGTGCGGCCGGTGGCAGGGCTTGCGCGGCGGGCAGGGCGCTCAGCAACGGGGCCGCCAGCAGGGCGCGGCGGCGCAGCATGGGGCGGTTGGGGCTACTTGCCGGCACGCGCCAGGCGCTGCGCCACGGTGGGCGAGGGCTTGCCTGAGAGCCCGTCCAGGCGCTGGCCCATGGCGGCTTCGAGCTGATCCAGCCGCGTCTGCGTGGCGGGGTGGGTGCTCAGTGCCAGGGTGTAGGCCGGGTTGTCGGGCTTGGCGGTGCGCAACTGCTGTAGCACAGCCACCAGGCCATAGGGGTCAAAGCCCGCGCGCGCAGCCAAGGCCACACCGCTGCGGTCGGCGTCAAACTCGTCGCTCTGGTCCAGCCCCTTGGAATACACCTCGCGCCCCAGCGCCAGCAGTTGGGCCGAGAGCATGCCCTGGGCGTTGTTGTTGAGCTGCGAGGCAATGGCGCGCGTCAGCAGCCCGGTCTGGGCCGACTTGCGCAGCGCCTTGAGGTGGTGCTTGGCCACGACGTGGTGAATCTCGTGCGCCAGGATGCCGGCCAGCTCGGACTCATCGCTGACCGAGTCGATCAGGCCCTTGGTCACAAACACATAGCCGCCCGGCGCGGCAAAGGCGTTGTAGCCCGGGTCGTCCAGCACGGCAAAGGTCCAGGGCAGGTTGGGGCGCTCGGACTGCAGGCTGATCCAGCGGCCCAGGCGGTTCACATAGCGCTGTAGCGCCACGTCCTTGTGCAGGGGTTTCGCACCCAGCAGCACGGCCGAGAGCTGGCGGCCCATCTCGATCTCTTTGGGCTCGTCGATCTGCTCCATGGACTGCGAGAGCAGGCTGGCCAGGTCATTGGTGGCTGCAGCGGGTGTGCTGTTGTTGCCGCCCGCATTGGGCTTGAACATGTTTTGCAGCAGACCGCCCAGCATCTTGCCGGGGTCTTGCGCCTGTACGGCTAGGGGCAGGCCAGCGCAGCAGGCCGCCAGGCTCAGGGAAAGCAGGGTGCGCTTCATGGGGAGAATCCTGTGTCTCTGGCGTTGTGGGGGGCTGCAGGGGCGGGGGGCGGTGCCGGTGCGGGCAGGGGCTCCACGGACTGCACGCTCAGGCTGGACTCGGCCGCAAAGCGCTTGGCCTGGGCTGCGTCTTGGCGCTGGCCTTCGGCCTGGGTCAGTGCAGCCAGGTTGGGTTGGGCGTTGGCAATGTCTTCGGCGCCCAGGCCGCGTATGCCCACCGTCGCGGTGGGGCCGCTGGAGGCTTGGGGCTGCGCGCTGCCGCGGTTGAACAGGTTGGAAAGCCCGCGCAGGGCACCGGTGGCGGCATTGGCCACGCTGCCCTGGTCGGCTGCGGTGCCCACGTCGAACATGTGAATCCAGCCGGTGGCACCGGCGGCCGTCTTGACTTGCACCCACGGACCCTGGCGTGTGGGCTGGCGGGTCAGCGCGGTTTGCGCGGGCAGGGTGGCCAGGGTGTTGGCGCTGTCGCCGGGGCCATCGCGCAGCACGGTCTGGCGCTTGGTAACCAGTGCGTCCTGGGCCAGCGCCAGCGGACTGGTCAGTGCCGTGACCAGCAGCACGGAAAAAAGAGTGGGGATACGCATGTTTGCCATTGTGGGGGATGGGCTGGGTGGCGGCAATGGGCCGATCAGGGTTCAGTCCGGGTGGGCGTGGGTCTCGGGGTCGGGCACCTCGCCGATGGCCTTGCGCGTGAGCGCCGCCTGCGCCATCAGCCAGTCGCAGAAGGCGCGGATTTCGGGGCGTGCGCCGCTGCGTGGCCCCACCAGCAACCAGTAGACCAGGGGCGAGTCGATGCGCCCGTCGGGCAGTACCTCCACCAGGTCGCCGCTGGCTAGGCTGTCGGCCACCAGGGGCATGCGCGCCAGCGCCACGCCTTGCCCGGTCAAGGCCGATTGGGCGATCTGGTGCGCGTAGTTGAAATACATCCAGCGCTTGGGCTCTAGCTTGGGCAATTGGTTGTCGTCCAGCCAGCGCCGCCAGGTCAGCCATTCCAGGTTCTGGTTGCGGTGGCTGTCGCTGGCCTCCAGCAGCGCAAAGCGCGCCAGGTCAGCGGGCTTGCGCAGGGGGGCACCACTTTTGAGCAGCCAGGGGCTGGCCACCGGGGTGAGCTGTTCGCCAAACAGGCGGATCGCGCCAGGCCCCACGCTGCCCGGGCTGGTGTAGCGGATGGCCAGGTCCACATCGCTGGTGTCCAGGTCCACGGGGTTGTCGGTGGCGTCCACGCGGATGTCGATGTCGGGGTACTCGGACTGGAAGGCCTCCAGCCGCGGAATCAGCCACATGGAGGCGAAGGAGGCCCAGGTGGAAATGGCCACGCTGCGGCGTCCGGCCGAGCGGCGGATCAGGCGCACTGCGCTGTCCACCCGCTCCAGCGAAGGCACCACGGCGCGCAACAATTGGGCCCCGGCGCTGGTGAGTTCCACCGCCCGCGTGTGGCGCAGGAACAGGGGCACGCCCACCTCGTCTTCCAGCGCCTGCACCTGGCGGCTCACAGCGCTTTGCGTGAGCGAGAGCTCTTCCGCCGCCGCCCGGAAATTCAGGTGCCGGGCCACGGCTTCCAGCGCGCGCAGGTGGCCTACCGCGATGGGGCGGGTACGCAGGCGTATTTCGGCATGGGGCGGTGCAGAAGGTGAGGACATGCGGGGACTCGGTAGTGGGTCGATTCATGCGGGAATGGAATGAATAGCATAGCCCGATTTCATTGGACGCAAAAGCAGGTGACGCCGATCATTCATCTGCCCCATCCACCTTTTCAAGGAGTCCGTCATGTCAGTCCACAGCCCTTCCTCCCAAGTTCCGCTATCGCAATTCGTGTCTGAAGCCCTCGCCGGGCCCAGCCTCACCACTCCGGTGGATCGCGCTGCTGATTTGCCCCTGGACGCTGTGGCCATGGCGTTGGACACGCCCTGGAACTTGCCCCAGGGTCAGGCAGTGACCTTGCGCCCGCGCACCGCCGGTGTGCTGCGTGTGGTTTCGGGCCGTGCCTGGGCGACACTGGACGTGTCACGCCACACGCCCCTGACCGAGAGCGGAGACCATTTCGTCGCCCTGGGCCACGATCTGCAACTGCGCGCCGGGCAGCGCGTGGTGGTGGAGGCGTGGCCCTACAAGGGACAAGACGGAATTCAGCTGCAATGGGTGGCACAGCCCCAGGCCTGCCTGGCGACGCGCTTCCAGACCAATGTGGTGCAACCCCTGCGTGACGTGGGACAGGGCCTGGGCCTGGTGGCCCGCGCCCTGGGCCGTCTCATCGCCGGCTTGGCCAGTTATTCCAATGTCATGACCGCCGGCCGTGGCCGCGTGCTGCGCGGCCTGGAGTCCAACGCGCCCTGAACGTGCTCAGGCGCTGTCCCTGAGTTGCAGCGTGTAACCCAGATTGATGCAGGGTGTGGCCACGGTCTCGCCCTGCATCAGCGCCACCAACATCTGCCCGGCCGCCTGGCCAATCTCGGCGCGCGGTGTGCGCACCGTGGTCAGCGGCGGCAGCATCTGGTCGCTGCCTGTCAAATCGTTGAAGCCCGCAATCGCCACCCGCTGTGGCACGGCAATGCCCAGCCGCAGCGCGGCCAGCAGGGCGCCCTGGGCCAGGTCGTCGTTGCAGAAGAAGATGGCATCCACAGCGGGCTGCTGTCCCATGATTTGTTCAAACATGCGCGCGCCCATGGACAGCGAAGAGGGCGCTGGGTTCAGCCACTCCAGCGTGGCGTCGTAGTGGCCTGCGGCCTGCAGGGCCTGGCGCCAGCCTTCCAGGCGTTGCAGCGCGCGCGGGTCCAGTTGCGCCGCAGCAAAGGCAATGCGGCGGTGGCCTTGATTCAGCAGATGGCGGGTCAGGTCGTAGCCCGCATCGCGCTGTGAAAAGCCCACGCAATAGGCGCCTTCCGGTGCCTGCGCTGTCATCAGGTGAACACAGGGCACACCGCTCTGCGCGATCAGATGGCGGGTGGTGTCGCTACGTTCCAGTCCGGTGACGATCAGGCCTGCCGGGCGATGCAACAGTTGCTCGCGCAGCAAGGTCTCTTCCTCGCTGGGGTCGTAGTGGGTGATGCCAATCAGCGTCTGGTAGCCGGCCTGGCGCAGGGTCTGCTGCAAGGCCTCCAGCAAATCCACAAACAGCGCGTTCGACAGCATGGGGATGAGCACCGCCACATGGCTGCTCTGGCCGGACGCCAGGGCACGTGCGGCCGGGTTGGGTACATAGCCCAGCCGGTCGGCCGCGGCCTGCACCTTGGCCACCAGCTCGGGGGCCACCGCCCGCTCGCCCCGCAGCGCGCGCGACACGGTAATGGGGCTGACCCCGGCCAGTTGAGCCACGTCCGAGAGGGTGACGCGGCCGGTGGCGCGGGGGCGGAGAGGGGGGCTCATGGGTCCTAGGGAAACTACGGGGTGGTGTTGGATGATTTTTGCATAGGATAGCGCTGTCCGACGTGTGGCACGGCGCGGGCAAACCCCTAAACAAGAATTCATTGGGGAAATTTGCCTGAATCCTGCAACACGTCATTTTTTAAACTTTTCTGGATAGCGCTATCCGTATATTCGACTCCATGCATTCCATTGTCATCATGGGTGTGGCCGGTTGCGGCAAATCCAGTCTTGGGGAGGCGCTGGCCCAGGCCTGCGGTCTACCCCTGGTGGAAGGCGACGACCACCACAGCCCGGCCAACCGCGACAAGATGGCGCGCGGCATCGCACTGACCGATGTGGACCGTCAGGACTGGCTGGCCACGCTGGGGGTGCAGCTGCAGGCGCACCCGGACGGCGCCATCGTGACCTGTTCGGCCCTCAAGCGCGCTTACCGCGACCGCCTGCGCCAGGCCGCGCCCGGCCTGCGCTTTGTGTTTCTTGAGATCAGCCGCGGCGAGGCCCAGGCCCGCGTCAGCGCGCGGTCGGCCCATTTCTTTTCCAGCAGCCTGGTGGACAACCAGTTCGCCACGCTGGAGCCGCCGGTGGGCGAGCCCGGCGTGCTGCGTCTGGATGCCACCCTTTCCCTGGACCAGTTGCAGGTCGCCGTCTGCGACTGGCTGGCCATTCCACAGGAGTCCGCATGACCACCCCCGAGAAAGACCTGGCGCCGCCGGGCCGCTTTGTCCAGCTGACCAACACGCTCATGGCCTTGTGCCTGGGCGTGATGGCGGTGTCCGTGTTTGTCAACGTGGTGCTGCGCTACGGCTTTGGCAGTGGTGTGGCCGCCAGCGAGGAGCTGTCGCGCCTGCTGTTTGTCTGGATGGTGTTCATCGGTGCCACCGCGGCCTACCCGGCGGGCGAGCACATGGCTTTCACCAGCCTGGTGGGCCTGTTGAAGGGCAGGGCGCTGGCAGCCATGACGGTGCTGATCCGCTTGCTGGTGGTGCTGGCCTGTGTGCTGTTGGGCCGCGGTGCCTGGCAGCAGGTGGCGGTTGGACTGGACAGCTATTCCGTGGTGCTGCGCTACCCCAGTGCCTTGCTCCCGTTACCAGCCCTGCTGAGTGCTGTGGCTATTGGTGCCATGGCTTGCTGGGAATTGGTGCAAGGCACCCCGCTGGACCTCGGTCACGGCGCAGAAATGGACTGATGCCATGAGTAACGAAGGACTCGCATTCATTGTGTTTTGCGTGGGCATGCTGGCCCTCATGGGCATCGGCATGAACATGGCGTTGGCCCTGGTGCTGACGGGTGCCGGCATGGCCTGGGTGCTCGACTTCTGGGATACGCAGCTGCTGGCCCAGAACCTGGTGGCGGGGGTAGACAGCTTCCCGTTGCTGGCCGTGCCCTTCTTCATCTTGGCCGGCGAGCTGATGAACAGCGGCGGCATCAGCCGACGCATCATCGCCATGGCGCAGGCTTGGGTGGGGCATATCCGTGGCGGCCTGGGTTTTGTGGCCATTGGCGCGGCGGTGCTCATGGCCAGCATGAGCGGCTCGGCCCTGGCCGATACGGCGGCGCTGGCCACCATCCTCATGCCCATGATGCGCCAGCAGGGCTACCCCATGCACACCTCGGCCGGGCTGATCGCCTCGGGCGGCATCATCGCGCCCATCATTCCGCCCAGCATGCCGTTTGTGATCTACGGCGTGACGACCAACACCTCGATCTCGGCGCTGTTCCTCTCCGGCATCGTGCCTGGACTCATCATGGGCGTGGGTCTCATCGTGGCCTGGAAGCTGGTGCTGCGCAAAATCGACTTGCCTGAAGGCCAGCCCCTGCCCATGCGCGAACGCCTGCAAGCCACGCGCAAGGCTTTCTGGGCCATGCTGATGCCGCTCATCATCATCGGCGGCATGAAGACTGGTGTTTTTACGCCGACGGAAGCTGCGGTCGTGGCGGCCTTCTATGCGCTGGTGGTGGCGCTGTTCATCCACCGCGAGATGAAAGTCGCCGCAGTGTATGGCGTGCTGGTGCGCGCTGCCAAGACCACGGCCATCGTGATGTTCCTCTGCGCCGGTGCGCAGGTAGCGAGCTACATGATCACGCTGGCTGACCTGCCCAGCGTGTTGACCGGCTGGCTGGGCCCGCTGGTGAACAGCCCGCGCATGCTCATGGTCGTGATGATGTTGGTGCTCATCCTGGTCGGTACCGCGCTGGACCTCACGCCCACCATCCTGATCTTTGCGCCGGTGATGCTGCCCATCGCCGTGAAGGCCGGGATCGACCCGGTCTACTTCGGCCTGATGTTTGTGCTCAACGGCGCCATCGGCCTCATCACACCCCCTGTCGGCACCGTGCTCAATGTGGTGGCCGGGGTGGGGCGTCTGCCGCTGCACCAGGTGATCAAGGGCGTGAACCCCTTCCTCATCACCTACACGCTGATCCTGTTCCTGTTCGTCCTTTTCCCGCAGATCGTGACCGCGCCGGTGGCGTGGATGCGCTGAGTTTTACCGCCTCGTTTTCTTCACAACAACACCTTTCCAGGAGACATGCCATGAAAACTTCCACCACCCTGATCCGCCGCGCCGTGCTGGCCGTGGCCGGTGCCGCCGTCTTCGGCGCTGCGCTGCCCGCGCTGGCGCAGGACATCAAACCCCGCCTGATCCGCTTCGGCTACGGGCTCAATGAACAGAGCAACCAGGGCCGCGCGGCCAAGGTGTTTGCCGAGGCGGTGGAGAAAGCCTCTGGCGGCAAGATGAAAGTGCGTGCCATCGGCGCCTCCGCGCTGGGCCCGGACGTGCAGATGCAGAATTCGCTGATTGGTGGCGCGCAGGAAATGATGGTCGGCTCCACCGCCACGCTGGTGGGTATCACCAAGGAAATGGCGCTGTGGGACACACCCTTCCTGATCAGCAACGCCAAGGAAGCTGACGCGCTCTTGGACGGACCTATCGGTGACAAGATCCGCAACAAGCTGCAGGACAAAGGTCTGGTGGGCCTGGCCTACTGGGAAAACGGCTTTCGCAACCTGACCAACAGCAAGCGCGCCATCAACAAGGTCGAAGATCTGGATGGCATCAAGCTGCGCGTGATGCAGAACAACGTGTTCCTCAACAGCTTCAAGACCTTGGGCGCCAACGCCGTGCCCATGGCCTTCTCCGAGTTGTTCAGCGCGCTCGAAACCAACACCGTGGATGGCCAGGAAAACCCCTTCAACACCATTCTGTCGAGCAAGTTCTACGAGGTGCAGAAGTACATGACGGTGACCAACCACGTCTACAGCCCCTGGATCGTGATGGCCAGCAAGAAGTGGTGGGACCAGCTGTCCAAGGACGAGCAGAAAATCCTGCTGGACGCCGCCGTGGCCAGCCGCGACTTTGAACGCAAGGACACGCGTGACGAAGCCTCCCGCGCCGTGGCCGACCTCAAGGCCAAGGGCATGCAGGTCAACGAACTGTCCCCTGCCGAGTCGGCCCGTATGCGCGACAAGCTGACCCGCGTGTACGCCTCCATTGGCGCCGACATCGGCATGGACCTGTGGAACGAGGCCCAGGCCGAACTGGTGAAGATTCGCGCGAAGAAGTAAGCGCAGGCGGGAGGGCGCCTACCAGTCCTCTTTCACCGCCATCACCGCATCGCGTCCCGCAGCGGCCTGGCCTGACAGCCAGGCCGTTGTCGTTCCGGCGGCCACCACGGCGGCGGCCAGCGCCGCCAGCCGGCCCCAGGGCAGGGCCAGGTCCATGGTCCAGTGAAAGCTCTGTGGGTTCACCACATGCACCAGTACCACGGCCACGGCCAGGCCCAACGCCACGCCGGCGAGAGCTCCCAGCGTGGTCCAGGCCGCACCCTCCAGCGCCACCACGCGCAGGATCTGCGCGCGGGTTAGCCCCAGGTGGGCCAGCAGGCCGAACTCCTTGCGCCGCGCCAGCACCTGCGCGCTGAAACTGGCGGCCACGCCAAACAGGCCAATGCCAATGGCCACCGCCTGCAGCCAGTAGGTCACGGCAAAGCTGCGGTCAAAAATCTTCAGGCTGGTGGCGCGTATCTCGGCGGCTGAGCCAAATTCCAGCAGGCGGCCGGCCTCGCCGCCGGGTGTGTGGGCCTGCTGGTTGGCCAGCGCGCGTAGCTGCTCTTGCACCTGCGCAACGCTGACGTCCGCCTGGAGCCAGAAGGCAATGTCATTGGCCTGGGTGTCGCGGCTGTAGCGGGCAAAGTCTGCCGTATCCATGGCCACGGTGCCGAACTGGCGGCCATAGTCTCGCCACACGCCTGCTACGAAAAAAGTAGCTGCTTGCGCACTATCCACAGGGGCTGGAGGTCTGAAAGATGCTGAAAGTGCAGGGAAGTCCCTCCCTGGCTGTGCGTCGTAGAGGTCGCGCATGGCCTCGCTCACGTACACGCCCACGCGCCCTTCTGGCACCGCCAGCGCCGGGGCGAGCAGGGGCAGGCTGACCGTTCCCTTGTGCGCATCGTGCAGGGGGCGCACCAGCAGCGTGACCGCGGGCCGCGTGGGGTCCAGCGTGAGAGGCAGGCTGCGCTGCGCGCTCAGGCGTTCCACACCGGGCAGCTGGGCAGCTGCTTGCACAAAGGCCGCATCGAAACCGGGCACGTTGGCGCTGCCGGCGCCGCTGGCCGTGCGCACATAGAGTGTTGCAGGTAGCACGGCGTCTAGCCAGTTGCTCACAGACTGGCGAAAGCTCGCCACCATGACGGTCAGCGCCACGGCCAGGCTCAGCGCGGCCACCACGCCGCTCACGGCCACGGCCGCGCTTTCGCGCACGCGGCGTGCGCGCTCCACCGCCAGCATTGGCAGGGCATGACGCGCCACGCCGGGCGCCACATGTTGCAGCAGCAGCCCCACAGTCGCGGGCAGCACCGCAATGCCGCCCAGTAGCAGGCAGGCCACGCTGGCATACGCTGCCAGCGGAATGTCCCACATTGGGGGCAAGCGGGTCAGCAGGCCCGCCACCAATAGCAGTGCCAGCCCGGCGCCGGCCCGGTGCCCGGGGCCGCCATGGCTGCCCAGGCCCTTGAGGGTTTGGGCCGGTGGCAGGCGCTGTGCCTGTTGCGCCGGTGCCCAAGCGCCCACCAGCGCCGCCACCACGCCCAGACTGCCAAACAGCAGCGCCGCGCTGGTGCTCCACTGCAGCGCAGGTGTGCTGCCGGCAAAGTAGCCCCCACCCAAATCGCCCCCCAGCAGGCGCAGCGCCAGCGCAGCCAGGCCCGTACCCAGCGCCAGGCCCAAGGCGCTGCCGAGGCTGCCCAGCACTGCAGCCTCCAGCAGCACCAGGCGCAGGCGCTGGGCGCCAGTCAGCCCCAGCACCCCGAGCAGCGCAAACTGCTGCGCGCGCCGTGCCACGCTGAGCGCCAGCACCGAAAACACCAGAAAACCCCCCGTGAACAGCGCCACCAGTGCCAGCACCGTCAGGTTCACCCGGTAGGCGCGCGAGAGCTGGCTGATGCGTGCGGTGGAGTCTCCAGGCGCACGCAGGGTGGCGCCGGCGGGCCAGTCAGGCGCGCTTTGGAGTTCGCGCACCAGGGCTGCGCGGTCCACCCCGGGGCGAAGGCGCAGGTCCACGCGGCTGATGTCCTCACGGCCCAGCATGGCCTGTAGAGCGCCAATGTCCATGACGGCCAGCGCCGCGCCACCGGCCTGCACGCTGCCGGCCACCTGCAGCGGCTGCAGGCGCAGACCGAGTTGCAGTTGAACGGTGTCGCCCGCCAGCAACTGGCGCGCCAGCGGGTTGAGGAAGATGGTGTCGGGCGCGAACAGGGCCAGACGGTCGGCCCCGGCTGCAGGCTGGGGCAACAGGTCTGGGGCCACGGCGGCTACTTGCAGGGCGTCCACACCCAGCACACGCAGTGCAATCTTGCGGCCGTCCTGCACGGCGGTGCTGTGCAGATCCAGAACGGGGGAGGCCACGGCCACGCCGGGGTGGTGCAGCAATCGGCCCCATAGCGCCAGCGTCACGCTGCTGGTGTCGCCATTGCCGGCGCGCAGTTCCAGGTCAGGCTGGCCGTCTACCGAACGCGCGGCCTGGGCGAACTCGTCCAGCGCGGAGGCGTTGATCAGGTGCACCGCAAAGGCCAGCGCCACACCCAGCATGACTGACACCACGGCCGCCGCATTGCGCCAGGGATGGTGGCGCAGCTCCTGCCAGGAGAAAGTGGTAAGCAAAGGTATCAACACCGCCCTAGCCTAGCGCAAAGCGGGGGCGGCGCGTCATATCGGCTGGTTACCATGTGTGCACGGAGCAGCCACCGGCTGCGTTGGGTATCTTTATGACGCCAGAAACCAGCGAAATCCCCACCCCCCCCCCACTTGCGCAATTCCCCACGCCGGAGGGGGGCGATTCTCCATCTTGGGCTCGCGCAGCGGCGCTGGGAAGCCTTGCCAGCTTGCTGGCGGCCTGCGCAGCGCCCGGCGGACGTTTGGGGCGGGGGCTGCCACTGCAGCGGCCCGACCAGCATTACGCCAGTGCCCATACCCCGCAGGAGGCCGCACGCTTTCTGCTGCAGGCGCAGTTCTCGGCCTCCGATGCGGAAATCGCCGCCGTGCAAAGGCAGGGCTATGCGCGCTGGCTGGAACAGCAGTTCGACGCGCCGTTGGGCCAGACGGGCTGGGATTGGCTCAACGAGCGCGGCTACGGCCAGATTGCCAACGACACGCGCTACTTCGACCACTTCTACCCCGGCGACTACATGATCTGGAACCAGCTCATGACCGCGCCTGACGCTGTGCGCAAGCGTCTGGCGCTGGCGCTCTCGGAGTTTTTTGTGGTCTCGCTCACGGGGCTGGACTTTGCTTGGCGCAGCCACGCCATGGCGCACTACTGGGACACGCTGGTGCGCCACGCGCTGGGCAACTTCCGCGACCTGCTCGAAGAGGTATCGCTGAACCCGGCCATGGGCCACTACCTCAACACCAAGGGCAACCAGAAGGAAAACCCCGCCACCGGCCGCGTGCCCGACGAGAACTACGCGCGCGAGGTGATGCAGCTCTTCAGCATCGGCCTGGTGCAACTCAACCCGGACGGCACCGAGAAGAAGGGCAGCAACGGCCAGCGCATCGAGACCTATGTGCAGAGCGATGTGACGCAACTGGCGCGCGTGTTCACGGGGTATGACTTTGACCAGCGGCAGAACGTGGTCACCCCGTTTGATCCCGAGGGCAAGCGCAAGGTGGGTAACACCCTGTTTGCGCGCCAGCGCATGATGTTCACGGCCAACCGGCACTCTGACCTGCCCGCGCAGTTCCTGGGCGTGACCATTCCCGCCAACACGGCGGGCGCGGACGCACTCAAGATCGCGCTGGATACGCTGTTCAACCATCCCAACGTAGGCCCCTTCTTTGGCCGGCAGATGATTCAGCGCCTAGTCACCAGCAACCCCAGCCCGGCCTATGTGGCGCGCATCTCGGCGGTGTTTGCCGACAACGGCCAGGGCGTGCGCGGGGATTTGCGCGCGGTGTTTGCCGCCATCCTGCTGGATGACGAGGCGCGCGACCCGGCTGGCCTGCAGCAGGCCCAGTTTGGCCGCCTGCGGGAACCCATGTTGCGCTTGGTGCAATGGGGCCGCACCTTTGGTGTCACATCTGCGCAGGGCAGCTGGAAGATCAATGACCTCAGCAACCCGGCGACCCAGCTCGGCCAAAGCCCGCTGCGTTCACCTTCGGTGTTCAATTTCTTCCGGCCCGGCTATGTGCCACCGGCCACGCAGATGGCGGCCAACGGCGCATCGGCCCCGGAGTTCCAGATCGTCACCGAAAGCAGTGTGGCGGGCTACCTGAACTTCATGCAGAACGTGATCCGCAACGGCATCTATGTGAACGACCCGGACCTGCCCAACAACATCAACAACTCCAAGAATCCCAAGAATGGCTTTGACATCAAGGCCAGCTACAGCGCCGAGCTGGCCATGGCGCAGGACAGCAAGGCGCTGATGGCGCGGCTCAACCTGTTGCTGTGTGCGGGCCTGTTGCCCATCGCCTTGCAGGCGCGCATGGAAGCGGCCCTCAACGCCACGCCGCTGACGGCCAGCAGCCCGCCCGACAAGCGCCTGGACCGCGTGGCCTCCGCCGTGCTGCTGGTCATGGCAGCCCCCCAGTACCTGGTTCAGAAGTAAGCGAGGCACCCCCCATGCACCTGCTCAACACCGCATTGCACACGCGCCGCGCCTTCCTCAAGCGCAGCGGCCAACTCGCCCTGGCTGGCGCCGCGCTGCCTACGGCCCTGAACCTGGCTGCGCTGGGTGAGGCCGCTGCTGCTACCGCCAACGACTACAAGGCCCTGGTCTGCGTCTTCCTCTATGGCGGTAACGATTACGCCAACACCGTGGTCACCTATGACCCCACCAGCTACACACAGTACGCCACCGTACGCGGCGGGGTCGGTGACGCGGGCGGCGGCATAGCGCTGGCACGCGCCGATCTGGAGCGCACCCTGCTCAAGCCGCACAAACCCTTAGCTGACGGGCGGCAATACGCGCTGCACCCCGCCATGGCGGGGCTGGCCGATCTGTTCAACGCTGGGCAGGCGGCCGTGCAATTGAATGTCGGGCCCTTGGTGGTGCCGCTCACGCGCGCCCAGTTCAACAGCCCGGACCGCAAGACCTACCCGCTACCGCCCAAGCTGTTTTCTCACAACGACCAGCAATCGGTCTGGCAATCATCATCGCCCGAGGGCTCCACCGTGGGCTGGGGCGGGCATCTGGGCGATCTGGCGCTCAACGGCAATACCAAGTCTCTCTTCACCTGCATGTCGGTCACCGGCAATGCGGTCTTCCTCTCGGGCGATTCGGCGCTGCAGTACCAGGTCAGTACCGGTGGTGCGGTGCGCGTGCGCGCGGCGACTGACGGCGCGGTGTATGGCTCCAAGGCGGTGAAGGACTTGATGTCCCAGATGATTTCGGAGGCCAGTAGCCATCCACTGGAGAACGAATATGTGCGTGTGATGCAGCGATCGCGCGAGGCCGAGGTCCATGTGGCTGCGGCGCTGGCCGGCAGCCAAAAGGATGGCGCCACGCCGCTGGCCACCGAATTCCCCGCCAACAACCCGCTGGCCGACCAGCTCAAGATGGTGGCGCGCCTGATCCAGGGGCGCAGCCTGCTGGGCGCCAAGCGCCAGGTCTTCATGGTGTCGCTGGGCGGTTTTGACTTGCACGACAACCTCATCGCCCAACAGCCGGTGCTGATGGGCCGCGTGAGCGAGGCCATGGCAGCCTTCTACCGGGCCACGGTGGAGCTGGGCGTGGCCCAGAGCGTGACCAGCTTCACCGCGTCGGACTTCGGCCGCACGCTCACCTCCAACGGCGATGGCTCTGACCACGGTTGGGGTGGTCACCACATCGTCGTGGGCGGCGCCGTCAAGGGCCGAGCCTTCTATGGCGCACCGCCGCCCGTGAGCGTGGGCAATACCAATGCACCGCAGGACCAGTGGCATGTGGGCCAGGGCCGGCTGTTGCCCAGCACCTCGGTCGACCAGTACGCCGCCACGCTGGCGCGCTGGTTCGGCGTGGAGCCCCAGCAGTTGGGCGGTATCTTGCCCAATCTGCGGCAGTTCGGTTCTTCCGCATACCCGCTGGACCTGGGCTTCATGGGACCGTCTGCATGAGGGTGATGGTGCTGGGTGGGTATGGCAACTTTGGTGCACGCATTTCCCGGGCCCTCGCGGCCGATCCGTCCATAGACCTGCTGGTGGCAGGACGGGATGCGAACAAGGCCTCGGCCTTTGCCACCGCGCTGAACTGCCACGCCCTGGGCGTGGCGGTGGACTGGCAGGGTTCCCACTTTGTGCGCGCACTGCAAGCCCATGGTGTGCAACTGCTCATCCATACCGCAGGCCCTTTCCAGGGGCAGGACTACGCTGTGGCCCAGGCCTGTGCGCAGGCGGGCGCGCACTACATCGACCTGGCCGATGGCCGCCGCTTTGTCTGCGACTTTGCTGCGGCTTTGCAAGCGCCCTTTGTGGCGGCAAACCGGGTCGCCATCACGGGCGCCAGCACGGTGCCCGCCCTGTCGTCGGCCGTGGTGGACTTCCTGTGCCACGACTGGCAGCGCATCGACACCATCGACATCTGCATTGCCCCCGCCCAAACCGCTCCGCGTGGGGTGGCCACGCTGGAGGCGGTGCTCAGCTACTGCGGGGTGTTAGTTCAGCTTTGGCGCGATGGGCGTTGGCAGAGCCGGGCCGGCTGGGCCGATCTGCAGCGCGTGCAGTTTGCGCGCCTGCGGCCACGCCTGGGTGCGGTGTGCGACATCCCGGATCTGGCGCTGTTCCCCGCGCATTACCGGGTGCAGGACCGCGTGGAGTTCCGCGCGGCGCTGGAAGTGGGCCTGTCCCAGCGCGCGTTTGCGGTGCTGGCGTGGCTGCGGCAACGGGGCGTGCTCAAGAACCCGGCGTCCCTGGCACGGCTGCTCAACGCAGGTGCCAAGGTATTCGATCCCCTGGGTTCGGCCCTGGGCGGCATGGTGGTGCGCGTGGCGGGTGTGAACGCGGATGGTGTATCAGTGAGGCGTGCCTGGCACATCGCCGCCGACAAAGACCACGGCCCCGAAATCCCCTGCATGGCCGCCATCCTGCTGGCCCGCCGCCTCGCGGCCGGTGAACAGATGCAGCCCGGCGCCCGTGCCTGCGTAAGCCAGCATGCGCTGCAGGACTTTGCCCCGGAGTTCGCGAAATGGGGCATGGTGACGGATGTGGTGGAAGAGGGCTGAGCCATGGAACATGCTGAATCCCGCTGGCTGCGCTACAGCTTGGTGTTTGTGTGGCTGGCGACCACACTGGTTAGCGTGGAGGAGCTGCATGGTCAGAGCCGCGCACTGCTGGTGGCCAGTGGTGTGACGGATGGGCTAGTGGCCGATGCGCTGGTGTGGGCCGGGGCGGCAGTGGATGCTGTGCTGGGGTTGCTCTTGTTTATGTGGCCGGTGCGTCGCGTCTATGGCCTGGCCTTGTTGGCGATGCTGGGCATGACGATGGTGGCGACCTTCATGCAGCCTGCCCTGTGGCTGCACCCGTTGGGGCCGCTGACCAAGAACGTCCCCATTGCGGTGGTGTTGTGGATCTTGATGCGGAGGTCACCGTGAGTCTGTATTTGCTTTTGAAGTGGGTGCACATCCTGTCCAGCGTGGTGCTGGTGGGCACCGGGTTTGGCACGGCGTTTTTCTTCTTCTACGCCAACCGCAGTGGCGTGGTGGCGGCGCAGGCTGTGGTGTCGCGCCTGGTGGTGCGGGCCGACACCTGGTTCACCTCGCCCGCCGTGGTGATCCAGCCCATCACGGGGCTGTGGATGGCCTACCTGGCCGGCTACCCCTGGCATACACCATGGTTGCTGGTGACGGTGGCTCTCTACCTGTTCACCGGCGCCTGCTGGACGCCCGTGGTGGCACTGCAGCTGCGCATGGCCGATATGGCGAAGGCGGCACACGACAAGAACGAGCCTTTGCCAGCGCTGTACTGGCAGTACGCGCGTCGCTGGGAGGCGTTGGGCTACCCCGCGTTCATCGCCATGCTGGCGGTGTTCTACCTGATGGTGGCCAAGCCGGCCTTGTGGGCATAGGCCGGCGCAGGCGGCCCACAGGCGCAAAAGCCTACAATCCACACTTCCACCGGGGGTGTCCGTCACAGGACTGAGAAATACCCCATGTACCTGATCTGGGTTATGCCAGCGTAGGAAGTGTGAGAGGCCAATCCCGCCTTGCGGGTGCCGGTTTTTGATGCGACCTGTGGCTGGCGCATTGAAAGTGAGCACACCATGCAACACGGGATTTTTTCGTTTCTGAAAACCACGCTGGGCGCGGCCCTGCTGACCGCCGGCCTGACCGCTGCGCACGCGGCCGACCTGCGTGTGCTGACCCACAGTTCTTTCACCGTGCCCAAGCCCCTGCTGGCGCAGTTTGAAAAAGACAACGATGTGAAGCTGCGCATCACCAAGGCCGGTGATGCGGGCGAGATGCTCAACAAGCTCATCCTCACCAAGGCCAACCCGATTGCCGACGTGGTCTACGGCATCGACAACGCGCTGGCGCCCAAGGCCCTGGCGGCCGACGTGCTGGACAGCTATGCCGGCGCTGCCGCCAGCCGCAAGCCGGTTGCCGAGTTGCCCGCACCGCTGGTGCCGGTGGACTACGGCTATGTGACGCTGAACTATGACAAGGCCTGGTTTGCCAAGAATGGTGTGGCCGTACCCAAGGCGCTGGACGACCTGACCCAGCCTGCGTACGCCAAATTGCTCGTCGTGCAAAACCCTGCCACCAGCAGCCCCGGCTATGCGTTCCTATTGGCCACCATTGGTGCCATGGGCGAAGACAAGGCCTTTGACTTCTGGGCCAAGCTGCGCGCCAACGGTCTGAAGGTGGCCAAGGGCTGGAGCGAGGCCTACTACACCGAGTTCAGCCAGAACGGCGGCAAGCACCCCATCGTGGTGAGCTACGCCACCAGCCCGGCGGCCGAGGTGTTCTACGCCAAGACCAAGCTGGCCGAGCCACCCACGGGCTCGCTGAGCCTGCCCGGTTCCGTGTTCCGCCAGGTCGAAGGTGTGGCGCTGGTCAAGGGCGGCAAGGAGCGCGCAGCGGCCGAGAAGTTTGTCGAATTCATGCGCTCTGCCGCCGTGCAGCAGGGTATGCAGACCGAGATGTGGATGTACCCCACAGAGCCCGGTGTGGCCCGGTCCGACGCTTTCAAGTTCGCGCCCGAGCCTGCGGCCTTCCATGCGCCCAGTGATGCCGACATCGCCGCCAAGGGCGCCGATTGGGTGGCACGCTGGACCAAGGTGGTGCTGAAGTAATCCACCAGGTTTGACCATGCGCCACCGCGACCCGGCGCAGCCCCGGGCGGGCTGGGCCTTGGCAATGCTTCCGCTGGCATTTTTGCTGGTGGTGCTGGTGGCGCCTGCTATGCGGCTGCTGGTGGAAGGCGGTCGCGGGGAGGCGGGGCTTGCCACCTTGTTCATGCCCTGGTTGGATCCGTATTTGCGCTGGCGCATGGCCTGGTCCTTCTGGCAGGCCAGCATTACCTGCGTTGCTGCCTTGGTGCTGGGTCTGCCCATGGCCTGGGTACTGGCGCGCTTTGATTTCCCCGGCCGCACGCTGATCCTGCGTGGCCTCATGCTGCCCTTTGTGGTGCCCACGCTGGTGGCCGCCATGGGCGTGTTGGCGCTGTTGGGGCCGCAGGGCCTGCTGGTGCACCTGGGCGGGCCGGACCTGCATGGCACGCCCTGGCTGCTGCTCTACGGCAATCTGTTTTTCAACCTCTGCGTGGTGGTGCGTGCGGGCACCGATGCGCTGGGGCAGGTGAGCGCCTCGCGCGTGGCCGCGGCGCGCACGCTGGGCGCAACTCCCTGGCGTGCCTTCTGGCGCGTGGAATGGCCGGCCATTGCGCCCTGGCTGGCCTCGGCGCTGTGCCTGGTGTTTCTTTACTGCTTTGCCGGCTTTGGCCTGGCGCTGGTGCTGGGTGGGCAAGACTACGCCACGGCCGAGGTGGAGATTTACACCCTGGTGGCGCACGAGCTGCAGCTGCAACAGGCCGGTGTGTTGGCAGTATGGATGCTGCTGCTGACCGCGCTGGTGGCGCTGGCCTACGCCGCCATTGAACGCCGCCTGGCCGCACCCGGCCGCGCGGACCGCGTGCCGCGCGTGCAGCCTCAGGGTGCGGTGCAATGGATCGCGGTGCTCGCCATGGTCGCGGTCTACATGCTGATTTGTGCGCTACCCCTCGTCGCCATTGCGCAAGGCGCTATACATTCAGGAGCGGAGGCCTGGGCGGTTCTGCTGGAAGAGGACACGCTGGCTGCGCTGTACAACACCGCGCGCTTCACCGCACTATCCCTGCTATTGGCCACCGCGCTGGGCCTGGCGCATGCACTGGCGGCGCGGCGGGTGTTGTGGCTGCGGGCGCTGGTGTTTCTGCCCTTCATGGTCTCGCCGGTGATGGTGGCCTTCGGCCTCTTGCTGCTGTACCCCGCATGGACTGGCAGCTTCACCCTGCTGGTCGCGGCCTATGCCTTGCTGGCCTACCCGTTCGTGGCCAAGTCCATCGCTTCCGCGCTGGACAGCCTGCCCGAGCATTATTTGGACGCCGCCCGCAGCCTGGGTGCCAGCCCCTGGCGCGCGTTTGTGCGCGTCACGTTGCCGCTGCTGGCGCCCGCGCTGCGCCGCGGCATGGCGTTTGCGGCGGCTACCGCAGTGGGCGAGTTTGCGGTCACGCTGTTTTTGTCGCGCCCCGAATGGGCCACACTCACCACCCTGATTTACCAGCACTTGGGCCGCCCCGGTGCGGCCAACCGCAGCGCCGCGCTGGTGCTGGCCTGCGTGCTCATGGGGCTGGCGCTGCTGGCCTTTGTACTGATTGAATGGAAGCGCACTGAGGACACGGACCATGCTTGAGCTGCACGCGATCTGCAAACACTGGCAGCCCTATGCCCCACGGCAAGCCGCGCCGCGCGTGCTGCTGAAAGACCTGGCGCTGCAGGTGCGCCCCGGTGAAACGGCTGCGCTGCTGGGCCCCTCGGGCAGCGGCAAGAGCACGCTGCTCAAGATCGTGGCGGGGCTGGAGCCGCCCGAGAGCGGGCGCGTGCTGTTTGCGGGCCAGAACATCACGCACACCCCGCCCGAACGGCGGGGCTTCGCGCTGATGTTCCAGGACTTCGCGCTGTTCCCGCACTTCAACGTGCAGGACAACGTGGCCTTTGGCCTGGTGGAACAGGGCCAGCGCAAGGCGGATGCCCGCGCGCAGGCCCAGGCCATGCTGGAGCGCTTTGGCCTGCAGGCCTATGCCAAATCCAAGGTGTGGCAACTCTCTGGCGGCGAGCAGCAGCGCGTGGCGCTGGCCCGCGCCTTGATCACCCAGCCGCGCGTGCTGCTGCTGGACGAACCCTTTTCGGCGCTGGATGCCGAGCTGCGCCTGCAGCTGCGCAAGGAATTCAGCCAGCGCATTGCCGAGTTCCAGATGGCGACGATTCTGGTGACGCACGACGAAACAGAAGCGCGTGCCATGGGCACGCGGGGCTACCGACTGGTGGATGGAGCGCTGCAGGTCCTGTGGTGAAGCGCAGCCCTAGCGTGGGCGGACGGCTTCCTTGAGCACATTGGGCGGGTAGTAGGTCTGGAAGCTCTTCCACACCGTGCCCGCCTGCGATGCGCGGGTAAATATGCCCAGAAGGATCGCGGCGTCATCCTTGTTCAGCGAGGTTTTGGAGATGTACAGGCCGCTTTCGCCCCAGGGCAGTTCGGCCAGGGGCTCGAAGCGGACGCGCTCCACCAGGTCACCCACGCGCGGGTCGTCCTGGATCACACCGTAGAAGATGACCGGTGACATGATGGTCACGTCGTTCGGGTTGGCCTTGAGGAAGCGGGCCACGGCCAGCGGATCGGGCTCGTAGAGAACACGGTTCTGCCGCGCCAGGGCGTCCACCAGCTCCTGGTAGGCCACGCCATAGTCAAAACCGCGCACCAGCACGGCGCGCACGTCCTTGCGTTCCACCAGCTCGTAGGCTGTCTTGACCGGCGGGCGCTTGCTGTCCACCGAAATGACGGTGGCGCGGTTGCGTGTCAGCGGGACAAAGACTCCCAGCTCGTCGCGGCGGGGCGTGCGGGTGGCGGGCACCAGCAGGTCGGCCTTGCCGGTTTCGAACATCAGCTCCAGGCGCGCGCGCGGCACCGGGGAGAGCACAAATTCGCAGCCTTCCTTGGCGCTGACGGCGCGCAGCAGGTCCGGGTAGATGCCGCTGATTTCGGTGTCATTGATGATCACGCTTTGCCCGGTGGAGGCCACCGGAACCTGCAGGGGGCGCGAACATGCCGCGAAAGCCACCCCGTTGGCGGACAGGGCCACACCGAAGAGCAGGGCTTGCAGGAGGGCGGAAGGGCGCACGTGTTGAGAACTTGTCGTGTTTGTTACAAATTAGTCTATCGCATGCCCGTGACCCTGTCAGCCCGGAAAAGCCATGTCCCCACCGGCTTCTTTCCCTGGCCGCCAGAGTCTAGTTGTGGTCCGCATTGAATCCAATGGACTATTGAGCGGCCGCCGTCAACCCGGTAAGCTTGTAACAGTTTGATACAGAATCAGAGAGCAGGAAACCACATGCGCATGTCTTTCAAATCCTGGGTGCTTGGTGCCCTAGCCGCCACACTGGCCATCGCCGCACAGGCCACCGCCAATACCAACACCACCCTCTACGGCACCAACTTCGGTACCGGCAGCAGCTACAGCACCACCTTTCTGAACGGGGTAACGGCCGACTTTGCGGCCAAGGTGGGCAACGATGCCGCCAAGTTCAGTTACAAGGCCGGGCAGGGTGGTTTTCAGGGCGTGGGCGTCTCACCCCTGCACGGTTCCGAGCGCACCCCTGGTGAAATCGACATCGGCGAAACCATCACCGGCAGCTTTTCTGCGGGCATCAAGATCACCAGCTTCAGCCTGGGCCTGCTGTTTGACGGCCCCGAGTACAACGACGTGAACGAAGTGGCCAAGATCAAGGCCTATTACGATGGCTCCTGGCATTCCTTCACCCTGACCGCCACGGGCACCACCATGGCCCTGTGGAGTGGCAACAAGGGGACGGTCACCAATCTGAGCGCCGCGTCCAATGGCCTGGGTGGTGCCTGGACAGTGAGCAATCCTTTCGGCAACAAGCTGGTGAGCTCGATTGTCTTCACGGCGGTCAGCGGTAATCCGGCCCATGGCTGCCACAACTGCACCAACCAGTCCGACTACACGCTGATCAGCATCAGCGCGGTGCCCGAACCTGAAACATATGCCCTGATGCTGGCCGGTCTGGCCATGGTGGGTGTGGCGGCGCGTCGCCGCCAGCGCAAGCTGCGCTGAACCGCGGCTTCGCCTCAAACAAAAAACCGGCCTTGTGCCGGTTTTTTATTGGGCGCGCGGCGGCATGCTCAGGCCGGGTAGATACCGTCGGCGCGCAGGTGCAGCACGCGGTCGGCATGCGCTGTGGCGGCCAGGGAGTGAGTCACCAGCACCAGCGCGGTACCGTGCTGGCGGGTCTGCGCCACCAGCGCGTCCATCACCCTGGCGGCGGTGGTGGGGTCCAGGTTGCCGGTCGGTTCATCGGCCAGCAATAACGCCGGTTGGTGCACCAGCGCCCGCGCAATGGCTACGCGCTGCAGCTGTCCGCCGCTGAGTTGCTGCGGCAGGCGTGCGCCCAGGCCGCCCAGGCCTACGGCGTCCAGCAGAGCCTCCACGCGTACAGGATTGGGCCGGTTGAGCAACAGCAGGGGTAGGGCCACGTTCTGCGCCACATCCAGGTGCGGCAGCACATGGAAGGCCTGGAACACAAAGCCTACGGCCTCGCGGCGCAGCAGGGCGCGGGCGTCGTCGCTCATGCCACCCAGGTCGCGTCCGGTCAGTTGCACGCTACCGCTGTCCCAGTGGTCCAGCCCGGCCATGCAGTTCAGCAGCGTGGACTTGCCCACGCCCGACTCACCGACGATGGCAACAAACTCGCCGGGCGCCACGTCCAGCGACACATTGGCAAACACGGGCGTGCTGCCGTAGTGCTTGCTCAGGGCCTGGACGCGCAGAGTCATGGGTTGGGGCGCCGGGCTATGGCGGTGTCGACCCGCTTCAGCACTTGTGCCAGCGAATCGGGCGCATCGGCGGCCACGACCTCGCGTTGCGGCATGGAGCGCAGCCAGGTGATCTGGCGCTTGGCGAGTTGGCGCGTGGCGAAGATGCCCTTGTCGCGCAGCTCGGCCCTGGGCCACAAGCCATCGAGCGCTTCCCACGCTTGCCGGTAGCCCACGCAGCGCATGCTGGGCAGGTCCAGGTGCAGGTCGCCACGCGCGCGCAGGGCTTGCACCTCGTCCATGAAGCCCTGGGCCAGCATGGCATCAAAGCGCTGGGCGATGCGGCCGTGCAGCCAGGCCCTGTCTGCCGGCTCCAAGGAAATCAGGGCTCTAGCCCCCGTGGAATCTGCGCGAGCAGCTTCTGTTTTGATAGCGGCGCTGGCGGCGTGGAAGTGCGAGAGCGGCAGGCCGGAGATGCGGTAGACCTCCAGCGCGCGCTGGATGCGCTGGCTGTCGGCCGGCGCCAGGCGGGCGGCGGTGACGGGGTCTACCTGGGCCAGTTCGGCGTGCAGGGCGGGCCAGCCTTTGGTGGCAGCCTCGGCGTCGATTGCGGCACGCACGTCGGGGTTGGCGGCGGGCATGTCGTCCAGTCCGTCGAACAGGGCCTTGAAGTACAGCATGGTGCCGCCCACCAGCAGGGGCAGCTTGCCGCGCGCGGCAATGTCGGTGATCAGGGCCTGCGCGTCGCGCACGAATTCAGCGGCGCTGTAGGCCTTGAGCGGGTCGCGGATGTCGATGAGGTGGTGCGGCACGCTGGCCAGTTCGGCGGCGCTGGGCTTGGCGGTGCCAATGTCCATGCCGCGGAACACCAGGGCCGAGTCCACGCTGATGATCTCGCAGGGGTGCTGCCGCGCAATGGCCAGCGCGGCCGCCGTCTTGCCGCTGGCGGTGGGACCGGCCAGGCAGATGTGAAAGGGCAGCGTGGTCATGTGGCCGCCCCGTGTGCAGGCAGGTGGTCCAGTGCGACCTTGCGCAGCAACAGCACCAGGCCCACGGCGGCCACGGTCAGGCCCACCACCAGCGCAATCCAGAAGCCTTGCGCGCCCATGGCCTGGGCCGGGCCAAAGGGCAGCCAGTCCGGCGCGAGGCCCAACACACAGCCCAGTGGCAGCGAGACCAGCCAGAAGGCGGTGAGGTGGATCACCATGGGGCTGCGCGAGACCTTGTAGCCGCGGATGGCGCTGCTGGTGACCACCTGGGCCGAGTCGGACAGCTGGAACACCGCGGCCAGGAACAGCAGGTTGGCGGCCAGCCCGGCCACGACAGGGTCATTGGTGTAGGCCCCGGCAATCTGGTGCGCACACAGCGCCATCAGCAGGGCCGACACCACACCAAAGCCCAGCCCGGCATTCACACCCACCCAGGCCCGGAAGCGCGCCGCCACCGGGTCGCCCGCGCCCAGCGACTGGCCCACGCGCGTGAGCAGCGCAATGCCCATGCTCAGCGGCACCATGAAGACCAGCGAGGTGAAGTTCAGTGCGATCTGGTGCGAGGCCACCTCGCGGCTGCCGAATTTGGCAATCAGCAGTGCGATGAGGCCGAAGGCACTGGTCTCGGCAAAGTAGGTCACGCCAATGGGAAAGCCCAGCTTCCACAGCGCGCCCAGCTTCTCGGGGTGCGGCCACTCCCAGCGGCCAAAGGGCCAGGTGCTGCGGTAGGCGGGCGAGAAACGCATCCACACCAGCAGGCCCAGAAAGTTGAGCCATACGCACAGCAGCGTGGCCCAGGCGCAGCCCAGCCCGCCCAGGCGCGGGAATGGGCCTACGCCAAACACCAGTAGCCAGTTCACCAGCACGTTCAGCCCCAGCGCCGCCAGCGACATCACCATGATGGGTTTGGTCTGGTTCAGGCTGGCGCTGTAGCCGTAGAGCACGCGGTAGCAGGCGAAGGCGGGCAGACCAAAGCTGATGATGTGCACGAAGCCGGTGGCCACCTCGTGCACATGGGGTTCGATGTCCATGTGGTCGAACACGCGGGCGGCCAGTTGGACCAGCACCATGGCACACAGGCCCACGCCGAACGCCTTCCACAGACCCTGGCGCACCAGGTGGGGCACCTTATCGAACTCCTGCGCGCCAACGTGGTGGGCCACCAATGGGGCGACGGACATCATCAGCCCCATGAGGGTGATGATGGTGATGTTCCAGATGGAGACGCCCAGCGAGATGCCGGCCAGGTCGTGCGCCGACGCGTGGCCGGCCATGGCCACGTCCACCACCGACATGCCCACATTGGCCAGTTGCCCGATCAGAATGGGCCAGGCCAGTTGCCAGAGGGCAAGGAGTTCGGTGCCTGCGCGCTGCAGACGGGAGGGAGAAAGCGGGGGCGTGGCAGACATGGGCCTGCCATTCTAGGGGCGCCCCTCATGCTGCGCGATCCAACCCTCAGGGCTTGGCGCCCACCGGGCCCTGCCAGCGCCGCAGCGGGTTGAAACCCGTGATCAGCGCGCTGGCCAGCAGCACCAGCGCGCCGCCCGCCAGCGTGCCGCTGCCCAGGGTTTCGCCCAGAAACAGGTGGCCCCAGAGCACGCCAAACACCGGCACCATGAAGATGGGGCTCATGGCCGCCACAGGCGTGACATGGCGCAGGATGCGCAGATGCACCAGGTAGGCCAGGCCCGACGTGGCCACACCCATGACCGCCACGGCGCCCAGGGCCGCCATGCTGAAACCTGCCCGCGGCAGGCTCCAGGCTGCGCCGGGCAGCAGCATGAAGAGCGAGAACAGGTGGATGCCGGCCGCAATCTGCAGCGGCTGCATCTGGCCCACGGCCCGCTTGGTAATGGGGGTGGAGAAGCCATAGCTGGCTGAGGCCGCCACGCAGGCCAGCACCGCCATGATGACGGTGAAGGTGGGCTGCACCGGCCCCAGGCTCACGATCATCGCCACGCCGGCAAAGCCGCAGGCGCAGCCCAGCAGCTTCTTGGGCGTGATGGTGTCTTCCTTCATGCGGGCGGAGGCGAACATGCCGAAGATCACTGCGGTTGAATTGAGCAGCGCGCTGTAGCCCGCCGGCAGGTGCAGACCGGCCCAGGCAAACATGAGGAAGGGGCAGGCCACCGACAGCGCACCGATCAGCGCCAGCGTGCGCCACTGCGCCCAGGCCCAGTGTTGGCGCATGACGCGCATCAGCAATGCCAGCGTCACGGTGGCCATGGTCACGCGCAGCAGCGCCAGCACATTGGGGCCAAACACGGGGCTGGCCATGCGGATGAACAGAAAGGACGCACCCCACAGCGCCGACAGGGCGACCAGCTGCAGGAAGTATTTGGTTTTCATGGATGCTATGGATTCAGTAGCTGCTCGCGCACATTGCGCGGGGGCTGCAGCCACTTTTATTCAGATATCGTTCAAAGGCAGGGCTGCATGGAGCCCGTGTGGCAACTCTGGGCCAGGTTTTGGGCCTGCGTGATCTGCGCCGGACTCAGCGTGCGCGCCAGGGTCTGCGCGTTGGTGCCACCCACGTCTGCGCCCTGTGCTTGCGCGAGCAGAAACAGCGCCAGTGCCTTCACCTTGTCCTCGCGCACGGTCTGGCCGCGGGCATATTCGCCTCCCAGGTTGGACAGCGCCCCTCCGTGCCGCCCTTGCGCTGCCCGCTGCAGCCACTGCATGGCCTGCTGCGCATTCGGCGCCACGCCGCGCCCCGTGCGGTACAGCAGACTGAGCTGAAACTGGCTGGCCGCATCGCCCTCGCGCGCCAGGGCCTGGAAGGCAGTGAATGCAGCGGCGTACTGGCCTGACTGCAGGGCCTGTTCGGCCTGGGCGTAGCTGGGGGTTTGGGCGTGTGCAGCGACCCCTGAAAACGCCCAGCACAGGATCAGGCTGCGCGCAACAAAGAGGATATGGGGGGGCATGGGCGTCGTGATATGGACCGCTGCGTGGATGCAGGTGAGGCCTCAGTGTACGTTGGGCTTCGGATACATTTGTAACCGGCATTGATGGTTATGGCTTTTTGTGGGCTTTGTCATCAGGCCTTTTCAATCAAGGGAGTGAAACGTTAATGAAAACGGTGAAGTATTTGCCGGTGGCTTTGGCCGTCCTGGCAACACTGAGCGCTTGTGTGCAGGAAGGATCCCGCACCCTACCGATTCAGAAGGTGGAATCTGCCGGACAGAGCTATAGCGGCAAGCGCACGCCTGTATCGGTTGGCAAGTTTGATAACCGCTCGTCCTTTATGCGGGGGGTGTTCTCGGACAATGTGGACCGCCTGGGCAGTCAGGCGCAGACCATTCTGGTGACCCATCTGCAGCAGAGTAATCGCTTCAGCGTGCTGGATCGCACCAATATGAGTGAGATCAAGGAAGAGGCTGCCCTGAAGAAGCAGGCGCAGACCCTCAAGGGCGCTGACTACGTGGTGACAGGTGATGTGACAGAGTTTGGACGCAAGGAAGTGGGCGACAAGCAGCTGTTTGGCATTCTGGGACGCGGCAGAACCCAGATCGCGTATGCCAAGGTCAACCTCAACATCGTCAATACCTTGACATCGGAAGTCGTGTTCTCGTCTCAAGGCGGTGGTGAATACAGCCTGTCCGAGCGGGAGGTCATCGGCTTTGGCGGTGCTTCCGGATATGACTCCACGCTGAACGGCAAGGTGCTGGAACTGGCTATTCGTGATGCGGTGAACAACCTTGTGTCGGGCATCGACAGTGGCGCATGGCGCCCCAATCCCTGATTCACTTTTCTTTCAAAAATATGACTATTCGACTGATGTCGGTCGCCGCGGCGGCCACGCTGGCGTTCGCCCTGGCGGGCTGCGCTACCAAGCCCAACACCATCTACCAATGGCAGGGTTACCAAGCCAATGTGGATCAGTACTTCCGTGCTGACAACCTGAGTCTCGATGCACAGGTACAGGCGATGGAAGTTGATCTGCAGAAGATCCGCGTGGGCGGTGGTGCGGTTCCACCTGGCTACCACGCTCACTTGGGCTTGCTGTATGGCAAGCAAGGCAAGGCAGACCAATTCGTGGCGCAAATGCAGACAGAGAAAAAACTGTTTCCCGAGTCGGAAACCTATGTCGACTTCTTGCTGCGTAACTTCAAAAAATAACAGGGAACCCTTATGCAATGGAAACTATCTGCCCGCGTGTTGGCTGCAGCCTGCGCTGCCCTGGTGATGACTGGCTGTGCGACCGCTCCGCCCTTTGACTATGCCGCCTACAAAGCGAGCCGTCCGCGCTCCATCCTGGTGCTGCCCCCGCTGAACAGCACACCAGAGGTCTATGCGCCCTACAGCGTCTTGTCACAAGCGACGTTCCCTCTGGCGGAGTCCGGCTACTACGTGCTGCCGGTGTCTTTGGTAACGGAGACTTTCCGTGAAAACGGAATGAGCCAGCCCGCAGAAATGCACGGTGCTTCCACCGACAAGCTGCGCCAGATTTTTGGTGCGGACGCGGCTCTCTATGTCAGCATCAGCAAGTACGGTACTGCCTTCCAGGTGGTTAACAGCGTGACGGTGGTCACAGCGGATGCGAAGCTGGTTGATTTGAAGACGGGCCAGCAGCTGTGGAAAGGATCTGCCTCTGCCTCCAGCGAAGAGGGGCAGAACAACCAGCAGCAGGGTGGTTTGGCGGGCTTGTTGATCGCGGCTATCGTCAAGCAGGTACTCGCAAGCACAACGGATCAGAGCCACAAGATTGCTGGAATGACAGCCAATCGCCTGATGTCGGCAGGGCAGAAGAATGGCCTGCTGTATGGTCCCCGCTCGCCGAACTACGGCAAGGACTGAGCGAGACCCGGCTCAACCGCCCGAGAAGTCACCCTTTAGCATCGCACTGCGCTGCGCAGGCGTGAACTTCTCGATCGCGTAGCGCAGGGTGGTGCGGGGCAGGGCGCTGTAGTGGGTTTGCAGGAATGCGAGCAGGCGCGCTTCGTCGCGCTTGCCGAGTTCGCGCAGCATCCAGCCGCAGGCCTTGTGCATGAGGTCGTGCGGGTCGTTCAGCAGCTGGGCGTAGAGCTTCAATGCGTCGTCCTGGTCGCCCGTGCGGATAAAGGCGAAGGTGGTCAGCACGGCGATGCGGCGGTCCCACAGTACGTCCGAGCGGGCCAGCTCCCATATCACGCTGCGGTCGCGTTGGAGCAGGTAGGGGCCGCTGATGTAGGGCGCGGAGCCGTCCACCAGGTTCCAGTTGTTGATGCGGTGGCGGTATGCCATGAAGCATTCGTACACGGCGGTCTGCACATCGGCCTTGCCCTTGGTGAAGCGCCGCACCAGGATGTCCAGCGCCAGCACCCGCACCTCGTTGTAGGGCGATTGCAGCAGGGCGGCGCAATCATCGAGGGTGAGGGTGTTGAACTGGCGCGCGGTCTCGCGGATGACCGGCACGCGGATGCCGAGAAACAGGTCACCCTCGCCGTACTGGCCGGGACCGCTCATGAAGTAGCGTGCTGCCGTCTTGGCTTTGCCGGCATCGGCCAGCGCGAACAAGGCATCTTCGGCCGCGCGGGCCTCGGGGCTTAGGCCTGGCGCGCGCTGCATCAGCGGCCGCGCAGGAAGAGCGCGTCCAGCTCTTTGAGCGTGAGCTGGCGCCAGGTGGGGCGGCCGTGGTTGCACTGGTCGCTGCGCTCGGTGGCTTCCATGTCGCGTAGCAGGGCGTTCATTTCTTCAATCGTGAGCTTGCGGTTGGCGCGCACGGCGCCGTGGCAGGCCATGGTGCCCAGAATTTCGTTTTGCGCGCGCTGGATGACGGTGCTGGCGTCGTGTTGCGCCAGTTCGGCCAGCACACTGCGCGCCAGTTCCACGGCGTCACCCTGTGCCAGCGTGGTGGGCACGGCGCGCACGGCCAGGGTTTTGGGCGAGAAGGGGCTGATTTCCAGGCCCAGGGTGTTGAGGGTGGCCACATGCGCCTCGGCCGTGGCCACTTCGTCGGGCGTGGCGGCGAAGGTGGCGGGGATGAGCAAGGGCTGGCTGGCCAGCGGGTGCACGCTGCCGTCGGGGGCGGTGAGGCTGATCTGCGTTTTGAGCCGTTCGTAGACGATGCGTTCGTGGGCGGCGTGCATGTCGACGATGACCAGGCCCTGGCTGTTTTCGGCCAGGATGTAAACGCCTTGCAGTTGGGCAATCGCTCGGCCCAGGGGCCACGCCTGCTCGTTGGCGTTCTGGGTGGCAAGGCGGGATGGCTGAGCGTTTTGCTCCGTGTCCTCCGCCCGCTGCGCGGGCTCCCCCTTTACCTGCGCAAAACGCTCAGCCATCCCGCCTTCTGGCGTGCTGGCATTGCGTTGCCACAGGAGGCTGATGTCGCTGACGCGGTGACCTACCACGCCTGTATCTGCTTCAAATTTGATAGCTGGTTGCGCACTATACATGGGGGCTACAGGTGCTTTGGGTGCATAAGCTCCCGGCGCAGGCAGAGCGTTGGTGTCGCCGCCAGTACCAAACAGGCTGGGCGCTTGCGCCTGGCCGGCCACTGCGCCGGTTGCCGTGGCGGCACGCGGTGCTGCCAGGGTGTCTTCTACCGCGTGGCGCACGGCCTGGTGGACTTCGCGGCTGTCGCGGAAGCGCACTTCGATCTTGGTGGGGTGCACGTTCACGTCCACGCGCGTGGGGTCCATCGCGACATACAGCGCGTAGACCGGCTGGCGGTTGCCGTGCAGAACGTCTTCATAGGCGCTGCGTGCGGCGTGGGTGACGACCTTGTCACGGACAAAACGGCCGTTGACGTAGCAGAACTGCTGGTCGGCGCGCGAGCGGGCGGCGTCAGGCACGCCAGCGCGGCCCCAGACGCGCAGGGCGGGCTGGCCGTATTCGTTGGCCTGGCTGCTGTGCCAGTCCACGCGCACGCTCTGCGCCAGAAACTCGGGGCCCAGCACGTCGCTCAGGCGCTGGTCCAGCGCGGCCAGCGGGTCGGCGTGCTCGCACCGGCGCCACTGTTCTACCAGCTTGCCTTCGTGCCAGATGGCAAAGCCCACATCAGGTCGGGCCAGCGCGTGGCGGCGCACGGCTTCTATGCAGTGGGCCAGCTCGGTGGCGTCGGTCTTGAGGAATTTGCGGCGTGCGGGGGTGCTGTAGAACAGCTCTTTTACCTCCACCGTGGTGCCCTGGCTGCGCGCCACGGGCTTGAGTTCACCCGTGCGGCCATCCAGCAGGTAGGCATCATTCAGGCCGCTAGCCCTCGACAAGATTGCGCAATCAGCTATGGAATTGATAGCGGCCAGCGCTTCACCGCGAAAGCCCATGGTGGCAACGCTCTCCAAGTCGTGCAGGTTGCCAATCTTGCTGGTGGCGTGGCGTTTGAAAGCGATGGGCAGTTCGTCGCGCAGGATGCCCTGGCCGTCGTCTTCCACACTGATGAGACGCACGCCGCCGGCCAGCAGCCGCACGGTGACCTGGCTGGCGCCCGCGTCCATGGCGTTGTCCACCAGCTCGCGCACCACGCTGGCCGGGCGTTCCACCACCTCACCGGCCGCAATCTGGCTGATGAGTTCGTCCGGGAGTTCGCGGATGGGGCGGCGAGGTGCTGCGGCGAGGGAGGGGGGCAGGGGGGCGTTCACCGGGCCATTTTATGGGGGTGGTGTTTCCCACGCCCAAGGGACGGAAAAACGGCGCTTTTCGGGCTTTATTTTGCGGCTGGCTGGTTTGCGCCCTTGCCACACTATGGCAACGCCCATCCTTTACGGGGCCCGTCATGCAAGTCAACCGCCTCAACCTCGTTTTCCCTCCCGGCAGTGCCAATCCCGCAGGCACGGCTGCAGCATCGTCCGATGCCTTGCAGGCCGATCCCGGAAAGGCGCAGGCTGCGGCAACCAGGGTTGCGGCCGCCAGCACCCCCGCACCGCTGGAGCCTGCGGCACCCGCCGCGCCTGTGGCCAGCGGCGTCAAGCTGGAACTGGGCAGCGCGCAAAAGGCGGCCGCCAGCGGCGTTTACACCCGCGATGGCACCTTAGCCGGACGCAGCGCTGCGACAGCAGACCAGACCCCGGCCGAGCATTTCGTGGCGTCGGCGGTCAACATCCTGCGGGATTTCGACGCCAGCACGATGGCGATAGGCGCCACGCCCGCCGCCGACAAGGCTTCACCCGCATTGCCCACCAGCCGCTTTGGCAGCCTGCGCCAGGCCATGGGCAAGCTCAACGTCTTCGCCTGATTTCCCCCTGAGTCTCTTCTGGCCCCCGCTGCCGGGCGGCCTGTGCATGGTTTTTTCGCCGCGCTCGCGAGGCCAATGCGCGTTCATCTGGCTCTGACCCCAATTTGGGCTTCTTTCTCATGGCATAGTAGAAGTCGCGCTTGGAAGCGCTTCCTATTCCCACCCTCGATTGCGGGCGATGTGTCCGTAGCTGATATCCAGAAGCATTAAAAAAACGTATGGCTGGAAAAGTTGTTGGACCGTTGTTGGAGCGTTTCACCACCTGGGTATTTCCAGCCGTGCTGGTGGCGCTGGTCGGTCTCACCCTGCTGTGGCAGCTGGGGCACATGGATGCGACCCGCGGGCGCCCGGTGGCCCTGCATGTGTGGGAAGAGACCGAGCCAGTGGACACCACCGTGTTGGCCCCCGTGCTGGAACGTCTGCAGGCTGCGCCGCCGCAGCTTTCGATCGAGACCCGGTTATCCCGCAACCCTTTTTGGTTCTACTTGCATGTACCCGGTGCCGTGGCAGCACCGGCGATGGACCTGGACTTCCCTTCGCGCCATGCGGCCTCGCTGGCCTGCTGGAATGCGCAGACCGGCCAGTCCCTGGGCGAAATCAACCGCGAAGGCAGCACCGGTGTGCTGCGCCCCAGCCGGGCCGGTTTCTCCCTGCCATTGCCTGCCGGCCTGATCGATACCACCCTGGTCTGTCGCGCAACCTACCGGGGCCCGGCCAAGATTGCCGTGGAACTGTGGGAGCCCAAGGCGCTGGCCCAGGCGCAGCTGATTCACCAAAAGACTGGCGTGATGCTGGAGGCGGGCATCGGCGTGCTGGCCATCTTCATGCTGCTCACCGCCATGGTCAACCGCAGCGCGCTGTACTGGACGTTTGCCGGCTGGCTGCTGCTCAACATGCGCATGGCGGGCCTCTCAGCCGGCACCGACACACTGCTGCTGGGTTATCCGATTGCGCCGGAATGGGTGCTTTGGGCCCGGCAATGGACGCTTTGCACCTACTACGCGATGACGATAGGCCTGTTCAGCGCCTTGTTCAAGCACGAGCTCCAGGAAGTGCGTGCAGGATGGCCGTTGACGCTGCACCAGCTCAGCGCGGTGGCCATCATCCTGGCCTGTCCCTTCCTTGCGTACGAGCGGACGCTGCCCATGCTGTGGGTGGCCACTTTCTCGGTGGTGGCACTCATGCTGTTCTACCTCACCAACATCCTGCGTCATACCCATTCGCGCGTGGCGGCCTGGTACGCCGCGTCCATCGGGATCACCCTGGTGGCCAGCATGAACGAAGTGGTGGCAGCGGCCACCGGGCAGCGTTTGCTGCTGGGCGGGCTTAACAGTGTGACGGCGGCCATCGCCTCGGCGCTGCTGGCGTCTGCTGCCGTGGCAGAGCATATGCGCTCGCACCGATTGCAGACCCAGCGCGCCCAGAAGATGCTGGAAGCCGCCTATCTGGACTCGCCCGTGGGCCTGTTCACGCTGGACCGCAGCCACCGCATCATCAAGGCCAACCCGGCCTTCCACACCATGGTGCGGCGCCCGGCCTCTGCGGAAGTGCTGGGTTTGCAAGAGCTGTTTGGTGACGAGGTGGTGCAGCAGGTGCAGGGCTTGCACAACGTGCGGCGCAGTACCTCGATCGACCTGCAGACCCAGACGCTGTTGCCGCGCTCCGGCGGGCCGAGCTGGTTCTCCATCAAGGCCTCCACGGTGGATGGCAGCGTGGTGGAGTGTTCGCTGCAGGACATTACCGAGCGCGTGCAGGCCACCCAGCGCCTGGAGTACCTGGCCAGCCACGATCCGCTTACCGGTTGCCTGAACCTGCGCGGCCTGGCCCACGAGACTGACAAGGCCGGCGTCCAACCCACGGCCCTGGCCTACTTTGACCTGGACCGATTCAAGCTCATCAACGACCTGTATGGCCACAACGCCGGCGACACCGTGCTCAAGCAGGTGGCCGAGCGCATGGGCAGCGTGCTGCAGCGCCAGGACATGCTGGCCCGCGTGGGCGGTGACGAGTTCGTGATCGTGTTCTCGCGCGCCAGCATGTTGGAGAGCGAAGCCTGCTGCAACAGCATTGCCATGCTGATTGGCTCCGCCCCTTTCCAGATCGAGAACCAGAGCTTCTCGCTGGACGTGTCGGGCGGGCTGGTCAGCATGGAGCAGTTTGGCCAGTCGCCGCTCAAGGACATCGTCTCCGCGGCCGACACGCTGTGCCGCATGGCCAAGAAGCGCAGCAATCAGCGCCTCATGGTGATGGAGTCCAACGACCGTTTCTTCCAGCAGCACCAGGACGAGCTGGACCTGATCAACTGCTTCGAGCGCGGCGAGACGCCGCAAGGCCTGTTTCTGGTGATGCAGCCCGAGCTGTCGCTGAGCCGGCCCTTTGACTCGCTGAATTTCGAAATTTTGGTGCGCCTGCGCAAGCCCGATGGCAGCGTCGTCGGCGCGGTCACCATCATCGAAGCCGCCGAAGCCCACGGAAAGACCGCCATCATCGACCGCTGGGTGGTCACCACCGCCATTGACTGGCTGGAACGCAATGCCCAGAGCCTGCGCAACACGCACTTTGTCGGCATCAACCTCTCGGGCGGCTCGCTCAACGACGAGTCCTTCACGGCCGAGCTGTTTGCCCTGTTCGAGCAGCACCCGCAGGCGCTCTCCAAGATCTGCATCGAGATCACCGAAACCGTGGCCATTACCGACATGCGCAACATGCAGCGCTTCATCGACCGCCTGCGCACCATGGGTGCCAAGGTGGGGCTGGACGACTTTGGCGCAGGCTACTCGTCCTTTGGCTACCTCAAGGACCTGTCGGTGGATGCGCTCAAGCTTGATGGCTCGCTGGTGCGCGACGCCGCGCGCAGCCAGTCCGGCATGGCCATCATCGCCGCCATTGGCGGGCTGGTGAACAGCCTGGGCATGAAATCAGTGGGGGAGTTTGCAGAAGACCTGCTCACCATCCGTGCGCTGGTGGATGCCGGTATCGACTATGCCCAGGGGTATGGCATCAGCAAGCCGGTGGACCCCTCACGCATTCTGGCGGCCCGCAGCGGGGCTGATTTCATCGAGGACCTGGAAATCCTGGAGTTTGTGAAGCAGCTGCAGGCCAATGCGGACGCCACCATGCCGCTGTTCCCGGAAGTCCCGCAAGGTCCTCTGCATTAGAGGGAACCTGCTGCGGGAAGGGTCATAGTGCCATAGCGGCAGACGGAGCCCAATGCACCTCGGGTGCGGGCAGGGGCAGGCCGTCCTCCTGTGCGCTCAATGGTGCCTCGGGTTCCGGGCACAGCCAGGGCTTGGAAATCGGCTTGGCGCGGCTGAGGTCAATGTCCGGGTGCTGTGTGGCGAAGAAGAAATCGTGCAGGTTGTGCCGCGCGGCGTGCCACAGCGGTTGCACGGCCTGGGGCGCCAGGTACATCACGCGGTGCGGCACGCCACCGGTGAAAGCCATGGGGTAGAACACGCCGGGGTCGCCCACGTCGGAGAAATACAGGCTGTCGTAAATGCGGTCCACCGGGCGGCGACCTGTGGCCAGCATCCAGTCCACATTCTGTTGCAGGCAATAGCTGTGCAGGGCCTTGAACAGGGCGCTTCGCACCAGCGAGGAGTTGGGGTTGCCCTTGACGCACAGGCGGGTGGTTTCCACCATGCGGCTGCCATGGAAGCGCTGGGGCAGTTTGAGCGAATGCTGCAGCGGAATCGGCTTGACGAAGTTGGCGTGCGTACGCAGCGTGCCCAGTACGGTGCCGTCGAGTTTGGAGGTGGCGACGAAGACTTCGCAGCCTGGCTCGAAGTCGGTAGGTTCGGCTTCGCGCAGCTTGGCGCCCAGGTCGGGGAGGTGCTTGCCATAGGATGCAGCGCGCAGCTGGATGACTCCGTCCATTTGCTCCATGGACGCGATCTCGACGCGGAAAGGCAATTGCTCGACGCGAGACACCGAACCCGGAATGCTAGCTGCTGGAACCATGACAACCTCCCTTCAAGTTACGTTGTTGAAAGATTCAGTCTAGGGTTAGTCCTAGGCGCTAGTGGTGGAATTAAGCGGTGTTTTCCCCGCCTTTTCATGCACCTGCCATCCCGCATTTCGCTAGTGCATCTCCCGGCCGCTCCAGGGGCAAATGGCCATGGGGATAATTGGCGCCCATGGAACTCATTACCCAGCTCATCGATTTCATCCTGCATGTGGACCGCTACCTGGAGCTGTTCGTGCAGCACTACGGCACCTGGGTCTATGCCCTGCTGTTCCTTATCGTGTTTGTGGAAACCGGCGTGGTGGTGATGCCCTTCCTGCCGGGCGACTCGTTGCTATTCGTGGTGGGCGCCATGTGCGGCGTGGGGCTCATGAGCTTTCCGCTGGCAGTGGGGGTGCTGCTGGTGGCTGCGGTGCTGGGTGACCAGTGCAACTACTCGATAGGTCGCTACTTCGGCCCCAAGGTGTTCCAGTGGGAGCAGTCGCGTTTCTTCAACAAGGCGGCCTTTGACAAGGCCCACACCTTCTACGAGACCTACGGCGGCTTCACCATCATCGCTGCGCGTTTCATGCCCTTCCTGCGCACCTTTGTGCCTTTTGTGGGTGGCGTTGCGCAGATGAACCGTGCCAAATTCACGCTCTTCAATGTGGTGGGCGCCGCGCTATGGGTGGTGGGTATTTGTACGGCTGGCTATTTCCTCGGTAGCTTCCCTTGGGTCAAGACCCATCTGGACAAGATCATCTGGGGAATGATCCTGGTGCCGGGCATGTTTGTGCTCTTCGGCGCCTGGAAGGCGCGCCGCGCCGGTAGCGTGGCGACCTAAGACGCTGCCGGGCAGATGCCCAGCGATTGCAGCAGGTGCAAACGTGTCTGTGCCTGTTGCGCGCGCCAAAGCCGGCCCTGCGCCAGGCTGAATTGCTGGCAGCGCATGCTGGCCGGTGCGGTGGCCTTGGCCAACTGTTCCTCGATGCCCTTGTGGGCCTGCGCGAGCAAGGCCTGATCTTTCAAAGCCTGCGCTACCAGGGCCTGGTCGATTTCCAGCGCCAGTGAACGGCTGACAGCCGTGTTGGCGTGGGCCGCCTGGTAGCGCCGCCACTCGTCACCCAGGGTGTCCGTGTCCTGCGCCAGCAAGGCGCTCCAGACCAGAACCTCGCGCAGCTGTTGTTCCGGGTAGAGCCAGCTCACTGTGGCAGGCTGGGGCAGGGGTGCGAGTGCCTGTAGCGCCAGGGCGCGGGCTTCGCGCGGACGGCTGTGGCCCAGCAGGTACCAGGCGTAGTCGGTTTGGTACTGGGTGCGTGCGAGGCGCTGGTGTAGCGCTCCGCGCGATTTGTCGTGCGCAGCGGGCACCGGTGCACCGTCGATGCGTTGCTGCAGTTGGGCCTGTGCTGCGTCGGGCTGCTGGTGTTGGTCCAGCGCCTGGGCCAGCACCAGGCGGGTGTAGGCCAGGTGTTCCTGCGCAAAGCTGTCTGTGCGGTCTGCAGTTCTAAGCTCCAGCGCGCGCTGCAGCAAGGCTACGCGGCCTGCAGGGTGGGCCTCACGGTAGGACAGCTGCTCCAGCGCGCGCGCCACGTAGGCAATTTCCATCCCTTGGGGGTGGGGCAGGTCCTGCACGATGCGCTGCAATGCGTCGGCGCTCTCGCGCTCGGAGTCGCTGCTGTCGGCCAAACCTTCCAGCACGGCAATGCGCGTGAGGTCGCGCGCGGGCAGGGGCTGGGCCAGTGCCCACGCGGCCTGGAAGTGCTTTTGGGCCGCCTCCAGGTTGTCTTCTTCCAATGCCTGTTGCCCCGCACCCAGCAGGGTCTGCAGGCGTGCCTGGGGCGTGAGCTCGGCGCTGCGCGCGAGCTGGGCCTGCCAGTCCACGGGCGGGGTGAGGTTGGCGCGTTGCGGTTCGGCGTCCACCACATCGTCGGGCAGGGCCTGGCGGATGTTCGATGCCACTTGCAAGGCGTTGCGCGGCACCAGCACCACACCCACCACCAGCGGCGCCAGCAGGCAGGCCAGGTAGATGCCCAGGCCCAGCGCGCTCTGGCGCAGGCCGGCCTTGCGGCTCTGCAGCTCGGGCAGCAGGGCAGTGGCGGCGGCCGCGCGCTGGCTGAAGGGCCAGTGGTGAAAGCGGGGCGCCTGCAGGGCCGTAAAAATCTGCGTCAGTGCTGCGGACGGGGCCAGTGCTGCATCGCCCGGCCGGGCCAGCGCGCGGCTGAGCTGCATGGTGCGCCACTGCGTGGGCAGGCCGATGGCGATGAGCACGCAGACGATTTGCAGAACGGTGTCCTGCAGCCAGATGGCGGCGGCCAGCAGAGCGGCAAAGCACAGCAGCGCAAAGCCAAAACGGGCTCGCGGCAGCCGCGCAAACAGAAAAATGTCCAGCACGCGCCCGCCATCGAGCGGCGTGAGCGGCAACAGGTTGAGGTAGTTGATGAACAGGGACAGCCAGACCCAGGTCATGGCCCAGCCCGGCAGGCTGGTGCCAAAGTGCTGGGCAAGCCCGTAGGCCGCCATGGCCGCCAGCAGGCCCGGCATGGGGCCAGCCAGATAGACCAAGAGCTTCTCCATGGGCGAGGCATCGGCTTTCTCTCCGGTGGCCAGGCCGCCCAGGCCGGGCAGGAAGTAGATGGCCAGTTGGCGGTGGCCCGTGAGCCGCATGGCGAGGTAGTGGCCGCCCTCGTGCACAGCCACGACCACCAGCAGCGCCAGCACAAAGTCCCAGGAGCCCCAGAGCAGGCCCACGCCCAGGAAAGCCAGCGCGGTCAGCAGCGTCCAGCGCCAGCGCTGCCAGGGCGTGGCGGCGTTGGCTTGTTTGAGTTGCTGTTGCTGGCGGTAAGCGTCCATTTCTGCCAGTGCCGTGCCAGTGGCCGCTGGCTGTGGTGCGGATGGGGCGGGCGCCGGCAGCCTGCCGGCGCGCCAGTTGCCCCGCAGCAGTGCCCAGGCCTGTATCAGCGCCCGGCTCCAGGGCAGTTGCAGACCGGCCGCGGTGCGCTGCAGCTGCCCGGTGTCGCAGAGGTCGTCGATGAAGGTGGCGTGGCTTTCCCGGGCCCTGCGGATCGCGTACTCCGGCGCGGTGCAGGTGGTCCGGCCTGCGGCGGCCACGCGCTGGGCATGGCGCAGGCCGGCGTCCTTCCAGTCGGGCAGGTAGTCGTCAAAGTAGTGCCAGTGGCTGGCACGCACCGGGAGTTGCTGTAGCTCGGCGTTGAGCGTGATCCACTGGCTGCCATCTTCCCAGAAGCTCATCCATCGCACGGCAAAAGGCGTGCGCGGCGAGGGGGTGCTGGAGCGCGTGACCGAGGCATAGCAGCTGCCGCTGCTGTGGCGGTACAGGTCGGAGTAGATGGGCTGTGGCTGGGGCGTGACCAAGGGCGGCTCGCTGCGCATGCTGCACAGGTAGCTGTAGCCCATGGCCTGCAGGTCGGCGGTCGCCAGGTCCAGCAGGGCGCGCGCTTCGGGCGGCATGGTCTCGCGCGGGAGTTGCGCGTAGTCGCTGGTCTTCCAGCGCAGGCGGCGCAGTTGCCGCGCCACCCCGAGGAGCATGAGTGCCAACAGGAGCAGCAGCCCTGCCAGCACCACTCCCAGGATGTTGAGCAGCAGCACGGGCTAGAGGCTGCGGTTGCGCGCCAGCGGCGGGTTCTTGGCGAAGTAGGCCAGGATGCCGCGCATCAGCGCGTCGGCCAGCTGGTTCTGGTAGTCCTCGCTGTTGAGCTTGGACTCTTCCTTGGGGTTGCTGATGAAGGCCGCCTCCACCAGCACGCTGGGGATGTCGGGCGCTTTGAGCACGGCAAACGATGCCTGCTCCACCTTGGGCTTGTGCAACTTGCCCACGCGCTTGATCTCGCCCAGCAGGTTGCTGCCCAGCTTGAGGCTGTCGTTGATCTGGGCGGTGGTGCTCATGTCCAGCAGCGCGCGCTGCACGGTGGCGTCCTTGGCCTTGACGTTCAGGCCCCCAATCAAATCCGCCTTGTTTTCCTTGGCCGCCATCCAGCGCGCGGCGCTGCTGGAGGCACCACCCTGGCTCAGCGCGAACACGCTGGCACCCTGTGGGTCGGGGGTGAAGAAGGCGTCGGCATGCAGGCTCACAAACAGGTCGGCCTGCACCCGGCGCGCCTTCTGCACGCGCGTGCCCAGGGGCACAAAGAAATCGGCATCGCGCGTGAGGTAGGCGCGCATGGCGCTGCCGTTCACCGTCGTGTTGTTGATGCGCTCACGCAGCAGGTGGGCCAGCTTGAGCACCACGTCTTTTTCCTTGGTGCCGGCCGGGCCGATGGCGCCGGGGTCCTCGCCACCATGGCCAGGGTCCAGCGCAATGATGATGAGGCGCTCGGTGGTGGGGGTTGCATCGGATGCTGCCGCAGGTTTATTGCCATTTTGGCCTGTAACCCCCGTGGAATCTGCGCGAGTAGCTCCTGTTTTAGGAGCGGCTGCATTTGCCGCGGCCGCCGGGGCGGAAGCCGGGCGCTGGGTATGCTGGGCAATCAGCGCATCCAGCGGATCAGCCGGGGCCTTGCTGGCGGCGGCTGCGGGCTTGGGCGCGGCGTCTTTCAGGCGCTCTGCAATCAGGCCTTCCAGCGGGTCCACCTCGTCCACCGGGTAAAGGTCGAACACCAGCCGGTGCTGGTAGGCCGCCACGGGCGCGAGTGAGAAGACCTGGGGGCGGATGGGGTGCTTGAGGTCCACCACCAGCCGCACCACCGTGGGCGTGAACTGGCCCACGCGGATGCCGGCGATGTTGGGGTCGTCGGCCTTGACCTTGGCCACCAGTTCCTTGAGCGCGGGGTTGAGCGCAATGCCCTCGATGTCCACCGCCAGGCGCGGCGGGCTGGGTACGAAGATCTGCTTGGCGGACAGGGCCGCGTCGGATTCGATGGTGACGCGCGAGTACTCGGCCGCGGGCCACACGCGCACCGTCATGATGGTGGCGCCGCGCGCCAGGTGGGCGGCGCCCAGCGTCAGCACCACGCTGCCGGCTTGCAGCAGGGAACGGCGCTTCACGCAGCTGTCTCCGGCAGGCCCCGCAGCAGGGCCTGGCCTGTGGCGGTGTGCGCGTGCAGGGTGACCTGGCGGCGGTTGTCGTCCAAGGTGCGGATGTGCAGGTCTACATCGGCCACCGGCAGCATGCTGGCCGCCTTTTCGGGCCACTCTGCCAGTTTGAGGCCGGGGCTGGCGAAGATGTCACGGAATCCTGCTTCCTCCCACTCGCGCGGGTCGTTGAAGCGGTAGAAGTCAAAGTGCCAGATGTTGAGCGCGTCCAGCTCGTAGGGTTCCACCACGGCGTAGGTGGGGCTCTTGATGCGGCCCGTCACGCCCAGTGCCTGCAGCAGGTGGCGTACCAGCGTGGTCTTGCCGGCGCCCAGGTCACCATGCAGGGCCACAAAGGTGTTGGCCAGCGCGGGCTGGCTGGCCCAGTGCCGGGCAAAGGTTTGGGTGGCGGCTTCGTCGGGCCAGACCAGGGTGGCGCTTTCTACAATGGGGTGGTGACGATCAACAGCGTGCAAGACAAGGCTCAATTCAGTGGCGACCAACTGGTGGCACAGGTGCGGGCCTGGGCCCGGGAACTTGGATTCTCCCAAATTGGCGTGGCCGGTGTCGATTTGTCGTCCGCCGAGGCCGGTTTATTGGCCTGGTTGTCGCACGGTTTCCACGGTGAGATGGCTTACATGGCCCAGCACGGCCTCAAACGCGCCCGCCCGGCCGAGCTGGTGCCCGGCACAGTGAGCGTGATCACCGCACGCATGGACTACCTGCCCCAGGCCACCGAAGCCGGCTGGCAGGACGCCGAACTGGCGCGTTTGCAGCGCCCCGGCGAGGGCATTGTGTCGGTCTACGCGCGGGGGCGGGACTACCACAAGGTCTTGCGCAACCGCCTGCAAAAGCTGGCGGATCGGCTGTCGGCGCACATGGGCCCCATGGGCTACCGCGTGTTCACCGATTCGGCCCCGGTGCTGGAGGCCGAGTTGGCTTCGCGCAGCGGCCAGGGCTGGCGCGGCAAGCACACGCTGTTGCTCAACCGCGAGGCCGGCTCCATGTTCTTTCTGGGCGAGATTTATGTGGACGTGTCCTTGCCTGCCAGCGCGCCTGTGGAGGCGCGCTGCGGAAGCTGCAGCGCCTGCATCAGCGCCTGCCCCACGCAGGCCATCATCGCGCCGTACCGGCTGGATGCGCGGCGCTGCATCTCCTACCTGACCATCGAACATGCGGGCCCCATTCCGCTGGAGATGCGCCCGCTGCTGGGCAACCGCATCTACGGCTGCGACGATTGCCAGCTGGTGTGCCCCTGGAACAAATTTGCCCAGCGCAGCAGCCTGCCGGACTTCGACGCCCGTGAAGGTCTGGCTGGCGAGCAACTGGCCACGCTGCTGGATTGGACCGAAGACACCTTCCTGAAGCACACCGAAGGCAGCCCGATCCGCCGCATTGGCCACGCGCGCTGGCTGCGCAATGTGGCGGTGGCCTTGGGCAACGCCCTGCAAGGGACGGGCTTGACTGCAGCCCAGCGCGTTACTGTGGTTCAGTCGCTGCAACGCCGTGCGGGCCACCCAGACCCGCAGGTGCAGGAGCACGTGCAATGGGCCTTGCAGCAGGCCAGGCCCGCGTCACCTACCTGAGCGGCGGCAGACCCGCAAACACATCCATGGGTTGCCATTCCAGCGGCAGCCGGAGATCCACCTTGTCCGCAGCGGCCTGCTTTTGCAGAAAGGCCATGGACGCCTCAAAGTCGTCCAGCGGCTTGGGCATGGGCTGCATGGGCAGGGTGGAGGGAATCCAGAAGTCGTCCCAGTGGATGGGGATGACACGCCGCGCGCCCACGGTGGCCACGGTCTCCTGCCAGTAGGTGGTCTTGTGCTCCAGACTGCGCGGTCCCATGGCACCGATGCCCAGCAGGACCACGTCTGCTTTCACGCCCTGCAGCGCGCCGGGCACGAAGCCCGCCGTGCTGGTGATGAGCAGGCTGCGCCCGTCGTGGGTGATGTGGGCCACATAGCTCTGGCCTTCCTTGTACTCCGTGGCGCGTACGGGCGGCTTTAGCGGTGCCGTGATCTCGCCGCCAGTAAAGCCGGTAGGCGTGTGCAATGCAGGGTACAGCGTGACGGTGAAGCGCCCGAAGGTGTAGGGCTTGCGCAGCTCGGCCGTACGGATCTGCGCCTCGGGCAGGCCCCAGCCGCGGCCCACCATGGCGGTGGAGCTGGAGCCCAGCAGCAGCGCCCCCGTGCGCTTGGCCACTTCGGGCGCGTCCATGGCGTGGTCGTAATGGGAATGCAGGGGAATCACGGAGGCCAGTTTGCCGGTGCGGGCCGGAATGCCAGCGCGCTGGAGTCCGGCCGCGATACCGGGTACATCGGGCTCCACCTGGCGCAGGAATGTGGTAATGCGGTCGGGTCGGGAAAAGAAGCCGTCCGTCAGCAGCGCGGTTTCACCATCGTCCAGCAGCACGGTGGCCACGCCCAGAAAGCTCACGCACAAGGGCGTCTGCGGGGCCGGCGGCGTGGGCCAGCGCAGGGCATCCAGGCCCTGCAGGCCCGGAGGATGGTGCAGCAGCCAGGCCAGCACGGCGGCTGCCAGTGCCAGCAAAAAAACCACCGCCAGGGCAGCGCGCTTGAGAAATCGCATGCGCCCAGTGTAGGGTCAGCGGCGGCGTTTGGGCGTGTGGCTGCGTTGCAGGGCCAGCAGCTCACCCACACCCTGAACCAGGGCCAGGGTTACGGCGAGCCAGGGCAGAAAGGGGCGGCGCTTGGGCATGGCGGGAGGGCGGTGCATCAGAGTTCGATGAGGGCGACTGGCTCCAGCCAGTTCTCTTCAAAGAGTTCATCGAGCAAACGTTGCAGTCCGAGCAGCTTGAGGATCATGGTGGTCTCCAGGCGGGTTGCAGATGCAGGGACTCTAGGTGCCGAATGTGACGCTTTGATGGCACTGTGGCGCCCCGGCATCAGGGGGCACAAAGACGCTGCGCCAACGGTGTCAGACCACTATGCTGGCGCCTGTTCTGGAGCCTGACCACCTTGTCCCAACGCGCACTTGATGCCCTGACCGAACTGGAGCGGATCCTGCAGCTGGCCGGCGACCGGGTGCAGACCCGCGTGGTGTGCCAGGTGGACTGCCGGGGCACCATGCTGCCGGTGTATGCCATTGCCCTGGGTAACCCAGACCCGCAGGTACCTGCGATCGGCTTCTTCGGCGGCGTGCACGGCCTGGAACGCATTGGCGCCGAGGTGGTGCTGGCCTACCTCAACAGCATCGTCATGCGCCTGAACTGGGACCACACCTTGCAACGCCAGCTCGAATCCCTGCGCATGGTGTTCATGCCGCTGGTGAACCCGGGCGGTATGTTGCTGGGCACGCGCGCCAATCCGCGGGGGGTAGACCTGATGCGCAATGCGCCGTTGGACGCGCTGGAGCCGGTGCCCGCCCTGGTTGGAGGCCAGCGCCTGAGCGCACGCCTTCCCTGGTACCGTGGCCGTGCTGATGAACCCATGGAGGAGGAAAGTCGCGCCGTGTGTGAGGTGGTGGCACAGGAGCTGCTGCCGCGTGCCTTCAGCATGTCGGTGGACTGCCATTCGGGCTTTGGCGTGCAGGACCGGTTGTGGTTTCCGTTTGCCCACACGCGGCAGGCCTTGCACCATCTGGCTGAGATGTATGCCCTGCAGCGCATCTTCCGCCAGACCTACAACCACCATCCCTATGTGTTCGAGCCGCAAAGCCTGCAGTACCTCACGCATGGCGATCTCTGGGACCATCTTTACCTGGAGTCGCGCGCCGTGTCCGGGCGTACGTTTCTGCCGCTGACGCTGGAAATGGGGTCCTGGCTGTGGATCAAGAAGAACCCGCGCCAGCTCTTCAGCCGCCATGGCATCTTTAACCCCCTGATCGGCCACCGGCAGGAGCGTGTGTTGCGCCGCCATCTGTGGATGCTGGACTTCCTCACGCGGGCTGCTTGCAGCGCCGTATCCTGGGTGCCGCAGGACAGCGAGCGCCATGCGCTGCACGCCGAGGCACTGCAGCATTGGTACTGAAACGGTGTTGGTCTACAGGTAGCGCAGCACACCCAGTGCAAAGGGCAGGCTGACCACGCCCAGCAGGGTGGAGAGGGTCACCAGTGCTGCGACGTAGGTTCCGTCATAGCCCATGCGGGCGGCCAGCACATAGCAGCTCGACGCCGTAGGCAAGGCCGAGAAGGCCAACAGCATCGTGGTCTGCGTGGGGTTGAGCCCGATGAGTAGCGCCACCCCCATTGCCGCCACGGGCGTCAACAGGTGGCGGATGGCCAGTACGGCCACTGCCAGCGTCTTGCCACGCGCCAGCGCGCCCAATTGCATGCCGGCGCCGGCCGACATCAGACCCAGTGCCAGAGACGCCGCGCCCAGGCGGGTGACCGTGGGCTCCGCCCAGACCGGGAGGCTGAAGCCCATGAGGTTTGCAACCAGCCCCGATGCGGTGGCGACGATCAGCGGGTTGCGGATCAGCTCACGCCCGAAGCCCCGTTGGGCGTGCCGGGCCATGGGCCAGACGGCAGCCACATTGAACAGGGGGACGCACACGCCGATCAGCACAGCGATGAGCTGCAGGCCCTGAGGGCCAGCCAGGCGGTCGGCAATGGCCAAGCCGATGAACGAGTTGAAGCGAAAGGCAATCTGGGCGCTGGAGGCATGGTCGCGCGCATCGATGTGGCGGCCCAGACAGGGCAGGCGGGGTAGGGCGTAGGCCATGGCAATAGCAATCAGGCCGGTGAGCCAGCCCGCGCCCATGAGGCTGGAGGCGGCGCCCAGATCCAGCGGGCTCTTCACAATGGAGTGGAACAGCAGTACCGGGAATAGAAAGTAGTACACCAGTGACTCGACCTGCTCCCAGACAGACCGGTTCAGCGCGGTGTAGCGGCAAACCAGGTAGCCAAGCAGAATCAGAGAAAAGTCGGGGAAAAGAAGTTGGGCGTAGTTCACCCAGGAAGGATAGCAGCCGCTCAGGCCAGCTCCGGGTTTCTACGGGGGAGGCTTGTAAGCCAGTGCGAGCCGTCGGGCGGGTACCATGCCGACAAACACACCACAGGAGATTGCTATGCACCGTCGCGTTTTGTTTGCATTGGGCTTGTTGGCTGCGTCCGGCGCAGCGCTGGCCCAGAGTTACCCCAACAAGCTCATCAAGCTGCAAGTGCCCTTCGCCCCCGGCGGCACGACGGACATCATTGCGCGCACGATTGCAGACCCCCTGGGCAAGGCCTTGGGACAGAGCGTGATTGTGGAAAACAAGGCAGGTGGCGGTGGCGTGGTGGGCGCCAATGAGACAGCCAAGGCCGTGCCCGATGGGTATTCGTTGGGTATCGCCACCGTTTCTACCGTGGCCGCCAATCCGGCCATCAATCCCAAGAACCCCTACAACCCGCTGACTGATTTCACACCCATCGTGAACATTGCAGCGACACCCAACGTGATTGCGGTGCATCCCAGTTTCCCGGCCAAGGACTACAAGGGCTTCATTGCTGAGCTCAAGAGCAAGCCCGGACGTTATTCCTACGCGTCCTCGGGCACGGGCGGCATTGGCCATATGCAGACCGAGCTTTTCAAGAACCTGGCGGGCGTGTTCATCACCCACATCCCCTACCGCGGTGCGGGCCCGGCCCTGAACGACACCGTGGGCGGCCAGGTTCCGCTGATTTTTGACAACCTGCCTTCCGCCCTGCCTTTCATCCAGAGCGGCAAGCTGGTGCCCATCGTGGTAGCGGCGCCCCAGCGTCTGGCGCAATTACCCAATGTGCCCACCTTCAAGGAAGTGGGGCTGGAGCCGGTGAATCGCATGGCCTTTTATGGCATCTACGGTCCCAAGGGCCTGCCCAAGGAAGTTGTGGACAAGGTGAATGTTGCGGTACGTAAGGTGCTGGAAGATCCGGCGGTGCGCAAGCGCATCGAGGAAACCGGTTCGCTGATTGAAGGCAATTCGCCTGAGCAGTTCACGGCCCAGATCAAGGCAGAGTACGAGGTTTACAAAAAAGTGGTGGATACCGCCAAACTCCGACTGGAATGAGCGCAGGCCTTACCGACACCCCATCCATTGATGCATTCATAGACGCCATCTGGTTGGAGGAAGGGCTGTCGCCCAACACCCTCCAGGCCTACCGGCGCGACCTGACCTTATTCGCCCAGTGGCTGGAATCCACGCCACTGGATTCCGCACAGGAAACGCATATCCAGGGCTACTTTGCAGCCCGCCACCACCAGACCAAGGCCACCACGGCCAACCGGCGCCTGACGGTGCTGCGCCGCTATTACCGTTGGGCTTTGCGCGAAGGCATGGTGCAGCAGGACCCGACACTGCGGCTGGATGCTGCCAAACAGGCTTTGCGGGTCCCCAAGACGCTAACCGAGGCTCAAGTGGAGGCCTTGCTGGCAGCGCCAGACACCAGTACGGCCCTGGGTGTGCGGGACCGCACCATGCTGGAGCTGATGTATGCCAGCGGCCTGCGCGTGAGCGAATTGGTCGATCTGCGTGTGTTGCACGTGGGCCTCAACGAAGGTGTGCTGCGCGTCATGGGCAAGGGCTCCAAGGAGCGGTTGGTGCCCTTTGGCGAGGTGGCGCGCGATTGGCTGCAACGCTATCTGGGGCAGGCTCGCCCGGAGTTGCTGGGCCCCAAGCAGACGCAGGACTTGTTTGTCACCGTGCGCGGCAGTACTGCTGGCAGTGCCATGACGCGGGTGATGTTCTGGTCACTGGTGAAGCGCTATGCGCAGCAGGCTGGCATTCGCGCTCCCTTGTCACCACACACCCTGCGGCATGCCTTCGCCACCCATTTGCTCAACCATGGTGCGGACTTGCGTTCGGTGCAGATGCTGTTGGGGCACGCCGATATTTCCACCACCACCATTTACACCCACGTAGCGCGTGAGAGGCTTGCGGCGCTGCATGCGCAGCACCACCCGCGCGGATAGGTGTCAGTCCAGCAGGGTTTCGGCCCAGGCCAGCGCCTGCAGGTGGGCCCAGTTGACCTGGTTGCTGCTCAGGCCGAGTGCCGCGGTGGTACGGGCAAAGCTTTCGTCGTCACCACTCTCACAGGCTTGTGCCAGCGCCAGATACGGGGCCAGTGGACCGGTACCGTAGAGCAGTGCGTTGGTGACGCTCTCTGGCAGGCTCAGTGTGGCCAGCGCGGCGGGAAGGGGCACACCCAGCAGGGTGTCCAGGAGCGAGAAGATGCCCACGACAAAGGCGTTGTCACGCTCGTCGGAATCCAGCGTGTCAGCAGCCAGCAGCTCCATGAGGCGGCCCCGCACCACGGCAGTGCTGCCCACGGCGGGCGGGACGCCACCAGCCTGCGAGGTGGTGAGCAACAGGGCGGCCCACTTGAACAACTTCTTCAGACCCAGCAGCATGACGGCGTGCTTGAAGGAGCTGACTTCCGAGCGCAGGCCGAAGCTGGCCGAGTTGATGAAGCGCAGCAGGTTGAAGGACAGCGTGGGGTCGCGCTTGAGCACTTCCTCGATCTCGTCGGTGCTGGCCTGCTGGCGCACCAGGTTGATGAGCTGCAGGATGGTGGCCTGGGCTGGGCGCACTGTCTGGCCTTCCATGAGCACGGGCTTGGCAAACCAGTAGCCCTGAAAGAGCGTCACACCCAGTTCCTGCAACTGCTTGTGCTGTACTTCGGTTTCCACTTTCTCGGCAATGAGCTGGGCCTTGCTCTGGGCTTGGGCCAGTTTCACAAACGAGGCCAGTGAAGCCGGCTTGAGCAGTGATGCGTCGAATTTGATGAAAGAGGCCAGCGGCAGCCACTTCTCATAGGAGCGCGTCAGCACCGAGTAGTCAAACGCCAGACGGAAGCCGCGCGCGTGCATGGCCTGCAACGTGGGCAGGCGGGTCTGAATCTGGTCCACCTCGGTCACCGGCAGGGGCGGGATTTCGAGCACGATGTGCTCGGGCGTGACCAGCTCCAGGTGACCACCGGCCAGACTGTCGTGGGTGCAATTGATGAACAGGGTCTTGCGCTCCATCAGCACCTGGCTATCGGCGGCTGAGAGCAGGTTGAACAGCAATTGGGCATCACTGGACGCCGTGTGCTGGGTGCCAGAGCGGTCAAACAGTTCGTAGCCGAACACGCTGCGGTCGCTGCCCAGAATGGCTTGGCGCGCGATGGCAAGTGTGGACTGCGGGTCGGCGGCTGGGGTGGGTGTGGCGGTGTCGGGCATGGTCCGGATTATTCTAGACCGATGCCTGCAAGTTGCTGTAACTCGGTGTCACTGAATCCGGCGCGCTTGCGTGCCTCCAGATTGAAGGGCGGTTTGGGCCGAGGGGCCGCATGCCGCATTGCCGCTTGTGCGTAGAAGGCGGCAGCGTCCAGCCCGTCACGTTGGCACAGCCAGTGGAACCAGTGGTTGCCCACGCTGACGTGGCCAACTTCCTCGCGCAGGATGGTGTCGAGCAGGCCGCAGACCTCCAGCGCCTCGGGCGTGCCGACCTTGCGCAGCTTGGCCTGAATGATGGGCGTGGCGTCCAGGCCGCGTGCCTCCAGTGTGCGTGGCACCAGGGCCATGCGCGCCACTACGTCGTGGCGCGTGTGCTCGCACATGGTCCACAGTCCGTCGTGCGCGGGAAAACTGCCATAAGGGTAGCCGCAACGGTGCAAATGGGCTTCGAGCATGGCGAAGTGCTGCGACTCTTCGAGCGCGACCTGCATCCAGTCGCGGTAGTAGCGCTCGGGCAGGCCGGGGAAGCGCCAGACCGCGTCCAGCGCGAGGTTGATCGCGTTGAACTCGATATGGGCGATGGAGTGCACCAAGGCTGCATGGCCTTCGGCCGTGAAGGGCGAGCGGCGCGGCACTTCCTTGGGTTGCACCAGCTGGGGCTGGGCCGGACGGCCGGGTTGTTCGGGCCAGTCAAAGTGGGCCTGCGGGTCCACGGGCAGCGTGGCGAGTTTGTCGGCCAGCGCCTGCATGGCCTCCGCCTTGGCCAGCGGAGCACAGATTTCAAAGGCTTGCAGCGCCAGGTGTCGGAGTTCCATCTCTACAATTCTAGTTTTTGGGCAGTCTGGAGCAGCACATGGCCATTTACGAACTTGACCAGATTGCGCCGCGTATCGCGGCCTCGGCCTGGGTGGCTGATAGCGCCCAGGTCATGGGCGACGTGACCCTGGCCGAAGACGCCAGCGTCTGGTTTGGCGCCGTGGTGCGGGGCGATACGGCCACCATCACCATCGGCAAGGGATCGAACATCCAGGACGCCAGCGTGCTGCACGCGGACGTGGGCAAGCCGCTGACGATTGGCGAGAACGTGACCGTGGGTCACCAGGTGATGCTGCACGGCTGCACCGTGGGCGATGGCTCGCTCATCGGCATAGGCGCCATCGTGCTCAACGGAGCGCGTATCGGCAAGGGCTGCATTGTGGGCGCTGGTTCGCTCGTAACCGAGGGCAAGGAATTTCCCGACGGCTCCATGATTCTGGGCAGTCCGGCCAAGGTGGTGCGCGAACTGACGCCCGAACAGCAGGCAGGCTTGCGCCTGAATGCGCTGCACTACATAGAGAACGCCCGCCGCTTCAAGGCGGGTTTGAAGAAGATTGCGTAAGCCAATGGATGAAGGAGTGGTGCATGTCTGAATTGCACAAGTTTTTGTTTGATGGCCTGCCGGTGCGCGGTGCCATCGTCCGCCTGACGGACGCTTGGGTGGAGGTGCTGCGCCGGCGTGCGTCCAATAACGTGACGGGCGCCTACCCCGAGCCGGTGCGTGCGCTGCTGGGCGAGATGACGGCGGCGGCGGTGCTGATGCAGTCCAATATCAAATTCGACGGTGCGCTGGTATTGCAGATATTTGGCGACGGTCCCGTGCAGGTGGCGGTGGCCGAGGTGCAGTCCGACTTCGCGCTGCGCGCCACGGCCAAGGTGACGGGTACTGTGGTGCAAGAGCAGAGCTTGAGCCAGATGGTCAATCAGCACAACCAGGGCCGTTGCGCCATCACGCTGGACCCCAGGACCAAGTTCCCGGGTCAGCAGCCCTACCAGGGTGTGGTGCCGCTGTTTGACGACCGTGGCCGCCCGCTGGAACGGTTCAGCTCTGTGCTGGAGCACTACATGCTGCAAAGCGAGCAGCTCGACACCACGCTGGTGCTGGCTGCCAACGATCAGGTGGCTGCGGGCTTGCTGATTCAGCGTTTGCCCATGCAGGGCGAGGGGAATCTCTCGGGCAGCCTGGTTTCCAAGGAGAACGAGGATGCCATCGGCCGCAACGAGGACTACAACCGCATCGCCACCTTGGCCGCCAGCCTCAAGCAGGAAGAGCTGCTGACGCTGGATGTGGACACCATTCTGCGGCGCCTGTTCTGGGAGGAGCAGCTCACGCGCTTTGCGCCCCAGGAGGGCGAGCGCGCACCGCGTTTTGCCTGCAGCTGCAGCCGCGAACGCGTGGCCAAGATGATTGTGAGTTTGGGCCGCGACGAAGTGGAAAGCATTCTCTCGGAACGCGACGACATCGAGGTCTCCTGCGAGTTCTGCGGCAACCAGGAACGCTTCGACCCGGTCGACGCGGCCCAGCTGTTTACCGATCCGCTGCAGCGGGTGCAGGGCGGTTCAGCCCCTCACTGAGTCCGCAGCCGGCTGAACAGCCGGTGCTCGCATTCTGCATCCGAACAGCTGTCGCAGGCCCAGACCCACGGCGGGCTGGCGTTGCGCTTGGCGCTACCCAGGCCCTCCAGTTGGTCCAGGGCCTGCAGTGCTGCTTGCAGGCGCTGTGCTCCTTGACCGTAGATGGTGACAAAGGGGACTTGTGCCTCCAGCAAGACTTCGCGCAAGCGCGTGTCGATGCGCTGCTGCACGGCTACGCCATCCCGCTGGATGCCATCTGCCACCCAAGGCAGATCCAGGCCGGCGAGCAGGGTGAGGCTGAGGCTGCGCTGGAAGTCCAGTGCGGCGGGGTAGAGGCTGGGGTCGTGGAACAGCACGTCGCTGTAGACGGCGGTGACCAAGGGTGTTGTGTCGGCCACCACGTGGGGTGCATCCCATATGCGTTGCTGCTGTACTTGGGCCACATGGGCCTGCTCTGGCGCGCGGGGAGGGCGGCCATGGGCTTCACTCCATTCACGCAGGTATTCGCTGACCAGTGCAATGCCTGGGTAGCGGGTGTGCAGTGCGCTGTGCAGCGCGGTGGACAGGGTGGACTTGCCGCAGCATTCCGCCCCCACGATGCCTATCTTCACGGCCGCCGGTGCTTAGCGGGCGATCTGCACGTAGATCTCGTTGGACTTGACCATGCCGAGCTCCGAGCGCGCTTTTTCTTCAACGATTTCCAAGCCTTCGCGCAGGTCGTTGATTTCGGCCACCAGCCGCTCATTGGCCTGGGCCGCCTGGGTGTTTTGCTGCTTCTGGGCCTCCAGCTGGCTTGCCAGCTTGGAGACATTGGGCACGCTGCCCCGACCAAACCACAGTTGGCCGTGCAAGATCAGCAGCAATGCGATCAGGGCAGCGGGGACCAGGCGGTTTGCCATGCTGTGGTTCAGTCGGGTTGCGCCGCCGGGCCGCCCCAAGGCGTAACGTGGCCCCCTTGGGGGGCAGCGAACGACACGCAGTGCGCGAGCGTGGGGGCCATACCTTCTTACTTGAGGTTGTAGAAAGCAGCGCGGCCGGGGTACACAGCCACATCACCCAGATCCTCTTCGATGCGCAGCAGCTGGTTGTACTTGGCCATGCGGTCGGAGCGGCTCAGGGAGCCGGTCTTGATCTGGCCCGCGTTGGTACCCACGGCGATGTCGGAAATGGTGGAGTCTTCGGTCTCCCCCGAGCGGTGGCTCACCACGGCAGTGTAGCCGGCGCGCTTGGCCATTTCGATGGCTGCGAAGGTTTCGGACAGCGTGCCGATCTGGTTGATCTTGATCAGGATGGAGTTGGCGATGCCCTTGTCAATGCCTTCTTTCAGGATCTTGGTGTTGGTCACAAAGAGGTCGTCGCCCACGATCTGCACCTTGGCACCCAAACGGTCGGTCAGGGTCTTCCAGCCGTCCCAGTCGCCTTCGGCCATGCCGTCTTCGATGCTGATGATGGGGTACTTGTCGACCCAGGTGGCCAGCATGTCGGTCCACTCTTGCGCGGTCAGGCTAAGGCCTTCGCCTTCGAGCTCGTACTTGCCGTTTTTGTAGAACTCGGAGGCGGCGCAGTCCAGGCCCAGGGCGATCTGCTCACCGGCCACGTAACCTGCCTTGTCGATGGCTTCCAGAATCATCTGGATGGCCGCTTCGTGGTTGGCCACGTTGGGGGCAAAGCCGCCTTCGTCGCCCACGGCGGTGCTGATGCCTTTGTCGTGCAGAATTTTCTTGAGGGCATGGAACACCTCGGCACCGTAGCGCAGTGCTTCGCGGAAGCTGGGCGCGCCCACGGGGATGATCATGAGCTCTTGCAGGTCGAGGTTGTTGTTGGCGTGCTCGCCGCCGTTCATGACGTTCATCATGGGCACGGGCATTTGCACGCTGCCCATGCCGCCGAAGTAGCGGTACAGGGGCAGGCCTGCTTCTTCGGCTGCGGCGCGGGCCACTGCCATAGAGACAGCCAGCATGGCGTTGGCGCCCAAGCGGCTCTTGTTCTCGGTGCCGTCCAGGTCGATCAGAGTCTTGTCCAGGAAGGCTTGCTCGGAAGCGTCCAGGCCCAGCACGGCTTCGGAGATTTCGGTGTTGATGTGCTCGACGGCTTTGAGCACGCCCTTGCCGAGGTAACGCTTCTTGTCGCCGTCGCGCAGCTCGATGGCTTCACGCGAACCGGTGGAGGCACCGGAGGGAACGGCCGCACGGCCCATGACGCCGGATTCCAGCAACACATCGCATTCGACCGTGGGGTTGCCACGGGAATCCAAGATTTCACGACCGACGATATCAACAATTGCGCTCATTGGGTTCTTTCAGGTTCAAAAACAGACAAAACGGCAGAGGGAATCATGCCCGCCCTCACTGGAAATCGTTCTCCAGCAAGGCGGTTTTTTTGGTTACGGAATCCAGCGCCACCAAGGTTTCCAGTAGCGCTTTCATGTGCTTGAGAGGCACGGCATTCGGGCCGTCTGACCATGCTTCGGCAGGACGGGGGTGGGTCTCCATGAAAAGCCCCGCCACTCCGGCAGCCACACCGGCACGCGCCAGCACGGGCACCATCTCGCGTGCGCCACCGCTGGTACCGCCCAGGCCGCCGGGCTTTTGCACCGAGTGGGTCACATCGAACACGACGGGTGCGCCTGATTTGCGCATCTCGGCCAGGCTGGTCATGTCAGCCACCAGATTGTTGTAGCCAAAACTCACACCGCGTTCGCAGGCCAGGAATCTGTCGGGCGAGAGCCCCACTTCTTCGGCAGCGGCGCGGGCCTTGTCCACCACGTTCTTCATGTCCCAAGGGGCAAGGAACTGGCCTTTCTTGATATTCACCGGCTTGCCGCTTTGGGCCACAGCGCGGATGAAGTCGGTCTGGCGGCAGAGGAATGCGGGTGTCTGCAGCACGTCTACGACGCTGGCAACTTCAGCTACATGGGATTCGTCGTGCACATCGGTGAGGATGGGCAACTGCAGCTGGCGACGCACTTCGTCCAGGATTTTCAGGCCAGCCTCCAGGCCGACACCGCGTTTGCTGGTGCCCGACGACCGGTTGGCCTTGTCAAAGGAGCCCTTGTAGATCAGGGGGATGCCCAAGGGGGCGCAGGCCTCCTTGAGCCGGCCAGCCACTTCGAGAGACATCTCCATGCCTTCGATGGAACAGGTGCCCGCGATCAGGAAAAAGCGATGCTCCAGGCCAACGTCAAATCCGCACAGCTGCATATTAGGCCACCGCCTTCAGGCCCTTGCCGCCGGACTGGTGGTCCACGGCCGCCTTGATGAAGGCGTTGAACAGGGGATGTCCATTCCAGGGTGTGGACTTGAACTCGGGGTGGAACTGCACACCGACAAACCAAGGGTGCACACTTTGCGGCAACTCCACGATTTCGGTGAGCTGCTCGCGCTGGGTCAGCGCCGAAATGACCAGTCCGGCCTGACGCAGTTGGTCCAGGTAGTTGACGTTGGCTTCGTAGCGGTGGCGGTGGCGTTCGGTCACCACATTGCCGTAAATCTTGTGGGCCAGCGTGCCCTTGGAGACATCAGAGCTTTGAGCACCCAGTCGCATGGTGCCGCCCAGATCGGAGTTGGCGTCGCGCGTCTTGATGGTGCCATCTGCGTCTTTCCACTCGGTGATCAGCGCAATCACCGGGTGCGGGCTGGCCGGTTCAAACTCGGTGCTGTTGGCGTCGGCGAGGCCGGCCACATGGCGTGCGAATTCGATGGTGGCAACCTGCATGCCCAGGCAGATGCCGAGGTAGGGCACTTTGTTTTCGCGGGCGAAACGGGCCGTGTTGATCTTGCCTTCGATGCCGCGTTTGCCGAAGCCGCCGGGGACCAGAATGGCGTCGTACTTGGCCAGTTGCTTGATGCTGCCGCTGTCGATGGTTTCAGAGTCCACGTGCTCGATCTTCACGCGCACATGGTTCTTCATGCCGGCGTGGCGCAGGGCTTCGTTGACGGACTTGTAGCTGTCGGTCAGGTCTACATACTTGCCCACCATGGCGATGGTGACTTCGCCTTTGGGGTGTTCGGTTTCAAAGACCAGATCATCCCAGCGCTTGAGGTTGGCGGGCGGCGTGTTCAGGCGCAACTTGTCGCAGATCAGGCCGTCCAGGCCCTGCTCGTGCAGCATGCGCGGCACCTTGTAGATGGTGTCCACGTCCCACATGGAGATGACACCCCACTCTGGCACGTTGGAGAACAGCGAGATCTTGGCGCGCTCTTCGTCAGGGATGGGGCGGTCGGCGCGGCACAGCAGCGCGTCGGCCTGGATTCCGATTTCGCGCAGCTGCTTGGCGGTGTGCTGGGTGGGCTTGGTCTTGAGCTCGCCGGCCGCTGCAATCCAGGGCAGGTAGCTCAGGTGGACAAAGGCACTGTTGTTGGGGCCGAGCTTGAGGCTCATCTGGCGCACGGCTTCCAGGAATGGCAGGGACTCGATGTCGCCCACAGTGCCGCCGATTTCGACGATGGCCACATCCACTGCATCGGGTTCTCCAAAACGCGCACCGCGCTTGACGAATTCCTGGATCTCATTGGTCACATGGGGGATGACCTGCACGGTTTTGCCCAGGTAGTCACCACGGCGTTCCTTGTCGAGCACGCTCTTGTAGATCTGGCCCGTGGTGAAGTTGTTGGACTTGCGCATGCGCGTTTCGATGAAACGCTCGTAGTGGCCGAGGTCCAGATCAGTTTCTGCACCGTCGTCGGTCACAAATACTTCGCCATGCTGCAGGGGCGACATGGTGCCGGGATCGACGTTGAGGTAGGGGTCTAGCTTGATGAGGGTGACTGTCAGGCCCCGCGATTCCAGAATCGCAGCAAGGGAGGCGGAGGCGATTCCCTTGCCCAGGGAAGACACCACACCACCGGTGACGAAGACGAATTTGGTCATGTCTGTGGCGAACGCATGCGCGTTCGTTGAGCTGGTAAAGCGAGATTATAGGCGTGCGCGTTCTGGGGGCCTGTGCAGCGCCATGGCCCCTTCGGATTGCAGCAGAGGTATCAATGCCAGGAGTCGGGCCTTGGGGCCTCTGCTACATTGCGGCCCACAGCTCAACAGGCGTCGTATGGATCTATCAGGCAAACATATTGTTCTCGGACTCACGGGCGGCATTGCCTGCTACAAGGCGGCCGAACTGTGCCGTGCGCTCATCAAGCAAGGTGCCACTGTTCAGGTTGTCATGACCGAGGCGGCGGCCCAGTTCATCACGCCCGTGACCATGCAGGCACTGAGCAATCGCACGGTGTACGACTCGCAGTGGGATGCGCGGGAGCGCAACAACATGCCCCACATCAATCTGAGCCGTGAGGCCGACGCCATCCTGGTCGCTCCCTGCAGCGCGGATTTCATGGCCAAGCTGCTCCATGGCCGGGCCGACGACTTGTTGAGCCTGATGTGCCTGGCGCGCCCCATCGAGTCCGTGCCCCTGCTGATTGCCCCCGCCATGAACCGCGAGATGTGGGCCCACCCCGCGACCCAGCGCAACCTGGCGCAGTTGCAGGCCGACGGCGTCACGCTGCTCGGCGTGGGCAGCGGTTTCCAGGCCTGCGGTGAAACGGGGGACGGCCGCATGTTGGAGCCGCAGGAACTACTTGAAGATGTGATTGCCTTTTTCCAGCCCAAGGTGCTGGCCGGGCAGCGCGTGGTGGTGACGGCCGGGCCTACGTTTGAGGCGATCGACCCGGTCCGTGGCATTACCAATCTGTCCAGCGGCAAGATGGGCTTTGCCATCGCCCGTGCGGCGCGCGAGGCGGGTGCGGAGGTGACACTGGTGGCCGGCCCTGTGGCTCTGCCCACGCCGCGCGGTGTACAGCGCGTAGATGTGAAATCTGCAAGAAATATGCATGTAGCCGCCGTGGAATCTGCGCAAGCAGCTACTATTTTTATAGCAACCGCGGCGGTGGCAGATTGGCGCCCGGCCCAAGCTTCAGACCAGAAAATCAAGAAGGACGGCTCGGGTAACACGCCCACGCTGGGCTTTGTGGAGAACCCCGACATCCTGGCCGAGATTGCGCATTCACCGCGCGCCACCAGTGGTACGCTGTTTTGTGTGGGTTTTGCAGCCGAGAGCCATGACCTGCTGGCCCACGCCACCGCCAAGCGTGCGCGCAAGGGTGTGCCGCTGCTGGTGGGTAATATCGGTCCCGCCACCTTTGGGCAGGACGACAACGCGCTGCTGCTGGTCGATGCCCAGGGCGCCCAAGAGATTCCCCGAAATTCCAAACTGGCGTTGGCCCGGCAACTGGTTGCCGAGATTGCCAAGCGCCAGCGTGCCACCCAGTAAACCCATCCCATGAAAATTGACGTCAAGATCCTCGATGCCCGTCTGAACGACAACCTGCCCACCTATGCCACGCCCGGTAGCGCGGGGCTGGACCTGCGCGCCTGCCTGGATGCGCCGCTGACGCTGGCCCCCAACGCGTGGCAACTGGTGCCCACGGGCATGGCCATCTATCTGGAAGACCCGGCTTATGCCGCGCTGATCCTGCCGCGTTCGGGCCTGGGCCACAAGCATGGCATCGTGCTGGGCAATCTGGTGGGCTTGATTGACAGCGATTACCAGGGGCAGCTCATGGTGAGCGCCTGGAATCGCAGCGCCACGGAGTTCACCATCCAGCCCATGGAGCGCATTGCGCAGCTGATGATCGTGCCGGTGGTGCAGGCGCAGTTCAATATCGTGAATGAATTCCCCGCATCGCAGCGCGGGGAGGGTGGCTACGGCTCTACCGGCAAGGCCTGAACCGTAGCGCTACGACGCTGCTTTAGTGCAGCGTGTCGTTGCCTGGCGCGCTTTCGTGGAAGGGCTGGATGCGGAAAAAGCCCGTACCGGCGGTGCCGCGGCCAATCTCTTCTTCGGTCGCCTCGCGTACCGACTCCACCTTCAGGCTGATGCGAATGGCAATGCCCGCCAGCGGGTGGTTGCCGTCCAGCACTACATGTTCGGGGTAAATATCGGTCACGGTGTAGAGCGCGTCCTTGGGGGCATCGGGGTTGCAACCCTCGGGCAGGGCGTGGCCTTCCAGCGTCAGGCCTTCCTGCAAATCCTTGGGGAACAACGCGCGCGGCTCCAGAAACAGCAACTGGTCATTGAAGTCGCCAAAGGCTTGTTCGGGTTCAATTTGCAGCTCCAGCTTGGCGCCCGCCGCATGGCCTTGCAGGGCCGCTTCAATGGGGGGGAGCAGGTCATTGCCGCCCAGCAAAAACTCGACCGGCTCGTCCAAAACGTCCAGTTCTTCGCCCAGTGTGTCTTTCAGCGTCCAGGTCAGGGCGACGACGCATTGCGGTGTGATTTCCATAGGAGAATTGTCCCATGAACATCCAAGAACCCCTGCAACTGCTGGGCGGACTTCCGCCAAAAACCTTTATGCAACGCCATTGGCAGAAGAAGCCGCTGGTGATCCGCCAGGCCATTCCGGGCTTTGCGCCCTTGCTGGATAGGGCGGAGTTGCTGGATCTGGCTGCGCAGGAAGAAGTGGAGTCGCGGTTGGTGGTGCAGGCCTCGGCCAAGTCGGGTTCAGGCTGGCGTTTCAAGCACGGGCCGTTTCCGCGCAAGGCGCTGCCGCCCTTCAAGCAGGCTGGCTGGACCCTGCTGGTGCAAGGGGTGGACCTGCACGAGGAGCGCGTGCACAGTCTCATGCAGCAGTTCCGCTTTGTGCCCGATGCACGGCTGGACGATGTGATGATCAGCTACGCCACGGATGGCGGCGGCGTGGGCCCGCATTTCGACAGTTATGACGTCTTTCTGCTGCAAGCTCATGGTCGGCGTCGCTGGCGCATTGGCCGCCAGATAGATCTGAGTCTGCAGCCCGACATGCCGCTGAAGATTCTTGCCAACTTTGAACCCGAGGAAGAGTTCGTGTTGGAGCCTGGGGACATGCTGTACTTGCCGCCCAAGTACGCCCACGATGGCATTGCTGAGGGGGAGTGCATGACTTATTCCATCGGCTTTCGCTCGCCAGATCGCGCTGAGCTTGCGCAGGAGATCCTGCAACGCCTCGCCGAGCAGGCTGTGGATGAGCTGGGCACGGGCCTGTACCGTGACCCCAAGCAAGCTGCAGTAGAGCAAAGTGCGGCCATGCCCGAAGCATTGCAGGCCTTTGCGCAAGAGGCCTTGCAGGCCGCCTTGCAAGACCCGCTAGCTGTGGCCCGTGCCGTGGGGGAGTACCTCAGTGAGCCCAAAGCGAATGTCTGGTTCGATGGTGGTGAGCCGGAAGTACGTGGCGCTGTGCGCTTGGATCGCAAGACGCGCATGCTGTTCGACGCCCACCATGTCTTCATCAATGGCGAGAGCTTTCGTGCTGGCGGCAAGGATGCCCAGCTGATGCAAACGCTGGCCCAGACGCGCAGTCTTGGCGCCAAAGACGTCAAACGCCTGAGCGCGGGTGCACGCGCTCTCATGGAAGACTGGTGCGGCGTGGGCTGGCTGCATCCCGATGACTGAACCCTATACCGCCTTGCCAGAGGGCGTGTTCTCAGGCCCAGCCGCCTTTGCGCAGCTGTTGCGCGATGCGTTGGATTGCGCGGCACGGGAGGGCTGGCGCGAGATGGTGTGGTGCGATACCGACTACCTGGATTGGCCACTGCGCGAACGCTCGGTGGTGGAGTCGCTCAATGCCTGGGCCGGCAGTGGTCGGCGCCTTCTCATGCTGGCGCGCCGATTCGATGAAGTGCAACGCCACCATGCGCGGTTTGTGCAATGGCGCGGCACCTGGGATCACTTGATCGAATGTCGTGTGTGCAGACATCTTGATGCCTCGGAATTGCCCAGTGCACTCTGGAGTCCGCATTGGGTGCTGCGCCGACTGGACCCGAAGCGCAGCACCGGGATTACCGGTATCGAAGCCCAGCGCCGCGTGCTCTTGCGCGAAGAGTTGGAGGAGTGCCGGCGACAGAGTTCACCGGGTTTTCCGAGCACCATCTTGGGTTTGTAATACCCGAAAGAGGGAAAACCCGTACGCACCGATTTGGGTCTTGTATAATTTTTAGTTCTGGGGAAAGAGATCGAATGCTTTTGCCAGGGCTGGGTGGCTTGCTGCCCGGACAATTTCCGGAAATTGTTTCGTTAACTCACTTAAGTTTTTAAAAATGAACAAATCTCTCGTTTTGGCAGCTGTGATTGCTGCTGCTGCCCTGGCTGCTTGCGGTAAGAAAGAAGAAGCTCCTGCTGCTGCTCCCGCTGCTGAAGCTCCTGCTGCTGCTCCCGCTCCCGCCGCTGCACCTGCTGCTGACGCTTCCGCGCCTGCTGCTCCCGCTGCTGCTGCTTCCGAGCCCGCAAAGCAATAATCTGCTCGCAGATGAAAAAAAACCACCGCAAGGTGGTTTTTTTTCATCCGTACTTCCTCCAGGCTTGGCCAGATTTTCGGAAGGGAGGCGGCGCAGCCGCCTCGGGGGGGTTACTTAATATCGTCAGCCAGCACCTTGACGATGCGCTGGGCCACGGCCGAACTCTCCGGCTGGCCGCTGGCGTCGAGCACCAGCACATTGGATTGCTCGCCCTGGCTGCGCACCGCGATCTGGTACTTGGTAGGTGGGGCGTTTTTGGCCGAGCCGCTGAAGATCTTGCTGAAGAAGCCCGGCTCGGTGTTTTCCGAGGTGGTGCTGACGTAGCGCACAAAGTAAATGCCTTGCTTGCGGTCGCGGTCTTCTACCGTAAAGCCGGTGCGGTCCAGCGCCAGTCCCACACGGCGCCAGGCGCGGTCGAAGCCTTCTTCCAGCTTGACCGCCGGCTGGCCGTTGACCGATGTCACGGCAGCTGTGGGCTTGGAGGTGCTGGCGGCGACAAGGGCCTTGGACTGCTCTTGCGAGACGCCCAGCTTGACCATGAGGCGGCGCAGAAATTCGGCTTCGAGTTCAGGGTCGGCTGCGCGCGGTTGCCACATGGTCTGCTTGTCGCCGGCGTTGGTGCCGGCGTTGGAGTTGGTATAGACCTCCTGCATGCCGCGGTGGCTGATAAAGATTTCTGTGCTGCCATCGGCGCCGCGTTCCAGGCGGGTGCGGAACTTGTCGCGCTCGCCGGTGGAATAGAGCGAGTCCAGCAGCTTGCCCAGCGTCGCGCGGATGATGTCCTGTGGAAGCTTGGCGCGGTTTTCGGCCCAGTCGGTTTCCATGATGCCCAGATTGCTCTGGTCCATGGCCAGCAGGAAGCCGTTTTCTTGCCAGAAATCCTTGACGGGCTCCCACAGCTTGTCGGCGGGGCGGTTCACCACCAGCCAGCGCTGGTTGCCGTCGCGCTCAATGCGCACATCGCCCACGTTCAATGCGGCTACGGGCACCTTGGTGTTGGCAGCCTGATTGGCCTGATAGCCGGAGGCAGAAATGGCACCATCCACCACGGTGTAACGCGTGTCCTTGGAGAGCTGGGTCAGGTCGGGCGGAATGTCCAGCGAAGGGGCCTTGCCGGTGGAGCGATAGTCCACCTTGTCGCTCTCGAGGGTGCCGCAGGCACCCAGCAATACGGTGATACCAATTACGACTGCTTTGGAGGTGAAATTCACAGGGAGTCCCAGAAACTTGGAGAGGAATATCAGATCAGCCCGCAGGTCTTGAGCGCGCGCTCAAGTACCGGCTGGCTGGCTGCAGTCAGGGGCGTGAGTGGAAGGCGCAGGGCCGGCTGGCTCAGACCCATGCGGGACACGGCCCACTTCACGGGAATAGGGTTGGATTCCACAAACAGCGCCTTGTGCACGGGCAACAGCTGAAGCTGGATTTCCATGGCGCGTGCCACGTTGCCCGCCATTGCGGCCACGCAGAGTTCGTGCATCAGGCGGGGCGCGACGTTGGCCGTCACGCTCACATTGCCGTGGCCACCACATAGCATTAGGGCTACGGCCGTGGGGTCATCGCCGCTGTAGGTGGAGAAGTGCTTGGGCGCTTCCTTGATGAGCCACTGGGCGCGTTCGATATTGCCGGTGGCTTCCTTGATACCGACGATGCCGGGCACTTCGGCCAGGCGCAGCACGGTGTCATGTGCCATATCGGCCACCGAGCGGCCGGGCACGTTGTAGAGCACGATGGGCAGGTCGCCTGTGGCTTCGGCAATTGCCTTGAAGTGCAGGTACTGGCCCTCTTGCGTGGGCTTGTTGTAGTAGGGCACGACCTGCAACTGGCAGTCGGCGCCCACCTGCTTGGCGAACTTGGCCAATGCGATGGCTTCGCGGGTGGAGTTTCCACCGCAGCCGGCCATGATGGGGACGCGCCCGGCGGATTGTTCGACCGAGACGCGGATGATCTCGCAATGTTCTTCCACGCTCACTGTGGGGGACTCACCGGTGGTGCCGACCACGCCGATGCAGTCGGTGCCCTCGGCAATGTGCCAGTCAATCAGCTTGCGCAGCGCCGGGTAATCCACGGAGCCATCGGCAAGCATCGGAGTAATGAGGGCTACGATGCTGCCCCGGATCGGACCTTTGGAAGCGTTCATGTCGAGTCGTTTGTTCGGTAAACGGGCATTTTAACTAGAGTGTGTGGCGTGCCGGCAGTGCCCCGGATGTCTCTGGGGTAAAGCTGGGTAAGGGGTGGTTTACGGCAGCGATACGCTGGACAAAGCGATCGGGCTGCTCCAGAAAGCCGTTTTCATAGGCCACGATGTGCAGACCCGCACAGACCTGCAGAAGTTCACCGGCCTGCAACAGAAAGTCCGGGCGACTGGGGCGGCCCACAGTTTCGTTGCCTGCGGCAAAGGTTTCATAAAGCAATACCCCGCCTAGTGCCAAGCTCGCCAGCAGCGTGGGAAAGAGCGGTCGCCAGAGGTAGTTGGTCACGATCACGGCGCCGAACTGGCGTGGCACGTTTCCGTCCATCAGCGGCCAGGGGCCGTTCTCTATGTCGGCCGTCACCAGTGTGGCTCCGGGGACTTGCTGGGCGGCCAGCGCCGTATCACGGTCTACGCCGGTCAACGCGTGGCCACGTGCGGCAAACCATTGCAGGTGTCGGCCACCGCCGCAGGCCACGTCCAGCACCGTGGCGCCGGGCGCCAAGAGGTGGCTCCATCGCTGCACCCAGGGGGAGGCGCTCATTGGGGCTTGACGTGGTCTTTGAGGGCGGCCAATGCCATCTTTTCCACCAGTCCCGGGGCGATCAGCTTGAGGAAACGCCCCAGTTTGCCCTTGGTGGTCATGACCACCTCGCGTTCGCGCCGCGCCATACCGTCCAGGATCAGGCGGGCACATTCCTCCACCGACATGGCGCCGTCTTCCTTGAGGCCGCTGGCACCGGCCGCCTTACCGGCAGCGTTGAGGCCGCGGCTGCGGATATTGGTCAGCACCACGCCCGGATATGCGGTGGTGACGCTGACGCCTGCGCCACGCAGCTCGGCGCGCAGCGCTTCAAAAAATCCCGCCATGGCGAACTTGGAGGCGCTGTAGGCCGTGCGCCCCGGCACACCGACCAGACCGGCCAGCGAGGAGACGGCGACGATGTGGCCCCGGCTGGCGCGCAGATGCGGCAGGGCAGCATGGGTGCACCAGACGCTGCCCCAGAGGTTGATGCGCATGAGGTTTTCGTACCAGCCCAAGTCCTCGGCCTTCACTTCGCTGAACAGGGCTTGGGCCGAGATGCCGGCGTTATTGATCAGTGCGTCCACGCGGCCAAAGCGTTGTACGGCCTGGGCCACCAAAGCGCGACATTGGGCCTCATCCGACACATCGGTGGGCACCACCAGCGTTTGGGCGCCCAAGGCCGCACATTGCTGGGCCACGGTCTCCAGTGCCGTTGCATTGCGCGCGGCCAGAACCAGTGCCGCTCGTGCGCCATGTTGGCGGGCGAGCTGACGGGCCATTTCGGCGCCGATTCCGTCCGATGCGCCGGTGATGATGGTGGTGTTCAGGGCTGGGCTCACGGTGTTTTCAGAAGCAGGCCCAGACCTGGTTGGCAAGCTGCACCAGAAAGTCGGGCTGGGTGTAGAGATAGAAGGCACCCGCCAGCGCCAGCAAAGCCATCGCTCCAATGACAAGTCGGGTGGACAGGCGCATGGCGGTGAACTCAGGTGGTGGCAGGGGCAAGTGCGCGTGCAATGGGGCCCTCGCGCACCGGCAGGTTCACCAGCGCGGCGAACACGCCCAGCGCGATGGCGATGTACCAGACGATGTCGTAGCTGCCGGTCTTGTCATACAGATAGCCACCCAGCCAGACGCCCATGAAGGAGCCGATCTGGTGGCTGAAGAAGACAAAACCGCCCAGCATGGAGAGGTGGGCCACACCAAAAATCTGCGCCACCGTGGCGTTGGTGGGCGGCACGGTGGACAGCCACAGAAAGCCCATGACGGAGGCAAACACGTATACAGAGAGCGGTGAGAGTGGCACCAACAGGAACACACTGATAGCAATGGCGCGAGCGAAATAGATGAAGGCCAGGATGTGGCGTTTGGCCATTTTCTGGCCCAAGACGCCGGCCACGTAGGTGCCAAACACATTGAACAGGCCGATCAGCGCCAGCGCGTAGCTGGCCACCTGGGGCGATAGGCCCTTGTCCTTGAGGTAGCTGGGCATGTGCACGCCAATGAACACGACCTGGAAGCCGCAGACAAAGTAGCCGGCCATCAGCAGCTGGAAGCTGGGGTATTTGAAGGCTTCGCGCAGCGCCTCAAGAATGGTCTGTTCACGCTTGACGGCGGTGGCTGCAGCGCCAAAACCGGGTTCACGCAGGCCAAAGGCCAGCGGAATCATGAGCAGCGAGGCCGCGCCCAAGGTCACCAGAGCCTCCTGCCAGCCGAAGTGACCGATCAGGTAGCCCTCGGTAGGCACCATCAGGAACTGGCCAAACGAACCGGCCGCAGCCGCCACGCCCATGGCCCAGGACCGTTTTTCGGCCGAGACATTGCGGCCAATCACGCCATAGATCACCGCATAGGTGGTGCCTGCCTGGGCCATGCCGATCAGCACCCCGGTGGACAGGGAAAACAGCAGCGGCGTGTTGGCATGGGCCATGCCCACCAGACCGGCGGCGTAAAGCACCGAGCCACCAATGATCACGCGGAAGGCGCCAAAACGGTCGGCCAGCATGCCGGCAAAGATGCCTGAAAAGCCCCAGACCAGGTTCTGGATGGCGATGGCAAAGGCAAAGGTCTCGCGCGTCCAGCCCTGGGCCTGGGTGATGGGCTGTAGCCACAGGCCAAAGCCATGGCGGATACCCATGGAGAGGGTGACGATGGTGGCGCCGCAGGCCAGAACCTGGGCGATAGAGAGGGAGGGGCGGGGCGCTGTCATCCTGCAAATGTAGCCCGTTTGCCAGGCTGGCGCTGGAGCCGGGGTGACAGAAGAAGGGATGGCGGAATGGTGAATTTCTGTATGTTCATACAGTTGTTTATTTTCTCCGCCACTACAATGCCCCGCTATGGCTTCGAAACCCACCCCCGAATATTCCGAATCATCGATCCGCGTGCTCAAGGGCCTGGAGCCCGTCAAACAGCGCCCGGGGATGTACACCCGCACCGACAACCCCCTGCACATCATCCAGGAAGTGCTGGACAACGCTGCCGACGAGGCGCTGGCCGGCCATGGCAAGAAGATCGCCGTGATCCTGCACGCTGACGGCTCCGTCAGCGTCGAGGACGATGGCCGTGGCATCCCCTTTGGCATGCACCCCGAAGAAAAGGCGCCGGTGATCGAGCTGGTCTACACCCGGCTGCACGCAGGCGGCAAGTTCGACAAGGGCCAGGGCGGCGCCTACAGCTTCTCCGGCGGTCTGCATGGCGTGGGTGTTTCCGTGACCAACGCGCTGGCCAAGCGCCTGCAGGTCAGCACCTACCGCGAAGGCAAGGTGGCCACGCTGGCTTTCTCTGGCGGCGACGTGATTGAGCCCCTGGAAGCGCGCGCCCAGGTGAGTGGCGACCGCAAGCAGGGCACTTCGGTGCGCGTCTGGCCAGACGCCAAATACTTTGAATCTGCCGCCCTGCCCATGGGCGAGCTCACTCATTTGCTGCGCAGCAAGGCCGTGCTCATGCCCGGCGTCAGCGTCACACTGGTCAATGAAAAGACCAAGGAAAGCCAGAACTGGCTCTACAAGGGGGGTCTCAAGGACTATCTGGGCCAGACCCTGACCGCAGACCCGGTGATCCCCATGTTTGACGGCGAGGGCTTTGCCGACGGCAACAACGACAACTTTGCCGAAGGCGAGGGCGCCAGCTGGTGCGTGGCCTTTACCGAAGAAGGTGCGCCGGTGCGCGAAAGCTATGTGAATCTGATCCCCACCAGCGCTGGCGGCACGCACGAAAGCGGCCTGCGCGACGGCCTGTTCACGGCGGTCAAAGGGTTTATCGAGCTGCACAGCCTGCTGCCCAAGGGCGTGAAGCTGATGCCTGAAGACGTGTTTGCCCGTGCCAGCTATGTGCTGTCCGCCAAGGTGCTGGACCCGCAGTTTCAGGGGCAGATCAAGGAGCGGCTCAATTCGCGTGACGCCGTGCGCCTGGTCAGCAGTTTTGTGCGCCCGGCGCTCGAACTGTGGCTGAACCAGCACGTGGACTACGGCAAGAAGCTGGCCGAACTGGCCATCAAGGCCGCCCAAACCCGGCAAAAGGCCGGCCAGAAGGTGGAAAAGCGCAAGAGCAGCGGCGTAGCCGTGCTGCCTGGCAAGCTGACCGACTGCGAAAGTCGCGACATTCTCTACAACGAGGTGTTCTTGGTGGAAGGTGACTCGGCCGGCGGCAGCGCCAAGATGGGCCGCGACAAGGAAAACCAGGCCATCCTGCCGCTGCGCGGCAAGGTGCTCAACACCTGGGAGGTGGACCGCGACCGCCTGTTCGCTAACACCGAAATCCACGACATTTCGGTCGCCATCGGCGTGGACCCGCATGGCCCCAACGACACGCCGGACCTGAGCGGCCTGCGCTACGGCAAGGTCTGCATCCTGAGTGATGCGGACGTGGACGGCTCGCACATCCAGGTACTGCTGCTGACCCTGTTCTTCCGCCACTTCCCCAAGCTCATAGAAGCCGGTCATGTTTTTGTGGCGCGCCCACCGCTGTTCCGCGTGGACGCGCCGGCCCGCGGCAAGAAGCCCGCCTCCAAGGCCTATGCACTGGACGAGGGCGAATTGACCGCGATCTTGGACAAGCTGCGCAAGGAAGGCGTGCGCGAAGGTGCTTGGTCCATAAGCCGCTTCAAGGGGCTGGGCGAGATGAACGCCGAACAGCTGTGGGATACCACGCTGAACCCTGACACACGCCGCCTGCTTCCGGTGGCCCTGGGCGCGGTGGACTTTGGCGCCACCGAGGCGCTGATCACCAAGCTCATGGGCAAGGGCGAGGCTGCGGCGCGCCGGGAGCTCATGGAACTGCACGGTGATTCGGTCGAGATCGACGTCTGATTGCTATGAAATTCGTAGCTGCTTGCGCACTGTTGATGGGGGCTATGGCCTCATTTCATGCCCAGGCGGACGTGTGGGTGTGGGTGGACGAGCAGGGCCACAGCCACTTTGCGGCCGAGCAGGTGGATGCGCGCTACAGCCTGTTCTACCGCGCGCCACTCCTGCTGGCGGCGCCGGACGCGCAAGCCGCGGCGCCAGCCGCCCCGGAGCTCAATCCCAAGCTGGCCGAGTTCTTTGAGTCTTCCCCGCGCTACCGCAAGATACAACCGCTGCTGAAGGACGCTGCCCAGCGCTACCGCGTGGACTACGCGCTGCTGCAGGCGCTGGTAGCGACGGAATCAGGCTTCAATGAACAGGCGGTGTCGCCCAAGGGCGCCATTGGCCTCATGCAGGTGATGCCTGACACGGCGCGCCGCTTCGGCGTGGACAGCGACCGCTGGAAGTCCGTGGAAGCCAAACTGGCTGACCCCAAGATCAATATTGCTTTGGGCACCCGCTACCTGCGCCTGCTCATGGACATATTCCCTGGCCAGCTGGAGCTGGCCCTGGCCTCGTACAACGCCGGCGAGCGCGCGGTGCAGCGCGCGGGCAACAAGGTGCCCAACTACAAAGAGACGCAGAACTACGTGGCCACCGTGGGCGAGCTGTATGCCGCCCTCAAGCCGCCGGTTCCTGCGGCCCAAGTGGCCAAGACCGCCAATGGCCGCGTCAAAGCCACCTATGGCGACGGCTATGTGCTGGCTGGCGCCCGTGATCCCTATTTACTGAAGCCCGCTGCGGCCACCGGCGCTGCCCTGGGCGGCGCCATCGGCCGCGGCAATATGGTGGCACCGCTGCAGCGTGCCCCGGCCGCTGACACCGTTATTGCTGTTGACTGAGTTATGACTGACGAAACCACGCTCGATCTTTTGCCCGAACCCGCAGCCCCCGGCACGGATGGTGACCTAAACCTGGCCAGCTACGCGCAGCGCGCCTATCTGGAATACGCCCTTTCCGTTGTCAAGGGCCGGGCCCTGCCCGATGTGGCCGATGGCCTCAAGCCCGTGCAGCGCCGCATTCTCTACAGCATGGGCCGCATGGGCCTGGGCTTTGGCGGCTCCAACGGCAATGCCGGCGCCAAGCCGGTCAAGAGCGCGCGCGTGGTCGGCGATGTGCTGGGCCGCTTCCACCCGCATGGCGACCAGTCGGCTTACGACGCGCTGGTGCGCATGGCGCAGGACTTTTCGCAGCGCTACCCACTGGTCGACGGCCAGGGTAATTTCGGCTCGCGCGACGGCGATGGCGCTGCTGCGATGCGCTACACCGAAGCGCGCCTGGCTAAGATCACTACGCTGCTGCTTGACGAGATCGACATGGGCACCGTGGACTTTGTGCCTAACTACGACGGTTCCACCGAAGAGCCCAAGCAGTTGCCAGCGCGCCTGCCCTTCAGCCTGCTTAACGGTGCCAGTGGCATTGCCGTGGGCCTGGCCACCGAAATCCCCAGCCACAACCTGCGCGAAATTGCCGATGCTTGCGTGGCGCTGGTGAAGAACGACAAGCTCAGCGACGATGACCTCTTCGCTTTGGTGCCCGGCCCGGACTTCCCCGGCGGCGGCCAGATCATCAGCAGCGCCACCGACATTGCCGACGCCTACCGCAGCGGTCGCGGCAGCCTCAAGGTGCGTGCGCGCTGGAAGATCGAAGACCTGGCGCGCGGCCAGTGGCAGTTGGTCGTGACCGAGCTGCCGCCCGGTGTGAGCAGCCAGCGCGTGCTGGAAGAGATTGAGGAATTGACCAACCCCAAGGTCAAGGCCGGCAAGAAAGCGCTGTCGCAAGAGCAGACGCAGCTCAAGGCCAGCATTCTCAGCGTGCTGGACGTGGTGCGTGACGAGTCCAACAAGGACGCGCTGGTGCGCCTGGTGTTCGAGCCCAAGAGCCGCACGGTGGAGCAGCAGGAGCTCGTCACTGCCTTGCTGGCCCACACCAGCCTGGAGACTTCCTCGCCCATCAACCTGACCATGGTGGGGCTGGACGGCAAGCCGGTGCAGAAGTCGCTGCGCCAGATGCTGGTGGAGTGGATCGCCTTCCGCGCCACCACCATCGAGCGACGCAGCCGCCATCGCCTGGGCAAGGTGCTGGACCGCATCCACATCCTTGAAGGCCGGCAGCTCGTTCTGCTGAATATCGACGAAGTGATCGCCATCATCCGCAACAGCGATGAGCCCAAGGCGGCACTGATTGCCCGTTTCAAGCTCAGCGACCGCCAAGCTGAAGACATCCTCGAAATCCGCTTGCGCCAGTTGGCGCGGCTGGAAGCCATCAAGATTGAGCAAGAGCTTTCCGAGCTGCGCACCGAACAGGGCAAGCTGGAAGAAATCCTGAACAGCCCCGCCGCGCTGCGTCGCCTCATGGTCAAGGAAATCGAGGCCGATGCCAAGACCTTTGCCGACACGCGCCGCACGCTGATCCAGGCCGAGAAAAAGGCCGTGGCCGAAGTCAAGGTGGTGGACGAACCCGTCACCGTGGTGGTCTCCGAAAAAGGCTGGGTGCGCGCGCGCACTGGCCATGGCCACGAGGCCGGCACCTTTGCCTTCAAGGCCGGTGACGGCCTCTACGGCACGTTCGAGTGCCGCACGGTGGACACGTTGCTGGTGTTCGGCTCCAACGGCCGCATCTACAGCGTGCCGGTCTCTGCCCTGCCGGGTGGGCGCGGCGACGGCCAACCCGTTACCACCCTGATTGAACTGGAGAGCGGCACCCAGCTGCTCTACTACTTCGCTGGCCCGGCCACGGCCACGCTGCTGCTCTCGGGCAGCGGTGGCTATGGCTTTATTGCCAGTGTGGAAAACATGACATCGCGTCAGAAGGCCGGCAAGGCCTTTGTGGGCGTCGGCGATGGTGAGACCCTGTGCGCCCCGTCCCTGGTGGCCGGCGCCCAAGGCAAGGTCACTGTGGCGGGAACGCCGGCTGCGCTGGTGGCATCTGCCACGCACGTGGCCTGCGCTTCCACGGGCGGTCGCATCCTCACCTTCGAGATCACCGAACTCAAGCAGATGGCCAATGGTGGCCGCGGCCTCATGCTGATCGACCTGGAAGCCAAGGACACGCTGGCGGGCGCAGCGGCCTACACGCGTTCCATCCGTATTGACGGCATCGGCCGTGGCGGCAAGGAGCGCGACGAAACGCTGGAAATCCGCAGCCTCAACAACGCCCGCGCCGCCCGCGGCCGCAAGGGCAAGGCAGCCGACCTGGGCTTTAAACCCAACCGCATCACGCGCGTGGAGTAAGCAGCATGGCCACGCCCCCCAACGACACCACCCTCAAGCTCAAGCTGCCCGACGGCGCCGTGTTTGAAGACCTGAAACTGCGCCGCTGCGCGGATGACGCCATCGATCTGGACATGGACCTGGTGGGGCGCATCTGCAAACTCAACGACTGGGACTTTGCCAAAGTGAAGGAAAACCCCGGTCCGGTGGTGAGCACGATATTGAGCGTCTGGTACAAGCAGCACCTGTCCGAAGGTGGCTCGCCCGACATGTTGATGGAAGCCCTCAAGCAAGGCCCTGTGCGGCATTGAAAGAAATCATGAGTACCTTGCCCCCATGCCCCCAGTGCCAATCGGCCTACACCTACGAGGACGGCGCCTTGCTGGTCTGCCCCGAGTGTGCCCATGAATGGAGCCCAAATGCCGCGTCCCACCAAGAGGCCGCTCGCGTCTGGAAAGATGCCAACGGCAATGTGCTGCAGGACGGCGATACCGTGGTGCTGGTCAAGGACCTGAAGGTCAAAGGCTCTTCCAGTGCCATCAAAGTCGGCACCAAGGTTAAGAACATCCGTCTGGTGGATGGTGACCACGACATCGACTGCAAGATCGACGGTTTCGGTGCAATGCAGCTCAAGTCGGAGTTTGTGAAAAAAGCCTGAAGCAGCCCTTGCTTTAGCCGCGTGGTACGGCTGATTGTTGTAACAGTGCAGTGGCAGCTTGCACTCGCAGGGCCAGTGGTGCGGCCGGGTCTTGCATCACCGCATGCAAAAAGGTGGCTGGCGTATCGGTGGGGTAGTGCGCGAGCTGGCTGGCAGGTGCTGGCGGCACGGTGGCCGTATCTGGTGCAGGTGAGGCTGTTGGCTGTGCTGGTGCCAGAGGCTGCAGCAACTGCAGGGCCTTGGCGTAGTCTTGCAATGGCATGCTGCTGAGCCGCCCCAGTAACTGCGCTTGGGCCTCCTGCCCGGGATGGCGGTCCAGCCAGGGCTCGTCGGCAAACACCCCCGCTAGGTCAGATGCCAGAAACGCGGACCACTGCGCCTCCGGACCATGCCCATCGTGGACCTGCTGCGCGGGTACTTGCGGCGGAAACACGGGGTCTACACCCGGATAGCAGCGCAAGCGCTGGGGATCGACGGCGGGCAGATAACGCTTGCACAGCAGCTGCATAAAGCGGGTGGCCTCCTCTGCGGGCAGGGTCTGCTGCCACGAGAACCAGAGCTGGTAGCCGTCGGCACCATTGACGGCAATGGCCGGTGCAGGCAGTGCCAAGTCCGCCTGCACCCCGTACCACACTGCCTCCAGCGCTTTCCAGTCGGCAGGGCGGGCTAGTTCCAGCACTGCGCAGCGTACTTGGCCATTGGCGTCCATCAGTGGCGCATCGTGGTGTCCCTGTGGTTGGGGAACCTGCGGGGTGACCTGGTAGAGGCGGGCGATTTCAGACAGAAAAGCGGTCATGACGTGGACTGTAGCCGTCCCGCGCGCAGGGCCGCTTTATTTGCGTGCCTTGCGCGTATTCATCCAGTGGTCCAGCGACACAGCCAACAGCAGAATCGCACCTTTGATGACGTCCTGCCAGTAGACAGAGACGTCGAGCAGGATCAGCGAGCTGGTGACCACGGAGAGCAGCGCCAGGCCCAGCACGGCACCGTAGATGGTGCCCGAGCCGCCCTTGAGGCTGGCCCCGCCGATGACGGCGGCGGCGATCACATTGAGCTCCATGCCGATGCCGAAGGTGGGCGTGGCAGCACCAAAGCGTGCCGTGTAAATGACGCCGGCAATGCCCGACATGGTGCCGCACAGCACGGTGACCCAGAGCTTGACGCTGTTGACGTTAATGCCCGCATAGAGGGCCGCACGCTCGTTGCTGCCGGTGTAGAACACCTTGCGGAACAGGGTGGACTTGCGCAGCACAAAGTCGCTGACGATGACGATGGCCGCAAAGATCAGGATCACGATGGGCACGCCACCCACGGTGCCCTGCCCGATGGCCTTGAACGCGGGCGGCAGGGCGAACAGAGACTGGGGTGTGCCCTGGGTGATGGCCAGGCTCAGGCCACGCGCGATGACCATGAAAGCCAGCGAGGCGATGAAGTGGCTCAGGCCGATCTTGGTGACGCACAGTCCCATGAGCAGGCCAATGGCTGCACTGGCCGCAATGGCTATGAGGCTGGCAGTCCACGGGTCCAGTCCCATGAGAAAGAGCGCGCCCACGATGACCATGGCCAGGCAGACCACCGAGCCCACGGCCAGGTCGATACCGCCCACGATGAGCAGCACCGTCATGCCGACCACGACGATGCCCTCGATGGCGAAGGACAGCAGCATGGCGCGTATGTTTTCCCAGGTCAGGAAGAACTCCGAGGCGAACGACATGGCGATGCACAGCGCCGCGATGATGACGATGAGGCCTGCTTCGCGCAGGTTATTGGTTTTGAGTTTCATGGTGCTGAAGCAAAGACTTAGGCCAGGCCCGAGGCCAGGCGCAATAGGGATTCTTCGGTGGTGTCCTGGGCGCGCAGTTCGCCGACCACGCTGCCGTGGCGGATGACGATGGTGCGGTCGCACAAGCCAATGATTTCTGGGAGTTCGGAGGAGATCACGGCCACGCCCACGCCGTCGTTGGCGAGCTGGCGCAGCACCTGGTGGATCTCGGCCTTGGCGCCCACGTCAACGCCGCGCGTGGGTTCGTCCATGAAGATGACCTTGGGGTTGGTGGCCAGCAATTTGGCAATCGCCACCTTCTGCTGGTTGCCGCCCGAGAGGCTGTCGGCGTTGGCGGCCACGCTGCTGGCCTTAAGCTTCAGTTTCTTCCCCAGCCGCTCGGCCTGTTCGGCCTCCTTGGCCGGGTCCACGGTGAAGAAGGCCGAGCGCACGCGCGCCAGCGCCATGGATGCGATGTTGGATTGGATGGAGAGCTCCAGAAACACGCCTTCCGACTTGCGGTCTTCGCTGAGATAGGCAATGCCCTGCGCCAGCGCCTTTTGGTAGGTGCTGGTGTCCACCGGCTGGCCGTGCAGCGTGACGCTGCCGCCGGTGGCGGGCGTGATGCCGCAGATCACCTTGGCGATCTCGGAGCGGCCTGCGCCCATGAGGCCGGCGATGCCCAGAATCTCGCCCGCGCGGATTTGCAGAGATACCGATTGCACCAAGTCTGCGTCGCAGATGCCGTGCACCTCCAGCAGCGGCGCGCCGGCGGGGGTGCTGGATTTCTCGGGGTAGTAGCTGCCCAGTTCGCGGCCCACCATCTTGCGGATGAGTTCGTCCGGCGTGGTGTCGGCAATCGGGCTGCTGAACACGCTGGCGCCGTCGCGCAGCACGGTGGCGTGGCTGCAGTGCGCAAAGATTTCGGCCATACGGTGGCTGATGTAGATGATGCCCATGCCGGCCGCGGCCAGCTCGTGCAGCACCTTGAACAGCGCTTGCGATTCGATCTCGGTGAGCGCCGCCGTGGGCTCGTCGAGGATGAGGATCTTGCAGTCCAGCGCCAGTGCCTTGGCAATCTCCACGAGCTGCTGCTGCGAGAGGCTGAGCTGCTCCACCAGCTGCGCGGTGTCCATGTCCTTGCCCAGGCGCTGCAGGATGGCGCGTGCGCGCGTCTGCAGGCCGGCATAGTCCATGAGCAGGCGCTTGGACTGGTTGAGCTCACCCATAAAGATGTTCTCGGCCACGCTGGCGCAGCCGCATAAGGAGATTTCCTGGTGCACCAGGGAGATCCCGAGCTGCGCCGCATGCCCAGGGTCCTTGATGCGTACCGGGCTGCCTTCGAGCAGCAGCTCACCGGTGTCGGGTTGAAGAATGCCGTCGATGACCTTCATCAGGGTGGATTTGCCGGCGCCGTTCTCGCCGCAGACGGCGTGGATCTGCCCCGGCTCCAGCGAGAAGTCGATCCCCGCCAGCGCCTGGGTGGCGCCAAATGATTTCCTGATTCCACGTAGCTCGAGCAGCATCCTCAGTCCTTACTCGTTGATACCCTTGGTGCCGCGACGGCTCAGGTATTTGTCCCAGTAGAAGTCGTCCGCATTGGCCTTGCTGACCACCGAAAGGCCGTTGTCCAGGAAAGGCACCGACATGGGGTTGTTGCCCGAGCGCTTGGCGTCGTTCATGGGGTCAATCAGCTGGGTGTTCTTTGCCATGAACAGCAGCATCATGCCCGCGAAACCCTGCATGCCCTGGTTGGGGTTGATGGAGCCGAACACGTCGCCCGACTTGATCATGTCCAGGATCTTGGCGTTCACGTCGCAGCACATCACCTTGATGTCCTTCTTGGATTCCACCTTGGCCTGGGCCGCACCCAGCGCGGTGTTGGCCTCTGGCATGAACAGGGCGCCCAGATTGGGGTTGGCCTGGATCAAACTCAGCGTGGCCTGGTAGGCCTTGTTGGCGTCCTGGTTGGTGGCGGCGCGGCCTACCAGCTTCATGTTGGGATACTTGGACTTCATGCGGTCCACAAACGCCGAGATGCGGCGGTCGTGGTTGTCCTGGCCGGGGTTTTCCAGCACCGCGTATTCGCCTTTGCCGCCCATGGCGGTGGCAATCGCATCGGCTGCGGCCGCACCTTCACGGAAGTTATCCGAGGTGACGAAGGACACGCGCTTGGAGTTGGGCGAGTCGGCGGCGAACGTGACCACCGGAATGCCCATGGCCGTCGCACGGGCGATGGGTTCGATGAACGGGTCCGGGTTCATGGGGTGCAGAAAGATGCCGGCCGGCTTGCGTGCGAGCTGCTGCTCGAACGAGGCGAGCTGCTTGTTCACGTCGTATTCGGGCGTGCCCGAGTAGCGTGTCTTGACGCCCAGCGACTTGCCCAGAGACTTGAACATCTCGTAGACGGGGAACCAGTACTCCACGCCGCTGACCATCACGTTCATGACATAGGTGTCATTCGGATTGCCACGCAAGCCCACCGCATTTGCCGTCTGTGCAAACGCGCCCAAAGATGCCATGCCAGCACCTGCAGCCGCAGCTGACTTCAGAAAATCACGCCTCATTTCGACTCCTTCATTTGCTTTTGGAAAAAATGCCTGTCCGGTCCGTTGGATGACATGCAGCATAGCTTTGCTGTCATGACAAGATGGACTTTATGTCACAAAAAATAGTCGGAATATAGGAGAAACCCGTACTGGTAAGTCATTTTTCATGGATAAGATGTTATGACATGTTGTTTTGACTTTGAAGGATTCTGAGAATGGCGATTCGTGGCGGTTTTGGCGGTGCATCCGGGGTGGGTGCGGAATGAGCAGTTTTGACTACATCGTGGTGGGTGGCGGCACGGCTGGCGCGCTCCTGGCCAACCGGCTCAGCGCCGACGGGCAGCATTCGGTGCTGCTGGTGGAGGCCGGCGGGCGCGACCGCTACCATTGGATCCACATCCCGGTCGGCTACCTGTATTGCATCAATAACCCCAAGACCGATTGGTGCCTGCGCACCGAGCCTGATCCCGGCCTCAATGGCCGCTCCCTCTTCTACCCGCGTGGCAAGACCCTGGGCGGCTGCTCCAGCATCAATGGCATGATCTATATGCGCGGCCAGGCGCGCGACTACGACGGCTGGGCCGCGCAGCTGCAGGACGCGCAATGGAGCTGGGATGCCTGCCTGCCCTTTTTCAAGCAGCACGAATGGCACCACCGGCTCGATACTGCGCAAGCGGCGGGCGACTTTGCCACTGCGGATTTCCATGGAGGGCGGGGCGAATGGCGCGTGGAGCGCCAGCGCCTGCGCTGGGACTTGCTGGACGCCTTTGCCCATGCCGCGCAGCAGGCCGGCATTCCGGCCAGCGAGGACTTCAATACCGGTAGCAACGAGGGTGTGGGCTACTTCGAGGTGAACCAGAAATCGGGCCTGCGCTGGAACACCTCCAAGGCCTTTCTGAATGCCGAAGTACGGCGCCGGTCCAACCTCACCATCTGGACCGAGACCCAGGCCAGCAAGCTTCTGATCGCGCGCAACGACCAGGGCGCCATGGCCTGCACCGGCTTGGAGGTTGTGCGGGAGGGAGAGCGTGTCACGCTGTCGGCACGCAAGGAAGTGGTGCTGTGCGCGGGTGCGATTGGAACGCCGCAACTACTGCAGCTTTCGGGTCTGGGGCCACCCGAGTTGCTGGCGCGTCTGGGCATTCCCGTGCTCAAGCCCATGGAGGGTGTGGGCAGCAATCTGCAGGACCATCTGCAGATACGCGCGGTCTACACCGTGCAGAACGCCCGTACGCTCAACACGCTGGCCAACTCGTGGTGGGGGCGGATGCAGATTGGCTTGCAGTACCTGCTCTCGCGCAGCGGGCCCATGAGCATGTCGCCATCGCAGCTGGGCGTGTTCACGCGCAGCGATGCAGGGCAGCCCCATCCGAACATCCAGTTCCATGTGCAGCCGCTGAGCCTGGAGGCGTTTGGCCAGCCGCTGCATGCCTTCCCGGCGCTGACGGCCAGCGTCTGCAACCTCAACCCCAGCAGCCGCGGCCAGGTGCGCATCCAGTCGCCCGACTTCATGGTGGCACCGGCGATTGCACCGCATTACCTCAGTACCGCCGAGGACCAGCAGGTCGCTGCTGACTCGCTGCGTGTGGCGCGCCGCATCATGGCCCAGCCGGCCCTGCAGCCCTATGCGCCGGCCGAGTACAAGCCCGGTGTGCAGTACCAGAGCGACAGCGAACTCATCGCGCTGGCTGGCGACATCGCCACCACCATCTTTCACCCGGTAGGCACGGCGCGCATGGGCCGGGCGGGTGACCCACTGGCGGTCACCGACAGCCGGCTGCGCGTGCAGGGCGTGCAGGGGCTGCGCATTGCCGATGCGAGCGTGATGCCCAGCATCGTGAGCGGTAACACCAACAGTCCGACCCTGATGCTGGCGGAAAAAGCCGCCGCCTGGATACGTGCCGGCGAGTGAACAGAAGAGAGACAGACATGCCCATCGTGAACCTGCAACTCATCCGCGGCCTCAGCCTGGAACAGAAACGCACCCTGGTCGCCGAGATCACGCAGACCCTGGTGCGCGTGACGGGCGCCAAGCCGGGGCGTACCCACGTCCTGATTCAGGAGGTGGACGATGCGGACTGGGGTGTGGAGGGGCAACTGGTGCGGGACCGCAGGGCGGCGGCCCCTCCGGCCTAGCGGGCCTGGGCTCAGGCCTGGGTGCGTACGTGCAGGCGTGTGTTCTGGCAGCGGTGTAGCGCCACGTAGTGCTCCACGGCGCGCCCGTCTTTGGTATAGGCCACGGATTCGATGCGCAGCAGCGGCTCCAGGGTCTCCAGTTGCAGTAGTTCCATGGTTTGCGCGTCGGGCAGTACCGCGTCGATCCAGCGTTCGGCCTTCGCCACGTGCAGGCCGTACTGGCGGCGCAGTACTTCGTAGAGAGACTTGTCTTCCAGGCGGATCTTGTGTAGCTCGGGCGCCACGTCGGTGGGGATGGCGGTGCTCACCAGCAGGCGGATATTGCCGTCCACACTGCGCAGGCGGCGCAGGGCGGTGACTTCTGCGTTGCTCTGCAGGCCCAGCGCGAGTGCCTCTTTTTCTTCGGGCGCACGCTGGCTCTGGTGCAGCACTTGGGTTTTGACGGCACGGCCCTTGAGCGCCATTTCGTCCGAGAAGCCCAGCACCATGGAGATGAAGTCTTCGTCGCGCTTGGGCGCGGAGATGAAGGCGCCCTTGCCCTTGATCTTGTAGATGAGACCGCTGCGCACCAGGTCGGATAGCGTCTCGCGCACCACGATGCGTGAGATGCCGTAGATCTCGCCAAGCTCGGCTTCCGAGGGCAGCTGCGCGTTGACGCTCAGCTCACCCGTGACGATGCGCTGGCGCAGGATGTCGCGCAGCTGGATCCACAAGGGGGTACCGCTGTCGCGTTGCAGCAGTTGCAGGGGTTGTGAGCTCACACACAGCCTTTCTAAGGGACTTCCGCCAGTCGCCGCACATGGTGTTGGTGGACAAGCAGCTCGCGGCAGCGGCGCAGCTCGAACGCGTGTCGCTCCGTGTCCCAGCCCAGTTCTTCGCTGGCCGCCTGGGCCATGGTCTGCAGGGCGGCCTCGTCGAGCTGGCCCAGCAAGGCCGCCAGGCTGCGGTGCAGCACCAGGTCGGACAGGCGGACCACCCCGGTCAGGCGGCACAGGCGACGCAGGGATTGTATGTCCGCGCTATCGAAGCCCAGCGCGGGGCTGGGAATGGGCAGGTCGGCGGTCGAGACGGCGCGCGGCTTGTGCAGCAACTGCAGCACGGCGTCCGTGGCCTCCTCAGCCAGCGCGCGGAAGGTGGTCCACTTGCCTCCGACCAGATTGACCACGGGCACGTTGCGTGCGCCCTGTGCGGCGTCGACGATGACATGGTGGTCACGCGAAATCTTGCCCGGTGTGCCGGGCGCGGCATCGCGCGATTGCAGCGTGGCCAGCGGGCGCACGCCCACAAAGGTGTAGACGATGTGGGTGCGCTGGAATTGCAGGCGCGGAAACACCTCGCCCAGCACACCCAGCAGGTAGTCGATCTCGCTGGCCTCGGTCTGCGCCTGGTCGGGGTCGCTCACCGGAATGTCGGTGGAGCCGGCCAGCACGCGGCCCTGGAAGGGGTAAACGATGCAGACGCGCCCGTCGCGGGCTTCGAAGTACACCATGCGCCCCTGCAGCGCGGCGAGCAGCGCGGGGTGGTCCAGCACCAGATGCGAGCCCTTGGTGCCGACGAGCCGTCCGCCGGGCACGCTGAACAGCGCGCTGAGCCGCTCCAGCCAGGCGCCCGTGGCATTGACCACCGTGTCGGCGGTCACCTGTACCTCGGTGCCCTGCACCGTGTCGCGCAGCGTCAGCGTGCGGCCATTCAGGGCCACCAGGGCGCAATGGGTGCTGACGCGGGCGGCGCTCTGTGCGCGGTGACCGTCGGCAATCAGCTCGTGCATGAGGCGCTCGGGGTGGGTGATCCAGGCGTCATAGAAGTGTGCGGTCCAGCGCACGTCGTCACGGAGCAGAGCACGGTCGGCCGCACTGGTGGCCTGCACATGGTGGGGCGGCAGCGAGCGGTTCTTGCGGCCCATCCAGGCATAGAGCTGCAGGCCCAGCGCCACGGCCAGCACTCCGCGCGAGCGGGCCGGCGGCTGCGCGCCGAAGAAGCGCAGCGCGCTGCCAAACAGGCCGCCCAGGCGCGAGGACAGCGGGATCACCGTGTGCAGCGGCTGTACCAAGTGCGGAGCCGCGCGCAGCAGGCGATTGCGCTCCTGCGCCGACTCCTTGACGAGCGAAAACTCCGCATTCTCCAGGTAGCGAAGACCGCCATGGATCATGCGCGATGGCGCACTGCTCGCACCGCTGCCCACATCGCCCTTGTCGATCAGCAGGCAGCGCACGCCCTGCAACGACAGGTCGCGGAATACGCCGATGCCATTGATGCCGGCGCCCACGATGACGACGTCAAAATGCTGCCCATGGAGCGTGGCCGGGCGCGTGTGGGCGCAGGTTTCCAACACGGGGGGCTGGCTCATGGCTGCGGCGGGTTCAGGCGCGCAAAGACGGGCGCCATGTCGGCGCGCAGTGCGGCAAAGTCGTTCAGATAGCGTGCATAGAAGCCGCGCTCTGTGGCCCGTGGCGGTACGGTCTGCAGTGCGGCCTGCAGCGGCGCGGTGGCCTGGCCCAACGAGGCGGCGGCAAACATGGCCGCGCCGCGTGCGCCGCTTTCGTCGGCACCGGTTGTGTGGACCGGCTGGTCCAGCAGCGTGGCGAGCAGGGCGCTGAGGCGCGCATCGGCAGCACCGCCACCCAGCGCGAACAGGCGCCGCCGCGGCAGGCCGCAGGCAGCTAGCGCGTTGAGGCTTTGCGCGTGCAGGGCCATCACGCCCTCGACCACGGCGCGCGCCATATCGGCCGGTGTGTGGAAGGCGCGCAGCCCCAGAAAGCCTGCGCTCGCATCGCCACCGCCATTGATGAAGGGCAGGTAGCGCAGGCCGTTGGCACCCGGTGGCGCCGTGAAGGCCGCCTCGAGCAGACCCGTCACCGAGTGCTGCAGCGCACCGGCCAGCCAGGTGGTGTTGGCCATGCCCGCGGCGCTGTTGTGCATGTACATGAGGGCGCTGCCCGCATCCAGCGTCACCACATTGCTGATGTGGGCTGCGCCGGTCTTCAGATAGCCCGCCATCGATCCATCGCTGGGGCCGATGGCCGCATTCACGCACCAGGTACCCAGCACGGCTGCCACATCGCCGGTCTGCGTGGCGCCCACGCCCGTCATCGCGCCATAGAGGTCAATCGCGCCCATGGCGACGGGTGTGCCGGCCGGCAGTCCGGTCTGCGCAGCCATGGCCGGGAGCAACTGGCCCAGTGCGCTGCCGCTGGTCTGCAAGGGGGCGAGCAGGCCGGCGTGCCAGGCGGGGCTGTGCGCCACGGCAAAGGCGCGCGGGGCGGGGCGGCGCGTGCTGCCATCGAGCAGCCCGGCGGTGCCGGCATCGCTGTAGTCGGTGGCGTGCACACCGCACAGCAGCATGGCCATGAAGTCCTTGGCAAAGAACAGCGTGCGGGCCTGCGCGAAGGCACCCGGCCGCTGCCGTGCAATGTCGGCAGCCACCATGGCAGGCTGCCCGGCCCAGGGGCCACAGCCCACGCAGGCAAACAGTGCGGCGCCATCCTGCTGCGCCAGCGCTTGGGCGATGGCCATGGCGCGCTGGTCCGTGGAGGAGACCGCAAAGCCGTCATGCAAGCGGCCTTCTGCGTCCACTACATAGAGTCCGCCGCCATGGCCCACGCAGGCCATGGCCGTGACCTGCGTCGCGCGCGCCCCTAGTTGCGCTGCGACCTGGCGCAGCCCGTCGACGAGGAGCTGCTGCAGCACCGTGCCCGCTACCTGGCAGCTGCCCGTGGCCGCACGCTGCCAGGGAATGGTGGCACCGGCATGCGCCAGCACGGCGCCCGAATTCCCTTCAAAGGCTGCAATTTTCAGACTGGTGGATCCCAGATCCAGGCCAATGTAGATAGGACTCGCCATGCGATTACGCCTTGTTGTTGTATTTGACTTGTTATTACAGCATATGAATCCTACTTTGCCAACACTAGGGTAAATCTCTACAAAAAAACTCAATATGGCCGATAAACTTTAAAACATGTCATGACAACTTTGTGTCTATGACGCATTGCAAGGACAAGCAGACATGAAGCAGAGTGCATTGAGGGCGTCCGGGATTCAGTGTTCCAGCGTGGGCCTGGGAACCTGGGCCATGGGCGGGTGGATGTGGGGCGGGCAGGACGATGGCGCCGCCGTGGATGCCATCCATGCAGCGCTGGACGCGGGCGTCAATTTCATCGACACCGCGCCGGCCTATGGTTTGGGCCATGCCGAGACGCTGGTAGGCAGGGCCCTGCAGGGCCGGCGTGACAAGGTGGTGCTGGCGACCAAGTGCGGCCTGGTCTGGCACACGCAGCGCGGCACGCTGTTTTTCAACGAAGAGGGCAAAGACGTCTACCGCTACCTTGGCAAGGACTCAATCGCGCATGAGGTGGAGCAAAGCCTTGCCCGCCTGCAGACCGATTACATCGACCTCTACTTCACCCACTGGCAGGACGCAACCACGCCGATCGCCGAAACCATGGAGGCGCTGCTGGCGCTGAAGAAGCAGGGAAAAATCCGCGCCATCGGCATCAGCAATGCCGACGCGGCCACCCTGGCTGAGTACCTGCGTCACGGCCCGGTGGACGCCATCCAGGAACGCTACAGCCTGCTGGACCGCGGCATCGAGCGGGACCTGCTGCCACTGTGCCGCGAACACCAGGTCTCGGTCCACGGCTACTCCTCGCTGGCCCTGGGCCTGCTGGCCGGCCCCATAGACCCCGCGCGCGTGTTTGCGGGTGACGACCAGCGCAAGGACAACCCGCGCTTCAGCGCTGTCAACCGCAAGCACCTGGTGGACTTCTTTGCCGCCGTGGAGCCCATACGTGCGCAGCACGGGTGCAGCTACGGACAACTCATGATCGCCTGGTCTCTCTCTCGCGTGGACGTGGCCCTGTGCGGCGCACGCCAGCCAGCCCAGGCGCGCGACAACGCCGGTGCCGGCGCCATCACGCTCAGCAGCGCCGAGCTGCAGGCCATTGCAGTGGCCGCCCAAACCCATTTGCACACAATTGTTTAAAGGAAAACCCATGAAAGAGATTCGCCTCCAACGGCTGTTTCAGAACGGCGGCTGCCTGGATATCGCCATCGACCACGGCGTCTGCAACGAGCCCAGCTTTCTGGACGGGCTGGAGGACATGCCCACCGTGGTGGACGCGCTGGTGCAGGCCCAGCCCGATGCCATCCAGATGAACTATGGCCAGGCCGACCTGCTGCAACGCCGCCCGGGGCGCAGCAAACCTGCGCTGGTGATGCGCGTGGACATGGGCAACCCCTACAACGCCACTACCCACCGCGTGATGTGGGCGCTGCTGCAGAACAAGCACGACCCGGTGCTGCCGGCGGTACAGATGGACGCGGCTTGCGTGGTCGTCAACCTCTTCATGTTGCCCAATGAGCCCGACCTGTTCCGCCAGTGCGTGGGGAACATCTCCATTGTGCGCGCTGACTGCGACAAGTACGGCATGCCGCTGATGATCGAGCCGCTGGTGATGCGTCCGCACAGCGAGAAGGGCGGCTATATGGTGGACGGCGACGCCGAGAAGATCGTTGCCCTGGTGCGCCTGGCGCGCGAGATGGGCGCCGACATCATCAAGGCTGACCCTACCGCAGAACCGACCGAGTTTCACCGCGTGGTCGAGGCCGCGCGCTGCCCAGTGCTGGTGCGCGGCGGCGGGCGCGAAGACCTGCGCCAGGTCTTTGCCCGCTCACGCATCCTGCTGGATCAGGGCGCGGTGGGCATGGTCTATGGCCGCAATGTGTACCAGCATCCAAGCCCGCAGGCGGTTGTGAAGGCTCTGATAGCCATGATCCATGACCGGGCCAGCGCCGAGCAGGCCTGGGCCCTGTACGAAGGAAAGTAGGCCAAGCCCGTGTCGCAGGCGCTCCTGAATCAGGAGCTGCTCGCGCATATTCCACGAGGGCTAGAGCCAATATTCTCTATGTTCTCCCGAGGGTTGCATTGAAAAATGCCTGCTGCCACAGCGTGCCGGGGCAACGCTGTGGCGCGGTTGGATGCTTTCGCCTTTATTGAGGCTGAAGGCCCGACGCCTTGACCAACTCGGCATGGAGTGCGATTTCCTGGGCAATGACTTGCTGGAACTGCTCGGGGGTGGTGGGCGCGGCATCCATGCCGATTTCGTGCAGTTGTTTGGACACTTCATCGCTTTGCAGGATGGTGCGCACCTGGCGGTTGAGCTGGTCCACCAGGGCACGCGGCGTGCCTGCCGGCGCCAGCAGGCCAATCCAGGTTTGCATGACCATGTTGGGGATGCCGGCTTCGCGCATGGTCGGTACGTCCGCAATGAGTTCCGAGCGCTTGTCGCTCATCAAGGCCAGGGCCGTCAGCTTGCCGGACTTGAGGTAGGGCAGGGCTTCGGGCAGGGGCGCAAACAGCAGGTCCACGCTGCCCGCCAGCAGGTCGGTGATGGCGAGCGCGCCGCCCTTGTAGGGCACATGGGTCATCTTGACCTGTGCGCGGGTTTCAAACACCAGCGCGGCCAAGTGCTGCGGGCTGCCGTCACCCGAGGTGGCGTAGTTCAGCGCACCGGGCTTGGCCTTGGCAGCGGCCAACACGGCGGCAGCGCTGGAGAACTTCTGCTTGTCCTTGACCACCAGCACCATGGACTGGTTGGCCAGCTTGGTGATGGGGGCAAAGTCGGCCTGCGGGTCGTAGGGCAGCTCTTTGAAGATGCTCTTGTTGGTCGTCAGAAAGGAAGCGGGCGACGCCATCAGCGTGTAGCCGTCGGGTGCGGCCTTGGCGACCACGGGCAGACCAATGCGGCCTGAGGCGCCTGCCCGGTTGTCCACCACAAAGGGCTGGCCGGTAACCGCTGCGAGTTTCTGGCCGACCATGCGCGCGATGATGTCCACGCCACCCCCAGCGGGCAGGGCCACCAGCAGTTTGACGGGGTGGTCGGGGTAGCTGCCCTGGGCGCTGGCCGGAAAGGCTGCCAGCAGGCCCAGTGCGCTGGCCAAGAGGGAGAGTTTGCGTCGAGTGTTCATGAAGAGCTCCGGTAGTAAATCAAAAAGTCAGTAAGGAATGGATGCGTTGTGCTCGGGCGCGCAAGCAGCATCGGACACCAGACGGTCCAGACGCAGGCGCGTAATGGCGGCAATTTCGTCGAGCGCAATGGCAAGCTCGGTGGCGCGGTCATGCGCAAGGCGGTGCGTGAAGGCTTGCAGTGCGGACGCACGCGTATGGCGGCGGATACACAGGATGAAGGGGAACTCAAAGCGCTCGCGGTAGGCGCGGTTGAGCGCGCTCCAGTGTTCGGCTTCGTCGGTGTCCAAGTGGGCCAGCGACAGCGTGCCCTGCTCGGCCACAGAGGCATCGGTCATGGTGCCGCGGCGGGCGTCTTCGCCGGCCAGCTCAGGGTGGCCGGCGTAAAAGGCCACGCGCGCGGATTCGTCCAGTTTCGCCACCACCGCGACCATGGCCGCATGCAAGGCGTCCACCGTGGCAAAGGGGCGCTGGGCGATCACACCTTGGGCCACCCACGGGGCGTGTTCCCAGATATCGGCCAGGGCCGCGCAGAAGTGCTCGGGGGCGCAGGTGTTGAGCTGTTCAAGGCTGGAGGGGCGTGTCATGAAAACGGATCGTACGGAGGCAATTCATTGCCGTCCATCACCGTTTTTGCTGTGCTGCATGCGCAAAATTAGTACACTGGGCGCCACACTTTTTCCTTTCCCCATGCGCCATTCGCTTGTTCCCGCCGGACTGCGCTACGCTGACCAGGTGGCGCGTTCGGGCTCCATCCAGAAGGCTGCACGCGAACTTCATGTTGCAGCCTCAGCCATCAACCGGCAGATCCTGCAACTCGAGGATGAGCTGGGCATTCCCCTGTTCGAGCGCCTGCCGCGTGGCATGCGGCTGACTCCCTCGGGCGACGCGCTGATCACACTGGCACGCCATTGGCGCCAGGATGAACGCGGTCTGGTCGCCGAGCTGCGGCGGATTCAGGGTGTCCACCAGGGCCATGTGTCGCTGGCGGCGATGGACAGCCATGCCACCAGCGTGATGCCCGCATTGGTGCGGGATATGGCGGCCCAGCATCCGCTGGTCAGCCTGTCCATCGCGCTGGCAACTCCCGATGATGCCGAGACCGCATTGCTGACCGGCCAGGCCGATCTGGCGGCCATCTTCAACCTGAAACCACGCCGGGAACTGCTGGTGCTTTGGAAGAGCGCACTGCCGCTGGGCTGCGTGGTGGCGCCTGCGCATCCGCTGGCGCAACGCGCTACGGTGAGTTTTCAGGAGGCAATGGCCCACCCCTTGGCGCTGCAGAGCAAGGCCTTGACGATCCGGCGCTATCTGGAAGCCCAGTACAACTGGTTGTTCAAGGAGCCGCGCCGCTATACCGAGACCAACTCCCTGCAATTGGCCAAGCAACTGGCCTTGGGTGGCAGCCATGTGGTCTTCACGTCCGAGCTGGATGTGGCGACGGAGCTGGCCACGGGGCAGTTGGTCTTCATCCCGATTCGCGATCGCGGAGCCGAACCTCAGGAAATCGCCGTGGCGGTCGATGCAACCAAGCCCCCGGGCCCTATCGTCAAGCTGGTGTCCGAGCGGCTTGTCGCAGCGCTGCAAAGCTGTCTGGAGGCTGCGCGCGGTTCACCCGTCACTTCTGGCGGTGCTCCTGAATAGATAGCTGCTCGCGCATATTCCATGAGGGCTAGACCCTGAAACCCTTCACAGCCTCATCCCACACCGCCGGCTCCCCAAAATCCCTTTTCAGGTGTGCAATGAACAGCTGCGCCTTGGTCGCGTGCGATCGGCCGGGCAGGCGAACGGCGTGGATGGCGGAGGGTGAGGGCACCGGGGGAGCCACGGCGTCGGGGAATAGCTGCACCAGCCTGCCGGCCACCAGCATGTCGCAGACCAGCCAGCTGGCCAGGTGGACGATGCCCAGTCCGTCCAGGGCGGCGCGTTGCAGGGCCTCGATGTCGTTGGTGCGCAGCGGGCCGCGCACCGCCAGCGGGCGGCCGCCCTGTATGCCGGCAAAGCTCCACATGCCCACGGGCGCGGGCGTGGTGGCCACGGTGAGGCAGCGGTGGTTTAGCAGGTCTAGCAGCTGAGCGGGCGTGCCGTGGCGTTTCAGGTAGTCGGGGCTGGCGCACACCAGCCGGTTCATGGGGGCCAGGCGCGTGGCCACCAGGTCGCTATCGGGCAGGGCGCCCACGCGCACTGCCACATCCACGCGCTGCGCGGCCAGGTCAATCTGTTGGTCGCTCAGGTGCAGCTCCAGCTCAATCTCGGGGTATTGGCGCAGAAAGCGCGTGGCCGCGGGTGTCACATAGCGTTGGCCGAACGCCGTGGGCGCGGTCACGGTCAGCAGGCCGCGCGGGCTGGCCTGGCCCTCCGCCAGGGCCTCTTTGGCGTCGTCCAGCTCGGCCACGATGCGGCGCGCGCTGATAGCGAACTGCTCGCCCGCATCGGTGAGCTGCAGCAGGCGTGAGCTGCGACGCAGCAGCTTCACGCCCAGTTCCGCCTCCAGCGCGTCGATCTTGCGCGTGACGGAGGAGACGGCCACCTCCTGCTTGCGGGCGACCTGGGAGAAATTGCCGGCCGCAGCGACGGCCAGAAAGGTGCGGAGTTCTTCAATCACGGGGCATTGGGCTTGGGTTGATTTTGCAAATATCAGAAAGATTGTTTGCGTTGATGCTGATTGTTGCGATTAGCGCAAATTTCCACAATACCTCCACCCCAACCAAGGGCCTACGGGCCAGAAAGCGAAACCCCATGACTTCCCTCTTCAACACAGTCTCCAAACCCTTCTCCATCCGCCGCGCCGCTTGGATGGTGGCCACGCCCCTGGCCCTAGCTGCCCAGATGGTGCTGGCCGCTGGCGACGTCAACTTCAGCGCCGACACGGTCTACCCCGAAGGCGTGGCCTGGTCCGCACAGCAGCAGGCCTTCCTGGTCAGCTCCGTGCGCCACGGCACCATCGGCAAGGTCAACCTGCGTGGCGAATACAGCCCCTTCATCACCGACAGCGCATTGGTCACCACCGCCGGCCTGGCGCTGGACGCCAAGCGCAACCTGCTGTGGGTGGCGATTGGCGACCTGGGTGCGGCCGAGCGCAGCGGCCCCACTACGCAGGGCAAGCTCGCCGCGGTGGCGGCCTTCAACGCCAAGACCGGCCAGCGCGTGGCCTACCACGACCTAGGCAGCCTGTTCGCCGGCGGCCACTTTGCCAACGACCTCGCGGTGGACGCCAAGGGCAATGTCTATGTGACCGACAGCTTCTCGCCCGTCATCTACCGCGTGGACACGGCCGGCAAGGCCACCGTGTTTGCGCAGAGCAATCTCTTCACGGGCGAGAACTTCAACCTCAACGGCATCGTGGCCCACCCGGGCGGTTACCTGCTGGTCAACAAGCACAACAGTGGCGAGCTGTTCCGTGTGAGCCTCAAGGACCCGACGCAGATCGACCGCGTGCAACTGCCTGAAGCGTTGAAGGGCGCGGACGGCATGGTGCTGCGTGACGCCGGCCGCCTGACCCTGGTGCAGAACAGCGGCGCCGACCGCACGCTGGATCTGGTGTCTACCGATGGCTGGAAGACCGCCACCGTCGCCCGCGTGCAAAAGAGTCTGCAGACCTTCCCGACCACCGCCGCCAAGTTGGGCAAGGACGTGTACGTCATGAACTCCCGTCTGGACACGCTGCTGACGCCGGACGCCCCCAAGGTCAGCGACTTCATCCTGCAAAAGTACTAAGCCAGAGACAAGGAGAACCCCATGCTCAAGTTCTATTACCACCCGTCCCCCAACCCCGCCAAGGTGGCGCTTTTTCTGGAAGAGTCCGGCCTGCCCTATGAGCTGGTACCGGTGGACACCGCGCGCGGCGAACAGCACAGCGCGGCCTACCGCGCCATCAACCCCAACGGCAAGACCCCCGCGCTGGTGGATGGTGATGCCACCGTGTTCGACAGCAACGCCATCCTGCTGTATCTGGCCGTGCGCCACGGCAAGTTCCTGCCCGAGAACCGACCCGAGGTGCGCAGCCAGATGTACTCGTGGCTCATGTTCATCGCCACCGGCATCGGCCCCTTCTCGGGCCAGGCGGTGCACTTCCGCCACTTCGCACCCGAGCCTCAGGCCTATGCGCTGAACCGCTACACCTTCGAGGCCCGACGCCACTGGCAGATCATCGACAACCATCTGGCCACACGCACCTTCATGGTCAACGAGGAATACACCATCGTCGACATGGCGCTATGGGGCTGGGTACGCGCCTTCCCCTATGTGTTTGGTGACGCGGGCTGGACGGACTACCCTAACGTCAAACACTTCTTCGACCGCATCAACGCCAGGCCCGCTGCGCAGCGCGCAGAGGCGCTGAAGGATGCGCATGCGTTCAAGACGGAGTACGACAAGGAAACGCTGGTCGCGCTGTATCCGCAGAATGTGGGGTTGACGGCGGAGTAGGGTAAAACGCAAGCCGATCCTGATGTGGGGGCGGCTTGCTGGGAGTCAAAGTGCGCCAAAGAAGAGCTTGGGGACTACTGGATGATTTCCCAACCAGTCTCAGTCCATTGCAGCATCAGGGATGACAAGGGGCGGCCGGATTTTCTTGCGACATCTGCGGCGAGCATGCGTAATGCATCTATGCCCGCAGATGTCGATCCATCACCAAAGAGCAAGATGTCTGGTGCTGGCAGTATGACCATGAGCTTGTTGTTGAGTTTTGTGTTCAAGGGGCGCCATTCCTCATGGAAAAGAATGCGGCTGGATGCATAGTCTTCGCCAGAGATATAGCCCAGTGAGTTTTGCTGGGGGACTTTGGCGACTTCATGAAACGGTTTTGTGCTGGCGCGCAGGTTCTGCTCGCCGAGCTTGAACAACTCTTCCTCTGTCAGGCTGAGCTTCGCTGCATCACTGTCAGTGACGAAGCGAACGGTTCGCGTAAAGTCCAATACCGGCAGTGCAACCAAGCCGGGAGCGATCAGCTTCGAGTACACCGTACCTCCATTTGAACCAAACTGGGCGCGGATCTGATCGGCGTACGCAGCCGGGCGAATCGCGATGCGAACCATGTTGCGTTCCAGGGGGCGATCCCGTTCTTTGATCGATTCGGCTATGCCCTTCGCGAACTGGTCCAGCGCCATACTGCAGTTTTGTGCGTTGCGAATGCAAAAAGCGTGTACGCGATTCAGGCCAATCTGGCCCGTTGACTCCCCATCCGAGCGCTTGCCTTCCAGCGCCAGTTTTCCGATGGATTGGATGTTGTAGCCTGGTAATTCCTTGTTGACGCGCTCGGCCGCGATCTTGCTGAAGTCTTCTTCGTTGGTAGGAATGTCTTGGGCCAAACATGCCTGGCTGGTCAAAGCTATGGCAATCAGTAAATAGCGCATGAACCCCTCCCTTTCTTTGTAATGCAGTTTTGGCCTGAGTTTAGCGGCGCAGCGGTGGTCGTATTGGCTCGGGCTATAGTGCAAATGCTAGGTAGGCAGTCTCACGAAGATTTGCATTTCTGGAAATTCACCGCAGGGAGTAGATATGGGAGCTTGGTCACACGAGCCATTTGGAAATGACACCGCCAACGATTGGGCATATGGTCTGGACGACGTGTCTGATCTTTCCTACATCGAGGAAACACTGAATCGCGTATTAGAGGAGGGTGCTGAGTACCTTGACGCATCAGATGCGGAAGAGGCCATTGCCGCGATCGAGGTTCTGGCGCATCTGTTGGGCAATGGGACGCAGAGCGATGCCTATACCGAGAAGGTGGAGCAATGGGCAAAGCGCGTCCATGTCACCCTGAGTCCAGGACTGCGGAACAAAGCCCGTCAGGTGTTGCAGCGTGTGGTTTCCGAGAACTCGGAGATCCAAGAGCTTTGGGCAGAAAGCGATGATGCTGAGGCGTGGATTGCAGGCATTCAAAAGTTGGATTTGGCACTTCGGACCTAGCCTTGTATGACAGTCGCAGAGGATGTTTTCTACGACGCTGAGCCCAGTGTGGCGCGCCATTTGTTACTTGAACTCGCTGCTCAGGGTGATCATGAGGCCGAGTTCTACCTCGGTCATCTTGCAGAGGAAGCTTCGCCGCCCGACGCTGTGAGTGCTTTGAATTGGTACAGAAAGGCGGCGGAGGGCGGTTTTCTCGAGGCGAAACACTGGGTTGCCAGTTTTCTGTATCACGGGATGGGTACGGAGCAGGACATCACTACTGCCATTTCGCTGTTTCGCCAGTGCGCAGATGAGGGACTGGACGCCTCGCGGTGGAAGCTTGGGCAGCATCTTTTGCAATTCACAGAGAGCCGTGCGGAGGGCTTGCTGTGGTTAAGACTTGCGGCATCTCAAGGGCATACAGGTGCCGTGGAATTGTTGGCTGAGGCGGGAGAGGGCGACGCCTAACCGATTCCACGATACAGGCAGTGCGCAGCGTTCTAGTCGCTCTCCTGCAGTTCTGCAGTGTGTGACTGTCCTTCCTCTCAAACGAAAACAGCTCCTAAATTAGGAGCTGTTCGCGCAATATCCACGGGGGCTAGGCCCCGATTTTCTATTACTTCTGCTCTGCAGCAGGCTCCGTCCAACCGCCACCCAGCACTTTGTACAGGTTCACCAGGTTTTGCAGTTGCTGGGTCTGTACCTGCACCACCGCCTGTTGGGCGGTGAACAGGGCGCGCTGGGCTTCCAGTACATCGAACGAGCTGGCCGCGCCGGCCTTGAAGCGCAGGTCGGTCAGTTGCATGGTGGTCTGGGTCGCGGCCAACTGGGCGGTCTGGGCTTGCAGCTGCTCGCCCAAGGTGGCGCGTCCGGCCAGTGCATCGGCCACTTCCTTGAAGCCGGTTTGAATGGCTTTTTCGTACTGCGCGATGGCGATGTCCTTGTTCACCTTGGCTGCTTCAAGGTTGGCCTTATTGCGGCCTGCATCGAAGATGGGCATCAGGATCTGCGGCACAAAGGTCCATGCCGTGGGCGTGCCGGGGTTGAACAGCGTGTCCAGGTCGCTGCTGGCCACACCGGCACTGGCGGTGAGCGTGATGCGCGGGAAGAAGGCGGCGCGGGCTGCACCGATGTTCGCGTTCAGGGCGAGCAGGTTTTGCTCGGCCTGGCGCACATCGGGGCGACGCACCAGCAGCTCGGACGGCACACCAGCCGGCAGGTCACTCAAAAAGCCTTGCTCGGTCAGACCCAGGCCCTGGGGCAGGTCCGCCGGCAGGGTTTGGCCCACCAGCAGCACCAGGGCGCTCTCGTCTGTGGCACGTTGGCGCGTCAGTTGGGCGAGAGACACCTTGGCGGCTTCGAGTTGGCTCTGGGCGGTGCTCAGGTCCAGTTTGGAGGCGGCGTCGTTGTCGTACTTGAGCTGCGTGAGGCGCAGGCTCTCTTGCCGGGTCTTGAGCGTTTCGCGGGTGACACGCAGCAGCTCATCGTCCGCCAGCAGCGTGAGGTAGGTGTTGGCGACCGATGCAATCAGGCTGATCTGGACGGTCTTGCGGGCCTCCTCGGTCGCCAGCACTTGGGCCTGGGCCGCTTGGCTCAGGGCGCGCACGCGGCCAAAGAAGTCCAGCTCATACGCTGTCACGCTCAGGCCAGCGCTGTAGCTGCTGGTGATGGCGCCGCTGGCAGCCGGGCCGCGGCTGCCGTTGAAGCCGGCGTTCACGGTGGGCAGTTGGTCGGCACGCGCGACTTGCAGCTTGGCGCGGGTGGCCTCGATGTTGAGCGCGGCCACGCGCAGGTCACGGTTGTTTTCCAAGGACATCTCAATCAGGCGCTTGAGGCGTGCGTCCTTGAAGAAGGCTTGCCACTCGGTCTCGGCCGCGGTGCGGGCGTTGGCTTCGGCCGTGGGCAGCGCAGGGGCGGCGGCCACGGTGGGGAAGCTGTCGGCCACCGGCGCCGCAGGGCGGCTGAAGGTGGGGATGAAGCTGCAACCGGCCAGCCACAGCGCTGCGGACAGCGTGGCCAGGCGCAGGGCAGGGCGCGTATAGGAATGCTTACTCATGGGATTCGGCTCCGATGTGGTGTCCGTGTTCAACGTCAAATTGGTGTTGGCGCTCGCTGCCCTTGAAGATGCTGCGCACCACGACAAAGAAGATGGGCACAAAGAACACCGCCAGGAAGGTACCCGCCACCATGCCGCCGATCACACCGGTGCCGATGGCGCGTTGGCTGGCCGAACCCGCACCGCTGGCAATGGCCAGGGGCAGCACACCCAGCATGAAAGCCAGCGAGGTCATCACGATGGGGCGGAAGCGCAGGTGCGCAGCGGCCAGGGCGGACTCGATCACGCTCTTGCCCTGGGCATGCAGGTCCTTGGCAAATTCGATGATCAGAATCGCGTTCTTGGCCGACAGGCCGATGATAGTGATGAGGCCCACCTGGAAGTACACATCGTTGGCGTAGCCGCGCAACAGCGTGGCCAACACCACACCGAACACACCCAAGGGCACCACCAGAATCACCGCCAGGGGGATGGACCAGCTTTCGTACAAAGCAGCCAGGCACAGGAACACGGCCAGGATCGCAAAAGCGTACAGCACGGTCGCTTGCGAGCCGGCCTTCTTCTCTTCGCGGGACTGGCCCGTCCATTCAAAGCCGAAGCCTTCGGGCAGCTTGGCCGCCAGTTGCTCCATCTCGGCCATGGCATCGCCGGTGCTGAAGCCTGGAGCGGCTGCACCGCTGATACGCACGGCGGAGTAGCCGTTGTAGCGCACGGTTTGCATGGCACCGGTCACCCACTGGGTCGTTGCAAACGCCGACAGGGGCACGGCCTTGCCGCTGCTGTTGATGGCGTTGAACTTCAGGATGTCATCAGGTTGCATGCGCGCCGTACCTTCAGCTTGCACCACCACCCGTTGCAGGCGACCTGCGTTCGGGAAGTCGTTCACATAGCTCGACCCCAGCGCCGTGGAGATGGTGCTGTTGATCGCGCTGAAGCTCACGCCCAGGGCGGCCGCCTTGTCGCGGTCGATGTCGATCTGCAGCTGCGGCGCATCTTCCAGGCCGTCGGGGCGCACTTGGGTGAGTACCTTGCTCTGGGACGCCATGCCCAGCAGCTGGTTGCGTGCACCGATGAGTGCCGCATGGCCCTTGCCGCCACGGTCTTGCAAGCGGAATGTAAAGCCGGTGGCGTTGCCCAGTTCCGGGATGGGGGGCGGTGCGAGCGGGAAGATGAACGCATCACGAATGCCCATCAATGCGCCGAAAGAGCGACCCGCCAAGGCCTGTGCCGAGTGCTCGGGACCATGGCGTTCCGACCAGTCTTTCAGTGTCACGAATGCCAGTGCAGCATTCTGGCCTTGACCCGAGAAGCTGAAGCCCAACACGCCGACCATGCTTTCCACTTCAGGCTGTTTGAGGATGAAGCCTTCGACTTGCTCCATCACCTTTTGCGTGCGTTCCTGGGTAGCACCCGGGGGCAACTGCACGTTCACGATGATGTTGCCCTGGTCTTCACCCGGCAAAAAGGACGTGGGCAAGCGCAGGTACACCACGGCCACACCAGCAATGATGGCCGCGTAAATGATGAGGTAGCGCCCGGCTTTTTTCAGCAAGCGGGCGACCACGCCTTCGTAGCCTTTGGCCGTGGCGTCAAAGCGGCGGTTGAACCAGCCGAAGAAGCCGGTCTTGGCATGCGCGTGGCCGGCCTCCACGGGCTTGAGCAGCGTGGCGCACAGCGCAGGGGTCAGCGACAGGGCCAGGAAAGCGGAGAACGCAATCGAGCTCACCATCACTGCGGAGAACTGGCGGTAGATATTGCCCACCGAACCGGCAAAGAAGGCCAGCGGCACGAACACGGCGATCAGCACCACGGTCACGCCGATGATGGCGCCCGAGATCTGGCCCATGGCCTTCTTGGTGGCTTGCAGCGGCGGCAAGCCCTCTTCGCTCATGATGCGTTCGACGTTTTCCACCACCACGATGGCGTCGTCCACCACGATACCGATCACCAGCACCATGCCGAACATGGTCAGCACGTTGATCGAGAAGCCCAGCGCCAGTAGCGTGGCAAAGGTACCCAGCAGTGCCACTGGCACCACGATGGTCGGGATGATGGTGTAGCGCCAGTTCTGCAGGAACAGGAACATCACCAGGAACACCAGCACCACGGCTTCGACCAGGGTCTCGGCTACTTGCTTGATGGAGATGTTCACGAAGCGCGAGCTGTCGTAAGGAATGCTCCAGCTCATGCCTTTGGGGAAGTAGGTCTGCAGCTCAGTCATGCGGGCACGCACGGCCTTGGCGGCGGCCATGGCGTTGCCGCTGGGAGCCAGCTGCACGCCGATACCGATGGCGGGCTTGCCGTTCAGGCGGGCGGAGGTGGCATAGGCCTGGGCACCGAGTTCAATGCGGGCCACGTCTTTCAGCCGCACGGACGAGCCGTCGGCATTGCTGCGCAGCGCGATGTTGCCGAACTGCGCCACGCTGCCGAGCTGTCCCTTGACCACCACGGTGGCGGCAATGCTCTGGCCCGTGATGTTGGGCAGGTCGCCGATGGCGCCGGCAGACACCTGCGCGTTTTGGGCGCTGATGGCGGCGTTGACTTCGGCGGTCGACAGGTTGAACGAGGCCAGCTTGGCCGGGTCCAGCCAGATGCGCATGGCGCGCTCGGTACCGAAGAGCTGGGCCTGGCCGATGCCGGGCAGGCGTTGCAGCTCGGGCACGATGTTGCGCGAGGCGTAGTCCCCCAACTCAATCGTGCTGGTTTCCGGGTTGTCGGAAGACAGCATGGTGAACAGCAGGAAGTTGGAGCGGGACTTGTCCACGCGCACGCCTTGCTGCGTGACCGCCGCAGGCAGGCGCGGGGTGGCGCGCGAGAGGCGGTTTTGCACATCCACCTGCGCGAGGTCGGCATTCGTGCCGGTCTCGAAAGTCAGGGTGATGCTGCCGGAGCCGTCGGCCTGGGCCACGGACTCCATGTAGATCAGGCCGGGGGAGCCGTTCATTTCGCGTTCGATGACGGACAGCACGCTGTCTTCCAGCGTCTGGGCCGAGGCACCGGGGTACGCGGTGTTGACGACGATGGACGGAGGGGCCACCGGCGGGTACTGCGATATCGGCAACTGGGTGATGGCCACGCCGCCCATCACCAGGATGAACAGCGAGATCACCCACGCGAAGATGGGGCGGTTGATAAAAAACTGAGCCATGGAATGTGCCTCTAGCGATTACTTGGCGGCTGCAGACGCAGCGGCAGCGGGGGCGGCGGCACCGGGCGCACCGGCCGGGGCTGCGCCGGGGTTCCACGGCACGGGTTTCACCGGGGCGCCGGGCACCATCATTTTCTGGAAGCCGTCCACGATGACCTGGTCGCCTTCTTTCAGACCGTCCAGGATCACCCACTGGTTGTTGATGGCGTTGCCACCCAGCTTTACCGGGCGCGGGCCGGGCTTGCCGCCTTCGCCCACCACCAGCACTGAGTCGCCCTGGTTGGTGCGGGTGACGGCTTGCTGCGGCACCATGATGCCGGAGGGCAACTCGGCCTGCGACAGGCGCACGCGCACGTACTGGCCGGGCAGCAACAGGCCCTCGGCATTGGGCACTTCTGCGCGCAGGGTGATCTGGCCGCTGGTGGCGTCCACCGTCAGGTCGCTGAAGAGCAGTTTGCCGGCCTTGGGCAGTTCGCTGCCGTCTTCCAGCACGATGCGCACGGGCACCGAGCCATCGCCCGAAGCGCGCAATTGCTTGGAGGCAATGGCCTTGCGCAGGCGCAGCACTTCGGTGCTGGACTGGGTGAAGTTCACGTACACCGAGCCCGTTTGCTGGATGGTGGCCAGGGCAGTCGCGTCTGCAGCGCCCACCAAGGCGCCTTCGGTCACCGAGGACTGACCGATGCGGCCGGAGATCGGGGCGGTGATGGTGGCATAGGCAAGGTTGATGCGCGCGGTCTCTACGGCGGCCTTGGCCACGCCCAGGTCGGCTTCGGCCTGGCGCTGGGCAGTTTGCAAGGTAGTGAAGTCCTGCTTGCTGATGGCATTGGCTTCCACCAGGGGCTTGTTGCGCTCCACCTGTGCAGTGGCTTGGGCCAGTGTGGCCTGGGCTTTCACCACGGTGGCCTGGGCGCTTTCATAGGCGGCGCGGTAGGGGGCAGAGTCGAGTTGGTACAGCACCTGGCCGGCCTTGACCTCGCTGCCTTCGCGGAACATGCGTTGCAGTACCACGCCGCTCACGCGGGCACGTACCTGGGCCACGCGCAGGGCGTTCACGCGGCCCGGCAGCTCGGACTGCAATGCCACGGCCTGGCTGGACACCGTCACAACACCGACTTCGGCAGGGGGCATGCCGCCGCCACCGCCGCCAGCGCCAGGGGCGCCGTCTTTCGCGCCGCAGGCGACCAGGGCCACAGCCACCGGAATGGACAGAAGGGCCCAGCGGCCCAAGGGGTGTTTGGCGGGGGCAAAGCCCACGGTTGGCTGGTGCGCAGACATAGAAATCCCTTTGTGTCGAAAAATGGAATCGGGTAGCGGAAACGGGGGCTGTCACATTGTGTTGACCTAGGGCAAACCCTCTGTAAAAGGATTTTGCAAATGTGACGAGTTGGATTAGTATACATACATGCTTGAATGTATGTGTGAATTTTTAGTGAATGCCCTTGGGCCCGTGAAGGGTCTTTGAATCATGGCTCGCAAGACCAAAGAAGACGCCTTGGCCACCCGCGAACAGCTCCTGGATGCGGCCGAGCGCGTGTTTCATCGCCGTGGCGTTTCGCGCACCACGCTGCAAGAGATTGCGCAGGACGCGGGCCTGACCCGTGGCGCCATCTACTGGCACTTTGAGAACAAGGGCGAACTCTTCCACGCCATGATGGAGCGGGTGACCCTGCCCATGATGGCGCGCATGACCTCGCTGACCCCGGCGGACGAAGAAAGTCCGCTGGACAAGATACGCCGCAACACGGCCACCGCCTTGCACCAGATTGCCCACGAGGACCAGGTGCGCCGCGTGTTCGAGATTGCCACCCAGAAGGTGGAGTACGTGGATGAGATGCAAAGCATGCGCGAGCGACACATCGCCGGACGCAATGAGTGCATTGACGACATGCACAAGCTCTTCCAGATGGCGCGCGACAAGGGGCAATTGCGCGGCGACATGGATTTGCGTACCGCCACGCTGGGCCTGTTCGCGCTGATTGGCGGGCTCAAGTACAACTGGCTGCTGGACCCCGCCGGCTTCGACCTGGAAGCCGTGGGCATGGCCACGCTGGACGCTTATCTGCGCGGTCTGCAGGCCCCCTGATTTTTCCGTTTGCTACGATTTTGCTAGCTGCTAGCGCACTATTTGCAAGGGCTAAGGGCTGATTTGACTCTGAAACTTTGCCAGCACCGCGCTGGTGTGGGCATCGGCCGGCAAAAAGGTTTCCAGCGCCAGCTCCTGCAGTGTGATGTCCACCGGCGAGCCAAAAATCGTCACCGTGCTGATGAAGTTGAGCTGGCCGTGTGCCGTGTCCAACTGAAAGGGCATGACCACGCCACGCGTTTCGCCCTGCAGGTGCGCGCGGTCCGGGCCGTGGCTGCTGTCAAAGCCCCGTAACTCTTCCAATAGTTCGTGTAGCGCAGGGTCTCCCGTGTTCTGGATTTGCTGCTGCAAGCGTTCGAACAGATGGTGCTTCCACTGGCCCAGGTTGGCAATCTGCGGCGCCAGACCCTGCGGGTGCAGGCTTAGGCGCAGGATGTTCACCGGCGGCTGTAGTAGGGCGGGGTCTATCCCTGCCAGGAACACCGGCACCATGCGGTTGGCCGCCACCATGTGCCAGTGCCTGTCCATGGCCAGCGCGGGGTAGGGCTCGTGGCAGCGCAGGATCAGATCTACCGCGGCGCGCGCCTCGGCCATGTCCGGGTGGTCCAGCGGTCGCTCGCGGTACATGGCGGCGTAGCCCGCGCTGGTGAGCAGCTGGTTGCGCTCGCGCAGCGGTAGCTGCAGGCGCTCGGCCAGGCGCAGCACCATCTCGCGACTGGGCACCGAGCGGTCTGTTTCCAGAAAACTCACATGCCGCGTGGAAATCTCCGCCTGGTGCGACAGCTCCTGCTGGCTCAGGCGGCGGTGCTGGCGCCAGTGGCGCAGGCGCTGGCCAAAACTGTTGGGGGCTGCGGTGTGGGCGGTGGGCGTGTGCATGACGGCATGGTAGCGCCGGCATTGCCGGTGCGGGCGGCCGGGGCATGACCTCCCAGGTAATGGCTTTGCCGCGCCGCGCGCCGCACCATGCAGGCTCTTTCAACCCCAAGGAGTCTGTCATGTCTGCTGTTCTTGCTTCCGCTTCCTCCGTCGGTATCCGTCGCGTGCTCTGGCTGGACGCCATCACCGGTGCTGGCTCGGCCACGTTGTCGCTGGCTGCGCCGGGTCTGGTGTCGGCCACGCTGGGCATGCCGCCATTGTTGGTGCAGGGCTCGGCCTGGGTGGTGCTGGCTTTTGTGGCTTTTGTCGGCTGGCTGCTGGCGCAGCCCGTGCTGCCTCTGCGCGGCGTGCGCGTGCTGGCGCTGGGCAATGCGGCCTGGGTGCTGGCCAGCGTGGAGCTGGTGCTGTCAGGTGTGGGGCTCACGGCGCTGGGCGTGGCCTATGTGCTGGCGCAGGCGGGGCTGGTGGCGGTGTTTGCGACCCTGCAGTGGCGCGCATCGCGCCGCTAGGCGCTATCTAAAGAGGAGCTGTTTGCGCACATTCCATGCCGCACATTCCATGCGGGCTGGCAGCTCTTTTTATTTGAAAAGTCCCTTGATGGCGTTGCCCGCCCGCTCCAGCGCGCCAGTCACGGAGCGCGCGAGCTTGTCAAAGTTGATCACGCCCATCAGCCGCTTTTCCACTGCGTTGGTGATCTCCAGTCCCAGTTCTCCCGGCGTGAGGCCGCCCTTGGCCTTGCCCAGATCGCGCAGCACGATGTCGGGCACGGCCACGGTCATCGTCTGGCCGTTCATGAAGGCCGCACTGGCCTGCGCTTTGGCGCCACGGATGGTGAACTCCTGCACGATCAGCTTCTTGCCCGGGCCGCTGCCGGAGCTCGGGCCCAGGTAGGCCGCGATATTGGCCTGGATGGCGTCGAAGTTGGTCATGCTGTCGCCCTTCTCGTAAATCACCTCGGGCGCCAGCACCACGATCTTCTTGACCAGCACCACATCTTTGGTGAGCGAGGCCACATCCACCTCCAGCTCGATGCTGCCGGCCTTGACCGCATAGGGCGTCTTGAAGCCCGCAGGATTGCCCACCACCAGGCCCTTGACCACGCCATGCCCGTTGAGCGCCGTGATCTTTACGGACTCCACCTTCACCGTGGCCTTGGTCATCGCACTGCCGTACTTGCCAATGGCCGCCTGCACCAGCCCATCCAGATTGCCATGCAACCAATAGGCCCCGCCGGCAATCAGCGCGACGAGCAGGACGGCGAGAGCGAGCAGGAGTTTTTTCATGGCTTTGCTACGGGTACAGACAAGGACCGTACTGTAGCCAAACCCGTTACGCCGCCTCCATCGTGATCGCCACGCCGCCCAGCACCGCGTTGCCCGACAGCGGGTCGCGCAGTTGGTCGTCCAGCAGGGCGTTGATGTTGGCGCCGGGACGCTCGGCGGCCACACGCAGTTGGGCACCGGGCAGGTTGTGGCCCCAGCCGTGCGGCAGGCTGACCACGCCGGGCATCATCTGGTCGCTGATGTGCACCTGGGCCTGAACGCTGCGTGGTCCGTTGCGCAGGGTGGCCAGGGCGCCGTCGGTCACGCCGTGGCGTTTGGCGTCGTCGGGGTGGATGAGGGCGGTGCAACGGAAGGGGCCCTTGGCCAGCGTGGGAAGGTTGTGCATCCAGCTGTTGTTGGTGCGCACGTCGCGCCGGCCGATGATGACCAGATCGGGCGCTGGCCGCCGCAGATCCTGCGCAGCGCGCTGCAAATCTTGTAGCAACAAGGGCGGTGCCAGCTCCACCTTGCCGCTGGGGGTGCGCAGCATTTCAGGGATGCGGGGTTGCAGTTCGCCCAGGTCGATGCCACCGGCAGGGTTGGCCTCCATCACCTTGCGCAGGTTGAGTCCGTCTGGCTTGGTGCCGAAGCCGTCGCCGTAAGGCCCGGTGCGCAGGGCCACGTCGAGGTTGCGCTGCGGGCCGCGCAGGCCGCGGGTGGCGGCGATCACGGCCGCTGCGTGAGTTCCGAACAGGCGCTCTGCATCACTTTCAAACTGGGCATCGTCCAGCGCATCGGCGTCGCACTGCGCACCTTGACCCTGCACGATGGCGGCCAGCTTGAGCAGGGTCTGCCATTCCTCGGGCTGGCCTTCAGGCCGCGGCAGCACCGGCGGGCTGTAGCGCGCGTGGTTGCGCCATGAGAGCTGGGGAAAGGCCACGTCGTAGTGCATGTCCTCCAGCGGCGAGAGGCCGGGCAGGATCACGTCCGCATGGCGCGTGGTTTCGTTCAGGTAAATGTCCAGGCTGACCATGAAGTCCAGCTGCTCCAGCGCGGCCGAGAGGCGCGGGCCATTAGGGCTGGAGAGCACGGGGTTGGTGGCCACAGTGATCAGCGCGCGGACCTGGCCCTCGCCGGGCGTCTCCATCTCTTCGGCCAGGCAGGTGATGGGCAGCTCGCCGTACACCTCGGGCGCGCCGCTCACGCGGGCATGGTGGCGGCCGGTGCTCACGCCTTTGCCTACACCCGGTTTGCCCACGGTGTTGCTGGCAAAGGCGGCGGACTTGGCAAACAGCATGCCGCCCTCCATGTCCAGGTGGCCGGTCAGCGTGTTGAGCACGTCCACCAGCCAGCTGGCCAGTGTGCCGTATTCCTGCGTGCAGGTGCCGATGCGGGCGTACACGGCTGCGCGCGGTGTGCGGGCCAGCTGGCGTGCCAGTGCGCGGATGGTGCCCGCCTCCATGCCACAGCGCGTGGCCACCGCTTCGGGCGTGAAGGTGGTGATGACGGTACGCACCTCTTCAACGCCCGTGACCCATTCTGCCACGCGGCCCAGCGTGACCAGGTTTTCGTCAAACAGGGTGTGCACCATGGCCGCCAGCAGAAACACATCGGCCCCGGGTCGGATGAAGTGGTGCGCGTCCGCAATCGCAGCGGTCTCTGTGCGGCGTGGGTCGATCACGATGAGCTGGCCGCCGTGGGCCTGCAAGGCCTTGGCCTTGCCCTTGAAGTCGGGCACGGTCCACATGCTGCCGTTGCTGGCCAGCGGGTTGGCGCCGATGACCAGCAGCAGCTCGGTGCGGCTGATGTCGGGCAGGGCGGTGGAGAGCCAGTGGCCGAACATCAGGCCACTGGCCAGCTGCTTGGGCATCTGGTCCAGCGTGGAGGCGGAAAACACATTCTTGCTACCCAAGGTGCGTGCCAGCTTGCCGAAGTAGGTGAGCAGACCAATCTTGTGGGCTGACGGGTTGCCCACGGCGATGGCGGTGGCATTGCGCCCATGCGCGGCGATGAGCGGCGGCAGACGTCGCTCGATTTCGGCAAAGGCCTCGTCCCAGCTAGCAGGCTCGTGTTTGCCGTTGCGCCTGATCAGCGGCGTGCGCAAACGGTCGGGGTCTTCATGCAGGTCCTTGAGGGCCACTGCCTTTGGGCAGATGTAGCCGCGGCTCAGCACATCGGCCTCGTGGCCGCGGATGCTCACAACCTGCTGGTCGCGCACCTTGATTTCCAGGCCGCAGCAGGCTTCGCACAGGGGGCAGATGCGGTGGTGGATGGTTTCTGTCATGGCGTGTCTCTCGGGTCATGTTTTGGGGCGCATTTACGCATGGCGCGCAGGGCTTGTCGATAACACAGGCGACAGGGTTTTGAGCGCGCTGCTAGGATGGGCCCATGACGATCCAGACCCCTGCCGCGCGGGCGCGCGTAGTCATCATCGGTTGTGGTTTCGGCGGACTGGAGGCCACCAAGGCCTTGCGCCAAGCCGATGTCGACATCACCGTGGTGGACAAGCACAACCACCATCTCTTCCAACCCTTGCTTTACCAGGTGGCCACCGCCGGGCTCACGGCACCGGCCATAGCAGAGCCCATACGCCGCATCTTCCGCAAGCAGCGCAATGTGACCGTGCTGATGGCCGAGGTGACCGGGGTGGATGCCCAGGCCCGGTGTGTGTTTCTCAACGATGGGCAGGTGCTGCCCTATGACCATCTGATCGTCGCGGCAGGCGCCACCCACAGCTACTTTGGCCATGACGACTGGGCCGCCCATGCGCCCGGGCTCAAGACGCTGGAGGACGCCTTTGTCATCCGCTACCGCCTGCTCATGGCCTATGAAGCCGCCGAGCGCCTGCCGCCGCAGGCGCCTGCGGAGCAACGTGATGCCTTGCTCACGTCGGTGGTGATCGGTGCTGGCCCTACCGGCGTGGAAATGGCGGGAACCATGGTGGAGATTGCGCGCCATACGCTCAAGGGCGAGTTTCGCCGCTTCCAGTCGCAAAAGGCCCGCGTGCTGCTGATTGAAGGCGGTGCGCGCGTGCTGGGCAACTACCCGCAGGCGTTGAGCGAGAGTGCCAAACAGCAGTTGGAGAAAATTGGTGTCGAGGTGCGCATCGGTGCGCGCGTGACACAGATCGACGAAGAAGGCGTGACGCTGGAGGAGGGCGGGCAGACCCAGCGCATTGCCGCCGCTACGGTAGTCTGGGCCGCAGGGGTCGCGGCGTCTCCGCTGGGCAAGGTAGTGGCTGCTGCCACCGGCGCTGAGCTGGACCGCGCGGGCCGCGTACAAGTGTTACCCGACCTGAGCCTGCCGGGCCACCCGGAGATCAGCGTAGTGGGCGACCTGGCCGCCGCCAAGAGCCATGTGCCGGGGCAAGAACCGACGCCGGTGCCCGGTGTGTCACCGGGTGCCAAGCAGATGGGCCGCACGGCGGCGGCCAACATCCTGCGCCGCCTGCGGGGTGAGGCTGGCCTGCCATTCCGCTACATCAACTATGGGGACTTGGCGACCATCGGGCGCAAGGCTGCGGTGGCCGATGTGGGTGTGCCGTTGCTGGGGCAACTGCGCTTCACGGGTTTTCCGGCCTGGTTGTTCTGGCTGTTCATCCACGTCTTCTTCCTGATTGGTTTTCGCAACCGGCTGGTGGTGATGATTGACTGGGCCTGGTCGTACTGGACCTTTGAGCGACATGCGCGGATTGTGGTGGGCAAGGACGAGACGTGACCTATTTCTTTATTTAACACCCACTCCCCCAACCCCTCGCCCCGTCGGCGAGGGGAGCTTTTAACAGCCATATTTTGTTGTGTCGCGCCGGCTACGGGGCCTATTGGAGTGAGGTTGCCCCCGCTACTTCACTCCACGGCCCGTGCCTGTGGTTGTGGAGACCTCGGAGATGTCTGTATGCCAACGCTGGCGGCTGCGCCCGCCAGTGGCTTCGCGCCTAGATGTCTTCATTCACCACAACCGCTGGCGAGGGCCGTGGCGCGCCCATTTGGTGGCAGCGTTGCTTGTGTAGCACCCTGGCCGGCGCGAGGTCCCCAAATCGGCTGTTCAAAGGCTCCCCTCGCCGACGGGGCGAGGGGTTGGGGGAGTGGGTGTTAAAAAAACCGACCTATCCCACCCCCCCTGCGGTCAGGTTAACCCGGCCCAATTCGTGCATCCGTCACGCCATCGCGCCACAATGGCAACAGTGCCCCAACCCCAACAGGAGAGCCCCATGCCCCACGCCTTTGCCTCGACCCTCAAGAAATTCAAGACCGCCTCCGGCAAGACCGCCCAGTTCCATTCCCTGCCGGCCCTGGCCAAGCAGTTTCCCAATGTCAGCCGCCTCCCAGTGTCGCTGCGCATCGTGCTGGAGAGTGTGCTGCGCAACTGCGATGGCAAGAAGGTCACCGCAGACCACGTCGCCCAACTCGCCAATTGGAAGCCCCAAGCAGAGCGCACCGATGAAATCCCTTTTGTGGTGAGCCGCGTGGTGCTGCAAGACTTCACCGGTGTGCCGCTGCTGGCCGACCTGGCCGCCATGCGCAGCACGGCCCAGCGTCTGGGCAAGAACCCCAAGAAGATCGAGCCGCTGGTGCCCGTGGACCTGGTGGTGGACCACTCGGTGATGGTGGACCACTACGGCAAGAAGAATTCGCTGGACCTGAACATGCGCCTGGAATTCCAGCGCAACCGTGAGCGCTACGAGTTCATGAAGTGGGGCATGCAGGCCTTTGACACTTTTGGCGTGGTGCCCCCCGGCTTTGGCATCGTGCACCAGGTGAACCTGGAGTACCTGGCGCGCGGTGTGCACAAGACTGCCAAGGACCTGTACTACCCCGACTCACTGGTCGGTACCGACAGCCACACCACCATGATCAACGGCATTGGCGTGGTGGCCTGGGGCTGCGGCGGCATCGAGGCTGAGGCGGCCATGCTGGGCCAACCGGTCTACTTCCTCACCCCTGATGTGGTGGGCTTTGAACTGACCGGCCGCCTGCGCGAAGGTGTGACGGCGACCGACCTGGTACTCACCGTGACCGAGATCTTGCGCAAGCACAAAGTGGTGGGCAAGTTTGTGGAGTTTTTTGGCGAAGGCACGCGCACGCTGGCGTTGCCCGACCGCGCCACCATTGCCAATATGGCGCCCGAGTACGGTGCCACCATGGGTTTCTTCCCGGTGGACGAGAAGACCATCGATTACTTTGAAGGCACCGGCCGCACCAAGGCCGAGATCGAGGCCTTCGAGGCCTACTTCAAGGCGCAAGGCCTGTTTGGAGTGCCGGCCAAGGGCGAGCTGGACTACACCAGCGTGGTGACGTTGGACCTGGGCGACGTGACACCCAGCCTGGCCGGCCCCAAGCGCCCGCAAGACCGTATCGAGCTGGGCAAGGTGGCCTCCACCTTCAGCAGCCTGTTCAGCAAGCCGGCTGCCGAAAATGGTTTCAACCAGCCCGCCGCCGTGTTCCACACCCGGCATCTGGCGCGCACCTGGGACGCCCCATTGAACGTCAAGGTGCCTGCATCGCCGCCCACGCCGTTGGGCGCACCGCGCCAGGTGGTGGAGATGGAGAGCAGCAAACCCACGCTCGCCGCGCACCATGCGCCCAACACCGCTGCGACCGTCGTCGCCCCGGGCAGTGGCTCGGACCTCACCATCGGTAATGGCGACGTGCTGATTGCTGCGATCACCAGTTGCACCAACACGTCAAACCCTAGCGTGCTGCTGGCTGCAGGGCTGCTGGCCAAGAAGGCGGTGGAGGCGGGCCTCAAGGTCAAGCCGCACATCAAGACCTCGCTGGCCCCCGGTTCCCGCATCGTCACCGAATACCTGACCGAAACCGGCCTGCTGCCGTACCTGGAAAAACTGGGCTTCGCGCTGGCGGGCTATGGCTGCACGACCTGTATCGGCAACGCGGGCGACCTGACACCCGAGCTCAACGAGGTCATCACCACCAACGACCTGGTCTGCGCCGCCGTGTTGTCGGGCAACCGCAACTTTGAGGCGCGCATTCACCCCAACCTGAAAGCCAACTTCCTGGCCAGCCCACCGCTGGTCGTGGCCTACGCCATTGCCGGCACGGTGACGCGTGACCTGATGACCGAGCCCGTGGGCCAGGGCAAGGGTGGCAAGGACGTGTACCTGGGCGACATCTGGCCCAGCAGCGAAGAGATCTACAAACTGCTCAAGTTCGCGATGAAAGGCAAGGCCTTCCGCGCGAACTACGCCAAGGTCAAGACCGAGCCCGGCGCGCTGTGGGACAAGGTCAAGGGCGTGAGCGGCACGGCCTACACCTGGCCGGCTAGCACCTACATCGCCCAGCCGCCGTTCTTCGATGCATTTGCTATGGATTCAGGAGCTGCTCGCGCAGATTCCACGGGGGCCAAGGGGCAAAAAATATCTGAAGCGGTGCGGGGTGCCTGCATCATGGCCCTGTTTGGTGATTCCATCACCACTGACCACATCTCCCCGGCCGGCAGCATCAAGGAAAACTCACCCGCCGGCCAGTGGCTCATCGCCAACGGTGTCCAGAAGGCCGATTTCAACAGCTACGGTGCACGCCGCGGCAATCACGAGGTGATGGTGCGTGGCACTTTTGCCAACGTGCGCATCAAAAACCTGATGATTCCTGCCAAGGCCGACGGTGCGCGCGAGGAGGGCGGCGTCACGCTCTACCAAGGCACGCAGGGCAGGGGCGACAAGCTCGCCATCTTCGATGCTGCCACCCGCTACATGGCAGAGGGCACGCCCACGGTGGTGTTTGCCGGCGAGGAGTACGGCACCGGGTCGAGCCGCGATTGGGCGGCAAAGGGCACGCAGCTGCTGGGTATCAGGGCCGTGGTGGCGCAGAGCTTTGAGCGCATTCACCGCAGCAACCTGGTGGGCATGGGCGTGCTGCCCCTGCAGTTCAAGCCGGGCACCAGCTGGAGCAGCCTGGGACTGACCGGCAGCGAAACCATCGACATCATTCCCGATGCCAACCTCACGCCGCAAAGCGAGGCGCAGTTGGTGGTGACGCGTGCCGATGGCTCGCAAACCAAGCACACCTTGCTCTTGCGCATCGACACGCCCATCGAGGTGGACTACTACCGCGCTGGCGGCATCCTGCCCTTTGTGCTGCGCCAGTTGCTGGCCTGAAGGGGCAAGGCGCCATGTGCCGCAATATCAAGACCCTGTTCAACTTCGAGCCTCCGGCCACGGAGCTGGAGATCCGCGATGCTTCGCTGCAGTTTGTGCGCAAGCTCAGCGGCTTTGCGGTGCCGTCCAAGGCCAATGAGGCCGCCTTTGACCGCGCGGTGGAGGAGGTGGCGGCCAGCGCCCGGGCGCTGATGGCCCAACTGGTGACCACGGCCGAACCGCGCAACCGCGAGGTGGAGGCGGCCAAGGCCCGGGCGCGCTCGGCGCTGCGCTTCGGCAGCGCGCCGTAACTGCCACGGCGCTGGGCTAAGATGGTGCAAACCACACAGAGGAGGCGCCCGCGCCGGAGCTGAACCGGTCGCGGCAGGGTATCTCCCACACGAGAGAGGACACCGCATGAGCCCCGCACTCCCGCCCCAGAAAGACCAGACGCACATTCAGGCGCTGTTGGACCAGCTCACGCTGGCCGAGCAGGTCAGCCTTCTCACCGGCGCCGATTTCTGGAGCACCCAGCCGGTGCCGCGGCTCAATATTGGCGCCATCAAGGTCAGCGACGGCCCCAACGGCGCGCGCGGCGGCATGTTCAAGGACGGCCCCACCACGGCCTGCTTCCCGGTGGGTATTGCGCTGGCGGCCACCTGGAACCCCCGACTGGTGCAGCAAACCGGCGCAGCCCTGGGCATGGAGGCCACACTCAAGGGCGCACAGGTGCTACTGGCGCCCACGGTGAACCTGCACCGCACCGTGCTCAATGGGCGCAACTTCGAGTGCTATTCCGAAGACCCCTGGCTCGCCTCCGAGATCGGGGTGGCTTACATCCGCGGGGTGCAGAGCGTGGGCGTGGCCGCCACCATCAAGCACTTTGTGGGCAACGAGAGCGAATACCAGCGCATGAGCATCAGCTCCGACATCCCGGAGCGCGCGTTGCGAGAGCTGTACCTGCTGCCCTTTGAGCGCGCCGTGAAGGAGGCGGGTGTGATGGCCGTGATGACGGCCTACAACCGGCTGGACGCCACTTTTGCGGCCAACCACCGCCGTCTGGTGCGCGAGCTGCTGCGTGAGGAATGGGGCTTTGACGGCATCGTCATGTCCGACTGGTTTGCCAGCATGGACACGGTGGAGTCGGCCGAGGCCGGTTGCGATCTGGAAATGCCCGGCCCCACGCGGGTGCGGGGCGCAGCCCTGGTAAAGGCGGTGGAGGATGGGCGGGTGAGCGCGCAGGCTGTGCGCGACTGCGCGGGCCGCATCCTGCGCCTTATCGACCGGTTGGGCCGCCTCAACACCCGACAACTGGCGCCCGAGCGGGCCGACGACGTACCGGCCCACCGCACCCTGATCCGCAGCTTGGGGGCGGACGCTGCGGTCTTGCTGAAGAACGCGTCCAGCCTGCTGCCACTGGCGCCCCAGCCTGGGCAGACGGTGGCGTTGGTGGGGCGTGCGGCGGTGGTGCCGCAGATCATGGGTGGGGGCAGCGCCACCGTGAATGCGCACTACCGTATTGCGCCCCTGGCTGCATTGCAGGCGCAGTGCCCCGGGGTGCGCTTCACCCACCACGTGGGGGCCGATATCCACCGTTTCGTTCCGGTGGTGTTCAAACCCATGCAGTTGGAGTTCTTCAACAGCACGGACTTCAGCGGCCCGGTGGTCTATACGCAGACGGTGCCCAACACCGAGCAGCTCTGGATCGACACGGTGCATCCTTCGGTCACACGCGGCGCGTTTTCTGCACGGGCCACGCTGCAGTTTGTGGCCGACCGGGCGGGGGGCTACCAGTTCTCCCTCATCAGCGCAGGCCTGAGCCGGGCCTTCATCAACGGCGAACTGGCGGTGGATGCCTGGAGCCGCTGGACGCGGGGCGACACCTATTTCACCTTTGGCTGCAACGAGGTCGTGCACACCCGGGCCCTGCAGGCGGGGGAGGTCTGCAAGATCACGGTGGAATTCAGCACCGCTGCGCCCGAGAAGCTGGACATGAATGCGTTGCGCTTTGGTGCCAGCCGTGTGCTGGATGACGCCGATATTGAAGAAGCGGTGGCTGCCGCTGCTGCGGCAGATGTGGCGGTGGTGTTTGCAGGCCTGAATGCGGAATGGGACAACGAGGGACTGGACCGCACCAGCATGGACTTGCCGCATGGCCAGAATGAATTGATTGCTCGCGTGGCGGCGGCCAACCCACGCACAGTGGTGGTCTTGCAGACGGGCTCACCGGTGGAGCTGCCGTGGATTGGCCAGGCAGGCGCAGTGCTGCAGGCCTGGTACCCCGGCCAGGAGTGCGGCAACGCGATTGCCGATGTTTTGTTGGGGCGTGTGGAGCCCGGCGGTCGTCTGCCGCAGACCTGGCCGACGCGCTTGCAGGATACGCCTGCCCAAACCGGCCCTTTGCAATACCCGGGCATCGATGGCCACGTGCACTACGACGAGGGCGTATTCATTGGCTACCGTCACTATGAACACCATGGCATTGCGCCGCTGTTCCCCTTCGGCCACGGCTTGTCCTACACGCGTTTCGAGGTGCTGGGCATGCGCCTGTCGACCACCGCCGTGGCGCCTGGCGGCAGGGTGACTGTGGAAGTGGACGTTCGCAACACGGGCAAGCGTGCGGGGCAGGCAGTGGTGCAGTTGTATGTGGCCGATGCGCAGGCCAGCGTGCCGCGTCCGGTGCGCGAACTCAAGGGCTTTGCCAAGGAGTTGCTGGAGCCCGGTGTTACTACCACCATAACGCTGGAGCTCACGATGCGCTCCTTGGCCTTCTTTGACGAGTCCCGCTCAGCCTGGGTAGCAGAGGCCGGAGAGTTCACCCTTTCAGCGGGCTTTTCCAGTGCCGATTTACGCGCCCATGCGACCCTGGTATTGGAGTCGGACTGGCAGGAGGCCTGTAGCGGTTAAACCACTAGCGTGGCAGTGGCTGCAGAGTCTGGAAGTAACTATCGAGCAGGGCCAGGGTGTGGCGCACCTTGGCGGGCTGGTCACCGCGCCGCGCGGTAATCGCAAACACTTCGTAGTCCGGCGGGCTCCAGTCGGGCAACACGGGCACCAGGCGCCCATCGGCCAGTGCGCGGCGGTCGTCGTCGCTCAGCACAATGCTGATTCCCCAGCCGGCCACACACAGCGAATGCAGCGCAGTCACCTGTGTGGCGGAAGCGCGGGAAGTGACCGGCACCTGCACCACCTGGTTGCCGCTGTGCAGTTGCAGCAACTCATGGGACGGACCGTGCGGGCGCCCCCCCAGCCAGTCGTGGTGGGCCAGGTCTTGGGGGTGCTGAGGCCAGCCACGCGCGGCGAGGTAGGCGGGTGAGGCACACAGCTGCGCGCGCAAGGTACCCAGCTTGCGCGCCACTAGGCTGGAGTCTGGTTGCGTACCGACGCGTACCGCAATATCCACCCGCTCGGCAATCACATCCACCAGCGCGTCGTCCATCAACAGGCGCAGGGTGAGCTTGGGGTAGTTGCGCAGTGGTGCGAGGACGGACGCCAGCAGCCCGCCGAATCCGATGGGGGCTGCAATCCGCAACTCGCCCTCGGGCTCGTCGCGGTGCCGTTCTAGCGCCTGGTCCGCAGACCGGGCGGCTGCCACCATGGCGGCGCACCCCTCCACATAGCGCTCTCCCGCCTCCGTCAGCGTGAGTTTGCGCGTGGAGCGGTGGACCAAGGCCAGGCCCAGGGCCGCTTCGAGCTGGCGCAGGTGCTGGCTCACCGCAGAGGGTGTCATGCCCAACTGGCGGGCAGCACCGCTCAGGCTGCCAGCTGCAGCCACCTCGGCAAAGACGGCCATGCGTTTGAGTTGATCCATGCTTGATTGTTTAGTTTTACTTCAAAGTAATAGCGAAATTTACCGTCTTTTCAAGGATAGGTGAAGCAATCACACTAGAGGCTTGTTTTATTCGATGGAAACAGGAGTCTTGTTATGAAAATCGCACTGATTGGCGCCACAGGTTTTGTGGGCACTCCCTTGCTGGCTGAATTGCTGAGCCGTGGCCATCTGGTCACTGTGCTTGCCCGTAACCCCGGCAAGCTCGCAGCCCAGCCCGGCCTGACCGTGGTGGCCGCAGACGCGCTGGATGCCGCCCAGGTCGCCAAGGCTGCTGCCGGCCATGACGCCGTGGTCAGCGCCTACAACCCCGGTTGGACCGAGCCCAAGATCGGTGAAATCTTTCTGCAAGCCACGCACAGCATCTTCGCTGGCGTGAAGCAGTCTGGCGTCAAGCGCTTCCTCATGGTGGGTGGTGCGGGCAGCCTGTTTGTGGCACCCGGCGTGCAGTTGGTGGATACACCCGAGTTCCCCGCCGAATACAAGGTGGCCGCCGCAGCCGCGCGTGATGCGCTCAACCTGATCCAGAAGGAAACCACTCTGGACTGGACCTTCCTGTCCCCCGCCATGCTGCTCAACCCCGGTGTGCGCACTGGCAAATACCGCCTCGGTGCGGACGCGCCACTGTGGGCCGAAGGCGGTGGCCCCGGCAGCATCTCGGTGCAAGACATGGCCGTGGCCATCGTGGATGAGCTGGAGACGCCCCAGCACATCCAGAAGCGCTTCACCGTCGCGAACTAAGGCGTCCCTCAGTGGGCATGGCCTTCGTGGCCATGCCCATGGTCCGCATGTGCGGTGCCACGGAGCTCGCTGCGCGCCTGGCGCCAAACCTGCCAGCCGCCCTGCAGTGCCAGCGTGGCCATGCCGGCGGCCACGGCCAGATCGGGCCAACGACTTCCGGTGTACAGCACACCTGCGCCAGCGAGCATCACGGCAATATTGCCAATCGCATCATTGCGCGAGCACAGCCACACGCTGCGCATATTGGCGTCGCCTTCACGGAAGGCGTACAGCATCCAGGCCACGGCCACATTGGCCGCCAGGGCCACCAGTCCGATGATGCCCATGGTGGCGCCGTCAGGCACCTCGCCCTGCCACACGCTCCATGCGGTGCGGCCCAGTACCAGCAGGCCAAAGCCCCCCATGCACAGTGCCTTCACGATGGCCGCACGCGCACGCCAGGTCAGCGCGGCCGAGAGTACGGCAATTGACACCCCGTAATTCAGTGCATCGCCTGCAAAGTCAATCGCATCTGCCAGCAAGGAGAGTGAGCCCGAGGTCATGCCACCCACAATTTCCACACCGAACATGGCGGCGTTGATGAGCAAGGCAATCCAGAGAATGCGTCGGTAGCGTGCAGGGTTTTGCAGGGTTTCGACGGCCGGGGTTTCGTGTTCGCAGCAATGTTGGCTCATGGGGTTTCCTTTCGATGCCTGCATTGGAAACCCTGTAGCCACTTCAGGGTCAAGTCCTATACTGCAGCAGGGCCTTTGCCATGCCGGCACAGTCCTGTGCAGGAGCAGACGCATGAAAATCGGTGAACTCGCCAGTGCATCGGGAACCCCGGTGGAGACCATTCGCTACTACGAGCGCGAGGGCCTGCTGCCTGCAGCCGCGCGCACCGACGGCAATTACCGCGTGTACGGCCCGGAACATGCGCAGCGCCTGCAGTTTGTGCGCCACTGCCGCAGCCTGGACATGACCTTGCAGGAAATCCGGGCCTTGCTGGCGTTCAAGGATGCACCCGAAGAGAATTGTGCGGAAGTGAATGCGCTGCTGGACGAGCACATCGGTCACGTGGCGCAGCGCATCAGCGAGCTGCGCCAGCTCGAAAAGCAATTGAAGCTGTTGCGCGCACAGTGCCAGGGCGTGCAGGATGCAGCGCATTGCGGCATCCTGCAAGGGTTGTCTGCCGAGTCCCCGCTCCCCGCCTCAGCTACTGGTGGCCATGTGCATGGCAGCCACGGTGGGCGAGGGCACACGCACTAGACGCGTCGGCGCTCGATCTGCGCTTCCTCGTAGTAGCGCGTCTTGGCTTCGAACATGGCGCGGTCGGCCGCATGGATGCCGGCTTCAACTTCGGCCGCACTGTTGCAGCTTGCAATGCCCATGGCCAGGCTGAGTTTCTGGCCGGGGTAGAACTGGTTGTTGAGTTCGAGCATGGAATCGATCCGCTCCTTGAGACCCAACGCGGCGCGCTCATCGGCGCCAGGCATGAGCGCGATGAACTCGTCGCCGCCAATGCGCGCAATGCAAATGGACTGCTGCTCGCCTGCAGCCTTGGAGAGCACCTCGCCCGCGCGGCGCAGGATCGCATCGCCCGCGGCATGGCCCTGGTTGTCATTGACTTGCTTGAGGCCGTTGAGGTCCATGGCCAGAATGCTCAGCGGCCAGGGGCCCTTGCGCGAGATGCGGTTGAGTTCTTCCACATAGAAGGCACGGTTGCGCAGGCGCGTGAGCGCGTCGTGCTTGCCCAGGTATTCCAGATAGGCCTCGGCCTTTTTGCGCGCGGTGATGTCCACGAGCGACACCAGCACCAGGTCCCAGTCCTGCTCATGGCCTGGCAGCACCGAGAACTGCATGTGGATATTGATGAGCTCGCCATTGAGCGAGTAGTTCACCACCTCGCGTGTTTGCACCAGCTTGCCGTTCCACAGGTCCACCAGCTGTTCGGCAAACGAGGTACGCATTTCGTCGCGGAAAATCAGCTCCAGCTTGCCGAGCAGGTCTTCGCGGCTGGTAGAGGAGAACATGGTCAGCGTTTGCTGGTTCACGTCCAGCACGCGGATCTTTTCCATGCAGCGGTTCACAAACTCGGGGTGAACGCTGATGAATACCCGGAAATCCTGGATGCCCGTGTGGCGGGCTTCGTCCATGAGTTGCTTGACGCCGCTGAAGTCCTCGACCCAGAGAGACACGGGCGAGAACTCGAACAGGTTGCGCGCATAGCGCTCGCTGTGCACCAGGCGCTGGCTGGACTGGGTTTGCGCAGTCACGTCCTGCAGCGACACCATCACACGGTCCCATCGGTCTTCGTGGCCCGGCAGCACACGGATATGGATCTGCACGTCGATGCGCCGCCCGTCCAGCCCGTAGTTGACCGACACATTGCTGAATTCCAGTACACCGTTCCAGAGCTGGGTGAGCTCGCGGACCATGGGCTCGAACATGTCGCCGCGGAAGACCTCGCCCAGGCGCGAAATCAGCTCTTCCTGGCTGCCAGCGCCAAACAGGTCCAGCGTCTGCTGGTTCACGCGCAGCACTTGGTAGCACTGCGAACACTGGGCTGCGCGGCTGGGGTCGGCGCGCAAATGGGCCTCCAGGTCGGTCACACCCTGCGCACGCCACTGTTCAAACAGCGTTTTCAGCGAGCTGTAGTCCTCCAGCCAGAGAGAGATGGGTGCGGCGTCAAACAGGAGTTCGAAATCGGTGCTCAGGGTCATGGTCGGCGGCGAGAAATGCGTAAATGGCGTTTGGAGTCCAGTGTAGCTGTGCCAGATCAAGCCATGGGGTTTCTACCCGGGTGACAATGCGGGCATGCGAGAAGCAACAGTCATTGTGGGTGGGGGGATTGGCGGTCTGGCGGCATCGCTGGCCTTGTCCCGCACAGGGATGCCAGTGCAACTGCTGGAGCAGGCCTTGGCCTTTGGCGAGGTGGGGGCTGGTATCCAGCTCGGGCCCAATGTGGTGCATGTGTTGCAGGGCTGGGGCCTGGGTGATGCGCTGCAGCGTGCGGCAGCTTTTCCCGCACAGCTGGAAGTGCGCAACGCACTGAGCGCGCGCACTGTGGGTGTGCTGCCGCTGGGCGAGCGGGCCAAGGCCTTGTATGGCGCGCCCTACGCCACCATTGCCCGTGCAGACCTGCACGGCATCTTGCTGCAGGCAGCACAACGCGAGGGTGTGACCTGCCAGCTGGGCGCTTCCGTGTCCCAGATACGGCAACATGGCGAGGTGATGCAGGTGGAAACTGCGGGCGGCGACATCCTCCGCACGCCGCTGGTGGTGGGCGCAGATGGCCTGTGGAGCCATGTGCGCCAGCACCTGCTGCCGCGCAGCAAACCGCGCAGCACGGGCCACCTGGCCTTCCGCGCCATGGTGCGGCAGGCAGATTTGCCCGTCGCGTTGCGCAGCCACGTGGTCACGGCCTGGCTGGGGCCCCGCTTCCACGCGGTGCAGTACCCGGTGCGCGGTGGGGAATGGCTCAATCTGGTGGTCATCGTGCAGGGCCGCGTGGCGGGTGACCCCCAGTCCTGGGACCACAGTGCCAACGCCTCCGAACTGCGCGCCCGCCTGGCCAACGCCCAGGCGCCTTTGCTGGACCTGATCCATGCCATCGACGACTGGCGTCTGTGGCCGCTGTACGATCGCCCCCCCATGCGCGACCCGGCTGAGCAGGCCCAGGGCCGTATTGCGCTCTTGGGGGATGCTGCCCACCCCATGCGGCCTTATCTGGCGCAGGGTGCGGGCATGGCGATCGAGGATGCCCAGCAGCTTGTTCTTTCCTTGCAGCTGCAGAAAGGCAATGTGCCTGCTGCGCTGCTGCATTACGCAGAGGCCCGCTGGGAGCGCAACGCGCGCGTGCAGGCGCGGGCCATCCGTAACGGGCGCATCTTCCATATGCGCTGGCCGATGCGGATGGGGCGCGATTGGGCCTTGCGCGCGCTGGGTGTGCGCTTGCTGGATTTGCCCTGGCTGTACGGTTACCGGACATAAACCGAAACAAACCGATACCTGCCTGCTACCCGGTGCCCGGGTCGTCCCGGCACCATGGGCGCATGAGATCACGCACCCCCCACCCACGCGGCAACGCAAGCCATTTCAAACATCCGGCCGGTTTTCTGGTGCCCAAGGTCGACCCGAACCGCTGCGAGGGCAAAGGCCCCTGCGTGGATGTCTGCCCGGTGGACGTGTTTGCCATGGGCGTGCTGCCCAAGGATCAGCGCAAGACGCTCACCCTGCCGGGCAAGATCAGGGGCTTTGTGCACGGCTGGAAACAGGTGAAGGTAGTGGAGCCCGAAGCCTGCCGGGCTTGCGGCCTGTGCGTGACCGCCTGCCCTGAAAAAGCCATCACCCTGCGGCGCGGCCCCTGAGCTGGGGTACGGCGGCCTCGATCTCGTCGAGCAGCCGCGGCCACAGCCGTTCGCCTATGGCGCGGCGAAATGGCCCAAAGTGCCCGATCTGGGCCACGCCCAAGTCCTTTGGCGCGATATGGCGCAACTCGGCCACGCCCGGAGCGTCGGCAAAGGCCAGGCGCAGCGCGTCCACCGCCTTGGGCGGGCCAAACACCTTGTCGTCGCTGATGGCCCACAGGTGTGCCGTTCCGGTCCAGCGGTGGGCGGTCAGCACCACCGTGGGATCGCTGGTGAAGTAACCGGGCATCAGGCCCCAGCGGCTCCAGTCGCGTGCGGCCGCTGCGGGCAAGTCTTCGCCCCCGCCAATGGCCCAACCCGGCAGGCCGCCAAACAAGCGTACGCACAGTGGCAGCCAGAAACCAAAAAATAGCAGGGCGCCCAGGCGCTGGTGCCAGCGCGGCCAGAGCTTCCAGAACGGCAGCTGCGCCGCCACACCAATGGCCGCGTCCAGACTTTCCAGCCCTTGGCATTGGGCCAGCGCGTGACCGCCCAGCGAATGGCCCACCCACAGCGTGGGCAGTGCCTCGCCGGGCCCCGCTTGCGCGCGCCGGTGTACGGCGGCCAGTGCGGCTTGCAGGTCCAGCTGCATCCAGTCCCGCATGCTGATGCTGCGCGCGGCCTGCTTGCTCAGGCGCGAATCGCCAATGCCACGGTAGTCCAGCGTGATGACGGCGTAGCCACGCGCGCTGAGCCAGCGGGCAAAGGCCCGGTAGTAGTGGCGCGGCACGGCGGTGGCTGGCGCCATCAGGGCCACGGCGCGGGCAGGTGTTGCGGGCTCGAACACGGTGGCCCAGAGCTGGGCGCCGTCCTGTGCGGTGAGGCACAGGTCCAGCTCGGAGTGGGGCTGTTCCGGTGCTGCCTCAAAAGCCTGGGTCAGGTGCGACATGGCGGGCGTCATGTTGGCTCCATCGATCCAGCGTGCGGCAATGTCTTGGGTGTTGGTGGTGGTCATGGCGCCATGGTTCCCGCTTTCGGGGTGCTTGACTAGACTGCACGCCGCATGCACTCTGTCAACGTTATGGAAACAAAAAGACCGTCCACCCGCAATGAAACCCTGACACCTGCGCTCGATGCCGATGCCCTGGAACTGTTTGCCCGCGTGGCCAAAGCAGGCAGTTTTTCATTGGCGGCCAAGCACGCGGGACAGACCCGAGCCGCGGTAAGCCGGCGCATTGCCTATATGGAGCAGCGTACCGGCCAGGCCCTGTTTCTGCGGACCACGCGTTCACTCACGTTGACAGCGACAGGCCGGCGCCTGTTGCCGCACGCGCTGGCGGTGCTGGACGCGGCCGAGCAGGCGCGCGGCACGTTGACCTCGGTGCACGCGGGTTTGGCGGGGAGTTTGCGCATCACCTCTCTGCCCAGCTTTGGCACCACGGTGCTGCCGCCTTTGCTCCTGAAATTCCGGGCGCTGCACCCGGGGGTGAACTACGACCTGCTGCTGTCCGACCGGCGCGTGGATCTGCTGCGCGAGGGCGTGGATATTGCCTTCCGTGTCACGCGCCGCCCGCCGCCTGACTGGGTGGCCAGGCCCTACCTGCAATTCCATGTGGGCGCCTATGGCGCGCCAGGGCACTGGGCGCCCATGCAGCACCCGGAGGAGCTGACGCCAGCCCCGCTGTTGCTGTTGGGTCCGGTGTCCATGAACCCGGAAATGCGCTGGGTGCGCCGCGATGGTGAAGATTCCGTCATCTGCGCCCGTGCGCCTGCAGCGGTGCAGAGTGATGACCTGACCGTGTTGGTGCGTCTGGCCGAAGGCGGTTTGGGCGTAGTGCTGGCGCCCAGCTACTGCGTGCAGGACGCGGTGGCTGCGGGGCGGCTGGTGGAGCTTCTGCCCGACTGGGACCTGGACATCCGCCAGGGCAACACGGTACAGCTGCTGACCCTGCCCAGGCCCCAACTCAGCGCCGTGGCGCGAGCGTTTGCCAAGTTTGTGCAGGACAGTGCGCCTGAAGCCTCCTGATTTGCTATTGAATCAGTAGCTGCTTGCGCACTATCCACGGGGGCTGGGTGCTAATTTGGCTTAAATTGTCCAGAGCGCGTACATGGCGGCCTCAAAGTCTTGGGCAATGCGATCCTGGGCGACATGCCGGCCCTCCTGCACCACGCGGCGGCCCGCGACCCAGACCTCGTTGAAGGTGGCGCCGTGGGTGGTGAACACCAGGGCATCCAGCGCATGGCTGGCAGGCACACCCCGCAGGCCGCTGGCCTGGGTGTCCAGCACCAGCAGGTCGGCGCGCGCGCCGCGCCTCAGTCCCCATAGCGCCTGGCCTGCGGCCGGGCCACCGGCCTGCACTGCGGCGTCGAACAGGCGTGCGGCCGTGGCCGGTTGCTGGGCGGGGGCAGCCGCCACATTGCGTTGTTGCAGGCGCAGGCGCTGGCCGTATTCCAGCCAGCGCAGTTCTTCCGCCCACTGGCGGCCCACATGGCTGTCCGAGCCCAGCGCCATGGGCACGCCCGCGGCCAGCCAGGCGGGCAGGTCCGCAAAGCCGTCGCCCAGGTTGCCTTCGGTACTGGGGCAGATGACGATGCCGGCGCCGCTGCGCGCCACGGCTTCAATCTCTTCGGGCACCGAGTGCGTGGCGTGCACCAGCTGCCAGCGTGCGTCCAGCGCGTGGCGCTGCGCCAGCCAGGCCATGGGGCGCTGGCCGGTGTGGGTCAGGCAGTCGCGCACCTCCTGCATCTGCTCAGCCACATGGATATGGATGGGCAGGTCCGCATCGCCCACCTGGCCCAGCAGTGCTTCTATGGATGGGCCGGACGCTGCGCGCAGCGAGTGGATGGCCACGCCGGCGTTCAGCAGCGGGCGCCGTGCGGCCTGCACCGTGGTTTGCAAGCGGGCGATGAAATCTGGCGTGCCGGCAAAGCGGCGTTGGTCTGGCCGCAGCGCGGGCTGGGCCAGGCCGGCGCGCTCGTACAGTACGGGCAGCAGCGTGAGGCCCGTGCCTGCGTCGGCCGCCGCATCGGCCAGGGCCCAGGCCAGCGTGGCTTCGTCGGCATAGGGCTGGCCGTCGGGCTGGTGGTGCAGGTAGTGGAATTCGCAGACCTGCGTGTAGCCGCCCTGCAGCAACTCCAGATAGAGCTGGGCCGCCACGGCGCGCAGCTGCGCGGGTGTGATGCGCAGCGCCACACCGTACATGCGGTCGCGCCAGGACCAGAAGTCATCCGCATCCGTATCGCGCCGCTCGGCCAGGCCGGCAAAGGCACGCTGGAAGGCGTGGCTGTGGGCGTTGACCATACCCGGCAGCACCGGGCCGGGCAGCACGGTGGCGTGCGCGGGCGGGGTAGGTGTGTTGGGCGTGATGTCGGCCCAGTGGCCTTGGGCATCCACTGCCAGGCACACATTGGCCTCCCAGCGTCCGTTGATCCAGGCTTGTGGCGCCCACAGCAGGGTCTGGCTCATGCAGGCCTCCAGTCCAGCATCGCTTGCACCAGCGCGCGCAACACGGGCAGCACCTCCGCCGCGCGGGCGGGGTCTATCGCGTAGGGCGGTTCCTCCGTCATGTAGCAGCGCCAGCACATCTCCAGCTGGATGGCGTGGATGTTGTCGGCCGGCCGGCCGTAGTGGCGCGTGATGTAGCCGCCCTTGAAGCGGCCGTCCACCACCTGGCTGAAACGACTTTGGCCTTGCAATACTTTTGATAGCGCCTCGCGCAATGCGGGTGAGGCGCTGCTGCCATTCACGGTGCCAAGGTTCAGGTCAGGCAACTGCCCGTCAAACAACCAGGGCAGCACGGAGCGGATGCTGTGCGCGTCAAACAGCACGGCGTGGCCGTGCACGCTGCGCAGGCGTTGCAGTTCCGCATTCAAGGCGTCCTGGTAGGGCTGCCAGTAGGTCTGGCGGCGCTGGTCCACCTCGGCGTCCGTGGGGGCCTGGCCGTCGCGGTACAGCGGCTCGCCGCTGAAGAAGCGCGTGGGGCAAAGCTCGGTGTTGTTCACACCGGGGTACATGGGCGCATTCTCGGGCGGGCGGTTCAGGTCGATCACATAGCGCGCATGGCGCGGAACGATGGTGCCCGCGCCCATGGCGCGCACAAAGGCGTAGAGCGGCTCCAGGTGCCAGTCGGTGTCTTCGGTGGCCAGTGCGCGCGGCAGCATGCGGGCTTGCAGGTCCGGCGGAATCTCGGTGCCCACATGGGGAAAGCTCACCAAGAGCGGCGTGCCGCCGGGCGTGAGGGTGTAGATGGGGGTACTCATGCAGTGCGCTCCACGCCGCCCACCACGGTGCGGCGGCAAGGGTTGTGGCCAAACCAGTAGGCCAGTTCGTTCGGGTGTTCCAGGTCCCACACGCAGAAGTCCGCGCGCTGGCCCGCTGCCAGCGTGCCGCGGTCGCGCAGGCCCAGGGCGCGCGCGCCGTGCACCGTGGCGCCACGCAGCGCCTCTTCGGGCGTGAGGCGGAACAGGGTGCAGGCCATGTTGAGCATCAGCGGCAACGATAGGCCGGGCGAGGTGCCGGGGTTGTGGTCCGTGGCCACGGCCATGGGCACGCCGTGGGCGCGCAGGGCGTCTATGGGTGGCAGCTGGGTGTCGCGCAAGAAGTAGTACGCACCGGGCAACAACACGGCCACGGTGCCGGCGGCTTGCATGGCGCGTATGCCGTCCACGCTGAGGTGCTCCAGGTGGTCGCAAGACAGCGCGCCAAACTCCGCCGCCAGCGCTGCACCACCCTGGTCGCTGAGCTGTTCGGCGTGCAGCTTCACTGGCAGACCCAGGCGCTGCGCGGTCTCGAACACGCGGCGCGTTTGCGCGGGCGTGAAACCGATGTTTTCGCAAAAGGCGTCCACCGCATCCACCAGGCCTTGCGCGTGCAGCGCGGGCATCCAGCCGCAGACGGCGTCCACGTAGTCGTCGGGTCGGCCCGCGTATTCGGGCGGCAATGCGTGCGCGCCCAGGTAGGTGGTGCGTACGCTCAAGGGCAGCGTCTCGCCCAACGTGCGCGCCACGCGCAGACAGCGCGCTTCGTCCTGCGCGCTCAGGCCGTAGCCGGATTTGATTTCGATGGTGGTCACGCCGCTGGCCATCAGGCTTTGGGCACGGTGGGTGGCACTGGCCAGCAGTTCTTCATCGCTCGCGGCGCGCGTGGCGGCCACGGTGGACCGGATGCCGCCACCCGCGCGGGCAATGTCTTCGTAGGTCGCGCCTTGCAGGCGCATCTCGAACTCGGCCGCGCGCTGGCCACCGTAGACCAGATGCGTGTGGCAGTCCACCAGGCCGGGCGTGAGCAGGGCGCCGCCCAGGTCGTATTCGTCTTCCACCTGTTTGGCCTGTGCAGCGGGCAAGTCCGCAGTTTCGCCGACCCAAACGATGCGGTCGCCCTGAGAAAGCAGCGCACCGTCTTCTATCCATCCCCACGGGGTACTGCCATGTAATGTGGCCAGTTTGGCGTTGCGCCAGAGGGTGAGGGGGGTCATACCAAGCCTCCAGTGGTGGCGCTTTGGGGGGAGAAGCCCAGCCAGTAGGCGCACAGGGCCTGCGCGCCGTCGTCCGCCACAAACTGCCAGCTGGCGCTGCGCGGGCGGGGGTGCCAGAGCAGGGTGTGGGCGTCCAGGTGCAGGGTTTGCGTGCCATCGGTCCAGCTACCTGCGTGGCAGGTGTAGAGGCCGCAGGCCGTCAGGCTGGCGCACCAGGCCTGGCCAGCTTGCACCGCCTGCATCAGGCCTTTGCCGCCGCGGGCCATGAGGTTCAGATCCTGTGTGGGGCCATCCAGCAGGCGGCAGCCGGGGGCGGCCGCGCCGTCAAAGCACAGCGGGGCGTCGCCCGCGTGCAGCCGCTGTTCACTGCCCAGCTGCAAGGCCACGCCCGCGCCCTCCAGCACCGCAAACCAGCGCTGTACGCCCGGGAAGGCGGAGAAGGGGCCGTCTTGGTCAATGTCGGCCCGGCTGATGCGCAGCTGCCAGGGATCTGCGGGGTCCGCGGGTGGCCAAGTAAGCAGCTCGCGCGTCCGCCCGCCGCCATTGCGCCAGGGCTGGGGGGCGCAGTCTTGGGCGCGTATGAGTTCGGGTGTCATGGCTTGAACTGCCCTTGCAGCTGGTAGCGCGCGCCGGGGTGCACCAGCCGCGCCAGGGTGATGGGCACATCGCGGTTCATGGTGCGGCGCACGACGATGAGGCAAGGGTCTGACGGGTCTATGCCCAGCAGCGCGGCTTCCTGCACGCTGGGGCGGCCGGCTTCGATGGAGTACTGCGCCTCCCACAGCGGCGCCACCTCCAGCAAGTAGTGGGTGGGTGTGGTCTGGGTGAAATCGACACCCAGGTAGTCCGGCGCGCAGGCGGGGTTCACATAGCGGTCTTCGCACTGCAGGGGCACGCCGTTTTCAAAATGCACGATGAGCGTGTGGAACACCGGTGCGCCCAGCGGCAGGCCCAGCTGCTGGGCCAGGCCATCGGCCGTGGCTTCTTCGCGCGAGAGCACTACGCGGGCCTGATGCTGGTGGCCGCGCGCCAAGATTTCTTCGTGCAAATCCTGGATGGTGAGCGTAGAGGCCACGCGCTGCAGATGGGCCGCAAAGGTGCCCACGCCTTGCACACGGGTGACAAAGCCCTCGGCCTGCAGCTCGCGGATGGCACGGCCCACTGTCATGCGGCTGACCTGGAACTGGTTCACCAGCTCGGACTCGGAGGGCATCAGCGTGCCCGGCGTCCAGCGGCCATCGGCCAGACCTTGCTTGAGGAACTCTTTGACGCGGGTATAGGGTGCTTGGGCCATGGTGCAAATTCTAGTTGCATAGACATGTCTAGACAAGTAGACTTCGCCGCATTCTTCGTTGTTTGTGAGAGAAAACCCATGGCACCCACCCCCACACCCGCACAGGCCCGCCCCGTACGCGCACCGCGCGGCACCGAACTGCATTGCAAGAACTGGATTACCGAAGCGGCCTACCGCATGCTGCAAAACAACCTGGACCCCGAGGTGGCCGAAAACCCCGACGCGCTGGTGGTCTATGGCGGCATTGGCAAGGCGGCGCGCAACTGGGAATGCTTTGACGCCATCCTGTCCTCCCTGCGCACGCTGGAAGACAACGAAACCCTGCTGGTGCAAAGCGGCAAGCCCGTGGGCGTGTTCCGCAGCCATGCGGATGCCCCGCGCGTGCTGATTGCCAATTCCAACCTGGTGCCCAAGTGGGCGACCTGGGAGCACTTTCACGAGCTGGATAAAAAGGGCCTGATGATGTACGGCCAGATGACGGCCGGCAGCTGGATCTACATCGGCAGCCAGGGCATCGTGCAGGGCACCTATGAAACCTTTGTCGAGGCTGGCAAGCAGCACTTTGGTGGCAGCCTGGCCGGTCGCTGGATTCTGACCGCGGGCCTGGGCGGCATGGGTGGTGCGCAGCCGCTGGCGGCGAGCTTTGCCGGTGCGTCTTCGCTGACCATCGAATGCCAGCAAAGCCGCATCGATTTCCGCCTCAAGACCCGCTATGTGGACGAACAGGCCAAAGACCTGGACGACGCGCTGGCCCGTTTGGCCCACTACACCGCCGAGAAGAAAGCCGTCTCCATTGCGCTGTTGGGCAATGCAGCGGATGTGTTGCCCGAACTGGTGAAGCGCGCCAAGGCGGGCGGACTGCGCCCCGATATCGTGACCGACCAGACTTCTGCGCATGACCTGGTCAATGGCTACCTGCCCAGCGGCTGGACCGTGGAGCAATGGCGCGCTGCGCAGGCCGATGACACGCAACACGCCGCGCTGCGCCAGGCTGCAGCGCAAGGCTGCGCCGTGCATGTGCAGGCCATGCTGGACTTCCAGGCCATGGGCATTCCCACCGTGGACTACGGCAACAACATCCGCCAGGTGGCGCTGGACCAGGGCGTGAAGAACGCGTTTGACTTCCCCGGCTTTGTGCCCGCCTATGTGCGCCCACTGTTCTGCCGCGGCAAGGGCCCGTTCCGCTGGGTGGCGCTGAGTGGCGACCCGGAGGACATCCGCAAGACCGACGCGAAGATGAAGGAACTGTTCCCCGAAGACAAGCACCTGCACCGCTGGCTGGACATGGCGGGCGAGCGCATCGCCTTTCAGGGTCTGCCCGCGCGCATCTGCTGGATCGGTCTGGGCGAGCGCCACCGCGCGGGCCTGGCCTTCAACGAGATGGTGAAGAACGGCGAGCTCAAGGCCCCCATCGTCATCGGTCGTGACCACCTGGACAGCGGCAGTGTGGCCTCGCCCAACCGCGAAACCGAGAGCATGCAAGACGGATCGGACGCGGTGAGCGACTGGCCTTTGCTCAATGCATTGCTTAACACTGCGGGCGGCGCCAGCTGGGTGAGCCTGCACCACGGCGGTGGCGTGGGTATGGGCTACAGCCAGCACAGCGGCGTGGTCATCGTGGCCGATGGCACAGACGCAGCAGCCAAGCGCCTGGAGCGTGTGCTCTGGAATGACCCCGGTACCGGCGTGATGCGCCATGCGGATGCGGGCTATGACATCGCTGTGCAATGTGCCAAGGAGCAGGGCATGAAACTGCCCATGATCACCAAATAATCACAACAACAAGAAAGAAACCCGCATGACTTCTCTCGTTCTCAACCCCGGCAAGATCACGCTCGACGAGCTGGGCCTCATCCACGCTGGCGTGTGCCAGCTGAGCCTGCCCGCATCGGCCCGTGTGGCCATGCGTGCCTCGCATGCGCTGGTCAAGGCCGCGGCCGATGGCGATGCGCCGGTGTATGGCGTGAACACCGGCTTTGGCAAGCTGGCCAACAAGCGCATCGACAAGGACCAACTGGCCACCCTGCAGCGCAACCTGATCCGCAGCCACAGCGTGGGCGTGGGCGAGCCGCTGGCCGCGCCCATCATGCGGCTGATGATGGCCACCAAGGCCGCCAGCCTGGCGCGTGGTTACTCCGGTTGCCGCGAGCGGGTGGTGGATACGCTGCTGGCCGTGCACAACGCGGGCCTGGTGCCCTGCGTGCCCTCGCAGGGTTCTGTCGGCGCGTCGGGTGACCTGGCACCGCTCTCGCACATGACACTGGCGCTGATGGGCGAGGGCGACATGCTGGTGAATGGCGAACGCGTGCCCGCGTTGCAGGCCCTCAAGGCGGTCGGCATCACCCCGCTGGAGCTAGAGGCCAAGGAAGGCTTGGCTCTCATCAACGGCACGCAGACTTCGACCGCGCTGGCGCTGCATGGTCTGCTGGCGTTTGAGCCCGTGCTGGAGGCTGCACTGCTGATCGGTGCGCTGACGCTGGACGCCGCGCGCGGCAGCGACGGCCCGTTTGACCCGCGCATCCACGCGGTGCGCGGCCAGCCCGGTCAGATCGACGTGGCGCAGTACTACCGCGAAGTGCTCAAGGGCAGCCCCATCCGCGCCAGCCATGCCGAGAACGACGACCGCGTGCAAGACCCGTACTGCCTGCGCTGCCAGCCGCAGGTGGTGGGCGCGGCACTGGACCAGTTGCGCCACGCCGCGCGCGTGCTGCTGATCGAGGCCAATGCCGTTACCGACAACCCCTTGGTGTTCCCCGACGACGGCGCCATGATTTCCGGCGGCAACTTCCACGCCGAGCCCGTGGCCCTGGCGGCCGATGGCATGGCCCTGGCCATTGCCGAAGTGGGCGCCATTGCCGAGCGCCGCATTGCCATGCTGATCGACAGCGGCGTCTCGCGCCTGCCGCCGTTCCTCACGGCCGATGCGGGTCTGAACAGTGGTTTCATGATCGCGCACGTCACCGCCGCCGCGCTGGCGTCGGAGAACAAGTCCATGGCCCACCCGGCCAGCGTGGACAGCCTGCCCACCAGCGCCAACCAAGAAGACCATGTCTCCATGGCCACCTTTGCTGCGCGCCGTCTGCAGGGCATGATCCAGAACACCGCGCACATCCTCGGCATCGAGTTGTTGGCCGCCGCGCAGGGCATCGAGTTTTTGCGCCCGCTCAAGAGTTCACCCGTGCTGGAAGAGGTGCACGCGCTCCTGCGCAAGGACGTGCCCGCCCACCATGTGGACCGCTACCTGGCGCCCGACATTGCCCACGCGACAGCGCTGGTGCAGGGCGGTGCGGTGGCCCGGCTGCTCAAGCCCCTGGGCGGTCTGCCCAAGCTCTGGATTCCGGGCTAAGACGGCGACCTAGGCTCAGCCGTCCACCGGCTGGGCGGGCGTGTCCAGCAGCAACTGGTAGAAGGCCAGATCCAGCCAGCGCCCGAACTTGAAGCCCACCTGCGGCAGCGTGCCCACATGCTGGAAGCCCAGCTTCTGGTGCAGGGCAATGCTGCCGGCGTTGGTGGCGTCAATCGCGCCCATCAGCGCATGCAGGTTGTTCTGGCGCGCTGTTGCAATCAGGGCCTGCATCACCGTGTGGCCCAGGCCTTTGCCGCGGTGGTCCTTGTGCACATAGACCGAGTGCTCGACCGTGTACTTGTAGGCCGTGAAGGCGCGGAACGTCCCATAGCTGCCAAAGGCCATGAGCTGGCCGGCGGCGTCTTCCACCCCCAGCACCGGAAAGCCGCCCTTGCGCTTGGCCTCGAACCAGGGGCCCATGCTCTCGCGTGTGCGGGGCTGGTAGTCGTACAGCGCGGTGGAGTTGACGATGGCGTCGTTGAAGATGTCCAGGATGGCATCCCCATGGCGCTCCAGGGTGCAGGGAATGAGAGGGGCGGTGGTCATGGGTTTCTCCTGGGGGTGGCAGTGCTCAGCGCCAGCACATAGCGAGCGTCGGCGGGGCCGGGGTTGTGAAAGACGATGTGCTGGCCCAGCTCCATGGCCAGGCAGTCGCCCGCCTGCAGCGTCCAGAGCTGGTCGCCCACCGTGATGCGCATGGCGCCCTGCAGCACCCAGACCTGCTGGTGCGTGGTCTGGCTGCGGCTGGCGGTGTCAAAGGCCACGGTCTTGCCGGGCGGAAACTGCACCTCCACCAGCTCCAGCGGCGAGGGGTGGGCTGGGGGCGACAACTGCCGCCGTACATAGCCAGACTCCGGGTCCGTCCAGACCGCCTGGCTGTCATGGCGCGCCACCGGTTGCGGCGCGACCGCGTCGTTGGCGGGCTGGAAGAGGGACTGCAGCGTCACCCCCAGCGCATTGGCCAGCTTGTCCAGCACCGTGGCGGTCGGGCTGGTTTCCTGGCGCTCGATCAAAGAGATCATGGAGCGGCTGACCCCGCTTTGGGTGCTCAACTGCTCCAGCGTCAGGCCGGAGGCCTTGCGCAGGTCGCGCACGCGTTGGGAAATGAGGGCGTCGATATCCATAAATCCACTATATTAGATTTTATTTCCATAATTCTCTGAATCTGTGTGCTGGGTGTGCAGGAAAAATATGAAATATATATAATTCGTATACGTTTCATATGGAGGTTGCCTATGGGCATCGTCAAAATTTCGGACCAGATGCACGAGAACCTGCGGGTGGCAGGCAATGCGCTGTCGCGGTCCATCAACGCGCAGGCCGAGCACTGGATGCGCGTGGGCATGCTCACCGAGATGTACCCCGAGCTGGACCATCGCGAGATCTGCCAGCTGCTGATCCGCGCGGAACTGGCAGGGGGACTGGACATCCTCGGGGCCGTCAGCGCCCGGCTGGGCAAGCCGCCGTTGGGCGGGCCTGCCGTGGCGCCCCTTGCGGCAGGGCAGCACTGATGGCGCACCGCGTTCCCATCAAGTCCGCCCAGGGCATGGCCATGTCACGCCGGGCGGCCCAGCTTGCCGCCGAGGTGCTGGCCATGATCGAGCCCCACGTGGTGCCCGGCGTCACGACGGAAGCGCTGGACCGCATCTGCCACGACTACATCGTCAAGGTGCAGGGCGCCATCCCGGCCAACGTGGGCTACATGGACTACCCCAAGACCATCCTCACTTCGGTCAACCAGGTGGTGTGCCACGGCATTCCCTCGGCCAAGCAGACACTCAAGGCGGGTGACATCGTCAACATCGACGTCGCTGTGAAGAAAGACGGCTGGTTTGGTGACACCAGCCGCATGTACTTTGTGGGCGAGCCCAGCCCACTGGCGCGCCGCTTGGTGGAGACAACGTATGAGGCCCTGCGCACCGCCATCCAGCAGGTCAAACCCGGCGCCACGCTGGGCGATGTGGGCCACGCCATCCAGACCGTCGCACACCGCGAGGGTTTCAGCGTGGTGCGCGAGTACTGCGGCCACGGCATCGGCCAGATTTACCACGATGAACCGCAGGTGCTGCACTACGGCCAGCGCGGCCAAGGCCTCAAGCTGGAGCCTGGCATGGTCTTCACCATCGAACCCATGCTCAACGCCGGCAAACGCGACACCCAACAACTCGCCGACGGCTGGACCGTGGTGACCAAGGATCGCTCTCTTTCCGCCCAGTGGGAGCACATGGTGGCGGTGATGGAAACGGGGTACGAGGTGTTGACGGCGTGGCCTGGGGGGACGGGGGCTTATCCGGCGATGTGAGGCGGACTAGATCTGAAGATCTAGTTCCTTTGGGTTTCGTTAATGTCAAGCGAGAAGAGCGGTATCTCCTGTTTTTCATTGGTGCGTTTCGCACTTGAAGCCGAGATTTTTTACCATTACGCAAGATTTATTTGTGCTGGCCGTTATGGTTTTTTATATTAACCCTGCTTGATTCGCCACATCGCGAGCAAGGCGTCCTCCCAGTTCTTGGCGAACAACGGAGCATCAAACAGTGGAGACGCCAAGGCTCGTTCGCGTAGCGACAACCGCAGAGTGTTCAATGCCTTTATATCGGCGGCATGGGCCTGAGCCTTGGCGACATAGTCCTCTTCGCTCTCGGCAATCCAGTCGTTCAGGCCCACGCAGCCAAGCATGCTCACACCCTGGCGGCCAACCATGCTGTTGCCGCGCAGCGTCAAGGTCGGTACACCCATCCACAAAGCCTCGCAAGTGGTGGTGCCGCCGGTATAGGGAAAGGTGTCCAAGATAATGTCGACCTGCGCATAGCTCGCTAAGTACTGTTCCCGCGGTAGTGGGCCGGCCAGAGTGACCCGGGACGGGTCAATGCCTGAAGCTTGCAACTTGCTGTTGAAGGATTGCTGAAAGGCTTCGTCGCTGACCTGGTGGCTTGTCAGATATAGCCTGGATTTGGGCACGGCTTCTAGCACACTGCCCCATACGGCCAGAACGCCAGCATGGATTTTGACCAGCGACTGGTAGCTGCCGAAAGTAACAAAGTTATTATGCAGAGCTGGCGTCGAACTGGGCTGCAAGGCGCTTAAAGGTGGGGTAAAGCAATGCCGGGAGTCCGGCATGTAATACACGTCTTCAGTGAATTGGTCCTTGTGGGCGGGCGGAACGCTGGCGGTGTCTGCCAGTACGAAGTCCATACTCGGCAAACCTGTGCTGGCCCAATAACCCAGCCAGCTGACTTGCACAGGGGCCGGCTTCAGTGCGAATACGGGCAGACTGTTGCCCTCCGCATGACCGTTGAGGTCAATCAAGAGCTGTATGCGATCCGAATGAATTTGCTGCGCGACATCCTGCGCGCGCTTGCCAACCACTTGGTGCCATGCTGCAAAAAAAGGCCTCATGCGGTCGCTAAGGGAATCAGTTTTTGCACCACTGTCGTAGGCAACCAGTTGTATGCGCTGTGGATTAGTGTGGGCGACTACGGCCTCCAGAAAGTACCCAACGGCACCATTGCAGAGGTCCGCAGAGATAAGCCCCACCCGTAGAGGACGTTTTTTGGCACAGTCCGTAGCGGCTGGCCATTCGGTATACGCGGTGTTTGCAAGGGCACACAAACGCTCCCCGAAAGAGCGCGCCTCAACCACATATTGGGCTGCCGATGTGTTGGGGTCGGCGCTCAGGGCTAGCATCAGGTTATTGCCGCCTTGCACATGGTGTGGATCCAGCTGTTGGACTTGGCGAAAGTAGGCTATGGCGGCAGACAGGCGGCCTTGGCGCACTAGACAGCCGCCCAAATTACTGAGGAATACCGGGTTGGAAGGCTGCAAGTTGCAGGCTGTTTGAAAACTTTCCTCGGCTTCAAGGAAGCGGCCCAGCGACGCTTGCACTGCTCCTAGGTTGCTGTACGCATTGGCATCATTTGGGTTCAGCGTCAGGGCCTTGCGGCTGTGCTGCTCAGACTCGGACTGGCGGCCTAACTGCATGTACAGAAAGCCGAGGTTCTGGTGTATCTCTGCTGAGTCCGGGCTGATTGCAAGCGCACTCAGTAGGCCCTGCAGGGCAGCTTCAACCTTTCCTAGCTTGAACAAGCAGGTGACGCGGCCGGTATGGAAGCTGGCTTCGCGACCTTCGAGTCCGATGGCTTTGTCGAAATAAGCCAGAGCTTCCTTCCACTGCTCTCGCTTTTGCAGCATCATGGCTAGATTGCCATAGGCCTGTGACAGCTGTGGATCCAGTCGCAGCGCTTGGCTATAGGCAGTGCAGGCAACGTTCCAATCTTCGCGGTGGAAGTGCAGATTACCCGAGAACAGGTGAAACGACGCGTTGTGCGGAAAGCGCTCTAGACCCCGGTCTATGGTGCTGCGTGCGCGCTCCAGCTCCCCGGCTTCGAATAAGGCCTGGCAAAGCTCTCCGTACAGCGGCTCGAATTCAGGCTGCAGGGCCAGTGCCTGCTCGAAGTACGCTGCTGCTTGGGTGCTTTGTTTGAGGCTGGCGCAGACCTGGCCGGATAAATAAAGTGCGTCGAAGCTCACTGGCTGCAGTCGTCGTGCCTGGGCTAAGGCGGTTAAGGCAGCATGGACTTGGCCGGCCTGCTGTAGCGCAAAGCCCAGGCTTATGTGCGCGTCTGCAGAGCTGGGTTCCAAGGCGACCGCGCGTTGGTAGCAGTTGATAGCGGCCTGCAGATGGCCTTGGTCCAAGTAAGCATTACCCTGCCGGCGCTCCTCCTTGCTGCTGCTAGTTGGCTCGATGGGAGCGGGGGTGGGGGAGAAAATCTTTTGGAGCCAGTTTTTCATGCACTCACAGGCGTTGCAGCAGCCACTCGGTCAGCTCTTCCAAGTAAGCTTCGTCGTAACCAGCATCTTTCAGCGTCCATTTGAACTGGTTACCCAGGCGAGCTCGAGTGTAGATATTGAGTTTGTGGTCGGCTTTGAATTGCTGCACGCGCCGGTCCATTTGGACCAGAAGATTCTGAGTCTTATTGGCGAACTTCTTGTCCTTGGTCGGCCGGTTTAGTGGCATTTGCTCGACGAAAAACTGTGCCAGCTCGCCGCCAAACTGGTGGGCATCCTTAGCGTTAAACCAGTTCAGTAACATGTATCTCTAAGTTGGCTTGAAGTTGCCCCGAATTGTAACGGTCGCATGGTGGGGCCTGCTCGGGTGTTTCGCTGATAGTGGCTCATGCCCGGCGTGTCTGATCTACCGTACCTGTTCTGCGGGGCTGGCTGTTTTGTCTGTTTCGATGCGACTTGGTTGGAGGTGTATGCATATCTAATTACATATTTGGTAGTGTCCGGGCAGCGGAACTGCTCGGGGATATCTGGGAAGCCCAAACTCGTTTGACTTAGTCGTCGCTCAAACGGCGTGTTGCTCGGGTAGCAATAGATACAGATACGAGCAGTTACGATGGTCATTGTGTAGCTCAGGGATTGTTGTTTGGCCAAGCCATAGGCGTCGGTAAAGTTGCGTTGGATTGCAACGAGAGTTGCTGTGAGTTTCATGTGCCCCCATGCTTCGGACTTACAGTCGTCATATAGCGACACAATGATCTGGAAGTCTGTAGTTCATATGGAAGCAATGCTTGAAGTTTGTGGATCAGCAGTGGGTTAAAGGCTTGCCGGAGTACGGTCACTCTACGGAATCGATCATCATCCATTCCCAGTTCTGGATGTGAAGAAGGGGTGAGCTTTGCTCTGGGCCAACTTCGATCTCCGGGAGCGCCTTGATGGCTTGGGCAGCTTGGATGTCCCGCCGCTCTTGAATCTGTGCTTTAGTTTCTGTTGGCGTATGTCGTAGGCGCTGGGTGTTATCGCAATACGCCCAGAAAGAACTGGAATCCCTCAGGACTTGAACTTTTGGGGCTTGCGAAGGAAGGTAAACATGGCTTTGAGAGTTGTGTGAATTGCTATATAAAACTGATAGCGCCTATTCCACAAGGGGGCAGAGGCCAATTTGACTGGTAAAGCAGAGCGGCGTCAGCTTCGTACTCCGCCCGTGCCCCCAGCGGCACCACGCACAGGCGGATGCCGTCCAGCGTGAGCACCAGGCCCAGCTGTCCGCCTATTTGCACCACGCCGCTGGCAAGCACATGGGGCGCTGAAGCAGTCTCCGCACCTAAAGCAAACGCCTCCGCCATCGCACTGATAGGCGGATGGCGGAGTATGGCCCACAGGACTTGCGGGTCGCGCAGTTGCAGGGACTGCAGGTAGACGCGGAACGTGGCCTCTTCGTTGGGTTCGCGCTCAGAAGATTTGGCGTCATCCACCGTACCCCGCACCTGCCGCAGCCCCAGCAGTGCGCGGCGCAGTTGTTGGCGGCTGGCGGCTTCGGATCGGCCGCTGGCCTTGGCGATTTCGGCGTGGCTGGCTTCAAAGACTTCGTGCAGCAGCAGGGCGGCGCCGTCTTCGGGCGCAAGGTGGGTGGCCAGCAGACGCAGGGCGTGGGTGGCTTCCTGGGTCAAGGCTGCGTCCGCCTCGGCGGAGGGGGATGCGGGCTCTGCCTCCGGCACGCCCGTGGCTTCCAGCCACTGCCGCATCCAGCTGCGGCGGCGCAGGCGGTCTATGGCCAGGTTGCGTACCACGGTCAGCAGCCAGGCCTGGGTGGAGTTGAGTTCGCCCTGCCTGCCTTCCAGCACGCGTACATAGGCGTCCTGCACCGCATCTTCCGCCTCGGTCGGGCCCAGCAGGCGGGTGGCGGCGCGCAGCAGTTGGCGGTGGTCGATGTCGGGCAGGGGGAGGGGGCGTGCGTCGTACATGGGCGCATGGTGCCATAGCGGGCTGGCCCGCGCCGGGGCAAGCCCATGTCACGAAAACTGCGCCCCGTTCGTCATGGCAGTTCCAACACAAGGAACCCACCATGGAAACCCCAGACAAGACCGATACCCCCAGCGCCAACCCCGAGCCGCGCACCTCCTACCTGGAGGAAAAAACCTTCAAGTCCCGCACGCTGCTGATCTACGGCAGTGTGACCGACACCATGGCCGCCGACGTGACGCGCCGCCTCATCGCACTGGACGCGGACAGCGATCAGCCCATCGACGTGTTGGTCAGCTCGCCCGGCGGGCATCTGGAGTCGGGCGATGCGATTCACGACATCCTGCGCTTCATCGCCGCGCCGGTGAACATGATCGGCACCGGCTGGGTGGGCAGCGCGGCCACGCATCTGTACCTGTCCGCCCCCAAAGAGCGGCGCTTCTGCACGCCCAACACGCGCTTTCTCATCCACCAACCCAGCGGTGGCTCCGGCGGGCCGGCCAGCGACATTGCCATCCAGGCGCGCGAGATCGTAAAGGCGCGTGAGCGCATTGCCCGCACCATCGCCCGCGAAACCGGCAAACCGCTGGAGAGCGTACTGCTCGATATCGAGCGCGACTACTGGATGTCCGCCGAAGAGGCGGTGGAATACGGCCTGGTGTCACGCATCATCGAGCGCAAGACCGAGCTGGCCACCCCTCGAGGTGCTTGACATAGGTTTCTGTGGAAACTAAACTTCAATAAGTTTCCAAGGAAACCACAATGAGCACACGCAAAAAACCAGCCTCACCATCACCGCTGGAGGCCCATCTGGGCTTCTGGCTGCGCTTTGTATCCAACCATGTGTCTCTGCGCTTTGCGCAACTGCTGGAAGAGCAGGGCGTTACGGTTACCGAATGGGTGGCACTGCGCACGCTTTGGTCGCAAGACGAAACCACGCATGCGGAGTTGATCGATGCCCTGGGCATGACCAAAGGTGCGGCGTCCAAGGTGGTATCTCGCTTGGAAGAGAAGGGCCTGGCCGGGCGGCAACTGGTGGATGGCCGCGCCCGCGAGCAAAGCCTGGGCCTGACCGCGGCAGGCAAAGCGCTGGTGCCACAGCTGGCCGCGCTGGCTGACGCCAATGACGATCACTTCTTTGGCCACTTGCCTGCCGCAGAGCGCCAGGCACTGGCCCGCGCCATGCAGGCGCTGGCGCAGCACCACCAGCTCAAAGACCTTCCCACTGCCTGATACGCCAGGCATTTCCTTCCACAGAAAGCGCACCATGAACGACAGCACGCTATCGACCATTCGATCCACCTTTGAGGCTTCCAACCAGGGCAGCATCCATTTTGGCCAGGTCATTGGCCAACTGGTCGGTGCCGGGGTGGAGTCTTATCACGTGGACTACCGCAGTGGCCGCAGCAGCTACTACCTGCCCGACGGCAGCACGGCTGATTTCAGCTTCGAGCGCCCGCAGCACGGCATTGCCGACGCCTTCGACGGCGACGCCGTACGCGCCGCCATCAAGGGCGCCCAGCAGGGCAGGGTGATGTACCCGGAGTTCAAGAAACTCACCCAAGCTGCGGGATGCGTGGGCTACACGGTCTGGAGTGCAGGCCGCCATGTGGTCTATCTGGGCCGCCGTGGCGAGACCCATGTGGAGCAGTTTCCGAACTGATTTGCTATCAAAACAGAAGCTGCTTGCGAACATTCCACAGGGGCTAGACGCTGACTTTGCGTTGAACGCGGATCGTCCAGGCCTGAATCGCAAAGCCCACCAGAAAGATCACCACCCACGCCAGCAAGGTGCTCTGCACCAGCGGGTGCTCCGGCCCGGTGGCCAGCGGTTGTGATGCGGGCAGGCGGGTCAGCGTTTCGTTGATGCCGGGCACCAACGTCAGGAAGAAGCTGAACGACAGGCCGAAGGTGGCCAGGTAGGGCCGCGCCCAGCCCAGGAAGGACAGGCGCGGGATGAGCAGCGCGCCACTGACGGCCAGCAGCGCCAGGATGCCCAGCGCGTGCCCGGGGTTGAAGCCGCCGGTGCTGGAGAGGCCGAAGGCGGTGAGCACCGCCACCAACAGCCCGCCCAGGTAGACCTTGCCCGAGCGCGTGGCCGGCTGGATGCCGCGGTACTTGGCAAAGCTGTAGATACCGGCCACCACGGGCACCAGGCTGATGGCGGTGTGGGCGATGCCGAGGAGGGAAAGCGGATTGGGCATGGTGTGTTTCCTATCTATTAGTTGGTAGATTGATCGGGCAAAAAAAGGGAAGGGCGGTGGGTTGGACAGTTATTGCGTCGTCAGCCGACGCACCAGCGGCTGCACGATGCGGGGGAACATTTCCGGGTCTCCATAGGCGCGGGCCGACAGCATGGCGCCGTGCACCGTGGCCATGAAGGTTCGGGCTTCTTCCTCGGCCGTGGCCTGCAAAAAGAAAGCCTTTTGTGCCGCGCCCCGCGTCAACACGGCGGTCAGCCAGGCGCTCAATTCAGAAAAATGGCCGCGCACCTCGTCCGCTACCTCGGCGGGAATGGCTGGCAACTCCGCCGCCAGCATGGCGCAGACGCAAAAGGGCAGGCTGCCTTCGCGGATGCAGGCAGACCAGTAGTCCGTGTAGGCCCGCAGCTGCGCCACCGGGTCGCTGATCTGCTGCTCCATCGCAGCAATGCCGGCCACCGTCTCAGCGCGGTAGCGCACCAGCACCACGCGCACCAGCTCCGCCTTGCTGGCAAAGTGGTGGTGGATGCTGGGCTTGCTGATGTTCACCGCGGCAGAAATGTCCGCGTAGCTGAACCCGTTGTACCCCCCGGCCGCCAGCAGCGCACGTGCGCAGGCAACGATTTCGGTGGCTTTGGGGGAGAGTTCGGTGTCCATGGGATAGAGTCTACCAACTAGTAGGTTTATGTGTCAAGTGCCCCGTCTGCTACAAAGCAAAGGTTCTACTTTTGGAAGGCCTTCTCATGAACTCCAAGTCCCCCGTCGCTTTGGTTACCGGCGCTGGCACCGGCATCGGTCGGGCCGTCGCCCTTACGTTGTTGAAGGCGGGCTACCGCGTTGTGCTGGCCGGGCGGCGGATCGGCCCGCTGACCGAAGTGGCCCAGGCCAGCGGTACGGCGAATGCCTTTCCGTTTTGTGTGGATGTGGGCCAGCCCGAATCGGTGGACGCGCTGTTTGCCATGATCAAGGACACCTTTGGCCGGCTGGATGTGTTGTTCAACAATGCCGGCGTGGGCGCGCCCAAAGTCAACTTCGAAGACATCAGCTTTGCGCAATGGCAGACCGTGGTGGACGCCAACCTCACCGGCTCCTTCCTCTGCGCGCAAGGCGCCTTCCGCCTGATGAAGAACCAGACGCCCCAAGGCGGGCGCATCATCAACAACGGCTCCATCTCCGCTCACGCGCCGCGCCCCAACTCCGCCCCCTACACCTCCACCAAACACGCCATCACCGGCCTCACCAAATCCATCTCTCTGGACGGCCGCAAGTACAACATTGCCTGCGGCCAGATCGACATTGGCAACGCGCTGACCGAGCTGTCCGCCCGCATGTCCACCGGCGTGCTGCAGGCCCATGGCGAGATTGCCGTGGAGCCGATGATGGATGTGCAGCAGGTGGCTGACGCCGTGCTGCACATGGCCCAGCTCCCGCTGTCCACCAACGTGCAGTTCATGACCATCATGGCCACCAACATGCCATTTGTGGGCCGAGGCTAGTTGCTATTAAAAGAGAAGCTGCTCGCGCAGATTCCACGGGGGCTAGAGCCCGATTCTTCTTGTAATCCAGAAACCCATTGCTGCCATGTCCTCCGTCCCGCTTCAATCCCACCACACGCCCAACGCAGCCCGCCTGGGCCTGCTGGCCGCCTGTGGCGCGGGCTTTCTGTGGGGCACGGGCGCGCTGGTCGTGAACGTGCTCATCGCCCGCCACGGCTTCACGCCCGAGAACATTTCTTTCTGGCGGTTTCTGGTCGGGGCCGTCGTGTTGATGGCTATGTTTGCGCGCCGCAGCTTGTGGGCCACGGTGCGGCCGCGGCTGGGCATGGTGCTGGTCGCTGGCACCTGCATGGCCATGTATGTGCTGTGCTGGTTTTTGGGCATTGAGCGCATAGGCGCCGCCATCCCCACGCTCATTGCCCTGTGTTTGCCCCCGGTGCTGGTCACGCTATGGGCGCTGATGAAGGGGCGCGAAAGGCTGGACGTCACCCTGGTGCTGGCGCTCGTGGCCGCTCTGGGCGGCACGGCGCTGCTGGTGTTGCGCCATGGCGGTGCGTCTGGTGGCAGCGGTGCTGTGCTGGCGGGTGTGGCGTTCTCGGTGGCGTCGGCCGTGCTCTATGCCGGGTTCACCTTGGTGAGCGGGCGCCTGTCGCAAGACCTGGGGGCAGGGCAGGCGGCGGCCTGCCTCACGCTGGTGGCTGCGGTGGTGATGGGCCTGACCGGGTTCTTCCGTCCGCTGGTGTGGCCTGCCGATGTGCCGCCGCAGGCCTGGTTTCTGTACCTGGGCATCGTCACCGCGGCGCTGGCCCTGCTGGCATTCAGCTGGGGCGCTGCGCGCCTGAGCCCAACCGCACTCACCGTGGCCACGCTCGTGGAGCCACTCACCGCCGTGGTACTGGCGGCCCTGCTCTTGGGCGAAGCGCTGGCGCCACTGCAATGGCTGGGCGGCGCGTTGCTGATCAGCAGCATCTGGGCGCTCGGCAAGCGCGGCGCCAGTGCGCATGGGTAGTCATGGCGCTGGCAGCTTGGCAATCACCTTGATCTCGAACTGAAAGCCGTAGAGCCAGGTCACGCCCACACCCGTCAGCGTCGGGTGTGGGGCCTCGCCCCAAAACTCATGGATTACGGGCCAGATGGTCTCCAGATGTTTCTCCGGCTCCACGATGAACACCGTAACGTCAATCACGTCATCGAAGGTGCAACCCGCAGCCGCCAGGATGGCATTGAGGTTCTCAAACGCCAGGCGCACCTGCTTCGTCAAATCAGGTTCCGGCGAGCCATCCGGCTTGCTGCCCACCTGGCCTGACACAAACAAAAAGCCATTCGACTGGATGGCGGGCGAGTAGCGATTTTGCTCATAGAGCGCCTGGCGACCAGCGGGAAAAACAACATTGCGGACTGACATGGAATACCTTTGTGGATGGTGGTTTGGATGGGAAGAGCCCCATCGCTCGCCCTGAATTTAGGCGGCTGCAGCCCCCAGATAAACCAGCAAGTCGCACAATCACTGTTTGCGTTTTTCAAACAATCAGCGGGGTGAGGTGGAGCCAATATGGACCGTTTTGATGCAATGCAGGCCTTTGTGCGCGTGGTGGAGACGGGCAGCTTTACCAAGGCCGCGCTGACCCTGCACATGAGCAAAACCACCGTGACCCAGCTGGTGCAACAGCTGGAGACACGGCTGCGTGTCAAGCTGCTCAACCGCACCACGCGGCAAGTGCATGTCACCGCCGATGGCGCGGCCTACTACGAGCGGGCAGTGCGCCTGCTGGTCGATCTGGACGACGCCGAGACCAGCCTGTCCGACGCCACCGCCTCGCCCCGAGGGCGGCTGCGCGTGGATGTTCCGAGCCCGCTGGCGCGCATGCTGCTGGTTCCTGCATTCCCGGCGTTCCACGCCCGCTATCCGGACCTGCAGATCGAGATGGGCGTGAGCGACCGCATGGTCAACCTCATCGGTGACAACGTGGATTGCGTCATACGCGGTGGTGAAGTCACCCAGCCCTCACTCATCGCGCGCCATGTGGGCGACCTGCAACTTGGCGTGTACGCGGCCCCCAGCTATCTGCAAAGTGCCCCGCGCCCGCAGCACCCCTCGGATCTGGAAGCAGACCCGCACCGCATCGTTGGCTTTTTGTCATCGCGTACCGGCAAGCTGTTGCCGTCCACCCTGCGACAGGGCGATGAACGCATCGAAGTCAAAGGCAAGCATGCGCTGGCGGTGGACGATGGCAATGCTTACCTTGCCGCTGGCCTTGCCGGCGTGGGCGTGCTCTGGCTCCCGCACTACATGGCCAAGCCCCACCTGGCGTGTGGTGAACTCGTGCCCTTGTTGGAAGACTGGGCGCTGGACCCCATGCCCCTGTACCTGGCCTTCCACCCCAACCGCCATGTGAGCGTGAAGCTGCGCGTCTTTATCAACTGGGTACTTGAGGTGATGGCGGCGCATGCGCCCATCGCAAGCCGGGCTAACGTTTGAATTGGGGTGCCAGGTTTGCTACCAATTAAGTAGCTGCTCGCGCATATTCCACGGGGGCTAGAGGCCTATTTTGTTCATAACGCATTGACCGAAGGCAGCAGCCCCGCCAGGTGCTTGCGCCCCAGCGGGGTCACCTCCAGCGCGCGTTCGCCTTCATGGCGGCGCAGCCAACCGCGCTCCAGACAATGCGCCAGCAGCGCCTTGGGCAGCTTGCCGGCCATGTGGTCGCGGCGTTCGGACCAGTCCAGGCAGCGGTAGGCCAGGCGGGCGGTTGCAGACGGTTTGGCTTGGTCCATGCCGTCCACCGCAAACCCAATGGCACCCAGCCCGGCTTTGCCCTGCGCCGTGAGCAGGTAGCCATCGCCCGCCGGGGTCAGCCATTCCTTGGACAAGAGCTGCGAAAACAGCTCCACGCCCAGCTGCCCCGCCAGGTGCCCGTAGCAGCAGCGCGCAAAGCGCAGCCGCTGGCGCGTGGGGTTGGCCCAGGCGGCGGTGTGGGTGCGGCGCTCGGCGATCAGCGCCACCGCCTCCAGCGCGTGGGCCACCTCGTCGTCGGCCAGCTTGTAGTAGCGGTGCCGCCCGCGCTGCTCGCACACCAGCAGCTCCGCCGCCATCAGCTTGCCCAGGTGCCCGCTAGCCGTGGCGGGCGATACGGACGCAGCCCGCGCCAGCTCCCCCGCGCTGGCGTAATCGCCCGCGAGCAGGTAGCTCAGCATGCGCGAGCGCGTGGCATCGGCAATCACCGCGGCCACGCTGGCCAGCCGGGGCTCAAAAGGGGCGGCGGAAGGTGAGGAAGTCATGCGGCTTCAATATAGCCCGTGGGCGCCTGCAGGTAGCTGGCGGGCACTGGCTGGGGGAAAGTGCGCTCCTCTTTCAGGATGAAACGCTCGCGCTGCGCAAATGCAAAGTTGGCAACCGCCTCGTCGTCCTCGCGCAGGCGCTGGCGGTAGGCCTCATACGCCGCCAGGCTGGGGAAGGAGATCAGCCCCCAGGCCTCGTAGTTGCTGCCCTCGTGCGGCACAAAGTAACCCAGCAGATGCCCACCCAGCCGGGGAATGATGCGCGCCCAGTTGTTGGCGTAGGCGGTGAACTGGTCTTTCTGGAACGGGGCGATTTCGTAGCGGATGAAGCAGGTGATGGGCATGGGGACTCCTGTTGCGTGGTGATGCAAAGGAGTCTGGGGGATGAAATTGGGGGATGGTTTGGTGGATAACAAAATGACGGAGGAGTTGTCACAGTGTCTGCACGTACAGCCGGAGGTAGGCTGTACTTAAAGTGCCGTTACCTCTGTTGGTAGGGTGGGGTGAGCGATACAAGCATCGAGAAAGAAGATCACAAGGGAATCCGAAATCCGCAATCAGGTCAATTTTTCGAAGTGAATAAGTTGTCGAAATCTGTATGCCAGTGTGGACTTTCCTCTTTGTGAAATATGTAGGCTGCTCCTCCACTATCGATAGATCCATCAGGCACAGGTCGATATGCCCCTTTGCTAATAAAGCCGATGCCAATAACGTGGTCTCGAACGTACTGCTTCAGAAAATTACTGGTGTGAAGGCGGAGAGCTGTTGGAGGAAGGTCTGAGGACGAATCTTGCTTGGCAACTCTTAGTAGAGATTCAGCCTCAAGTCCTTCAAGGCCAATTAGAAACATCCCGGCCCTTGTCTTTGATAGCTGTTTATTTGCAGACCTAGAGACGGTTTCAAATACGCTGTCTAAAAGAGAGTCGTCTTCTTTACTCTGGAGGACAAAAGCGATTGCTCCCCCATTTTTCCGACCAACTATTAATGCTTGGCGGTTTTTAGTTCCAGTGATCGCATCTAGGTTATCTCTCGTGACAATGGGAAGGCCATCTACTCCAGACTCCCCAAGTTTGCTCGGATCAAACTTAGAAATACGCAAAGTCGCTCCATCCTGTTGGCAGATAGTTGCTCCTGCTAGCACATTGTTAATAACGAAGCGGGCAAGGGCCTGGCGATCTGCGTAGGCGCCTGGCATCCTTGCTTCAAGTGTCAATACAACCGCAACCCCTGTCGTCAACGTGCTGCCGAGTCTATTGAGATGAGGGGCAACTAAATTGCAAAAATCAAGCGCCTCTCGTTTGTGGATTTTCCGACCTTTGTCGTCGGAAACGGATTTGCATTCGATCTCTAGTCCATGTTGTCCTAGGTTTGGAACGATCAGATCCATGGTGCCGCCTTGGCCAGTCATCTCCGGCCATTCGACTTCTAATCCGCGCCTCAGAAAATGTGTTGCAGCGGTTAATTCGAGCCTCAAGGCTCTCATATCGTCAGGGTTCTTCAGTGCTCCGTGAACGCGCCGAGTCAATTGCACTCTTTGAGTGCTTTTTAATGTATCTGCTATTGAAACTATTTGAGTGGCAAACCCGATGGATGGGTATAGAGACTGACAGTCCATTTGACGAACCGGAATTCGGCCGAATCGCTGTGTTAACTCACTAGCTTCCTGAAGACCAAAGGAAATTTCGTTTTCTGTAATCAAGTAGTCCTTCAAAAGCCTGTTGCCTTTGTATTCACTCTTTATTAAGTCAACGCGCTTTCTCCAATGCTGTGCACCGATCAAATTGCTGAATCGCTCAAAGACCTCTGGAATGTCATCGGTGTACAACTCGACCTGCATGGCCTGCCCTTCGAAAAGTTATTAACTTTAAAACATCGACCCCCGATGCGCCCCAAACCCCGCCATCGCCCCATCCGCCACCGCTAGCGTCACATTCCCCGCCGCCCGCGCCGCGTCGCCACACGCAAACACATTCGGCACGCTGGTGGCCTTGCCTTCGTCCACCTTGACGAACACGCCCATGGGGCCGTCTTCCAGCGCGCAACCCAGTTGCTCGGCCACGGGGCTGGCCAGCACGGTATGTGGCTGGGTGAAGAGGCCGTTCAAGCTAACCGTGCGGCCGTCTTGCAGCACCACGTCGGCCACGCCGTCTATGCGCTCAATGCGCGTTGCCTCTATCTGCGTGCCGCGGCGGGCGATGGCGGCCAGGTCTTCGGCGCTGGGCGTGTAGGCGCCGTTCAGGAACAGCGTGGGGCTACCCCAGTCCGGCAGCATGAGCGCGTGGTGCAGCGCCAGGGGCGACGCGGCGATGATGCCGATGGGGCCGGCGTTCATCTCGTAGCCGTGGCAGTAGGGGCAGTGGAAGATGCTGCGGCCCCAACGCTCGGCCAGGCCGGGCACGGGCGGCAGCTCGTCGCGCACGCCGGTGGCCAGGATGAGGCGGGTGGCGCTGATGCGCTCACTGCCCACGCGGAATTCCAGCCGGCCGTCGGCGGCCACGCGCGCACGGTCTGCGCTGCCGTGCAGCCATTCCACGCTGGGGTAGTTCATGAGTTGCTCGCGGGCGTCGGCGGCTATTTCGGCCGGCGCGCGGCCATCCTGGCTCAGGAAGCCATGCGATGTTTCGCCCGCGGCGTCCACAAAGCGGTTGCGGCGCTGGCCGGCGTCCACCACCAGTACGTTGCGGCGCGCGCGGGCCAGTTGCAGGGCGGCGGCCATGCCGGCGTAGCTGCCGCCGATGACGGCGAAGTCGATGTGCTTCATGCCTTGTGGTCCTTCTGGTGGTGGCTGTGGGCGGGGTTCCAGCCTTGTGCTTTGGCGGCGGCCATGCGCTGGTGAAAATCTTTGGAGAGCGTGGCCAGGGTGACGGCGCCAAAGCGCTTGAGCAGCAGGGCCTCGGCCTCTTGCGCGGCGCCGGCCAGCGCGTCGTTCACAGCCTGAGCCACCAGGCAGGTGGGGCGGTCTTCCCGAAAGCCCAGCGACACCAGCGGCGGCGCGCCCAGCGCCTGGTACACATCGCCCAGGGTGATGCGGTCCATGTCGCACGCCAGCACCCAGCCGCCGCCATGCCCCTTGGCCGACACGACAAAGCCCGCATCGCGCAGCCCGCCCATGAGGCGGCGCAGCACCACGGGGTTGGTCTGCATGGCGGCGGCCAGCGCCTCGGAGGTGGCGGGGCCATCGCCCTCGGCCATGTGTAGCAGGACGTGCAGGACGTCTGACAGTTGGCTGTTTTGTTTCATGTAACTAATATAGTTACTTGATATAAACCTCACCCGACTCAAGGGTTTTGGAGCCGGCCAGCCGATACCAAAACGCAGCACAAGGTCTCTGCCCCGGGGGTACGATGCGCCATGGTCACCAGTGAATCGACGACAAAGCGCTACCTCCCCTGGGTGGTGGCCACGGCGCTGTTCATGGAACAGCTGGACTCCACCATCGTCAACACCGGCATCCCGGCCATGGCGGCCAGCCTGGGCGTGACGCCGCTGAGCCTGAAGGCGGTGGTGAGCAGCTACATCCTGGCGCTGGCGGTGAGCATTCCCATTAGCGGCTGGCTGGCCGAGCGCTATGGCAGCCGGCGCGTCTTCATGTTTGCGGTGGCGCTATTCACCGTGTCTTCCGTGCTCTGCGGGTTGGCGGTGAACGCGACCATGCTGATTGCGGCTCGCGTGCCGCAGGGCATTGCGGCGGCGATGATGATGCCGGTGGGGCGCATGGTGATCGTGCGCACCTTCTCGAAGGGCGAGCTGCTGCAGGCGATGAACTTCGTGATCATTCCCGCGCTGCTGGGGCCGCTGCTGGGGCCCACGGTGGGCGGGCTCATCGTGCACTGGTTTTCCTGGCGCGAGATTTTCTTTGTGAATGTGCCCGTGGGGCTGGCTGCGCTGTGGTTTGCCAGCAAGCACATGCCCAACTACCAGGAAGACACGGCGCGCCCGCTGGATGTGCGCGGGCTGTTGTTGTTTGCCACAGGCGCGGGCCTGCTGTCCTGGATTCTGGAAGTGTTTGGCGAGATCACCCTGCCTATGAGTACCGTGGCCTTGCTGGTGGCGGTGTCCATCGGGCTGCTCGTGGCCTATGGCTGGCATGCGCGGCGGGTGCCGCACCCGCTGTTGCGCCTGTCCTTGTTCTCTACGCGTACCTTCCGCGTGGGCGTGTTGGGCGGCTTTGTTACGCGGCTGGGTGTGGGCGGCATGCCGTTTCTGTTGCCGCTGCTGTATCAGCTCGGGCTTGGGCTGCCGGCCTGGCAGTCTGGCTTGTTGATGATGCCGGCGGCGCTGGCGGCCATGGGCATGAAGGCGATGGCCGCGCCCATGCTCAAGCACTTTGGCTACCGGCGTGTGCTTGTCGTCAACACGCTGCTGGTGGCCTGTGCCATTGCCAGCTACGCGCTGGTGGGGCCGGGTACGCCGCTGTTCGTCATCGTGGGTATTGGGCTGGTACTGGGGCTGTGCAATTCGCTGCAGTTCTCCAGCATGAACTCCATGGCCTATGCGGACATTGACGCGAAAGACACCGCCCAGGCCAGCACCATGGCCAGCACGCTGCAGCAAATGTCCATGAGCTTTGGCCTGGCCTTTGGCTCGCTGATTACCGGGTACTTTCTGGATGGCCTGTCGCAGTCCGATCGCGCGGCGGTCACCACGTCGTTGCACCACGCCTTCCTGACCCTGGCAGTGCTGACGGTGTTGTCGTCCTTTGCCTTCTGGACGCTCAGGCCCGAGGACGGCGAGAGCGTGAGCAAGGGCAGCGCGCCCGCAGCCTGAGGGCTGCGGATTAAGAGTTCGTCGCTCTGAGCACGGTGGCGCCCGGCCATTGGCCCGAGCGGCACAGCGTGTCCACCAAATCCAACACCAATGCCTGCACCGCCAGCGCTGCTGCAGAGGGCGGAATGTGGCTGGCCGCGCAGAGCATGAGCGTGCGCGCCAGCGGCGGACTGCCCACCTCAGTAGCGGTGAGCTGGCCGCTGTCGATTTCTGCGCGCAAGGGCATGACGGGCAGCAGCGTGCGGCCCAGGCCGGCCAACAGTGTGGTGCGCAGGATGCTGATGGAGCTGATGTCCGCCTCCACCGTGGGCGGGGGCAGGCCCGCCTTTGCGGCGGCTGCGTCAATGATGGGGCGAACGCCATGCGGGCTGGCCGGCAGGGTGAGCGGCAGGGCCAGCGCCTGCTTGAGCGAAATGCGGGCCTTGGCCGGCTTGCCCGCCTGCGCGGGGGCAATCAGGCACATGCGTTCGCGCAGCAGCGGGGTGCTTGCGAATTCGCCCAAGTGGCCGTCGTCAAACAGCACAGCCAGGTTGATCTGGCCGCTGCGCAGCTGCTTGCTCAGGTTGCCGGTGAGTTCTTCGGTCAGCTCCAGCTGCACCAGCGGTAGCTGCTCGCGCACGGCGCGCAGCAGGGGCAGGGCCAGCGCGTTGGATGCGCTGTGCGGCAAGCCAAACACCACCTTGCCACTGGGCGCGCTGGCGCCGCTGCGCACGCTGGCCACGGCGTCGTCCGCCTGCCGCAATATGGACACGGCGTGCGGCAGAAAGCGACTGCCCGCATCGGTCAGCTCCACGCCGCGGCGCGAGCGGTGGAACAGGCTGGCACCCAGCTCATCTTCCAGCTGCGCCATCTGGTGGCTTAGCGCCGATTGGGCGATGAAGACGCGCTCAGCCGCCTTGGAAAAGGAGCCGCAGTCGGCAATGGCGATGAAGTAGCGGAGCTGGCGCAGTTCCATGGCAGGTGGCAGGGTAGTGGAGTTGCCATCTTAGGCTATCCATCTGTTTTGTAGATGGAATTATTCAAATTCAATGTTGGTCAGATGGCTGTGCAGATGCTCCAATTACTTCACCCACTCTGCTTTCGTCCCTGGTGAGCTACCCGCCCACCAGCCCGGCCCACCCCGCCAAGGACGCCTGCAGGGGCGCACCGTACCCGGTGCGCAGGCGGTGGGTTTTAGCGCCGATGTGCTGGCCGATAATGGAGCGATGCCCTCGCGGCGCACCCCATCACGGAGCCTGTCATGTCCCTCGCCATGCTGAAAACCTTGTATGCCCAAAAGACCTGGGCCAACGCCGAGTTGTATGACTGCATGGCCACGGTAGACCCGGTGCAACACGCCGAGCCGCTGCATACCGCCATTCGCATGCTGAACCACATCTATGTGGTGGACCGCATCTTCCGCGCCCACCTGCTCGGCGAGGCGCATGGCTATACCCAAAGTAACACGGCGGAGACGCCTGAATTGGGCGAGCTGCACTTTGCAGCGGCCGAGACCGATGCGTGGTTTGAGTCTTATCTGGCTGGATTGAACGCCGATGCACTGGGCGAGAGTCTGGTCTTCCGCTTCACCGACGGCGACGCCGGCCGCATGACGCGCGAGGAAATGCTGTTCCACGTACTCACCCATGGCGCCTACCACCGCGGCAATGTGGGGCAGATTCTCAAACACATCTCCGTCACGCCGCCGCGCGACCTGCTCACCAAGTTTTTGCACCAGCGCGAGCCCGCGCGGCGCCAGGGCTAAGCCTCAGTCGTCCACGAAAGCCTCTTCGCGCTTGGCCTTGATGGAAGGCATAAGCACCACAACCAGGAGCAGCACGGCA
>NZ_JBXAOD010000007.1:0-261211 GCF_058802405.1 Rhodoferax sp. GW822-FHT02D07
GCTGGCGACAACGTCGGTATCCTGCTGCGCGGCACCAAGCGTGAAGAAGTGGAACGTGGCCAAGTGCTGTGCAAGCCTGGCTCGATCAAGCCCCACACCCACTTCACCGGTGAAATCTACGTGCTGAGCAAGGATGAAGGCGGCCGCCACACTCCTTTCTTCAACAACTACCGTCCCCAGTTCTACTTCCGTACCACGGACGTGACCGGTGCGATCGAGCTGCCCGAAGGCAAGGAAATGGTGATGCCTGGTGACAACGTCTCCATTACCGTCAAGCTGATCAACCCCATCGCCATGGAAGAAGGTCTGCGCTTCGCTATCCGCGAAGGTGGTCGTACCGTGGGCGCTGGCGTGGTTGCAAAAATCATCGCGTAAGGGTTCTCTAGGGGTATAGCTCAATTGGCAGAGCGTCGGTCTCCAAAACCGAAGGTTGTAGGTTCGATTCCTACTGCCCCTGCCACCTGGGAATAGGTGGTAAGCAAGCCCGCTACGGTGTAGCGGGCTTCAGTGTCTTGAGGATGCTGAAAATTTAGTACAAGTGAAACGCGAATAAAGACTATGGCTACGACACAAGTTCAGACAGTCAACACCAGCGCAGACAAAGCCAAATTGGCAGTGGCTGTACTGTTGGTGCTTGGCGCCTTGACGGCGTTCTATCTGCTGGGCAAGCAAGGTGCCGTGGTCCAGTGGGCTGCGCTGCTGGTGGGCTTGGGTCTGGCTGCGGCGGCGTTCTTCACGTCCGAGTCCGGCCGTCAGCTGATCGCCTTTGGTAAGGATGCCTGGCGCGAAGTGCGCAAGGTGGTCTGGCCCGCACGCAAGGAGGCGATTCAAATCACCGCCTATGTGTTTGGTTTTGTGCTCATCATGGCCTTGTTCCTTTGGCTCACGGACAAGACACTTGAGTGGGTTTTCTACGATCTGATTCTGGGGTGGAAAAAATAATGACTGATGATGTGGTGACTCCCGCAGCAGAGCAGCCCGCGTCCGCGCCTGTGAATCCTGATCTGCGCTGGTATGTTGTGCACGCCTATTCCGGCATGGAAAAGGCTGTTGAGCGCAACATCATCGAGCGCATCAACCGTGCCGGCATGCAGAGCAAGTTCGGCCGTATCTTGGTCCCCATGGAAGAAGTGGTGGAAGTCAAGAATGGCCAGAAGAAAACGACCGAGCGCAAGTTTTTCCCCGGATACGTTCTGGTGGAAATGGTCATGGACGACGACAGCTGGCACTTGGTGAAGCACACCAACAAGGTCACGGGTTTTGTGGGTGGTGCAAAGAATCGCCCGGCTCCGATCTCCGAAGCCGAGGTCATGAAGATCGTCAATCAGATGCAGGAAGGCACTGACAAACCGCGCCACAAGATCGAGTTTGTGGTGGGCGAATTTGTGCGCGTCAAGGAAGGCCCGTTCACCGACTTCAATGGTTCGGTGGAAGACGTCAACTACGAAAAGAGCAAGGTGCGTGTGTCGGTCACGATTTTCGGTCGCTCCACGCCCGTCGAGCTTGAGTTTTCTCAGATCGAAAAGACATAAGGTTTTTCCGCCAGCAATGGTGGATTAGTGTTTGCGTTATCCGACTCGGCGCAGACGTTTTGAAAGAGTCGTTAACCCCGGGGAGCCGGGACCTGAGTGGTTCAGTGTCCAGGCGTTATTACCCGTAAGGAGAAATCATGGCGAAGAAAATCGTTGGTTTCATCAAGCTGCAAGTGCCAGCTGGTAAAGCCAATCCCTCCCCCCCAATTGGTCCGGCCCTGGGTCAACGCGGTCTGAACATCATGGAGTTCTGCAAGGCATTCAATGCCCAGACCCAAGGTGTTGAGCCTGGTCTGCCTCTGCCCGTGGTGATCACAGCATTTGCCGACAAGAGCTTTACCTTTGTCATCAAGACGCCTCCGGCCACCGTGCTGATCAAGAAGGCCATCAAGCTGGACAAGGGCTCTTCCAACCCCCTGAAGGACAAGGTTGGCAAGATCACGCGCGCCCAGCTCGAAGAAATCGCCAAGACCAAGATGAAGGACATGACTGCCGCCGATCTGGATGCAGCCGTTCGCACCATCGCTGGTTCTGCCCGTTCCATGGGCGTGAATGTGGAGGGCGTGTAAATGTCCAAGCTCACCAAAAAGCAAAAAGCCCAAGTGGGCAAGATTGACACCACCAAGCTGTACGCCCTGGCGGACGCTCTGGGTCTGGTGAAAGAGTTTGCCAACGCCAAGTTCGATGAATCCATCGACGTGGCCGTGCAACTCGGTATCGATGCCAAGAAGTCTGACCAAGTGGTGCGTGGCGCTGTGGTGCTGCCCAATGGCACTGGCAAGACAAAACGTGTGGCTGTGTTCGCCCAAGGCGCCAAGGCTGAAGAGGCCAAGGCCGCTGGCGCTGATGTGGTCGGCATGGACGATCTGGCTGCCATGGTCAAGGCTGGCGACATGCCTTTCGACGTGGTGATTGCTGCGCCCGACGCAATGCGTATCGTGGGTACCCTGGGTCAAATCCTGGGGCCGCGCGGCCTGATGCCTAACCCCAAGGTGGGCACTGTGACGCCCGACGTCGCTATGGCTGTGAAGAACGCCAAGGCAGGTCAGGTGCAATTCCGCGTGGACAAGGCCGGTATCGTGCATAGCACTATCGGTCGCCGTTCCTTCGACGCCGCCCAGTTGCAAGGCAACTTGGCTGCACTGGTGGAAGCGCTGAACAAGGCCAAGCCCGCTTCGAGCAAGGGCCAGTACCTGCGCAAGATCGCTGTTTCGTCGACCATGGGTGTGGGTGTCCGCGTGGACCTGCAAACCATCGCGGCGTAATCGCAAAAAATTTGGACAATCGGAAACGGTGGTCCAGAGTGGTGGGCCGCCCTGTTCTTGAATAGGGCGGGCCATCCAAGACCGTTGGTGTGCAAGCGATTGCACTTAATCGTCGGGCTCCCGGGCAACCAGGGTCCAAGCCAACGCAGATGGCGATCCCGCTGCAGATGGAATGAAGTTCTGTTAACAGTTGGTCGCTGCAATGTGGAGCACCCAGTGACGCAAGTTACATGGTGCATTTAAAGGAGTAGACCTTGAGTCTGAATCGCAGTGAGAAAGAAGCGGTCATCAGTGATGTGACCGGCCTCGCCGCTAAAGCTCAAACGCTCGTGATCGCGGAATACCGCGGCATCACGGTCGCTGACATGACCAAACTGCGCAACACCGCGCGCAGCGCTGGCGTGAGCCTGAGTGTTCTGAAGAACACCTTGGCCCGTCGTGCTGTTGCCGGTAGCAGCTTTGACGTTGTTGCTGACCAGATGACCGGTCCCCTGATCTACGGCTTTTCCGAAGACGCAGTGGCTGCCGCCAAGGTGGTGGCCGATTTCGCGAAGACCAACGACAAGTTGGTCATCCGCGGCGGTGCGTACGGCGGCAAGGCCCTGGACGTGAACGGCGTGAAGCAACTGGCAAGCATCCCTTCCAAGGAAGTGTTGCTGGCGCAATTGCTGGGCTTGATGCAATCCCCCATCTCCCGTACGGCCCGTGTGCTGGCGGCGTTGGCGGAGCAACGTGGCGCAGGTGCAGCAGAAGCTGCCCCCGCAGAGGCAGCCGCAGCCTGATCGCTGCCTGTCTGTAGTAACCAATATTGTTAGGAAATCAAAATGGCATTCGATAAAGACGCATTTTTGACCGCGCTGGACAGCATGTCGGTCATGGAACTCAACGACTTGGTGAAAGCCATCGAAGAGAAATTTGGCGTAAGCGCTGCTGCTATGGCTGCTCCCGCTGCTGGCGGTGGCGGTGGCGGTGCTGCTGCTGCTGAAGAAAAGACCGAGTTCAACGTCGTTCTGACTGACGCTGGCGCCAACAAGGTGTCCGTCATCAAGGCCGTGCGTGAAATCACCGGTCTGGGCCTGAAGGAAGCCAAGGACCTGGTCGACGGCGCTCCCAAGGCTGTCAAGGAAGGCATCGCTAAGGCTGACGCTGAAGCCGCTCTGAAGAAGCTGGTGGAAGCTGGCGCCAAGGCCGAACTCAAGTAAGAGTTTGCTTTGCCAGGGCTGGAGGTCCCCACAAGGGCCTCCAGCCTTTGCTGCTTGTGAGACGTGTATTCAGTGCACACTCCAAAGCGGTTCAAAACCGTTTTGGAGTGTCTTCTGATCCCGACTGCAGAAGATGCCTTGGTACGGGCCATGTGCAACGCATGGCCGTCCGCCAGTGATTGGTAGTGGCCAATCGCCAAGCCTGTTGAGAAGAGCGCTCAACGCGACAGTCGCCTAGGACCCCCAGGATTCCTCAGCCTTTGCCCGGAGATCTAATGGCTTACACATACACAGAACGCAAACGCATTCGCAAAAACTTCGGTAGTCGCGAAAGTGTGCTCGAGATCCCTTACCTGCTGCAGATGCAAAAAGATGCGTACACCGCATTCCTGCAGGCAGACGTAGCCCCCAAGAAACGTACCGCAGAAGGCCTGCAGGCTGCCTTCGAAGCCGCCTTCCCCATCGTCTCGCACAACGGTTTTGTGGAGATGAAGTACCTCGAGTACAACCTCGCCAAGCCCGCGTTTGATGTGCGTGAGTGCCAGACCCGTGGTCTGACCTTTGCCTCCGCCGTGCGTGCCAAGGTCCAGCTGATCATCTATGACCGTGAATCGTCCACGGCCCAGAACAAGGTGGTCAAGGAAGTCAAGGAACAAGAGGTCTACATGGGTGAAGTGCCCCTGATGACCGGCAAGGGTTCTTTCATCATCAATGGTACTGAGCGCGTGATCGTGTCCCAGCTGCACCGTTCGCCCGGCGTGTTTTTCGAGCACGACAAGGGCAAGACCCACAGCTCGGGCAAGCTGCTGTTCTCCGCACGCATCATTCCCTACCGCGGCTCCTGGCTGGACTTCGAGTTCGACCCCAAGGACCTGTTGTACTTCCGCGTGGATCGTCGCCGCAAGATGCCGGTCACCATTCTGCTCAAGGCCATCGGCCTGAACAACGAATCCATCCTCGCGAACTTCTTCGTTAACGACAACTTCCGCCTGATGGACAGTGGCGCACAAATGGAGTTTGTGGCCGAGCGTCTGCGCGGTGAAGTGGCCCGTTTCGACATCACCGACAAGAGCGGCAAGGTCGTCGTGGCCAAGGACAAGCGCGTCACGGCACGCCACACCCGCGAGCTCGAGCAGTCCGGTACCTCGCACATCAGCGTGCCGGAAGACTTCCTGATCGGTCGCGTCGTGGCGCGCAATGTGGTTGACGGTGACACCGGCGAAATCGTGGCCAAGGCCAACGAAGAGCTGACCGAAGCACTGCTCAAGAAGCTGCGCACCGCGGGCATCCAGGAACTCGCTTGCATCTATACCAACGAGCTGGACCAAGGTGCCTACATCTCGCAAACCCTGCGCACCGACGAAACGGTGGACGAGTTTGCCGCACGTGTGGCCATCTACCGCATGATGCGTCCCGGCGAGCCGCCGACAGAAGACGCCGTGCAGGCCCTGTTCCAGCGTCTGTTCTACAACCCCGACACTTACGATCTGTCGCGCGTGGGCCGCATGAAGTTCAACGCCAAGATGGGCCGTTCGGAATCGTCCGGCCCCATGGTGCTGACCAACGAAGACATCTTGGCCGTGGTCAAGATCCTGGTGGACCTGCGCAATGGCCGCGGTGACGTTGACGATATTGACCACTTGGGCAACCGTCGCGTGCGTTGCGTGGGCGAACTCGCCGAAAACCAGTACCGTACCGGTCTGGCACGTATTGAGAAGGCTGTGAAGGAGCGTCTGGGCCAGGCTGAGCAAGAGCCCCTGATGCCGCACGACCTGATCAACAGCAAGCCGATCTCGGCCGCACTGAAGGAGTTCTTCGGCGCGTCCCAGCTATCGCAGTTCATGGACCAGACCAACCCGCTGGCCGAAATCACCCACAAGCGCCGCGTGTCGGCCCTTGGCCCGGGCGGTTTGACGCGCGAGCGTGCCGGCTTCGAAGTGCGTGACGTGCACGTGACCCACTACGGTCGCGTCTGCCCGATCGAAACGCCTGAAGGTCCGAACATTGGTCTGATCAACTCGCTGGCCCTCTACGCTCGCCTCAACGAGTACGGCTTTATCGAGACGCCCTACCGCCGTGTGGTTGACAGCAAGGTCACCAACGACATCGACTACCTGTCTGCCATCGAAGAAGGCAAGTACGTGATTGCCCAGGCCAACGCGGCCTTGGACAAGGACGGTACGCTGATTGGCGACCTTGTGTCGGCACGTGAAAAGGGTGAATCCATCCTGGTCGGCGCCGACCGCGTGCAGTACATGGATGTGTCGCCCGCACAGATCGTGTCGGTGGCTGCCTCGCTGGTGCCCTTCCTGGAGCACGACGATGCGAACCGCGCCTTGATGGGCGCCAACATGTCGCGTCAAGCCGTGCCCGTGCTGCGCCCCGAGAAGCCCATGGTGGGCACGGGTATCGAGCGCGTGGCCGCAGTGGACTCCGGCACCGTGGTGACCGCCACCCGTGGCGGCGTGGTGGACTATGTGGATGCGACCCGCGTGGTGATCCGCGTGAACGACGCCGAAGCGCAAGCCGGCGAAGTGGGCGTGGACATCTACAACCTCATCAAGTACCAGCGTTCCAACCAGAACACCAACATCCACCAGCGTCCCATCGTCAAGAAGGGCGACAAGCTCTCCAAGGGCGACGTGATTGCCGACGGTGCATCGACTGACTTGGGCGAAATCGCCATCGGTCAGAACATGCTGGTGGCCTTCATGCCCTGGAACGGCTACAACTTTGAAGACTCGATCCTGATCAGCGAGCGCGTGGTGGCCGAAGACCGTTACACCTCCATTCACATCGAAGAACTCGTGGTGATGGCGCGTGACACCAAGCTGGGTGCGGAAGAAATCACCCGCGACATTCCCAACTTGTCCGAGCAACAACTCAACCGTCTGGACGAGTCCGGCATCATCTACGTGGGCGCGGAAGTGCTGCCGGGTGACACGCTGGTGGGCAAGGTCACGCCCAAGGGTGAGACCACGCTGACGCCCGAAGAGAAGCTGCTGCGCGCCATCTTCGGCGAGAAGGCTTCCGACGTGAAGGACACCTCGCTGCGCGTGGACCAGGGCTCGCAAGGCACGGTCATTGACGTGCAGGTCTTTACCCGTGAAGGCATCCAGCGCGACCGCCGCGCCCAGCAGATCATCGACGACGAACTCAAGCGTTTCCGCCTGGACCTCAACGACCAGTTGCGCATCGTGGAAGCCGACGCTTTCGACCGTATCGAGAAGCTGCTGACCGGCAAGGTCGCCAACGGCGGCCCGCAAAAGCTGGCCAAGGGCACCAAGCTGGACAAGGCCTACCTGGCTTCCGTCGAGAAGTTCCATTGGTTCGATATCCGCCCGGCGGACGAAGAAGTTGCTTCGCAGCTGGAGTCCATCAAGAACTCGCTGGAGCAGACCCGCCACAGCTTTGACCTGGCTTTTGAAGAAAAGCGCAAGAAGCTCACGCAAGGCGACGAGCTGCCTGCAGGCGTGCTCAAGATGGTCAAGGTCTACATCGCGGTCAAGCGCCGCCTGCAGCCTGGTGACAAGATGGCCGGCCGCCACGGCAACAAGGGCGTGGTCTCCAAAATCACGCCCGTGGAAGACATGCCTTACCTGGCAGACGGCACCCCCGTCGACATCGTGCTCAACCCGCTGGGCGTGCCCTCGCGGATGAACATCGGTCAGGTGCTGGAAGTGCACTTGGGCTGGGCCGGCAAGGGCTTGGGCCAGCGCATCGGCGACATGTTGCAGCGCGAAGCCGCAGCGACGGAAATCCGTGGCTTCCTCGAGCAGGTCTATAACAGCGCCGGCCGCAAGGAAGACCTGAGCCAGCTCTCGGACAGCGAAGTCCGCAGCATGGCCCAGGAACTCACCAGCGGTGTTCCGTTCGCCTCGCCCGTTTTTGACGGCGCGACTGAGCAAGAAATCGGCGATATGCTGCAACTGGCCTACCCGGATGATGTGGCCAAGGCCAAGGGCCTGACCGCCGCACGCACCCAGGCGCAGCTCTACGACGGACGCACCGGCGACGCTTTCGAGCGCACCACGACCGTGGGCTACATGCACTACCTGAAGCTGCACCACTTGGTAGACGACAAGATGCACGCCCGTTCGACCGGCCCCTACAGCTTGGTCACGCAGCAACCGCTGGGTGGCAAGGCCCAGTTCGGTGGCCAGCGTTTCGGTGAAATGGAAGTGTGGGCACTGGAAGCATATGGTGCCTCCTACGTGTTGCAGGAAATGCTCACCGTCAAGTCCGATGACGTGCAAGGCCGTACCAAGGTGTACGAGAACATCGTCAAGGGCGAACACTCCATCGAAGCCGGCATGCCGGAATCGTTCAATGTGTTGGTCAAGGAAATCCGTTCCTTGGGCATCGACATCGAACTCGAACGTTCTTAATTGAAAGGGAAAGAGTCACATGAAATCTTTACTCGACCTGTTCAAGCAGTTCACCCCGGATGAGCATTTCGATGCCATCAAGATCGGCATGGCTTCGCCCGAAAAGATCCGTTCCTGGTCTTTTGGCGAAGTGAAGAAGCCCGAAACCATCAACTACCGCACCTTCAAGCCCGAACGTGACGGCCTGTTCTGCGCCAAGATCTTTGGACCCATCAAGGACTACGAATGCCTGTGCGGCAAGTACAAGCGTCTGAAGCACCGCGGTGTGATCTGCGAAAAGTGCGGCGTTGAAGTCACACAGACCAAGGTGCGCCGCGAACGCATGGGTCACATCGACCTTGCCGCGCCCTGCGCCCATATCTGGTTCCTGAAGTCCCTGCCGTCTCGTCTGGGCTTGGTGCTCGACATGACACTGCGTGACATTGAACGCGTGCTTTACTTCGAAGCATATGTGGTGACTGACCCCGGCATGACCCCGCTGAAGAAGTACAGCATCATGTCCGAGGACGACTTCGACGCCAAGTTCAAGGAATACGGTGACGAGTTCACCGCGAAGATGGGTGCGGAAGGTATCAAGGATCTGCTCGAGAGCATCGACATCGAAGGCTCCATCGAGAAGCTGCGCAACGACCTGACTGGTTCCGAGCTGAAGATCAAGAAGAACGCCAAGCGCCTCAAGGTGCTCGAAGCCTTCAAGAAGTCCGGTATCAAGCCCGAGTGGATGGTGCTGGACGTGCTGCCCGTGTTGCCGCCGGACCTGCGTCCGCTGGTCCCGCTGGACGGCGGCCGCTTCGCGACCTCCGACCTGAACGACCTGTACCGCCGCGTCATCAACCGCAACAGCCGTCTGCGCCGTCTGCTGGAGCTCAAGGCTCCGGAAATCATCGCGCGCAACGAAAAGCGCATGCTGCAAGAAGCCGTGGACAGCCTGCTGGACAACGGTCGCCGTGGCAAGGCCATGACGGGCGCCAACAAGCGCGCACTGAAGTCCCTGGCCGACATGATCAAGGGCAAGAGCGGTCGTTTCCGTCAGAACTTGCTGGGCAAGCGCGTGGACTATTCCGGTCGTTCCGTGATTACCGTGGGCCCGACGCTCAAGCTGCACCAGTGTGGTCTGCCCAAGCTGATGGCGCTGGAACTGTTCAAGCCCTTCATCTTCGCGCGCCTAGAAGCCATGGGCATTGCGACCACCATCAAGGCCGCCAAGAAGGAAGTCGAATCCGGCACGCCCGTGGTGTGGGACATCCTGGAAGAGGTCATCAAGGAACACCCCGTGATGCTCAACCGTGCGCCTACGCTGCACCGTCTGGGTATCCAGGCCTTTGAGCCCATCCTGATCGAAGGCAAGGCCATCCAGCTGCACCCCCTCGTTTGCGCGGCCTTCAACGCCGACTTCGACGGTGACCAGATGGCTGTGCACGTTCCCCTGTCGGTGGAAGCGCAAATGGAAGCCCGCACGCTGATGCTGGCCTCCAATAACGTGCTGTTCCCAGCCAACGGCGAACCCTCCATCGTGCCCTCGCAGGACGTGGTGCTGGGTCTGTACTACACCACCCGTGACCGTATCAACGGCAAGGGTGAAGGCCTGATTTTCGCCGATACCGGTGAAGTGCAACGCGCCTTTGACGCGGGCCAGGTCGAGCTCAACGCACGCATCAACGTGCGCCTGACCGAATGGACCAAGGACAAGGCCACCGGCGAATTCGTGCCCTCGACCAAGCTGTGGGAAACCACCGCCGGCCGCGCACTGCTGTCTGAAATCCTGCCCAAGGGCCTGCCTTTTGCCAACATCAACAAGGCGCTCAAGAAGAAGGAAATCTCCAAGCTCATCAACGTGAGCTTCCGCAAGTGCGGCCTGAAGGAAACCGTGGTGTTTGCCGACAAGCTGCTGCAAAGCGGTTTCCGTCTGGCGACCAAGGCCGGTATCTCCATCTGTATCGGCGACATGCTGGTGCCTTCCGAAAAGCACGACATCATCGGTCGCGCCCAGAAGGAAGTGAAGGAGATCGAACAGCAGTACGTCTCCGGTCTGGTGACCGCTGGCGAGCGCTACAACAAGGTGGTGGACATCTGGGGCAAGTCGGGTGACGAAGTGTCCAAGGTGATGATGGCCAAGCTCTCCAAAGAGATGGTGATCGACCGCAACGGCAAGGAAGTGGCCCAGGAGTCCTTCAACTCCATCTACATGATGGCTGACTCCGGCGCCCGCGGCTCTGCCGCCCAGATCCGCCAGGTGGCCGGTATGCGGGGTCTGATGGCCAAGCCTGACGGTTCCATCATCGAGACGCCCATTACCGCGAACTTCCGCGAAGGTCTGAACGTGCTGGAGTACTTCATCTCCACCCACGGTGCCCGTAAGGGTCTGGCCGACACGGCGCTAAAGACTGCCAACTCCGGTTACCTGACACGCCGCCTGGTCGACGTGACCCAGGATCTGGTGGTGACCGAGCAGGATTGCGGCACCCACAGCGGTTACCTGATGCGCGCCATCGTCGAAGGCGGTGAAGTGATCGAATCCCTGCGCGACCGCGTGCTGGGCCGTACCACTGCCGACGACGTGCTGCACCCCGAAAACCGTGGCGTGCTGGCCAAGGCCGGCGACATGCTCGATGAAGACCTCATCGAAGAGCTCGAAGCCGCTGGCGTGGACGAGGTCAAGGTGCGTACCGCGCTGACCTGCGAAACCCGCTTTGGCATCTGCGCCAAGTGCTATGGCCGCGACCTGGGCCGTGGCGGCCTGATCAACGGCGGCGAAGCCGTCGGTGTGATCGCTGCCCAGTCCATCGGTGAACCCGGTACCCAGCTGACCATGCGTACCTTCCACATCGGCGGTGCCGCTTCGCGCGCTGCCATCGCCTCCAGCGTGGAAGCCAAGTCCAACGGCGCCATCGGCTTCAACGCCACGATGCGCTATGTGACGAATAGCAAGGGTGAACTGGTGGTGATTGCGCGTTCCGGCGAAATCATCATCCACGACGAACACGGCCGTGAGCGTGAGCGCCACAAGGTGCCCTACGGCGCCGTGCTGACCGTGAAGGCCGACCAAGCCATCAAGGCTGGCGCCATCCTCGCCAACTGGGACCCGCTGACCCGCCCCATCATTACCGAATTCGCCGGCAAGGCGCATTTCGAGAACGTGGAAGAAGGTCTGACCGTGGCCAAGCAGGTCGACGAAGTGACCGGCTTGTCCACGCTGGTGGTGATCGACCCCAAGCGCCGCGGCGCTGCCAAGGTCGTGCGTCCCCAGGTCAAGCTCATCGACGCCTCCGGCCACGAAGTGAAGATCCCTGGTACCGACCACTCTGTGACGATCGGCTTCCCCGTGGGCGCCCTGGTGCAAGTGCGTGACGGTCAGGACGTGGGCCCCGGCGAAGTGCTGGCGCGTATCCCGATCGAAGGCCAGAAGACCCGCGACATTACCGGCGGTCTGCCACGTGTGGCCGAACTCTTCGAAGCCCGTTCGCCCAAGGACAAGGGTGTGCTGGCCGAAGTGACCGGTACAGTGTCGTTCGGTAAGGAAACCAAGGGCAAGGTGCGTCTGCAGATCACCGACCCCGAAGGCAAGGTCTGGGAAGAACTCGTGCCCAAGGAAAAGAACATCTTGGTGCACGAAGGCCAGGTGGTCAACAAGGGCGAAAGCGTGGTGGACGGCCCGGCCGATCCGCAGGACATCCTGCGCCTGCTGGGTTCCGAAGAACTGGCCCGCTACATCGTGGACGAAGTGCAGGACGTGTACCGCTTGCAAGGCGTGAAGATCAACGACAAGCACATCGAAGTGATTGTTCGTCAGATGCTGCGCCGTGTGGTGGTCGAGAACGCCGGTGACTCCAGCTACATCAATGGTGAACAGGTGGAGCGTTCCGAAATGCTCAACACCAACGACGCCCTGCGCGCCGAAGGCAAGGTGCCTGCGACCTACACCAACCTGCTGCTGGGTATCACCAAGGCATCGTTGTCCACCGACAGCTTCATCTCCGCGGCGTCCTTCCAGGAAACCACGCGCGTGCTGACCGAGGCTGCCATCATGGGCAAGCGCGACGAGCTGCGTGGCCTGAAGGAAAACGTCATCGTGGGTCGCCTGATCCCCGCTGGTACCGGTCTGGCCTACCACGACGCCCGCAAGGTGCGCGAGACCATGGACGACGCCGAACGCCGTGCGATCGCCGAAGCCGAAGCCGCCGAACTGGCGGGTGGCTCCGACGCCGTTGGTGAGGTGGAAACCAACGAAGGCTCTGCAGCTGAATAAGCGGCACGCCTAGCGCGCTTTGCGCCAATGCCCCAAGCATGTCCTGCGCAGCTTGGGGCATTTTTTTTGAAAGTCGCTGACCATGGATCTGTCTTTGCTGTTGTGGCTGGCTCTGGCGCTGCTGCTGTTCTGGGGTGTGGGTTTGTACAACCGCCTCATGCGCTTGCGCGCGCGCGGCCTCGAAGTCATGGGCGTGGTGGAAAAGCACGCGGGGGCCTGCGCTGCGCTGGTTAAACAGGCGCTGGTGCCCCAGGGTGAACTGGAGGCGCGCGTACGCGTGCCCACCTGGGCGGCGTTGGAATCGGCGGCCTCGCATCTGGAGCATGTGCTGGCGCAGGCGCACCTCACGCCCCTGCTTCCGGCCGATGTGCGCGCCCTGTCCGAGGCTTGGTCCGCCATGCAGACCACCTGGGAGCAGGGCTGTGAAACCCCCAATGACCTCGCCGGCCCCGTCATGCCTGCTGAAGTGTTGGAGGCCTGGACAGCGGCCAGCAACAAAGTGCAAAGCGCCAGCGGTGGCTACAACCAGATCGCCGCGCGTTACAACGAAGCGATTGCGCAGCTGCCGGCCCGCTGGGTGGTGCGCACCATGGGCTTCGCGCCCGCAGGAATATTCTGATCCATGAATGAAGTCGTAAAAGCGCCGCCGCTGTGGCGGCAGTTGCAGCAGGTGGCGCGTGTCTGCCACGCGGTCCAGTCCGGTATCTCGGGCACCGTAGCGTTGGAATCTGTGGACTCTGGCCTGCGCGGTGGCGTGCAGGCCCTGTGCTTCCACGCCTGGCGGCGTTGGGGCCAGGCCCAGGCGCTGCGTGCGCAGCTCGCGCGCAAGGCGCCGCCGCCCCTGGCTGATGCCTTGCTCTGTGCCGCACTGGCGCTGGCCAGCGACGCCGAGGCCCAGGCCTACGACGCCTTCACGCTGGTCAACCAATCGGTGGAAGCGGCCAAGCGCATGTCTGAAACCAAGGCCCAAGCCAATTTCATCAATGCTTGCCTGCGCCGCTTCCTGCGCGAGAGCGAGGCCTTGCTGCAGGCTAGCGATGCCGACCCGGTGGCGCGCTGGAACCACCCGCGCTGGTGGATTGCGCGCCTGGAGAAAGACCATCCTGAACATTGGGAGTCGCTGCTCGCTGCGGCCAACCGCCACGCGCCCATGACGCTGCGCGTCAATCCGCGGCGTGCCGAGGTCGGGGCCTATTTGCAGACCTTGCAGGACGCGGGCCTGGCAGCGAGGCACTGTTCTGCCAACACCATTGAGCTGTTGCACCCCGTGCCCGTGGACAAGCTGCCCGGCTTTGCCCAAGGCTGCGTCTCAGTGCAGGATGCAGCGGCCCAGGTCGCCGCGCCGCTGCTACTGGATGGCTATGTGGTCCCGGGCCCGCTGCGCATCCTTGACGCCTGCGCCGCGCCCGGCGGCAAGACCGGCCATCTGCTGGAGCTAGCCGATGCCGAGGTTGTGGCTCTGGAGGTGGATGAGCGCCGTGCCCAGCGCATTGAAAGCAATGTCGAGCGCTTGGGCCTGCAGGCGCAGATCCGGGTGGCCGACGCGGGCGCCGTGGCGAGCTGGTGGGATGGCCGCGTGTTTGACCTCATCCTGCTGGACGCGCCGTGCACAGCCTCGGGCATTGTGCGGCGCCACCCCGACATCCGCTGGCTGCGCCGAGAGGGCGACAGCGCGCAGCTCGCCGCTATTCAGACCGAGTTGCTGCGCGCACTCTGGCCGCTGGTGCGCGCCGGCGGGCGCCTGCTGTTCTGTACCTGCTCCATCTTCCGCGCCGAGGGCGATGCGCAGGTGCAAGCGTTTCTTGCAAACAACACTGACGCCCGTTTGCTGCCTTCTCCCGGCCATTTGCTGCCCCGTAGCAACGTAGGGCCAGGCCTTGTCGCTGACAATCCATTGGGTGACCACGACGGTTTTTTCTACGCACTTTTCGAGAAGCGCGCTGCTTGACCGGGCAATGCGTTGGCTGCTGACCGCCTGCTTGTTGTGCCTGGGCCTGCTGGGCCAGGCACAGGCTTCGGTGGAGCTGGCCTCGTTCGAGCTGGAGCGCGGCAGTGAAGAACTCAGTCTCTCGGCCCAGCTCCAATTCGAACTCTCCACCACGGTGGAAGAGGCCTTGCTAAAGGGCATCCCCATGGTGTTTGTGGCCGAGGCCGAGGTGCTGCGCGAACGCTGGTACTGGTATGACAAAAGCGTGGTCAGCTCGGTGCGCCAGTTCCGGCTCGCGTTCCAACCTCTGACGCGGCGCTGGCGCCTGACTGTCAGCTCCGGTGTCCCCAATGCTGCAGGTCAGGGCTTGGCGCTGAACCAGAGCTTTGACACCTTGCAGCAAGCCATGGCCTCCATCAAGCGTATTTCGCGCTGGCGCATTGCCGGTGCCAGCGAGCTGGATCCGGCATTGCGCTACCGCTTTGATTTCCGATTCCGCCTTGACCAAAGCCAGTTGCCACGCCCCTTTCAGATCGGCGCGATTGGCCAGCCGGACTGGGATATCTCGATTTCTCGCTCCGAAGTTCTGGCGCCTGAGGCTGCCAAATGACAAGGGCCGTGGTGCCGGCGTCGACCGATCGCGTGCTGACTTCGCGTGCGGTGCGACGCACCATCACGCTGGGGGCTGCCGTCATGGTGCTCATTGGCCTGCTGTTGCTCTATCTGTTGACGCAGGCCACCACCAACCGGGAGTTCTATGAGGAGAACTACGCCCGCCTGTTTGTGGTCAATGTCATAGTCGCGTCCGCATTGGCGATCGCCATTGCCTGGGTGGGCTACCGTCTGATGGCTCGGCTGCGCCAAGGGCGTTTTGGTAGTCGCCTGCTGGTCAAGTTGGCAACCATTTTTGCCCTTGTGGGCGTCGGGCCTGGTCTTCTGATTTACGTGGTGTCTTATCAGTTTGTCTCCCGATCCATTGAAACATGGTTTGATGTAGAGGTGGAAGGCGCGCTTGAGGCCGGGCTGAGTCTGGGGCGTGTGACACTCGAAACCTTGTCCAGCGACCTGGCCAACAAGTCCCGGGCAGCGTCGTCTCAATTGGCGGAGGTCAGCGATAGTGGTGTGGGTGAAGTTGCGGAGCGATTGCTGGAGCAGCTTGGTGCCACTGACATCACCGTGTGGACGGGAAGCGGCAAACTGATTGCCAGTGTGGGGCAGTCCCGGTTTCAGTTGAGTCCGGACAAGCCCAGTTCCAGTCAGTTCCGGTCGGCGCGGCAAGCTCGCTCGCTTTCCTGGATTGAGGGATTGGAGGAATCTGCACCCGGGGCTTTGGCCAATGCTCAGATTAAGGCCCTCGTGCCCGTTTCCAGCGCCGTTTTGGGCTTGTCGGCAGATGCCCGCTATTTGTTGGTGTCCCGTACCCTTCCTTCGGGTTTGGTGGCCAATGCCATGGCGGTTGAATCCGCCAACCGCGAATACCAGGAGCGGGCTCTGGGGCGTGAGGGGCTCAAGCGCATGTACATCGGCACCTTGACGCTCAGCCTTTTCCTCGCTGTTTTTGGAGCTGTTTTACTGGCCGTGATTTTGGGGAACCAGATTGCCAGGCCCTTGCTTCTGCTGACAGAGGGCGTGAGCCAGGTGGCAGCAGGGGACTTGACGCCCAAGCTTGCAATGCAGGGACGCGATGAGCTGGGCGGTCTGACGCGCGCCTTTGCGTCCATGACCCAACAGCTTGCAGAAGCACGCCAGTCTGTTGAGACCAGCATGACACAGGTGGATGCAGCGCGTGCCAACTTGCAGACTATTTTGGACAATCTGACGTCTGGCGTGGTGGTGCTGACAGCAGATGGCCGGATTGTTTCCAGCAACCCGGGCGCAACACGCATTTTGCAGTTGCCTCTGGCGTCACATGAAGGCCATGCCCTTGAGGACATCCCGGGGTTGGAGGCCTTTGGCCAGGCTGTGCAGGAGCAGTTCAACCAATACTTTTCGGGTCAAACCGAACACGAGCTGGACCACTGGCAGCAATCGTTCGAGCTGGGCGGCAACGCCGCCGTGCAAAGCCCTTTTGAACGCGCCCTCACACTGGTTGCGCGCGGAGCGGAACTGCCCGGTGCGCAGCGCCTGCTGGTGTTTGACGATATTTCCGAAATTGTTTCGGCCCAGCGCGCGCAGGCTTGGGGCGAAGTGGCACGCCGCCTGGCCCATGAAATCAAGAATCCGCTGACACCGATCCAGCTCTCGGCCGAGCGCCTGGAGATGAAGCTCGCGGGCAAGCTCGAAGGCAGCGAGGCTGTGGTCTTGAGCAAATCCGTCAAGACCATCGTGGATCAGGTCGATGCGATGAAACGCTTGGTCAATGAGTTCCGCGACTATGCGCGCCTGCCCTCGGCCGAACTGAAGCCGGTGGACCTCAATGCGCTGGTGCGCGACGTGCTGCAGCTCTACGAGACCGACGCCAGCAAGGTGCTGGTGCAGGCCGAACTCGACGCTGCCAGTCCACCGGTGCGTGGCGACGCGCAGCAACTGCGCCAAGTCATCCACAATCTGGTGCAGAACGCACAGGACGCCACCGAATCGTCCGGTCTGGCCGAGTCCGGGCACGTCACCATACGCACCCAGTACCAGGCCGCCACCGACCGCGTGCGCCTCTCGGTGCTGGATCAGGGCACGGGCTTTCCCGAGCAGATTCTCAAACGCGCTTTCGAGCCCTATGTCACTACCAAGGCCAAAGGTACGGGCTTGGGGTTGGCCGTTGTCAAGAAAATCGCCGACGAACACGGCAGCCGTGTTGACATCACCAACCGCATGCTGGACGGCAAAGTGGTTGGGGCGCAAGTGTCGTTATCATTGAGCATAGACCACAGCGCACAGGTTTGAGTGCGGACAAGGGCATCAAAGGGACTGCGCTAACAATGGCAAACATACTGGTAGTCGATGACGAGCATGGCATACGGGACCTGCTTTGGGAAATTCTCAATGACGAAGGCCACACCGTAGAGCTCGCAGAGAACGCGGCGCAGGCCCGTGCGGCCCGCCTGCGCGAGCGTCCGGACCTCGTGTTGCTCGACATCTGGATGCCCGATACCGATGGTGTCACTCTGCTCAAGGAATGGTCCACCACGGGTGCCCTGACCATGCCAGTCATCATGATGAGCGGCCACGCCACCATAGATACCGCCGTGGAAGCCACCAAGATAGGCGCGCTGGCGTTTCTGGAAAAACCTGTCACCCTGCAAAAACTGCTCAAGGCGGTGGAGCAGGGGCTGGCCCGTAACAACCTGCGCAAGCCTGCGGCGCTGCCGACCACCAGCCAGCCTGTGGCCGAACCCACCGCTGCGCCTGCCGCCATGGTGGTTGCTACCGTGGACGCCGGCCCCGTGTCTGAGCAGCGATTTATGCTCGACAAGCCGCTGCGCGAGGCACGCGACGAATTCGAGAAGGCCTATTTTGAATACCACCTCGCCAAGGAAAACGGTTCTATGACTCGAGTAGCCGAGAAGACCGGTTTGGAACGCACCCACCTGTACCGCAAGCTCAAACAGCTCGGCGTCGACCTGACACGCGGCAAACGCAACGGCCCCTAAAACTGATGCTATAATTCAAGGCTCAGGCCCGGTAGCTCAGTCGGTAGAGCAGAGGATTGAAAATCCTTGTGTCGGTGGTTCGATTCCGCCCCAGGCCACCAAACCTAAAAATGGCTTCCAGCAATGGAAGCCATTTTTTTTGTCCCGCTACTGTGGAAAGCTAGTCCACCCGGACTCTTGTCGCCCCCGGTCGGTGCAGGTAGTCTTGTGAACCGTAGGTAAACCTCGTTGAGCGCACGGCAAAGCAGGTTGGTAAAACAAATAAGGCTGGAGTAACATGCAGCCGACAGCACGAGGGGAACGCATGTTCAGCAGGTTTCGGGGCAAAGGGGATACAACGGATCCCGCGAGGGATGCGCCGGATTCCCGTGGCCTGGAGGTAAAGGAAGACGACCCGGACACCGCCTGGAGCCTCTGGGACAGTGCCTTGGCCGAGCAAGACTCCCGCTTTGTGGATCTGCCTCCCATCAGCAGTGCAGTACCGCTGGCCGCCGAACCAACTGTGCCAAGCCCGCTCAGGCCCGCCGCTCCCTTCCCTGATCTGGATATTCCCACCCAGCCCATGGGCCTGGAAGAAAGCACGCCGGCCCAGCGCATGAAGGCTGCGCTGGACATTGTGGAGCTGCACCACCACCGCATTGCCAACACCATACGCACGCTATGGGGCTACAAGGAGTGCAGCGTCTACATCAACAAGCTCATCATGAACGGTGGCGACGGCATGGGCAATGCGCGCATTGGCTTCAACCAGGATGCGGCCGACGCCATGATGGTGCTGGCGGATCTGCATGACGCCGAGTTCGGCAGCACCGAGTTTGGCGGCGATCTGGGCTTTGGCGATTCGTCCTTTCACCCCGGCTACAACGGCCACCGCTGAGCGGCGGCCTCTCCTTCCCTTTCCCGATTTACCAGTCCAGCAGCGTCAGCCCGACGCTCAGCACCGTGCGGCGGTGGTTGTAGTCGGTGATGGTGTCGCCATAACCGCTGAACAGCTCGGTGTGGAAGCGCAAGCTGCTGCGGTCGCTATTGGCACCGGCGGAGCCAATCTTGCGCAGCCAGCCCAAGCGTACCGAGCCATTGCCTTCCGCCTTGAGCGAGTGCCGTACCGTGACGGCCAGCGTGTTCACCGGATCCACATTCCAGGCCAGTGCCACTTCCGCCCGGCCCACCATGTCTTCGATGTCGGGGTTGTCGTCACCGGCGGCGCTCTCCGGCAGGCGCTGCCACAGGCTGGCGTTGACGGCCAGGGTGTTGCCCAGCTCGAGCCCGGTGCGGCCGATGATGCGGTTCCAGCTGCGCGAGAGCGGCAGGCTCTGGCCATTGCTCTGGTGGTTGAGGCTGACGCCGGCAAAGCGCAAGCGCCAGCCCGAAGGCAGGGCCGAGGCCAGCGGGAAGATGTAGGTGAGCTCGGGCTCGTGGTCGGTGGCGCGGAAAGGGCGCGACAGGTCAGGGTTGAAGAGCTGCCAGTAGGACTGCTGGCTGTAGGCAAACCACAGCGAATCGAGTCGGTTCGGGTCGCCCCCGGTCAGCAGGCCCTGGGCCACCTTGGTACGCACCGAGAGCTGGATGCGCATTTCCTGCGTGGTGTAGGGCTGGAAGGCGGCCGTATGCCCCGAGGCAGGGGAGCTGGGTGTGGTGTTCACGCCGTCCGAGCCAATGACCGACAGGCTGATGGGCCGGTAGCCGCGCAGGGTGAAGGTGCCGCAGTCACTGGCCGGTTCCAGCTCCCAGAAGCGCGAGAGCGGAGTGGCCGCCGGGTTCTTGCAGCTCACCACCTCCACCGGAACGGGGGTGTCGATGGCTGGCGTGGCCTCGGCCACCGGCAGGTTGCTGGCCAGGGCTCCTGTGTCATTCTGGGCCTTGGCCCCCGTAGATAGTGCGCAAGCAGCTATGAAAATAGTAGCAATTCGGTGGTGGGGTGTCATCGGCTGGAGGCGGCGGCGGCCGCATTGGCTTGGGCTTTGGCGGCAAATTCGGCGCGCAGGGCGCGCAGTTTCTCGCGCGGGTCTTCTTTGGCGGTGGATTGGTCCAGGCCCATTTCGGCAATGAAGCGGCTGGGCAAGGCAGCGACCATTTCGCGGCCCTTTTTGCGCCGGCGTGTCCAGCTCACGGCCAGGCTGCGCTGGGCGCGGGTGATGCCCACATACATGAGGCGGCGTTCTTCCTGCAGGCGCAGGGCCATGTCTTCGTTGCTGGACTCGTCCTCGCGGCTGGAGCCGCCCAGGGTGTCGGCGCCATCCCCCAGCTTGAAGGGCAGCATGCCCTCGGTCACGCCCACTAGCATCACATGCGGCCACTCCAGGCCCTTGGAGGCGTGCAGGGTGGACAGCGTCACCACGTCCTGGTCCTTCTCGCGCTCGCTGATGGTGGAGAGCAGGGCGATGGTTTGGGACACTTCCAGCAGGTTCTTGGTCTCGCGCGTGCTGGTGGTGCCCGCTGCGTCCTCGATCTGGCCGCCGCAGCGCTGCGCCATCCATTCGCAGAACTCCATCACATTGCTCCACTTGGCCGAGGCCACGGACTCGCTGTCCTCGCCGTCGTAGAGGTGCTTTTCGTAGCCAATCTCCTTGAGCCATTCCATGATGAAAGCCATGGCGGCCTCGGCGCCTTCGGTGTGGCGGGCACGGTACTGCAAGTCGTTGATGTAGCGGCCGAACTCCTGCAGGCTGCCCAGCGCCTTGGCGCTCAGCACGCTGGAGAGTGAGGAGGAGAACAGCGCTTCGAACAGGCTGAGCTTGTACTGCGTGGCAAACACGCCCAGCGCACCCAGCGTCTGGTGGCCGATACCGCGCTTGGGCGTGGTGACGGCGCGCAGGAAGGCCGGGTCGTCGTCCTCATTGGCCCAGAGGCGGAACCAGGCGCAGAGGTCGCGGATTTCGGCGCGGTCGAAAAAGCTCTGCCCGCCCGAGACCTTGTAGGGAATGCCAGCCTTGCGTAGCGCCTTCTCGAAGGGCTTGGCCTGGTGGTTGGCGCGGTAGAGGATGGCGAAGTCGCGGAACTCCTTGTACTGCTTGCCTTGCGCGTCCACGGTGCCATTCGCGCGCAGGCTCTGGATGCGGGCCACCACGCGTTCGGCCTCGTGCTCCTCGTTGTCGGCGTCCACAATGCGCACCGGCTCGCCTTCGCCCAGTTCGCTGAACAGCGTCTTGGGGAAGAGCTTGGGGTTGGGGCCGATCACGTTGTTGGCCGCGCGCAGGATGGCGCTGGTGGAGCGGTAGTTTTGCTCCAGCTTGATGACTCGCAGCGTGGGGAAGTCGACTGGCAACTTCTTCAGGTTGTCCAGCGTCGCGCCGCGCCAGCCGTAGATGCTCTGGTCGTCGTCGCCCACAGCGGTGAAACGGGCCTTCTCTCCGACCAGCAGCTTCAGCACCTCGTACTGCGTGGCGTTGGTGTCTTGGTACTCGTCCACCAGCACATGGCCCAGCATGGCCTGCCAGCGTTCGCGTACTTCAGGATAGTCGCGCAGCAGCTTGAGCGGCAGGCTGATGAGGTCGTCAAAGTCCACGCTCTGGTAGGCCACCAGGCGTTCCTCGTAGCGGCCCATGACGGTGGCGATGATGCGTTCGTTGTCGTCGGCCGCCTGGGCCAGCGCCTGCGCGCTGGTCAGGCCCGCGCCCTTCCAGGCGCTGATGGTCCATTGCCACTGGCGGGCGGTGGCAGCGTCCACGGTGCCGCCTGCGTCCTTGAGGATGCTGGTCACGTCGTCGCTGTCCAGGATGCTGAACTGCGGCTTGAGGCCCAGCACCGCACCGTCCTCGCGCAGCAGGCGCACGCCCAGTGCGTGAAAGGTGCAGACCAGCACGTCCTTGGCCGCCTTGCCGATCAGGCTCTTGGCGCGCTCGCGCATTTCGGCGGCCGCCTTATTGGTAAAGGTGATGGCCGCAATGCGGTTGGCCGGCATGCCGGTCTGGATCAGGCGCCCGATCTTGTGCGTGATCACCCGCGTCTTGCCCGAGCCCGCGCCGGCCAGCACCAAGCAAGGGCCTTGCAGGTAATTGACGGCTTCTTGCTGGGCGGGGTTCATGCCATGGTGGGCGTTGGGGGAGGGGGCAGACATCAAAAACGCGGAAGCGGGGAACTCGGGAACGCTGCTCCAAGGGGGCAGAGGGGGGCGCGCCATCTTAACGGGTCAGCAAAAGCCGTGCCCTGGCCGGGCTGCCTGTCAGCCCGGCCAGGGCGCAGGCCAAAAACCCCGCGAGAATAGGGGCCGTGCTGCAAATCCTGATCGTCACCTTCCCCTTCTTTGCCCTGGTGCTGTGCGGCTACATTGCCGCGCGCCGTGGCATGTTGCCGCTGGCGGCCATTCCTGGGCTGAACGGCTTTGTGCTGTTCTTTGCGCTGCCCTGCATGCTGTACCGCTTTGGCGCCAGTACGCCGATTGCCCAGCTGCTGGACCCCAATGTCGCGCTGACCTATCTGCTGTGCGCACTGATCATGGTGGGGTTCATCGTGGCGGTGACCCTGCATGGCCGTATCGGCTGGAACGACGCGGCCTTTGGTGCGCTGGTGGGGGCCTTCCCCAACACCGGCTTCATGGGCGTGCCGCTGCTGGTTGCGCTGATGGGTGCCAAGGCGGCCGGCCCGGCCATCGTCACCATCCTGGTGGACATGGTGATTACCTCATCGCTGTGCATCGCGCTCTCGCGCCTGGGCGAGAACACGGCGGCTGGCGGCGTATCCGCCATGCAGGCCGCCAAGAACGCCCTCAAGGGCGTGGCCACCAATCCCATGCCCTGGTCCATCCTGCTGGGTGCGGTGGTGTCGGCCCTGCAAATTGAGTTCCCCACGCCGGTGGTCAACACCGTGGGGCTGCTGGCCGACGCGGCATCGCCCGTGGCCCTTTTCACCATCGGCGCCGTATTGGCGCGCTCGCAGTTGCTGGCCAAGGACGACAAATCGCACGAGGTGCACTGGCAGGAATATGTGCCGGTGGCCCTGATCAAGCTGTTTCTGCACCCGCTGTTGGTACTGCTCGTGGGCGTGTCGGCGGTGAGCCTGGGCGTGGCCATCGACAAGTTCTCCCTCACCGTACTGGTGCTGCTGGCTGCGCTGCCCAGCGCCAGCAATGTGTCTCTGTTGGCCGAACGCTTTGGGGCAGACAACGGACGCATTGCGCGCATCATTCTGGTGTCCACAGCGGCGGCCTTTTTTACCTTCTCGGGCGCGGTGGCGCTGATGGTGGGGATGTAGTTTTCCGCGTCGGTGCAGCAACCGTATTTTTGCGGGGGCTTGGCGTGCGGACTACCATGGGGCCATGGAAATCATCTTTAACGTGTTGCGCCGCATCGTCAAACTGGTCCTGATTATCTGGGTCAGCCTGCTGGCGCTGAGCATCTTGCTGGTGGTGTTGGCCGCGGTGGCGGCGAACGTGCTGTGGTCCCTGTTGTGTTGGCGTCGTCCGGCCCTGTTTACTACCTACACCCGTTTCCGTCAGGCTTCGCAGCAGTTCCGTGGTGGGGGCTGGAACCGTGCAGAGGGCTTTGCCCGGCCGGTGGCGGAGGATGTGGTGGATGTGCAGGCCAATGAGGTGCGGGAGGCTGTGTTGCCTTTGCCTCCTTCTGCTTCTGACAAGTCCTGAGTTTTTGTTACGGCTTGGTTGGTGGGGCCGGCAGCGTGGCCCGCGTTCTCCGGTTCAGCTCGCGGGCGGGCATTCTTGGTGGTTTGAGGTTTTTGCGCTAAGGCCTTGGTTGGGGCGCCTGCTCTGTGGCAGCCGCGAATCGAACCTGCGCCCGCGGGCCCCACTACCGGCCGAAGTGGCGCACTTGGGTATTGATGTCTTTCACACCGCCACCTCGCAGGGATGGTGAATTGGGTGCCCGGGCGCCGGCCCGATTCGCCGTTGCCACGGAGTTGGCGCACACGGGATGTGTTCACGAACCACTGTCGGCTGACCTGTGTGTTCGCCGGCGAGCCTGGGCCAGAGAACGGGTACCCGGTTCACCAGCCCCACCCATCCGGTAGCGTACCAATCCAAACTAATCGCTATAAAAACAGTAGCTTCTCGCGCAATATCAACGAGTGATAGAGGCGGAAATGTCGTTAAATCGCCAGCGGATCCACATCCACCGCCCAGCGGATCAGGCCCTTGCATTCGGGGCGGCTGCGGCTGGCGTGGAGTACGCTTTGCCAGGCGTTGAGGAACTGCTGCAGCGCCGCGCGGGAGGGGCTCTCGATCAGCATCTGGGCGCGTTCCACATTGGCCACGCGCTGGATGGTCATGGGCACGGCGGGGTAGAGGGTGATCTGGTCCAGCACAGCGGCCCAGCCGTCCCATTGCAGCATCTCATTCTGCGCAAAGTTGCGCGCCGCACTCAGGAAAGCCTGGGCGGCTTCCTGTGTCTTGGCTTCGGCGCGCACCAGGGCCTGGGCGCTGAAGGGGGGCATGGCGGCCTGCTCGCGCTCTTCCAGTTGCTGCGCGGCAAAGGCCGGGTAGTCGTGCTTTTTGAGCGCGGCGTAGAGCGGGTGCGTGGGCTGGAAGGTCTGGATCCAGACCTCGCTGCGCGCGCCTAGGGAGGCATCGCGCCCGGCGCGGCCGGCGGCCTGCATGAGCAGGCTGAACAGGCGCTCAGGCGCGCGGAAGTCGCTGCTGAACAGGGCACCGTCGGGATTTACGGCGGCCACCAGCGTGATGCGGCGGAAGTCGTGGCCCTTGGCAATCATCTGCGTGCCCACCAGCACATCCACATCGCCGGCATGCACGGCTGCCAGTTGCTCTTCCAGCGCGCCCTTGAGCTTGGTGCTGTCGGCGTCGATGCGGGCGATGCGGATGTGCTCGCCCTCCGGCGTTTCGGGCGTGACGGAGCCGGCGCGCCGCACGTCCACCAGCAGCTTTGCCAGGTGTTCTTCCAGCTGTTCGGTGCCGCGGCCAAAGGGGGCGATGTCCACATTGCCGCAGTCCGGGCAGGCACGGGGCACGCGCTCGGTGAAGCCGCAGTGGTGGCAGCGCAGCGTGCGGTCTATCTTATGGAATACGCGGAAGGCGCTGCAGTGCGGGCATTCGCTCTTCCAGCCGCAATCGTCACAGGTCAACACCGGGGCGTAGCCGCGCCGGTTGAGGAAGACCATGCACTGCTCGCCGCGTGCCACGCGCTCCTTGATGGCGTCGATCAGGGGCAGCGAGAAGACGGCGCGCCGGGGCTGGTGGTTCATGTCCACGCGGCGCACCAGAGGTAGCTGGCTCGCTTCGCCAACCCGGCTGGGCATGTGCAGCCGCAGGTAGCGCCCGCCTTCTTCGGCGGGGCGGCTCTGGTGCCAGCTCTCCAGCGACGGCGTGGCCGAGCCCAGGATGACCTTGGCGCCTTCGAGCCGGCCGCGGTAGACGGCCAGGTCGCGAGCGGAGTAGCGGGCGCCCTCACTGCTCTTGTAGCTGGGGTCGTGTTCCTCGTCCACCACGATGAGGCGCAGCTTCGGGCAACTGGCGAACACGGCCATGCGTGTGCCCAGCACGATGCGCGCGGCGCCACCGTGCGCGGCCAGCCAGCTCTTGAGCCGCTGCGGGTTGGTCATGCCGCTGTGCAGGCTGACCACGGCCTGCTCGCCGTAGAGCGGCGCAAAGCGCGCCTTGAAACGCTCTTCCAGCTGCGGCGTGAGGTTGATCTCGGGCACCATGATGAGGGCTTGGGCGTCCGGGTCGGCGGCCAGCAGCTTGTGGACGCAATGCAGATAGACCTCGGTCTTGCCGCTGCCGGTGGCGCCAAACAGCAGGAAAGGTCCGGCATGTGCGTCGATCTGGGCCACGGCCGCGGCCTGCTCCGGCGTGAGGGCGGGCACCGCCAGTACCGCGCCGCTGGCGCCTTCTGCCACCTTTTTGCGTTTGAGGCGGCGCGTCATCTGTTCCGCGGTGAGTTCGCGCAGCTGCGGTGGCAGGGCAGCCAGTGCCACTTCACCGACCGAGCGCTGGTAGTAGCCAGACGCAAATGTAAGCAGTTGTTGCCAATTGGCGCTCAGCGGCGGCAGGCCTTCCAGCACCCCGGCGATGGCGCGCACCTTGGTCGGATCGAACTCACCCGTGGCCTCGGGGGCACCTCCGTCCCAGACCACGCCCAGGGTCTCGCGGCTGCCCAAGGGCACGCGCACCAGCGTACCCGGCGCGAGTGCCTGCTCACTTTGGTAGGTGAGCACGGGACCGAGCGCCGCGTGGGCGGGCGTGTGCACCAAGACAGGTAACCAATGGCTCATGCGGGGCTGTGCGACGGGAGGAATGCGCCGAAGGGGGGAGTGGCTATTTGGGGCTGACTATTCATGTGAACTTGCGAAAGAATTCCTAAGTACTTGATTTCAAAACACTTTACATGCCGTTCACGGTTTCTGTGGATAACTTTGTTGATAGTTATGGTCCGCCGCCTGCGAAGCCTTGTAAATCAAGGGTTTGCTTGCAATGCCCAGAAAAAAAGCAAAGTTGGAAGTCCTTATAAATCAAGTACTTACGCGCGCTATGGCTTTGATAGCGGGCCTCCCCCAAACGGGGGAGGGGATAACCCCCGTACCCCCATTTTTGTGCATAAGTAAGCGCGGGGTGCGTTGGTTTGGCGCAAAAAACGTGGTAATGCGGTTACGCGCGCAGGCGTTTGGAGTGGCTGTGTACCGCGGCCACCAGCGCCGCCACATGCTCGGGCGGCGTGTACTGGCTGATGCCGTGGCCCAGGTTGAAGATGTGCGTGGGACCGGTGCCGCTGCCCTGGTAGGGTGTGCCAAAGCTGTCCAGCACCTTGGCCACTTCGGCTTCGATAGCGGCCGGTGGTGCAAACAGGACGTTGGGGTCGATGTTGCCTTGCAGCGCCTTGCCGGGGCCGTTGTCTGTGCCACCCACCATCGCGCGCGCGGTGCCCAAGTTCACTGTCCAGTCCAGGCCCAGTACCTCGCAGTCCAGCGCCTGCATGTCTTTGAGCCAGAGCCCTCCACCCTTGGTGAACACAATGCGCGGCACCACTTTGCCATCGGTGCCAAAGCGTTTGAGCTGCTTCAGGACGCGAGCGGTGTAAGCCAGGCTGAATGCCTGGAACGCGCCATCGGCCAGCACACCGCCCCAGCTGTCAAACACCATCACAGCTTGCGCACCCGCGTCGATCTGGGCATTCAGGTAGGCGGCCACGGCGTCAGCATTGACGGCCAGCATGCGGTGCATGAGGTCGGGGCGGCTGTAGAGCATGGTCTTGACCAAGCGGTAGTCGTCGCTGCCCTTGCCTTCGACCATGTAGCAGGCCAGCGTCCAGGGGCTGCCGCTGAATCCGATCAGCGGCACGCGGCTCTTGCCATCTACCGTGAGCGCCTTGCGGATGCTGCTGACGGCGTCAAACACGTACTGCAGCTTGGCCATGTCGGGTACTTCGAGCTTGGCCACGTCGGCCTCGGTCTTGACGGGGTGGGCAAAGCGCGGGCCCTCGCCCTGTGCAAAGGACAGGCCCAGGCCCATGGCGTCGGGCACGGTGAGGATGTCGCTGAACAGGATGGCTGCGTCCAGCGGGTAGCGCTCCAGGGGCTGCAGCGTGACTTCCGTGGCGTAGTCGGTGTTGGTGGCCAGGCTCATGAAGCTGCCAGCCTTGGCGCGCGTGGCGACATATTCGGGCAGGTAGCGCCCGGCCTGACGCATCAGCCATAGGGGCGTATGGGGCGTGGCCTGGCGCATGCAGGCCTGCAGAAACGTGGGGTTGTGCAGCGTGTCGAAAGACAGGGAGGCTTGGGCGTTCGGGGTGGTATCGGTCATGGACCGATTGTCGCAGGCTGGCCCTGCCAGACCTTGATCCGGGTCAAGGGGCTGGAGTCAGGGCGCGAGGCGGGCGTGCTCCACCAGCAGGCATTTGTCTTGCACGGTCTGCAGGCCGGCGGTTTGCGCTTTCGCCAGCGCGGCGTCGTGGCGTATGCCCAGCTGCAGCCAGATGGCGGGGGCGCCAATGGCAATGGCTTCATCCACCACGGGCGGCACGTCTTCGCTGTTGCGGAACACGTCCACCAAATCAATCTTCTCGTGTGAGGCGGCCTCGGTCAGGCTCCGGTAGACCTTCTCGCCCAGGATCTCGCTGGCATTGGGGTTGATGGGGATGATGCGCCAGCCCTGGCGCTGCATGTACTGCGCGACCTTGAAGCTGTCGCGGTGCGGTTTGGGCGAGAGGCCCACCACGGCCACGGTGCGCGGTGTACGGACGAGCTGGGCAATGGTCTGGGCTTCTTCGGTCATGGGGGTGTTCACAGGGTGGCCAGCGCCTCGCGCAGCGCGCCGGGGGTGAGGATTTCGGACAGCACCACGGGCGCCTTGCCCGGCGCGTAGAGCACATAGACCGGCACGCCGCTGCGGCCCAGCGCCTGCAGCGCCTGGGTGATGGCGGGGTCGCGCCGCGTCCAGTCCGCGCGCAGCAGCGCGACCTTGCGGGCGGCAAAGTCGGCCTCGACGTCGGCATTGGCGAGGGTGGTTGTCTTGTTCACCTGGCAGGTGATGCACCAGGCCGCCGTGAAGTCCACAAACACCGGCTGGCCCTGCGCCAGCCTGGTCTGCACCGCGTCGGCGGACCAGGGCTGCCACGGGCCGGCGGATGCGCTGACCGCAGCTTGGGTGGGTGCTTCGGTTTTCAAGCCATATTGGGCTGTAGCCCCCATGAAAAGTGCGCAAGCAGCTATGGAAATGGTAGCGAAGATGGTGCGACTGCGGCCCTGCAGGCGCAGCGCCCAGACCAGCATGCTGAGGCCCAGGATCAGCAGCAGCAGGCTGGCCGCGCCGTCCACCCCGCTCAGGTGGCCCAGCACCCACACCAGCCACACCACCGTGGCCGCCATGGGAAAGGCCAGGAAGTGGCGCAGCGTGTCCATCCAGGCGCCGGGGCGCGGCAGCCAGCGTGTGACCGCAGGCACCCAGCTCGCCAGCAAGTAGGGCAGCGCCAGGCCCAGGCCCAGCGTGGCAAACACGGCCAGCGCCTGTGTAGCGGGCAGGCCAATGGCGTAGCCCAGCGCGGCGCCCATGAAGGGCGCGCTGCAGGGCGAGGCCACGGCCACCGCCAGCACGCCCGAGAGCCCGGCCTCGGCCACCGGGTGGCGCATCTGCAGCGTGGCCAGACTTTGCGGTAGCACGCTGCCCACCGTGAGCCAGCCTGCCAGGTTGAGCGCAATGCCGGTGAACAGCAGTGCCAGCGCAATGATCACGCCCGGCGTCTGCAGCTGAAAGCCCCAGCCCAACTGCTCGCCACCCGCGCGCAGCGCCAGCAGCAGGCCGCCCAGCGCCAGGAAGGACAACACCACGCCCGCCGTATAGGCCAGGCCTTGGGCGCGCTGCGAGGCGCGCGATTGCCCGGTTTGCGCTGCAAAGCCCAGCACCTTGATGGCCAGCACCGGGAACACGCAGGGCATGAGGTTGAGGATGAGGCCACCCAGCAGCGCCATGGCCAGCACAAGGGGCAGGCCCTGCGCCGCAGCGGGTGCGGAGCTTTGTGCGTTGGCCGCCAGCGCGGCCTGGAGTGCGGGGCTTACTTCGGCACGGGGCGCCACGGCGGGCCAACTGCCTTGCACCGTGGTTTCGACCCGCAGGCGCTCTTCGCCCTGCACCAGCACCCAGGCCACGTTGCTGGGGCTGCTGCTCCGCTGGGCCGAGTGCGGCACGCTGGCCGTCCAGACGCCGTCGCTCCAGCCCTGGGTGCCGGCTTGGCTGGCGGTGGTGGTTTGCACCGCGTCGGCGGCAGCCGGCAGGGCCGGGGTGTGCAGCAGCTCTGCGGTTTCGGGGAAGGCGTTCACCGCCTTGCCGCGCCAGCTGGCGGGCAGGCCGCTCACGCGCAGGGCCATGCCGCTGTCGGACACGGTGGCCTGCATGGCGCCGGCAATGGGCTTGGGTGCACTGGCCCAAGCGGTCTCGAATGCGGCGCGCTGCAAAGCCGTGGAGACTTTCAATGGAAGGCGCAGCGAGAAGCGGCCCTCTTGTGGGATGCATTCCTGCCGGCAGACCAGCCAGCTCGCGTCCACCCCAATCTCCAGGTCCTGCGCCAGCGCGCTCGGGCGGAAGTCGGAGCCTATGGTCAGCGGTACCGGCAGCAGCACCGTGCCCTCATAGCCCAGGTTGGCCAGGCTGCCAATGGCAATCTTGTGTGGCGTGGGCCAGGCAATGTCGCCCGCGGCCACGCCGGCGGGCAGGTTCCAGCTCAGCGTGGTGGGCAGGCCGGAGTCGCCAGGGTTCTTCCAGTAGGTATGCCACTGTGGCTGGTGCTGCAGCTGCAGGCCCAGCCAGACCTGGGCGCCGGGCACCACGCCTTGCGGCGCATAGGCCATGAGCTCGGCGCGCACCTGCTCGGTCTGCACCACGGCGCTGGCGCTGGGCGACATGCCTGTGCTGGCAGTTTGGGTGCCAATTTGAGCCCTGGCCCCCATGGATATTGCGCCAGCAGCTATCAAAAAAGAAGCAAATCGAAGCGCCTGGTGGCACAGGTAGAGGGCAGCGCGAGAGGTCATTGCAGGGTGGGAGCGGCGGGGCGGACTAAAGTTCCGGGCCCCCCATTGTGCTGGGGACTGAGCGGCGTTATAACAGTCCCCCGGCCTTGGCCGGGTCACATGCCTAACTTCTACCTCAGCACAGGAGATTTGGTGATGAACCCTACCCGCGTATTGCGTTTGGCGTCTCTCGTGTTGGCTGCCGCCCCGCTGGTGGCGCAGGCGGATGAGGCCGGCACGGTCTACACCCAACTGGGCATCAATGGGCTGGGGCTGGGGTACGCCACCTCCGTCAGCCCGGACTGGGCGGTGCGGGGGCAGCTCAACTGGCTACCCAAACAAAATTACACCGGGAACGTGGGCGACTTCGGGTCCAGTGCCAACCTGAACATCGACCTGACCTGGAGCTCTCTGCAACTGGTGGGTGACTGGTACCCCGGGGCTGGCGGCTTTCGCTTCACGGGCGGGGTGGTTTTCAACGACAACAAAATCACTTTGACCGGAACCGGCAACGTGAATGGAACGCCGGGTACGGTGAATGGCGAGATCAAGTTGAGCCAGGATCCGGCCCCTTACTTGGGGCTGGGCTATTCCATTCGCCCGCGTGCCGCCAAGGGGCTGGGTTTCAATGTCGATGCCGGCGTGATGTTCCAGAACCCCAAGGCCAGCCTGAGTGCCACCGGAGGCCCCAGCGCTGCGGATGTTGAGGCCCAGCGTATCAAGATGCAGGAGGCCATTGACCAGCTCAAGGTCATGCCTGTGCTGGCCGTCGGCGTGAGTTACTCCTTTTAGTCTGGCGTCCGCTTCGACTGCGTGAAGACGCAGGCAGTTTTTCGGGGCCCATGCGCCGCTGGTAGTGGCCTGGCGGTGACGCAGGGGCATGCCCGCACATCAGAGTTCGGTATCCAGCGTGCCTTATGCTTGACCTGTGCCAAGCCGGGCGCCGATACTTTGTGCACCCCCACATAGCTGCCATCTTCAGGGAGTCAGGTTTTTGCCCCAGTCCACCGGTTTCCTCGCGCGCCTTCCCCTGCTGTCCCTGCGCCAGACGCTGATGCTGGGTGTCGCGCTGGGCATCTTGTTACCGGCGCTGTTTCTGGCGTATTTCCAGGTCACGGCCAAGCTGCAGACCGAAGTGGCCCTGCGTGTGGAGGCGCCCATGCGCCAGTACGCCGAGGTGCTCTCGCGCGGCATGGCGGTGGCGGTCTGGAACCTGGACCGCGGTGTGGCCGGCGAGCTGGTGGACGCAGTGATGCGCAACCCCGACGTGGTGAGCGTGACCGTGGCCGACGAATTCCAGGAAGTGTTTGTGCGCAGGCACAACGATGGCCTGCAGCCCGGCCCCACGCTGACGGACCAGCGCGACATCATCTACAACGGCACCCGTGTGGGCCGGCTCACCGTGGAAATGACGGCCCAGCGCATTGAGCGCGAGATGCGGCAGGACCTGCTGCGCTTCGCGCTGGCGCTGGTGTTGCAGATGGCACTGGCCTTTCTGGTGATCTGGCCCTTGTTCAACCGCCGGGTGCTCAAGCCCTTGCTGGAACTGCGCGAAGACGCCCGTCGCCTGGCGCGCGGCGAGCTGGCGCTGCCGCTGCTGCCCCAGCGCAAGGACGAGATGGGCGAGCTGGCCGGCGCGCTGGACACCATGCGGCAGGACCTGGCTGCCCTGATGGCCGAGCGCGAGCAGAAGACCCAGGCCCTGCAGCAGGAGCTGATCGAGCGCGCCCGCACCGAAGAAGCCCTGCGCGTGAGCCAGACCAAGTTCAAGGCCATCTTTGACGCCTCTCCCGCAGCCATGTCAGTTTCGCGCGTGAACGAGGAAACCACCACGCTGGACGTCAACAGCGCCTGGGTGCGCCTGTTCGGCCTGGACCGCGATCGTGTGATCGGCTCCAACGGCGCACGCACCGGCATCTGGCGCGACCCCGGCGAGCGCGACCGCGGCATGCGCATCCTGCGCCAGACCGGCGAGCTTTCCGACTACCGTACCTGGATGTACCGCTCCAACGGCCAGGTGGAAATGCTCTGCGAACTCTCGGGCCGGCTGGTGACACTGGGCGACGAGAAGGTGCTCATCATGGCGTTTGACGACATCACCGCCAAGCACCGTTACGAGGAAAACATCCTCCAGCTCAACGCCACGCTGGAACAGCGCGTGACCGAGCGCACGCAGGAACTCTCGACCACGCTGGCCCAGCTCACCGCAGCGCAGAGCGAGCTGGTGCGGGCCGAAAAAATGTCGGCCCTGGGTTCGCTGGTGGCTGGCATTGCGCACGAGCTCAACACCCCCATCGGCAACAGCCTCACCGTGGCGAGCACCTTGCAGGACCACGCCACCAGCTTCTCCGCCAGCATGGGCCAGGGCCTCACCCGCAGCCGGCTGGAGGAGTTCGTCAACAACACCCGCCAGGGCGCAGGCATCCTCATGCGCGGCCTGCAGCACGCGGCCGAGCTGGTGTCGAGCTTCAAGCAGGTGGCGGTGGACCAGACCAGCCTGAACCGCCGCACCTTCAACCTGGCGTCCACGGTGAGCGAGATATTGCTCACGCTGGGCCCCACGATCCGCAAGTCCAACCATTTGGTGGAGTGCGATATCCACGCCGACATCGTCATGGACAGCTACCCCGGACCGCTGGGGCAGGTGCTGACCAACCTCATCAACAACGCGCTCCTGCATGCGTTCGAGGGCATACCGCATGGTGCCGTGCGCGTGACGGCCAACATGGCGGAGGATGGCTCCGTCCACCTGCTCGTGAGCGACAACGGCTCCGGCATTCCGCAGGCCCACCTGGCGCGCGTATTCGACCCCTTCTTCACCACCAAGCTGGGCCAGGGCGGCAGCGGACTGGGCCTGAACATCGTCTACAACCTGGTCACCAAAACCCTGGGGGGCACGGTGCATGTGGCCAGCGAAGTGGGGCATGGCGCTACCTTCCGCATGGTGCTGCCGCGCTCCGCACCGGTGGTGGCCTTTGACGGCGTGGAGCCCGAGGCGCTGGCGCGCTAATGCTCCGGCTCCCCAGCCTCTAAGATAGGCGCATGCAAACCCCTTCCCGTTTCTGGGCCGACTGGAGCACGCGCGAATTTGCGCAGGCGCAAGCCAGCGGCATGCTGGCCTCCACCATTGCCGTGCTGCCCGTGGCCGCTACTGAACAGCATGGCCCGCACCTGCCCTTGCGTGTGGACAGTGCGCTGGCCGATGGCGTGGTTGCTGCCAGCCTCGCGCACATTCCGGCCGAGGTGCCAGCCCTGTTCTTGCCTACCCAGGCGGTGGGTTTCAGCCCCGAGCACACGCAGTTCCCCGGCACGCTCACGCTCAAGGCCGAGACTGTGATCCGGCTATGGACCGAGCTGGGCGAGTGCGTGGCGGCCAGCGGTGTGAAAAAACTGGTGCTGCTCAATGCGCATGGCGGACAGGTGGGTCTTATGGATGTGGTGGCACGCGATCTGCGCGCGCGGTTGGGGCTCTTGGTCTACAGCGTCAACTGGTTTGGTTTGCCGCTCACCGGTCCGGCGGGTGAGGATGTGAATGCGCTGTTCAGCGCGCACGAGCACCGCTTTGGCATCCACGCGGGCGAGATCGAGACGTCCATGATGCTGGCGCTCGCGCCCCAGCAGGTGGACATGGCGCAGGCACAGAACTTTGCCTCCACCTCCGAAGACCGGGCGCGCCAGTTCCCCATTCTGGGCAACGGCAAAAGCGCCAAGCTGGCCTGGCAGATGCAGGACTACAACGCCGCTGGCGCTGTGGGCAATGCTGCGGCCGCTACCGCCGAGAAAGGCCGCGCCGTGCTCGATGCCGCCGGTCGCGCGCTGGCGCAGACCCTGGCCGAAATCCACCGCCTGCCTTCCGACACGCTACGCGATTTGTCCTAGTCGGCGTTACGGCACTGCTGCACTGCGGCGTCGCCGCGTTGCCAGCAGGGGCTGGCGGTGTTGTGGTCGGGTGTGGGAATGCCTTCCATGTCGATGCGGGCGACCCGTGTGTCAAAGGCCTGCACGCCTGTAGCATCCAGGCGCAGACGCAGCACCCAGCCCACGCGCTGGTTGGCGTTGTCGGTTTCCTTCATCACGAAATTACCCACGCTGTAGACAATCGGCTTGCCTCGGTAGTGCTCGATGTCTTGCGTCACATGTGGGTGGCCGCCAATCACGGCATCGGCCCCGGCATCTACCATCAGGCGTGCCAGCTTGCGCTGGCGCACGTTGGATACGGGCTCGTTCTCCCAGCCCCAGTGCATCACGGGGATGACCAGATCCGCCCGGTGCGCGCTGCGTGCGGCGCGGATGTCGGCCACCACCTGTTCGTCCTCGCTCCAGGCTGAGCCCGGGGCGTCGGCATCGGCCTCGAAGCTGCGCGGCATGAACTCGTTGTAGCCCAGGAGCGCAATGCGCAAGCCCTTGCGTTCCACGATCAGCGGCGTATGCGCCTGCTGCAGGTTGTAGCCCCCACCAAAGTAGCCCAGCCCGCTGTGCTGCAGCAGACCCAGCATTTCCGCAAAGGCTTCGCGCCCATAGTCACCCGAATGGTTGTTGGCCAGGGCCATGGCGTCAAAGTGGCGCTTGAGTACCGGCAGCACGCGCGGGTGGGCGCGGAAGGTGTAGTTCTTGTCGCCAGCCGAGCCTGTGGTGGCGACCACGCACTCCAGGTTGCCGAGGCGAATGTCGGCGGTTTTGAACAGGGGCGCAAACGCGGCAAAGGGGTCCTGCCCGCGCGCAATCATGGCGCCGGCCACGTCGTCCAGTACGATGTCACCCGCGAACACCAAGGTGACCGGAGCTTGCTGGGCCAGGGCGGGCAGAGCCCCCTGCAGCGCGAGCAGGACAGGAAGACCTATGCGTAGTAGCGTGCGCCTCATGGAGCTGCCCCCTGCAGGGTGCATTCGTATTGCAGTTCCCGCTCCACGGCACCGGCGTAGACAAACTGCTTGCCGGTCAGTGAAGGGCCAGCCGCAAACGGCGGCAGGTAGGTGGCCTGTTGCACCAGCACCGGCTGGCGCCGTGTCTCCACATAGGCGTAGAGCTTGATGTAGTCCGGCTGCGCCGTGCTACCCACCATGACTGCCTTAAAGCGAAAGCGCCCGCCCACATCGACGGACTCCACCCCATAAGGATTGGCCACGGGCGCAGCTTCCAGTGTCTGGGTGCTGCCGGCATAGGTGAGTTGGCATAGAAGCCGGGGGCTGGCCCAGGCCGTGGGCCAAGCCAGGGCGACCGTGCAGGCCAAGGAGATGGTGCGTATGGGGATACGTGATACGAGGTTGAACTGGCGCATCCGCCCCATTGTGCGGCTTGAGCGCCCCGACGCCATCAGGGCTTTTGCTAGCGGATGCCGCGGATGTAGCGGTGCGCTTCGCTCTCGCTGGCACCGATCAGGGAGTCGGACGCGCCGGGCAGCGGGGCGGGTTTGGTATTGCCACTGATGACGCCAAACAGGCGATCGCGTGTGGGGCGCTGCGCGGGCGTGGGAACCATGGCCAGCTCCAGCTTGGCTGCCCATTCGGCCAGATCGGTGTGGCCGTCTTCTTCGGCGGCGGCGCGTGCAAAGCGCACGATCTCGGCGGCGTATTCGGTGTTGCAGGCCATCCACTCGGTGTCGGTGACGCGCCCGGTCTTGCGGCGCAACAGCACATGCAGGTGGGCGGCAACCGCCAGTTTTTCACTGTTCAACATGCAACACTCCTTGTAAAGGCCCTAAGCCGGGCCGTATCAGGTCCCCAGATGCTCCCGGTGCTGCGAGACATCCAGGCCGGTGAGCTCAGAGTTCTCGTCCACCCGCAGACCCACAATCAGCTTGGTCAACCAGAGCAGGCCCCAGCTCACCAAACCGCTGTACACCACCACCACCAACACGCCCAAGGCCTGGGTGGCCACGCTGCCGCTCACGCCCGAGATGGTTTTGCTTGCAAAGTAGCCCGTCATCAGCGAGCCCACGATGCCGCCAATGCCGTGTACGCCAAACACGTCCAGCGAGTCATCGGCATTGAGCATGCGCTTGAGCCCGGTCGCGCCCCAGTAGCAGGCCAGACCGGCCACGCCACCAAAGATTACTGCCGCACCCGGCGTCACAAAACCGGCGGCCGGTGTGATCGCCACCAGGCCCGCCACCAGCCCCGAGCACAAGCCCAGCAGCGAGGGGCGGCCGCGCATGATCCATTCGCCCAGCATCCAGGCCATGGCACCGGCCGAGGCGGCAATGTGCGTCACCGCCATGGCCAGGCCCGCGCGTCCGTCAGAGGCCACGGCCGAACCGGCATTGAAGCCAAACCAGCCCACCCACAGCATGCCCGCCCCCACCATGGTCAGGCCCAGGTTGAAGGGCTCAAAGGGTTCGCGGCCGTAGCCCTTGCGTGCGCCCAGCATGTAGGCGCAGACCAGACCGGATACGCCGGCATTGATGTGCACCACCGAGCCGCCTGCAAAGTCCAGCACGCCCAGCTGCACCAGCCAGCCGCCCGGCTCCCACACCCAGTGGGCAATGGGCGCATACACGACTACCGACCACATGCCAATGAACCACAGCATCGCAGAGAAGCGCATGCGCTCCACAAACGCGCCCACAATCAGTGCGCAGGTGATGATGGCGAAGGTCAGCTGGAACATGGCGTAGACCGACTCCGGGATGTTTGGTGCCACATGGCTGACGGCGACCATGCCGGCTTCCTTCATGTAGTTGAGGCCGCTGAACCAGAGCCGCTCGGTGCCACCCAGCCAGGTGTGGCCGGGGGTAAAGGCCAGCGAGTAGCCCACCGCGAACCACAGCAGGCTGACCAGCGAGGCAATCGCCACGACACTGGCCATGGTGTTGATCACGCTCTTGCGTCGCACCATGCCGCCGTAGAACAGGGCAATGCCGGGCAGGGTCATCAGCAGCACCAGGGCGGTACTGGTCATCATCCAGGCGGTGTCTGCCGCATTGATGGTGTCCTGGGCCACCACGCTGGGTTTGGTCACCGGGGCAGGGGCTGCGGGCGCTTCTGGTGCGGGCGCAGCGACGGGGGGTGGCGCCGCGGCGGCTGGGGCCGATACCTCCGCCACCGGAGCAGCTGCAGGCGCCGATGCGCCGGCATCCGGGCTGGGTGCCGTCTGTGCCATGCCGGCCAGACTCCAGGTCAAAACACAGGCGCCCAAGAAAGGCGCAACCCACTTCGTTCCGAATCGGTGCATCGTTTTCCTCTGTGCGGTCCAACAGAGGGGGCAAAGCACGAGCCGTGCCAATCACGTCACGCCTTGTTACAAAGCCGACGCGGTTGCCGGAAAGCTCAGGAGTAGGTCACCCAGTCGGCGTGCTGGGCGTCATCCAAGTGCGGCAGGGTGTTGTAGGTCACCAGCATGTGGCGCTTGGGCGTGTAGGCCAGTTCGGTCAGTGAGCTGTTACGGATACGCAGGTTCAGCTCGATGGTCGTCTCGGGCGTGGTGCCCAGGATGTGGCCCACTGCGGTGGAAATGGGCCCGCCGCTGCTGACGATCAGTACATTGCCCGTGTGCGCCTTGCGTACATGGTCCAGCGCGCTGGTCACACCGTGCACAAAATCATCGTAGCTGGACATGCCTTGCGGGCTGATCACGCCGTTCATCCATTGCGTGAGCCCGTCACGCAGCAGCCGGAAGTGGTGGCGGTACATCTCGGGCGTGTCCGGCTTGGCCAGTGGCGCGGGGTGGATCGCCCTGATGACGGCTTCGCTGTCATATTCATTGAGCCCGGGCCATTCCAGTGGCGTGTGGGTGAGGCCGGCCCCTTGGGCAATACCCGCCCAGGTCTGCGCATGGCGCCTGAGCGTGCCGGTGATCACGGCCTCAAACTGCAAGCCCTTGCCCGCAAAGTACTCTCCCAGCCGCACACTCTGCCGGTGGCCGAGTTCGCTGAGCTTGTCGTAATCCGCAGCCCCGAAAGAAGCCTGCCCGTGCCGCACCAGATAGAGATTGCCCATGGGGATATTTAAGCCCAATCGGCACCTGGCGCTTGTTAAATGTGCGACAGCAGCTATGAAAATCAGAGCGCCGTGGCCAGCCAGGAATGCGACTTCTTAGTGCTCGGGCAGGAGCCGGTACCCCATATGGGGCCAATTGCCAGGCCCTGTGGCCAAAGCCTTGATGGCGGCGACGAACTCTTGTCGATGCCGGGGCAGGCGACCTGATTCGACGGCTTGTTCCAGCAAAGCGTGTGCCTCCGAACGGCTCAAAGCCAGATTGCCGGCGAACCAGTCGGTCAGCCGCGCCATGTCGGCCTCGGCCATACCACAAGTGCCTGGTGTGCTTTGAGCCGGTCCAAATGAAGAACGTAATGCGTGAGATATCGATGTACGAGGGTTTGGGGGCATGGTGCATGACTCCACAAAAGGCCCCGGCGGCTGCTCCGGGGCCTTCTGCTACCTGGGCTCAGTAGTCCATATCAGCCGTGGCGGGAGCCACCGGCTTCTCCTCCTTGGGCGCTTCGGCCACGCTGGCGTCCGTGGTCAGGATCAAGCCGGCCACCGATGCCGCGTTCTGCAGCGCCGTGCGGGTGACCTTGGTAGGGTCGATAACGCCCATCTCGATCAGGTCGCCGTACTGCGAAGTGCCCGCGTTGTAGCCCCAGGCGCCTTTGCCAGCCAGGACCTTGTCGATCACCACCGACGCTTCGTCGCCGGCATTGAATGCGATGGCACGTAGCGGCTCCTCAATCGCGCGCAGCACGATCTTGATGCCGGCGTCCTGGTCCTCATTGGCGCCCTTGAGGCCTTTGATGGCTGCACGTGCCCGCAGCAGGGCTACGCCGCCGCCGGGAACGATGCCTTCCTCGACCGCTGCGCGCGTGGCGTGCAGTGCATCGTCCACACGGTCTTTCTTCTCCTTCATTTCCACTTCAGTGGCTGCACCGATCTTGATGACCGCCACCCCGCCAGCGAGTTTGGCAATGCGCTCCTGCAACTTTTCCTTGTCGTAGTCGGAGGTGCTGTTCTCAATTCCGGCACGCAGGGTGGAGACGCGGGCCTTGATGGCGGTTTGGTCGCCCGCGCCATCGATGATGGTGGTGGTGTCCTTGTGGATTTCCACCCGCTTGGCGCGGCCCAAATCGGCCAGCGTGGTCTTGTCCAGTTGCTTGCCCACTTCCTCGGCAATGACGGTGCCGCCGGTGAGGATGGCGATGTCTTCCAGCATGGCCTTGCGGCGGTCGCCAAAGCCGGGTGCCTTGACCGCGGCCACCTTGAGGATGCCGCGCATGCTGTTGACCACTAGGGTCGCCAGGGCTTCGCCTTCCAGGTCTTCTGCGATGATCAGCAAGGGGCGGCCAGCCTTGGCCACTTCTTCCAAGACCGGTAGCAGGTCGCGGATGTTGGAGATCTTCTTGTCATGCAACAGGACCAGCGGCTCGTCCAGCACGCAGGTTTGCTTGTCGGGGTTGTTGACAAAATAGGGGCTGATGAAGCCGCGGTCGAACTGCATGCCCTCGACCACGTCCAGCTCGTTGTCCAGGCTCTTGCCGTCTTCCACGGTGATCACGCCTTCCTTGCCCACCTTTTCCATGGCTTTGGCAATGATGTCGCCGATCGCGCTGTCCGAGTTGGCGGACAGGGCTGCCACCTGGGCAATTTCCTTGTTGGTGCTGCAGGGTTTGGACAAGACTTTCAGCTCGGCCACCACGGCTTCGGTCGCCTTGTCGATGCCGCGCTTGAGGTCCATCGGATTCATGCCGGCCGTCACATACTTCATGCCCTCCTTCACGATGGCCTGGGCCAGCACAGTTGCCGTCGTGGTGCCATCACCCGCCACATCGGCAGTCTTGGATGCGACTTGTTTGACCATCTGGGCGCCCATGTTCTCGAACTTGTCCTTGAGCTCGATCTCTTTGGCCACGCTCACGCCGTCCTTGGTGATCACCGGTGATCCGAAGCTCTTTTCGATCACCACATTGCGGCCTTTGGGGCCCAGCGTGACCTTGACGGCGTCGGCCAGGGTGTTCACACCCTTAAGAATGCGGCTGCGGGCACCGTCATGAAACTTGACTTCTTTTGCTGCCATTTTTCAATCTCCTTGTGTATCTGTGAAATGCGTGTTCAGGCGACCTTTTTGAGAGGTACCGTTGCAGTGGTTTCGATGATGCCCAGCACATCCTCTTCCTTGAGGACCAGCAACTCCTGGTCGTCGACTTTCACCGTCTGTCCGGCGTACTTGCCAAAGAGCACCCGGTCGCCCTTGGCTACCTGCAGGGGGCGGATGGTGCCGTCGTGCAAGAGGCGCCCGGTGCCCACGGCTATCACGTCGCCCTGCTCGGGCTTTTCCGTGGCCGAATCGGGGATGACGATGCCGGAGGCGGTCTGACGCTGTTGATCGATCCGCTTAACGATAATCCGGTCGTAAAGGGGACGAATTTCCATGACGAAATCTCCTGTTCAAAATCAGATTAAGGGTAAGTTCGCCCCGCCTTGGGGGGCGGAGCAGACTGACTCAATGAATCAGCGATTTTTGAAATAGGGATTCGGGAATTTTTTTCAAGCCCTTTTTTTGCCGACCTGCGTTTGGCTTACAGAAGCACGATTCGGCTGCTATGCCCCAGGTGGTAACGGGTCAGGGATTGCCGCACGCCCACCGCCGGGCGGGCCGCAACCGGACAGGGCGGCTGGCGGCTCCCATCAGACTGCAGGGTGTCGTCCGCACCAGCGTCCTTCCACAAGCCATTTTTGACCGGCCTGAACAACCAGCGGATATAACCCACCCGCGCGCCCAAGTGCATCAGCTCTTCCCGGTCGGGTGCCTCGGTCAGCATGAAGTCGTCGGTCTCTTCGCCGAACGGGTGGTCTGCAAAGGCTTGTCGACACTCCAGGGCTTCCCGCTCGGTGGCACCCGCCGTGTTGCAGCCACGTCGTTCTTCCCGCACCAGATCCCAGGCCCCGAGCTGCCATGCCGCACCCAGCATGGCGTCATCCAGGTTCGCCATGCGGGACCAGGGCTCGCTGAGCTGCATGGCTGTGCCCGGAATGCTCGTTAGCGTGTCCTGCGGCAGGGTGGAGGGCGGATCGCGAGTTAGGTCGCGCTTCGCAAAGCCGTGCCAGTGCACGGACAGCAAGACCGGCGTGTTGGCACGGGGCACTGCGGTGAGGGACACCGCGACCACCGGCAATCCCACGGATTGAATCTGCGCTAAGACCTTGTCAAAGACTTGCATCCATTACAACCTCCTTGGCAGAAAAAATTCTGCATCAAGTGATGGCGTTTCGCAACCGCCGGGGCAATGAAGGCACAGGCTCATCCAGGGCTTCAGACTTGCAGTACGTCGGCAAACACCGCCGAATCCACATTCCCGCCGCACAGCGTAATTCCCACGGTCTGGCCGCGCAGGCTCTCGCGTTCTTGCATGGCCGCCGCAAAGCTCGCAGCCCCCGCGCCTTCAGCCACGTTGTGGGTGCAGGCGAAGATCTGGCGCATGGCTTGGGCGACTTCGGCGTCTGTAACCTGCGCGATGTGGTCGATCTCGCCGAGCAAGATGTGCAGGGCCTCGGGGTCGGCCACGCGGCAGGCCATGCCGTCAGCCAGCAGGGTGGTGACGGGGGCTTCGACCACCTTGCCGGCCTTGAGCGAGTCGGCGTAGGTGGTGGCGTGGGCGCTGACGACGCCGACGATGCGGGCGTTGTGGCCCAGAGCCTTTTTTGCGGCCACGGCGCTGCAGGCGCCGCTGCCCTGGCCGATGGGCACGTAGATGACGTCAATGTCAGGCGCGGCTTTGAGCAGCTCCCACCAGTAGGTACTGACGCCGCGCAGCAGGTCGGGGTGGAAGCTGGGCACCATGTGGGCGCCACGTTCCTTGGCAAGGCCTATGGCGAATTCGCGGCTTTCCTGGAAGTCGCTGCCGTGTTCGATGAGGTTGACGCCCAGTGCGCGCATGGCGGCGTTCTTTTCCACCGAGTTGCCATGCGGGACCACGATGGTGCAGGGCACACCGTGAGCCCGCGCCGCCCAGCCAATGCTTTGGCCGTGGTTGCCGCGCGTGGCGCTGATGACTTCGGCAGGCAGGGCGCCGCGCTGGGCGAGCTGGTCAAAGTAGGTCAGGCCGCCGCGGATCTTGAAGGCGCCCACGGGGGTGTGGTTCTCGTGCTTGACCCAGCAACTGGTGCCCAGCAGGGCGTTGAGCTGGCCCCAGCTGTAGTGCGGGGTTGCGGCGAATTCACGGTAGACCACCTGGGCGGCGGCTTCGATGTCGTGCAGGGTTGGGAGCAGGGCGTTGGCGGTCATGCGGTTTTCAGTCGGGCGGGGTCAGTGGGCGTGGGTGCTGCTGCGCAGCAGCTGCAGTCCGGCCAGTCCGAATACGGCGGCCAGCAGGCCTTCAAACCAGCGGCGCGACGTGGTGTAGAGGCGGCGTGCGGTGGGTGTGGAAAACGCCAGCGCGTAGCCAAAGAAGACGAGCACACCCAGCGTCATGCAGCCCGCCAACACGGTCAGCACCACGGCACGCGGCGCATCAGGCGGCAGCGCCAACGTGACGATGGCCAGCCAGGAGAGGATGGCCTTGGGGTTGGTGAGGTGCATGGCGGTGCCGCGCAGGTAGAGTGCGCGGGCGCTGACGTCTTTGGCGGCCGTGGTGGCGTTGGGTGGTGCATCGGCCTGGCAGGCCGAGCGGCCGGACTTGTAGGCCAGCCACAGCAGATAGAGCCCGCCCACGATCTTCATGGCGATGAGCCCGGTACTGAAGGCCGCCAGCACCTGCGAGATACCCATTGCGGCCAGCACACCCCAGAACCACGAGCCGCTGACCACGCCAGCAGCCAGCCACAGCGCGGGCCGGCGCCCGGCGTTCATGGCCATGCCCATGATGGCCATATTGCTGGGGCCGGGACTGGCGGTGTTGACGATGTAGGTGGCCCAGGCCAGGCCCAGGTGGGCGGTGAGCAGCGTGGTGCTCATAGCGCCACCTTGCCTTCAATGCAGGTGACCGAATCGCCACCGACCCAGACCTGGCCCGTTTCATCCTGTTCGATGAAGACGCGTCCATCCCGGCCTATGCAGGTGCCCTGGGCTGCCACATAGCGTGTGGGTGCCAAGCCGTCGGCGATCAGCCATTGCGCCAGGCTGGCGTTGAAACTGCCGGTGACCGGATCTTCGGTGACGCCGATGTCGTCGGCAAAAAAACGCACCTCCACGCTGGGAGTGTCGTCGCTGGCAGTTGGTGCGGCGGCGGTACGGGCGCCAAAGGCACGCGCTTCGCGGTTGCTGCGCACTATTAAATCAGGAGCTGCTTGCGCAATATCCATACCGGCTACACCGATTCCGCGTGCCAAACCCTTGAGGACGGAATGGTCCGGGCGCAGCTCCAGCACTGTCTCCGTACTATCGAGCAGCAGACCCAGCCACACCGGGCCGTTGTCCAGCCACTGCGCGGCGCGGATCTGCCCGGGCTGCACGCCCAAGCCCACCGCCACGCGGGCCAACAAGGCGGCATCGGGTGTGCTGCGTTGCAGGGGCGGCGCGGCGAAGGCCAGGCGGCTGCCGTCGCGCTTGAGCTTGACCAGACCTTTCTTGCATTCCTGCACGATGTGGCCGGCTGCCTGGGGCTGGCCCCCGGCTTCCAGCCAGGCGTGGCAGCTACCCAGTGTGGGGTGGCCGGCAAATGGCAGCTCGTCGGCGGGCGTGAAGATGCGCACTTGGTAGTCTGCCCCCTGAGCCGCAGCGGCCGGGCTGGGCGGGAGCAGAAAGGTGGTCTCGGACAGGTTGGTCCACAGGGCAAAGGCCTGCATGGCCTCGTCGCTAAGGCCACTGCCGTCCATCACCACGCCCAGAGCGTTGCCCAGGTAGGGCACAGCGGTGAAAACGTCGACTTGCCGGTAGGCGCGTGGGGGCATGGAATGGCTCCTGAACAATCAGAGGGTGATTTCGCCGCGTATGCAGGTGACGGAATCGCCACCCACCCAGACCTGGCCGCTGCTGTCCTGCTCAATATGGACGCGGCCCTCGCGCTGGATGCAGACGCCTTGGGTGACGACGTACTTTTTGGGCATGTATTCGTCGGCAATCAGCCACTGGGCCAGATCGCCGTTGAAGCTGCCCGTCACCGGGTCTTCGTTGATGCCTTCAGGCGCGACAAAGGCGCGCACTTCCAGCTGGTTGGCCACCAGGTTGATGGCGTTCTGCACATTGGCCACGCCCGCCACGCCCACCTTGACCCCCATGCGCTTGAGCGCGGGGTAGTCGGGCTGCAGCTGCAGCACGGTCTGGCGGTCGTCCAGCAGCAGGGCCAGCCAGTCGGTGCCGTTGCTCAGTGTTTGCGTGGCCACGATCTGTGCGGCCTTGAGGCCCAGCGCGACCGCTACCTGGGCGAGCTGGCTGGGGCTGGGGTTGCGGCGGCGCACCGGCGGCGCAGCGAAGGCCAGGCGGGTGCCGTCGCGGCAGATCTGCACCAGCCCGCCCTGGCATTGCTGCACGATGCGCTTGCTGTTTTTGGGCTGGCCGCCCGCTTCCAGCCAGGCGTGGCAACTGCCCAGCGTGGGGTGGCCGGCAAAGCCCAGTTCCACCTCGGGCGTGAAGATGCGCACCTGGTAGTCCGCGCCCTGGGCCGCCGCCTCGGGCGTGGGCGGCAACAGAAACGAGGTCTCGCTCAGATTGCTCCATCGCGCAAACGCCTGCATCGCTGCCGTGTCCAGTCCCGTCGCATCCAGCACCACGGCCAGAGGGTTGCCCAGGTAGGGCTGGGCGGTGAAAACATCGACTTGGGCGAAGCGGCGTTGCTGGGGCACGGGAAACCTTTCTGTGGTGGGGGAGGGAACTATGAGAGGGGAAGATCAAGCACACCGCGGGTGGCGGGGCGCTCCAAGATGCTGGCGAACCAGCGCTCCAGATGCGGCCAGGCCGGACGCGCCTGGGGCAGCGCGAACCAGCGGTGCACATCGCAGGCCACGGGAATGTCGGCCATGCTGAACTGTGCGCCGCAGACATAGGCGCGGTCCGCCAGATGGTCGTTGAGCTGGGCCATGGCCGGCTCGGTGGCGGCGGTGGAGCGGGCGATGATGGCGGCATCGCGCTTGTCCTCGGGTGTGCGGAACCATTGCACAAAGGCCAAACCGCTGTCGCGGTTCAGCGTGGTCTGCTGCCAGTCCATCCAGCGTTCGGCGTCAAAGCGCTGTTCCAGATTGGCGGGGTAGAGCTGGTCACTGCCATACTTGGCGCACAGGTAGCGAACGATGGCATTGCTCTCCCAGAGCGTGAAGTCGCCGTCCTGCAGCGTGGGCACCAGGGCGTTGGGATTCATGGACAGGTATTCGGGCGTCTTGACCACGCCGTAGGCCAGGCCTGCGTCGCTGCGGGTGAAGGCCACACCGGTTTCCTGCGCGGCCCAGACCACCTTGCGCACATTGAGGGAGGACAGGCGTCCCCAGATATGAACCGCCATGCTCAGCCCCTTTGTTCTTGAATCGCGGCGGCCAGCGCGGCCACGCCGCGGCGGATTTCTTCCACGCTGGGTGTGACGAAGGACAGGCGCATGGTGCGCGGATCCCCACCGTTGGCGTAGAAGGGCTCGCCCGGCACAAAGGCCACGCCCTTGTCCACGGCGTGGGGCAGCAGGTTCACCGCGTTCATGCCCTTGGGCAGGCGCGCCCAGAGGAACATGCCGCCGGCCGGGGTGTTCCAGGTCAGCGTGTCATTGGCGTTGGCGCCGGCGGGGAAGTGCTGTGCCAGCGCCTCCAGCATGGCGTCGCGCTGCGCCTTGTAGAGCGCGCGGATGGCGGGCACATGGCGGTCCAGAAAGCCGTTTTGCATGACTTCCACAATGGCGCGCTGGTTGAAGCCGGGGCTGTGCAGGTCGGCGGCCTGCTTGGCCTGCAGCAGCTTGGGGTAGACGGCCTTGGGCGCCACGATGAAGCCCATGCGCAAGCCAGGGGCCAGCACCTTGGAAAAAGAGCCCAGGTAGATGCCACCCTCGGGGTTGCGCGCGGTCAGCGGGGCGGGCGGCGGGGTGTCGAACCAGAGGTCGCCATAGGGGTTGTCTTCCATCAGCGGCAGGCCCAGGCGGGCGGCGGTGCTACTCAGGGCGGCACGGCGGGCTTCGCTCATGGTGCGGCCGGTGGGGTTCTGGAAATTGGGCAGCACATAGAGGAAGCGGGCACCGTCGGCCTTCTTTTCCAAGTCAGCAATGTCCACGCCATCGTCATCGCTGGCCACGCTCACTACCTCGGGCTCCATGGGTACAAAGGCGGATACGGCGCCCAGGTAGGTGGGCGACTCGACCAGTACCTTGCTGCCCGCGTCGATCAGGATCTTGGCCACCAGGTCCAGGCCTTGCTGCGAGCCGGTGGTGATCAGCACCTGGCCGGGGTCCACGTTCCAGGGCAGCTGGGCTGCCACCATCTCGCGCAGCGGGCCGTAGCCCTCAGAGGCGGCGTACTGCAGGGCGCCAGCCGGATCGTCCTTCAGCACCTTGGCGCAGGCGTCCCGGAATTCGGGCACGGGGAAAGTCTGGCTCGACGGCAGGCCGCCGGCAAAGCTGATGATGCCGGGCTTCTCGGTCACTTTGAGGATCTCGCGGATCACCGAGGGGTTCATCTTGGCAGCGCGTGCGGCCAGGGTCCAATGGGTCGTCATGGGGTCTCCAGTATTTTGGGTGTGTGGGACAGAGTGTCGCATTTCATTCAATTGACCAGCATGGGGTACAGGGACGCCCCCAGCGCCAGCGCCATGGTGATGTTGAAGATGCGCAGGCGCAGCGGGTCCTGCAGCAGGCCGCGCATGGCTTGGCCAAAACCCACCCAGACCGCCGAGCAGGGGCTGCCCAGTACCAGCGACATCAGCGCCAGCACCATGACCTGCGAGACGCTGGCGTCCGGCGGCAGGTAGGCGCTCATGGCGGTGACGATCATCACCCAGGCCTTGGGGTTGATCCACTGGAAGGCCGCTGCACCCCAGAAGCCCAGGGGCTTGGCGGCGGGGGCGTCCGTGTCTGCGTCCGCAGGGCGGGCCGTGGCCAGCTTCCAGGCCAGCCACAGCAGATAGGCCGCACCGCCCCAGCGCATGATTTGGTAGATGGCCGGAAACTGGTCCAGCACCGCATGCAGGCCCAGGCCCACGCACAGCAGCATGACGGTAAAGCCGATCTGCACGCCGAGCAGGTGCGGCAGCGAGCGGCGCACGCCGAAGTTCACGCCTGAGGCCATGAGCATGGTGTTGTTGGGGCCCGGCGTGACGGAGCTCACGATGAGGAACAGGCCGGCGGCGATCATCAAATCGTGGTTCATGCAGGCAGCCCCTCCAGTGCCGGCGTGATGTGTGCCAGCGCGCGTTCCAGGTACAGCTCTTTTTCGTTGACCGGTGCGAAGTAGTACAGCACCTCACGGGCGTCTTCCAGTCCCTTGAGGCGCGCGATCAGCCAGGCTGCTACGTACTGGGCCGACAGGCAGCCGCCCGCCGTGGCGATATTGCCCTGGGCGTGGAAGGCCTGGTTCACCACGCGCACGCCGGCAGCCTGCACCCAGGGCTTGCTGGTCAGGTCGGTGCAGGCGGCCAGGTTGCCGGTGAGTCCGAGTTTGGCCAGCAAAAAGGTGCCCGAGCACTGCGCAGCAATCAACTGGCGCGCCGGGTCCAGATGCAGCTGGGACAGAAGGGATGGATCGGCTGCAACCTCACGCGTCTTCATGCCACTGCCAATCAGCACGGCGTCGGCTGTGTTGGCGTCCGCCAGACTGCAGTGGGCGTCGATGGTCAGCCCGTTCATGGAGGTCACCCGCGGTGTGGGGCTGGCAATCTGCACCTGCCACGCGGTGTCGCCGCGCAGGGAGATACGCCCCAGCATGCCGTAGGCGATGAGGGAGTCGAGTTCGTTGAATCCGTCGAAAGTGAGAATGGCAATGCGCATGTTCAGGCTCCGCGAGGTGGGGGTGGGCTCGCCAGGCGTTTGCCGGCGAACACGGTGGTGACGACTGCAAGTGCGAAGCCCACAGTCACCACATCCAGCGATTCGCCCAGCAGTGGTACGGCCACCAGAATGCTGAGAAAAGGCTGCAACAGTTGTACCTGGCTGACCTTGAGCATGCCGCCCAGCGCCAGCCCGCGGTACCAGGCAAAGAAGCCGGCCCACATGGAAAACACGCCCACGTACGCCAGCGCACCCCAGGACGCGGCCTGCACCGGCTGCGTGGGCCAGGTGAACCAGGCGCCTGGCAGTGTGACGGGAAGGGCCAGCACGCAGACCCAGCAGATCACACGTTCTGCCCCCAGCGTGGGTGTGACCTTGGCGCCATAGACATAGCCCAGCGCCCCCGCCAGCACGGCGCCCAGCATCAGCAGGTCTGCCCATTCCAGCACCAGGCCGCCGGGCTGGGCGGCGCGCAGCAGCGAAAACGCCACCACCAAGGCCGCCCCCAACACCGCGCAGAGCCAGAAGCCAAGCCGCGCGCGCTGGTGCAGTACCAACGCCGCCACTGCTGCGGTGGCCAGCGGCAGCAGCGCGAGGATCACGGCCGCGTGGCCGGCGCTGACGTGGCGCAGCGCATAGGCGATCAGGATAGGGAAGCCCAGCGCATTGCCCAGCGCGGCCAGCAGCAGCGGCCCGCGTTCGGCCGCCGTGGGCCAGCGTGAGCGTGTGGCGAGCAGAAAGAGAACGGACAACCCGCCCGCCAGCGCCCCACGCCCCAGCGTGATGAACCAGGGGCTCAGTTGTGGCGCATCGGCCGTACCGGTGGCAAGGCGTGTCATGGGCAGCGTGGCCGCGAAGATGGCTACGCCCAGAAAGCCCAGCCAGAGGCCGCGTGCCTCGTTGCTGAGGGTGTTTGCGCTGGAGGCGGTGTTCATAGCGATCCCATCCAGATGGCGGTGGCCACCAGTACAGCGGCCATGCCGCGGTTGAACCAGCGCAGGCGCCGCCCCGTGGCCACACCGTTGACTACGGGGCCACCCAGCCAGTCGCGCAAGAGTGAGCCGATGGCGGCATACAGCAGGTTGCTGAAGAAGCCGAAGGCCAGCATCAGTGGCAGCGTGAGGGCGTAGCGCGCCAGTGCGTCTTCGCGCCCGGCCAGCCAGCCGGCGGTCACGGTCAGGCCCAGCATCCAGGCCTTGATGTTGAGAAACTGCAGCGCCACGCCCTGCCAGAAGGTGACGTTGAGACGGCTGGAATCCGCTTCGCCCAGGCTGCTGGCGCCGGCCAGCTTGAAGGCCAGCCACAGCAGGTAGGCAATGCCCAGCCACTGGATGGCGGTGCGCAAGAGCGGCAGCGCCACCACCAGAGCACCCAGGCCACCGGCACACAGAGTGAACAGCAGGCCCCAGCCCAAAGGCACAGCCAGCACAAAGTGCAGCGCGCCACGCAAACCACGGTTGGCCGCCAGCGCGGTGGACAGCGTGGTGTTGGGGCCGGGCGTGAAGCTGGCTGCGGTGGACAGCAAGAGCAGCGCAGTGAATTCGGCAGGGGGCATGGGGAGCAGCATGCGATTCACTGTACTTTCAAAAACAGCACACTTGCAGTACAGTTTGATGAAACAGTTAATAAACTGTATTGCTGGCACGGCCAACACAGAGGGCAGCACGCATGTTGATGAAAACCACTTCCCAGACCCTGGCTGAGCAGCTCGCCGGGGTGTTTGCGCAGCGCATCCGCGACCGCCTGCTGGCGCCCGGCGCGCGCCTGCCCTCGGTGCGCCTGTGCGCGCAGCAGCAGGGCGTGAGCCCGTCCACGGTGGTGGGCGCCTACGACCAACTGCTCGCCCAGGGGCTGGTGGAGGCTCGCAAGAACCGTGGCTTCTATGTGCGCGATCTGCCCTCGGTGGCCGTGGGCAGTGCGCAAGCAGCTATCGAATCAGGAGCGCACGGGGTGGCCAACCTCATGCTCACCGTGCCCCAGCGCTATGCGCCGCTCAATGCCACGGCCCTGATCCGCGGCATGTTCAAGGGCGTGAGCAGCAAGCCCCAGCCCGGCATGGGCGTGTTGCCCAAGGATTGGTTGCAGACCACCTTTCTGGCCACGGCGGTGCGGCGCAGCTGCAGCGTGGAGGCGCTCAACGCCTTCTCCCTGCAGTACGGCGAGCCAGCGGGTGACATGGGCCTGCGCCGCGCGCTGTCCACCAAGCTGGCGGGACTGTCGGTGCCGGCGGCCCCTGAGCAGATCATCACCACCGTGGGCGCCACCAACGCGCTTGATGTGGTCAGCCGCACCCTGCTGCGCGCGGGGGACTACGTGATGGTGGAAGAGCCCGGCTGGGCGATCGAGTTTGCCCGCCTAGACTCCCTGGGCATGCGCATCCTGCCGGTGCCGCGCCGTGCCGACGGGCCAGACCTGGAGGTGATGGCGCAGTACTGCCAGCAGCACCGACCCAAGCTGTTCGTGAGCGTGAGCGTGTTCCACAACCCCACGGGCTACTGCCTCACGCCCAGCAGCGCCTACCGCATCCTGCAGTTGGCCACGCAGCACGACTTCCACATCGTTGAGGACGACACCTACAGCCACTTCGCGCCCGAGCACTCCACCCGCCTGTGCGCGCTGGACGGCCTGCAGCGCACCATCTATGTGGCGGGCTTCGCCAAGATCCTCGCGCCCAACTGGCGCGTGGGCTACATGGCCGCGCCCAAGGATCTGGCCGAGCGCCTGCTCGACACCAAGCTGCTGTCCACCCTGACCACGCCCGCGCTGCTGGAAAAATCCATGGCCTGGTGCATCGAACAGGGCCAGCTGCGTCGCCACGCCGAGCGCATACGCACCCAGCTGGATGCAGCGCGCGCGCGCAGCGTCAAGCTCGCGCTGGCGCATGGCTGCACCTTTGCGTCGGACCCGGTGGGCATGTTCGGCTGGGTGGAAACGGGGGTCGACACCGACGCCCTGAGCCAGCGCATGCTGGACGAAGGCTACCTGCTCGCGCCCGGTGCGCTGTTCCACGCCCAGCGCACACCCAGCAGCCTCATGCGCATCAACTTCGCCAGCACGCAGGAGGCCCAATTCTGGAAGACCTTTGCCCGCTTGCGCGACGAGCAGGTGCGCGCATGAAGCGCTTGCTGCTTCTGGCGCTGTGGACGGCCTGCGCCGCGCAGGCCGCGCCCGCGTTGCGTTGCGGCTGGTGGGACAACCCCAGCCCCGGCAATGTGTGGCTGCATGACAAGGATGGTGAATGGGAAGTGGCCGTGCAAGGCGGCCACCAGGCCGATGGCGACTGGCCCGAGATTGCCGCGCGTCAGAAAGTGCGCGTCAACGGTAGTTACGGCTACGGTTGCGCCTGTGCTCGCGTGACCGTGAACACCCAGACCCGCCAGGTGCTGCGCATTCTGAGCGCACAAGCCCGCCCCCTGGCCCAGTGCCGTGCCGACGCTGCGCTGGGCAAACCACCCGGCTGATTTTTCAATGGAGACACTTTGATGGTGACGTGCTATCTGCGCTATGTGATCGATCCCTACAAGCTCGCCGAATTCGAGCATTACGGCAAGCTCTGGATTCCGCTGGTGGAACGCTTCGGCGGCCAGCACCACGGCTATTTCCTGCCTTCGGAAGGCGCCAACAACATCGCGCTGGCCATGTTCAGCTTCCCCAGCTTGGCGGCCTACGAGACCTACCGCCAGCAGTCCATGCAGGATGCCGAATGCCAGGCCGCCTTCCGCTACGCCGAAGAGACGCGTTGCATCATCAGCTACGAACGCAGCTTCTTCAGGCCGGTGTTTCGCTAAACCTGCCATGCAGATCCGCCCCGAAACCCCGGCCGACGTGGATGCCATCACGGTGCTCACGGCGCAGGCCTTTCTGCATGCAGAGCACACCAGCCACACCGAGCAGTTCATTGTCAACGCGCTGCGGCGGGCAGGCGTGCTCACAGTCTCGCTGGTGGCGCAGGCAGGGGATGACACGCTGCTGGGCCATGTGGCTTTGTCGCCCGTCACTGTGTCCGAATGCAGCGCGGGCTGGTATGGCCTGGGGCCGATTTCGGTAGCTCCGGCGCATCAAGGGCAAGGCATAGGCAGCCAGCTCATGCAGCGCGCCCTGGACGATCTGCGGGCGCTGGGGGCGGCCGGTTGTGTACTGTTGGGTGACCCGGCCTACTACGCCCGCTTCGGTTTTGCGCCGCGTGCAGGGCTGGTGCTGGAAGGTGTTCCGCCCGAATACTTCATGGCGCTGGCTTTTGGCGAAGAATTGCCACGCGGCGTGGTTCGCTACCACGCTGCGTTTGAGGCCACTGCGTAAACGGTGTTTTGTTTTGGGAAAATTGCTACGTTTTTAGTAGCTGCTTACGCAAATTGCATAAGGGTTATAGCCCTGATTGGCCCGTAATCAGGCTGTGGCCGCCAGCGAGCGCAGCAGCGCGCGGTTGACGTGGTCAGCTGGCAGGTCGTGGGCCTTGCAGACGTCGCGGATCATCTTGGTGGAGCCGCTTTCCAGCGCGCGGGCCACTTCCAGCCAGGGCGCGTAGGGACCGGTGTTGCCCAGCACGGCGGAGGCCACGCGGCCTGGCAGGGGCAGGCGGTGCAGGGCACTGCCCAGGTTGTCGCCCAGCAGCAGGTCCACCTGCGAGAAGATGCCGCAGAGGAAGACCTCGCGGCGCAGATCATCTTCGGCACCCGCGTCAGATAGGCGCTCCATGATGCGTGCGCGCAGCACCATGGCCGCGCGTATGGGGTGCAGGTTGGCGTCGCCGCTGGCGTGGGGCATCTGCTCCATGAGCCAGGCGCGCAGGCGGCTATAGCCCAGGTTCATGAGGCCCTGGCGCACGCTGCCAATCTCGTTGCGCAGCGCCAGTGCCGCCGAGTTGGCGTAGCGCAGAAAGCGGTACATCAGCAGCGGCTCCTCGCCCATGCGGCGCTCCAGCGCTTCCACGGATTCGTCGGCATCGATGGCCTGCACCAGTTCGCGCAGCAGCTGGCGTGCGGGCTGGATCTGCCGGTAGCGGTAGCCGTACAGCATTTCCTCCATCGGCCAGCCGGCCACGCCCCAAACGGCCTGGTGGTCCAGCGCGTGTTCGACCAAAGCCTGGCTGGCCAGGCCTTCATAAATGGTGTCCGGCACGATGGGGCTGGGCACGACGCCAGCCACGCCGCTGCCGCCGTCCTGGGTGCGGCGCAGCGCAGCGCGCAGGGCACGCAGGGCTTCTTCGGGGCTGAGGCTGCGCAGGGTTTTGTGAAAGCAGCCTTGCACCTCGGTGCGGGAGGCCTGGGGGTGTTCCCCGCTCCACACCAGGCGTTTGCTGCGCGCATGGGCCTGGCGCACCTGGTTCACGAGCGTGGCGTTGTCCAGCCAGGCATCGGGAACTTCCAGCCATATGCCGCCGGGCGGGGTGTGCTCCAGCAGGTCGCCCAGCAAGGCGGGCGAGCGCACGCTTAGGAGTTGGGTTTCGCCGCTGGCGGGCCAGAGCTCCTGCACGGCGGCAAGCAGGTGCTGCGCGTCCACGGCCTGGCCATTGACCGGGTCCACCCAGAGGCGGACTCCGCAGCGTTGGCGCCACTGGTTCCACAGGGGCTGGTAGCCCATGGTGACGCTGCCCAGCACCGAGTCGGTCATGGCCAGCCTAGCTGATGAAGTTAAAGAGGGAGAGCTTCTGCACTTGCGCGTAGGACTGCAGGGCGGCCGAGTAACCGGTCTGCTGGTTCTGGAAGTCGGAGATGCCCTTGATCATGTCCAGGTCTTCGGCGCGCGAACGGTTGCCTTCCTGCTCGATGTTGCGCTTGTCGTTGTCGCTGGTGATGCGGTCGGCCCGCCCCAGCAGGTCGCCGGCCTGGCCGCGCACGGCCGAGACGCGGGCCATGCTGATGTCGATATTGTGCAGGGCCTGGGCCACCGCTTGGGTGGCGGCGTTGCCGTTGGCGGCTTTTCCGATGTCGTTGATGGCAGTGTCCAGCACGCTGAAGACGCTGCGCTTGAAGTTCACGCTCACCGTGTCACCCACGGCGGGGCTGCCGACCACGGTGGCACCGGCGTCCTTGTCCGTGGTGGGAGGAATGCCGTTGATGTTGAAGGACAGGCCGGGGATGCCGGTGATGGCGATCTTGGCGGCGCTGCCGGTGGCGTAGGAGGCCGTGCCTCCCGACACCAGCGGGCTGGGGCCGCTCACGGGCGGTGTCTCCACGATGTCGTAGGTGACGGTGGTGGTGCCCGGCGTGGTGGTGGAGTCCAGCGCCGTGAAGGTGATGGTGTAACTGGGGTAGTCCGGGTTACCGGCCGTGGCCTGGGCCAGGGCGGCCGTGCTGGCCACGGTGGCGCTGTTGTTCACCACCACGCCATCGGTGGTCAGCGAGCGAGTGGCCGGGATCAGGCCGGTGCTGGTGTTGCCCACGGTGACGTTGAACACGCCATCGCGCGAGGGCTGGTTCATGAAGGCGGCTTCGCCGTCCAGCGTGAAAGGGATGGCGTACTGCCCGCTGGCGCTTTGGCCGGGCAGGCCGTTGAAGGTGTAGTCGGGTGCGGTGGACTGCGGGCCGACAAAGGGCGCGAGCGCGCTGCCCAGGGCGGCAAACAGGGGCAGTCCGTTGCTGTCCTTGGTGTTGGCCAGCGCGAGGATCTGGTCGCGCATGCCGCTGAGCTGGCCGGCGATGGTGGTGCGTTCCGAGGCGGTGTAGGCGCCGTTACCGGCAGTCACCACCAGTTCGCGGAAGTTCTGCAGCGCGTCGGTGATGTTGCCCAGCGTGCTTTCGGCCAGGGCGATGGAGTTGCGCTGGGCTTCCAGGGCGCGCTGGTCGGTGGCGATGCGGGCAATGCGGTTCATGGCGCGCTCGGCCTGGGCGGCGCCCGTGGGGTCGTCGGCGGCGCTGTTGATCTTCTTGCCCGAGGTAAGGCTTTCCTGCAGCTTGGAAAGATCGGACTGGCGGGTCTGCAGATTGCGCAGCGTGTTGTCGTAGGCGTTGGCCGAGGCCAGGCGGGTGAAGGAGGTCGAAGCCATGCGTTACTCCCGGGCGGCTAGCGCGAAAGGCCCTGGATCAGGGTCTCGAAGATGCTCTGGGCAATCTGGATCATCTTGGCCGAGGCCTGGTAGGCCTGCTGGTACTGCAGCAGCTTGGCGGCTTCTTCGTCCAGGTTCACGCCCGAGACACCGGCGCGGTCTTTTTCGGCATTGGTGGCGATGTTGGTGGACACCTGGGCCGAGTAGTTGGCGCTTTGCGAGCGGATGCCGATCTGCGAAATCAGGCCGGCGTAACCGTCGGTCAGCGCAGCGCCGTCAAACATGGCCACGTCGCGCAGGTCCATCATGGCCGTGGCATTGCCGCCGCTGGTCGCGGCATAGGCGTTCTGGCCAATCGTCACGGTGTCGCTGTTGGCGGGAGAGCCAGTGAGTTTGATGGAAAAGCCCGGAAAGCCGGCCGGCGTGTATTCGATAGCCTGGCCCGACACGTAGGGCTGGGCGGTTACGCCGGGCGTGAGGCCGGTGTTGTCCACGATGCTGTAAGTCGTGCCCGTGGGGCCGGTGGTGAAGGTCAGCGTGAAGCTGGGCTGGGGCACGGTGGAGGCCGTGGTGGCCAGGGTCTTGGCGCTGAGGCTGGAGAGGGCCAGCGAACCGGTGTTGGTGGGCGTGAGCTTGGCCGCCAGCGGTGCGGCCACGGCCAGCGCGCGTGGCGTGGCGAACTCGCGGGCGACCTTGCTGGCCGAGGTGCTGTAGGGCTTGAGCAGGAAGTGGTCGCCTGCGGTGGCTCCACCCGCGCCCGCAGCGGTAATCGTGAGACCGTCCACGGTGACCGGGTTGGTCATGTCGAAGGTGCGCACCAAGCCGTCGCTCATGCGCTTGATGGTGGCATTGGGTGGCGTGGTGAAGCGCACCTCGTAGTCCGACGCTTCCATCTGTGTGACATCGGCCACCGCCATGGACAGGCTGGCGGCCGAGGTCTGGCCGGTGGCCTCGTAGATGTTGGAGGAGCTGAAGGACACCGGTGTAAAGAGGTTGCCACCCACATTGCCGTCCAGGTCCAGGCCCAGCTTGTGCTGGTCGTTCATGGCCGTGGTGACACCAATGGTCAGGCGGCCCAGCAGGTTGCGTCCCTCGGCGAGGTCATTGTTCTGGAAGCGCAGCAGGCCCGACACTTCGCCGCCACCCAGGGCGTTTTCGTCCAGCACCATGGAGCTGCCGTTGCGCGTGATGGCCAGGCGGCTCTTGAGCGTGTCGCCGTATTCGTCGGGGACGATGGAGACGGGGGCCACCTCGGTGCCCAACACCAGGGCCTGGCTGCCGCCAATGAAGATGCCCAGCGTGCCATCGTCCGCCGGGATGGTGGTGGTCTGCACGTACTGGTTCAGGTCGCGGATCAGCTGGTCGCGGCGGTCCAGCAGGTCGTTGGGTGGCTGGCCGTTGCCTTGCGCGCGCGAGATTTGCTCGTTCACGTCGGCAATGTTGTGCGCCAGCGTGTTGATGGCGGTGACTTTCTCGCCGATGGACTGGGCGATGCCGCTTTGCAGGTCGTCCAGGCTTTGCGAGGCAGCGCGCATGCGGCGCGCGGTTTCGTCCACGCGCGTGAGTGCCACGGTGCGGGCGGTCAGGTCGGTGGGGGCGCTGGCCACGTCCGAGAACGCGTTGAGCATGTCGTTGATGCTGGCGCCCAGGCCGTCGGTACCGCCCTGGAAGATGTTGGTGAGCTGGGTGAGGTAGTTGGCGCGGGTGACGTCGGCCGCCTGCGTGGTGCTGGCCAGCGTGCTCTGGCGGTTCAAAAAGGAGTCGAAATTGCGCTGGATGGTCTGGACCGACACACCCTTGCCGATGTAGCCACCACCGGTGAATTGCCCGGCCACGGTTTGCAGCACCACCTTCTGGCGCGAGTAGCCCGCGGTGTTGACGTTGGCAATGTTGTTGCCCGTGGTCTGCAGGGCCACCAGGTTGGCCTGCAGGGCCTGCGCGCCGATGTTGAGAATGCTCATGGGGTTCTCCGCTTACACCTGCACGCGGCGCAGCTGCAGTGTGGTGTTGATGGCGCGGCTCAGCTTGGCGGCGTACTCGGGGTCGGTGGCATAGCCGGCCTTCTGCAGGCCGGTGGCAAAGGCATGGGCCGAGGTCGTGGCAGTGCGCGCCTTGGCGTAGCGCGGGCTTTCCGAAATCAGGCGCGCGTAATCCTTGAAGGAGTCTTCGTAGGAGTCGTAGGCCCGGAATTTGGCGACCTGTTTGCGGGCCACTCCATCCACGTATTCGGTGGTGGTGACTTCGGCCACCTTGCCGGTCCAGCCGGCGCCGGCCTTGATGCCGAACAGGTTGTAGGACTGGGTGCCGCCCTTGCCCTTGATCTCGTACTTGCCCCAACCGGTCTCATGGCCAGCCTGGCCCAGCATAAAGCTGGCGGGAATGCCCGTGGCCTTCTCGACCTTGCTGGCCGTGTCGGAGTGCTTTTTGACGAAGTCGCTCTGGCTTTCGGTGGGTGCGCGCTTGGTCTTGACGGGCGTGATCTTGGCGTCCATACCCAGATCGGTGGTGGCGGTGACTGGGGGGGTGGCGGGCTTGGCGATGGGTTCCGTGCCGGGCATGGTCACGCCCATTTGGCGCGCCAGCTGCTGGGAGATCAGGTCCGACAGGCCGCCGGGCTGGCCCGACATCTGCACGGAAAACTGCTGGTCCAAAAGATCGGTGCCCAGGTCGCTGCCGGGGTTGTCCAGCATGCCAGCCTTCATCGCATTGTTGGCTTCGCGCATGCTTTTGACCAGCTCGCGCATGAAGAGGGACTCGAACTGCTTGGCCGTTTCCTTGATGGTCTCAACCGTGGCCTTGCCGGCCTCCAGCTTGAGGTTGGACAGCGACTGGGAGTCCGCGGCCAGGTTTTGGGTGATGGACGCCGAGGAGGTGCCGTAGATGGAACCGTAGCTCATGTCAGGCCTCCTGCCGAGCCGCCTCAAAGGAGGCCGCGCCCCCCTGGGGGGCAGTGCGTACACGAAGTGATGAACGTGGGGGCTTCATATGACCTCCAGTTCCGCGTTGAGGGCGCCGGCAGACTTGATGGCTTGCAGGATGGCCAGCAGGTCTTGCGGGGTGGCGCCCAGCGAGTTCAGGGCTTTGACCACATCGGTCAGCTGCGCGGCGGCGCCCAGCTGGATCAGTTTGCCGGGCTCGGACTTGATGTCGATGTTGGCCTTTTCGGTTACCACGGTCTGCCCACCTGACAGGGGGCTGGGCTGGCTCACCACCGGGGTGCTGGAGATGCTGATGGAGAGGTTGCCGTGCGCAATGGCGCAGGGGCCCAGCGTCACCGCCTGGTTGAGCACGATGGAGCCGGTGCGTGAATTGATGATGACCTTGGCGGCCGCCACCGAGGACTCGATGGGCAGCTCTTCCATTTCGGCGATGAAGCTCACGCGCTCGTTGGGGTCGAGGGGGGCCTTGACCTGTACGGTACGGCCGTCCTGCGCCTGGGCCACGCCGGTGCCAAACTTGCGGTTGATGGCTTGGGCCACCTTGCGGGCGGTCTGGAAGTCGGAGGAACTCAGGCTCAGGCTGATGCTGTCGCCCTCCTGCAGCGTGGTGGGCACCGAGCGTTCCACCTGTGCACCGTCGGGGATACGGCCCACGCTGAGATGGTTGACGGTGACCTTGCTGCCGCCGGCGGCAGCGCCTGCACCGGCCACGATCAGGTTGCCCTGGGCCAGGGCGTACACCTCACCGTCCACGCCCTTGAGTGGGGTGGAAATCAGGGTGCCACCCTTGAGTGACTTGGCGTTGCCGAGCGACGAGACGTTGATATCCAGCAATTGGCCGGGGCGGGCAAAGGCGGGCAACTGGGCCGTGACCAGCACTGCGGCCACGTTTTTCATCTGCAGCTGGGCGGCCTGGGCGGGTGCCAGCGTCAGGCCCAGCTGTTTCATGTAATTGGCCAGGCCCTGGGAGGTGTAGGGCATCTGGGTGGTCTGGTCACCGGTGCCATCCAGGCCCACGACCAAGCCAAAGCCGGTCAGTTGGTTGGTGCGCACACCCTCGATGGCGGCGACTTCCTTGATGCGGGTGGCGGCCAGGACCGTGCTGCTGGCGGCCACCGTGAGGGCCAGGCACATCGCGCGCAACCAGGGGCGGCTGCGGCGGGAGGGGGCGTGGTTCCAGAGTGTCATGTGCAGAGTCGGTAACGGGGTCGGTCCGACTGGACCTATTACCCCTCGGCACAATTCTGGAGAACTTTAGAAGGGGTTAAAGTTCAAAAAGAACCGGGATAACCAGCCAACTGTTTGGGCTTCGTTCTGGGCGCCGCGGCCCTTGGATTCGACACGGACGTTGGCCACCTGCAGCGAGCTGATCAAATTGTTGGGCTGCAGCATGCGCGGGTTGACGGTGCCGGTGAAGCGCATCACGTCCACGTTCTGGTTCACGCCAATCTGCTTCTCGCCGGCCACCACCAGGTTGCCGTTGGGCAGCACCTCTATCACGGTGGTGGAAATGGAACCGCTGAAGGTGTTGGCGGCTTCGGTGCCGCCCTTGCCGGAGAAGTCGTTGTTGGTCTTGGCCGTCATCTCCAGGTTTTTCAGGTCTGGCCCCAGCATGCTGGGCAGCGGCGGGGTGATGGCGGAGTCGATCGAGGTGTTGCGGTTGACCGTGGACTTGGACACCTGGCTGGCGGCCAGGCTTTCAACAATCTGGATGGTCACGATGTCGCCCAGCGCGCGTGCACGGCTGTCCTCAAAGGCGGGGCGGTAGGTGGCAGGCTGGTACAGGCTGCCCTTGCTGGGACGGGCCTGTGCGGCATTGACGGCAGCGGACTGCTCGGGTTTGACCTCGGCAAAGTCCACCACGGCCTTGGGCGGAATGCCTTGGCAGCCGGTCAACCACAAAGCGCTGGCCAATGCGGCATAAAAACTGCCTCTGGCCCTCATGGTATGTGCGCAAGCAGCTACTGTTTTCATAGCAAGCCTCATAGCTGTCCGAGTTTTTGCAGCATCTGGTCCGAGGTCTGGATCGCCTTGGAGTTCATTTCGTAGGCGCGCTGGGTCTGGATCATGGTGACCAGTTCCTGCACCACGTTGACGTTGGAGGTTTCCACAAAACCCTGCAGCACGGCGCCCAGGCCGTTGGCATTGGGCACGCCTGCGTTGGGTTGGCCCGAGGCGGCGGTTTCCTGGAAGATGTTCTGCCCCTTGGGCTCCAGGCCGGCGGGGTTGATGAAGCTGGCCGTGGTGATGTTGCCCACGGTTTGTGGTGTGGTGTTGCCGGGCACGGTGACGGAGACCGTGCCGTCCTGCGCGATGGACAGGTTGGTGGCGTTGGCCGGTACCGTGATGCCGCCCTGCACCAGCAGGCCGGATGAGGTGACCACGCGGCCCTGGTTGTCGAGCTGGAAAGCACCGTCGCGGGTGTAGCCGGTGGTGCCGTCGGGCATGGTGACCTGGAAGAAGCCGTTGCCCTGGATGGCGACGTCCAGGTTGTTGTTGGTCTGCTGCAGATTGCCTTGCGAGAAGGTGCGGCTGGTGGCCACCGTGCGCACACCCAGGCCCACCTGCAGGCCGGTGGGCAGGGTGGACTGCTCGGAGCTGTTGGAGCCGACCTGGCGCAGGTTCTGGTACATCAGGTCTTCGAAGACGGCGTGCGCCTTCTTGAAGCCGTTGGTGGAGACGTTGGCCAGGTTGTTGGAAATCACGTCCAGCTGCATTTGCTGGGCTTCCATGCCGGTCTTGGAGATCCAGAGGGAGTTGATCATGGTGTGTTTTCCTTAAGCGTTAGCCTTGCAGGCCCAGGAGCTGGCCGGCGGAGCGGTCGTTGGATTCGGCGGTCTGCATGAGGCGCATCTGGGCCTCGAACTGGCGGGCGGTCTGGATCATGCCGACCATGGATTCGATGGCGTTGACGTTGGAGCCTTCGAGCACGCCCACTTGCACGCGGGCGGTGTCTTCGTTGTTGAGCGGGTCGCCAGAGAGCGTGCGGAACAGGCCGTCCTCGCCGCGCTTGAGCGGGTCTTCCGCCGTGGGCACCGCCAGTTTGAGCCGGCCGATCACGTTGGCGGGCTGGCCGCCGGTCTTGGCGCTGATGCTGCCGTCCGGGCTGATGGTGACTTCGGCACCGATGGGCGCTGTGATGGCGCCGCCGTCGCTGGAGAGTACCTGGCGGCCGTTGCCGGTGACCAGGGTGCCGTCGGTGGCGATTTCAAAGTTGCCGTTGCGTGTGTAGGCCTCGTTGCCGTCCAGGCCCTGCACGGCAAACCAGGCGTCGCCCATGGCCATCGCGTCCAGCGCGCGGTCGGTGCGCTGGGCCGGGCCGGGCGTGTTGAGGTGGCCGGCCGTGGCTTCCACGGCAAACACGCGGGTGGTGGCGCCGTCGCCGCGCAGGGGTACGGCGCGGTAGGTGGCCAGCTGGGCGCGGAAGCCGTTGGTGGAGACGTTGGCCAGGTTGTTGGACAGCACCGACTGGCGGCTGGCAGCCGCATTGGCGCCCGTCATGGCGGTATAGATCAGGCGGTCCATGGTGCTCTAGCCTCGGTTAGCGCAGGTTCACCAGGGTCGACATGACCTGGTCTTGCGTCTTGATGGTCTGGGCGTTGGCCTGGTAGTTGCGCTGCGCGGTCATCATGTTGACCAGCTCGGCCGTGATGTCCACGTTGGATTCCTCGATGGCGCCGGCCCGGGTTTCGCCGAACTTGCCCACACCGGGCTTGCCCAGCACCACGTTGCCGGACTTGAAGGTTTCCAGGTACTCGCCGCCGCCAATCGGCGCCAGACCCTGCAGGTTGCGGAAGTCGCCCAGCGCGATCATGCCGCCGGTCTTGAGGGTCTGGCCGTTGGAGTAGCTGGTGCTGATCACGCCCTTGCTGTCGATGGACAGGCTGGTGAATTCACCGGCTGCGTAGCCGTCCTGGGTGAGGTTGGTCACGCTGAAGGCCGCGCCGAACTGCGAGACGTTGCTCAGGTCCACCGTGATGGGGTCCGGCAGCATGCGCACGCCGCCCACCACAGTGGTTTCGTTAGGGTTGTTGGACGGGATGGTGCTGCCCGGGATGGTGATGCCGAAGCCGCCTGAGCCCAGCGCGGGGCCGGTGACCTTGCCGGTGGAGTCAAAGGTGATGGTGCCCACCGGTGTGGTGCTGGTGAGGTCGGTATAGACGTCCCAAGAGTTGGCCACGCCATCGGTCTTGACGAAGTACATATTGGCCGAGGAGGCCACGCCCTGCGCGTCATAGACGCTGATGGAGGTGCCATAGGTGGCACGCGGTGAGGGCGTGACGCCAGCGGCGGCGGACTGGGTCGCGTCCTTGGCGCGGGCGTCGAGGTTGAATTCGGCGGTGATGGAGGTGCTGGCCTTGGCCGGGATGGGCGTGCCCGTGGGCAGTACCAGCTTTTGCGGCGTGATGCTGGTGGCCACGCCGTTGGTATCGGTGGGGTAGCCCATCAGGAAGGAGCCGGTGTTGGTGATCAGGTTGCCACTCTTGTCGAGCTTGAACTCACCGTCGCGCGAGTAGGCAATGGTGCCGTCGGTCTTGGTGACCTGGAAGAAGCCTCCGCCGTTGATGGCCACATCCAGGCTGTTACCGGTGATGTTGATGTTGCCCTGGGTGAACTGCTGGGCGATGGCGGCTGTTGCCGCGCCAATGCCTGCGGAGTTGCCGCCGCCGGTGCCCAGGGAACCCGCTACCAGTTCCGAGAACTCGTTGCGCGAGGACTTGAAACCCACGGTGCTGGAGTTGGCGATGTTGTTGCCAATCACGTCCAGGCTCTTGCTGGATACATTGAGACCGGAGAGTCCTGTTTGAAAGCTCATGGGGTGGTCCTGTTCTTCGGGTTTACAGAATGGATTTGATGTCGCTGTAGGCGACGGCGCTGCGGCCGGCCAGTTCCACCGTGAGGTTGCCCTCGTTGGAGCCGACGGCGACCACGGTGTCGTAGGCCAGCGGCGTGTTGGCCACGGTCTTGCCGTTCAGGGTGGCGGTGACCTTGAACACTGGCGAGCCTGTGCCCGTGTAGTTGGAGGCATCCCACTGGAAGCCGGCCAGGCCCGCTTCCTGGGCGCCGAGCTCGATCTTGTCGACCTGCTGGCCGCCGGGCGTAAGGATCTGGATGGTGACCTTGTCGGCCTTGGTCTCCAGGTTGACTGCACCGGCAGCCACTTTGTTTTTGATCGTCAGCGTGTTGGACTCCAACATCACGCCCTTGCCCACCATGGCCGAGCCTTGCAGGAACTGCATGGCGTTGAACTGCGTGGCCATGGACTTCATGGTCTCGTTGAGCTGCTGGATCCCCGAGACCGTGTTGATCTGCGCCATCTGACTGGTCATCTGGGCGTTGTCCATGGGGTTCATGGGGTCCTGGTTGTTGAGCTGGGCGACCAGCAGCTTCAGGAAACGGTCGGTCTGCGCCTCGGCACTGGTCAGTGCGGTGGTGCTGGAGGTGTTGGTGGAGGAGGTGTTGTTGACGGCGGCGACCATGGTGCGAGTCCTTCCTGTTATTGACCCATTTGCAGTGTCTTGAGCAGCAGCGTCTTGGCCGTGTTCATGACTTCCACGTTGTTCTGGTACGAGCGCGAGGCGGAGATCATGTTGACCATCTCCTCCACCGGGTTCACGTTCGATTGCATGACGTAGCCGTCGGCGTCGGCCGAGGGGTGAGTCGGGTTGTGTACCCGGCGCAGCGGGTCGTTGTTCTCGCGGATGGAACTGACCTTGACGCCTGCAGATGCATCGGAGCCCATGGGCACAGTTTCGAACACCACCTGGCGCGCCTTGTAGCCCTGGCCATCGGGGCCAGCCACCGCATCCGCGTTGGCCAGGTTGCTGGCCACAACGTTGAGCCGCTGCGACTGGGCGCTGACGGCGCTGCCCGAGACGTTGAAGATGGAAAACATGGACATGGTGTGTCTCCGGTGGCGGCGCAGGCGGTTTACTGCCCTTGGATCGCGCTCAAGATCGTGCGCGAAGAGCCGTTAATGAAACGCAGGGTGGCTTCGTAGCGCACCGAGTTGTCCACAAAGTTGGCACGTTCGCGGTCCATGTCCACGCTGTTGCCATCCATGGCAGGCTGGCTTTGTGTGGTGTAGTCCAGCTTGGCCTCGCCGTTCTGGCCCGCGCCCAGGGTGCTGGGCAGGGGGATATGGCGGGGGTTGGTCGTGCCATCGCTGGCTAGGCCGCGGCTGCTGCTCAGGGCCAGCGTGAGGTTGGAGCCTTCGCCGGTGGCGTCGGCCATGGCCTGCTTGAAATTGAAGTCGCGCCCGCTGTAGCCGGGTGTGTCGGCGTTGGCGATGTTGCTGGCAATGACGCGTTGGCGCTCTGCGCGCAGCACCAGGCCTTTCGCTTGAAAGTCCAGGGCATTGGTCAGATTGGCAAACATGGGTTACCTCGGCTAGGGGCGTCCTGTCCAGACGGGTGGCCGGGACGGGGACGTGCGGCAATTATGGGAAAAGCTTTAATTTTTTAGCTCGTGAATAGCGGGGTGAATGGCCTGCATTTGCCGGGTTTGCGCGCGCGGGTGGCTGCCTATAGTGGTGGCAACTTAGGAGTGCCGCCATGTCCCCGTGTCTGCCATCTGCGCATTTGTTGACCCGCACGTTGCGGCGTGGTCTGGCGCTGGCAACGCTGTTGCTGGCCCCGGCCGTCTGGGCGCAGGAGATGGCCCTCGCCGATCTGCAGGCCATGGCCCAGCGCTGGGTGCGGGACGCCGTGGCGCGAACCAATGCCGACAACCCCGGCTTGCGCATGGAAGCCACGGTGGGTGCGCTGGATGGCCGCTTGCGTCTGGCGGTGTGCGGCAATGTCGAGGCCTATATACCGCCCGGTGCTCGCCTCTGGGGGCGCAGCCGTGTGGGCTTGCGCTGTGCGGACGGTATGGGCCGCTGGAATGTGTCGTTGCCGGTGGTCGTCAAAGCGGTGGGGCCGGCCTGGGTGTTGAAGAGCCAGATCTCGCCCGGGGCCGTGTTGAGCGAGTCGGATGTGATGGCTGCAGAGGTGGATTGGGCGGAAGAGCCCACTGCCATCTTGCAGGACCGCGCCTTGTGGCTGGGCCAGACGACCACCCGCGTGCTGGTGGCGGGGCAGCCCCTGCGCCAGGGCATGGTCCGGCCGGCCCAGGTATTTCAGCCAGGAGCCCAGGTACGGGTTGTGGCCCAAGGGCCGGGGTTCCAGGTTTCCAGCGATGGCCAGGCGCTGTCTGCGGGCGTGGTGGGGCAATCTGCCCGGGTAAAAATGGACAACGGGCGCGTGACTTCTGGCACGGTACTGGATATGCGAACAGTTCGGATCGACCTTTGAATGCCACTTTTTCTGCAAAGAACCCTAAAGTCCGTCATGATTCGGCCGATACAGATGCCACGAGGCCGCGCATGTTGCGGCTTTGGAGAACGCCATGAAAATAGGTCAACCCACCGATATCCCTTCGTCCGTCACGTCCACGGTGTCTGGCGCTGCCCAAAAAGCGGCCCAGAACAGCAGCGCCAGCACGGCAGCCGCCAACAGTGCGGCGGAAGGTACGCGCTCGGCGGGGGTGGCCGTCACCGTGTCCACCCTGGCACGGTCGCTGGAGAAACCCGACCGCAGCGAAGTGGCGGATGTGGACGCCCAGAAAGTGGCTTCCGTGAAGGCGGCCATCGAGGACGGAACCTATGTGGTGAACGCCGAGGCGATCGCCGACCAACTTCTTTCCAACGCGCAGGAAATGCTGAACCGCACCACGCGGTAAACAGAGCCCCTCAGCCGGCCTGCGCACTTTTCACAGTGCGGAGGTACCGGAATGTCTGACAACACGTCTACAGGTTTTGAGGCGCTAGAACAGCAGTTCGGTGCCGTGTCATCCGCCTTGCGCGACGGGGACTCCACCCAGTTGGAGGTGCTGAGCGGCCAGCTTCAGCAGATGACCGTCGATTTTGCGCGTGCCATCCAGGACGCGCCTCCCCAGAATGCCATGTCAGCCACCCAGTTGCGGCGTATCCGCGCTTTGGGCCAGGGCTTCCAGGTTTTGCGCGAAAGTCTGGCCCGGCGCCAGGCCTTGGTCGACCAGGCCCTGCGCGTCGTGGTACCTGCGGTGCAGACCGCGACTTACGGCGCGCCCACGGGTAGCCCTTATGGCGCGGGCCCCAGGGCTTCCGGCAAATTGCATGGTGTGCAGGCCTGAGGCGGGTCTGGTTTTTCCACAAAAAAAGCGGCCATCTGGCCGCTTTTTTGTTCCACCGGAACCCTCAGTGCGATCGCATCTTGGCGCGCAAGCGGGCGATAGACTGGCTGTGCAGCTGGCAGACGCGTGATTCGGTCACATCCAGCACGGCAGCGATTTCCTTGAGGTTCATGTCCTGTTCGTAGTACATGCTCATGATGTACTGCTCGCGTTCCGGCAGCGACTTGATGGCGGCCACCAGGGACTGGCGCAGCCGTATGTCGCGCAGCAGGCTCATCGGGTCCGCATCATTGTCGGCCACATGGCGATCGAGGAAGGTGTCGTCGTCCTCGTTGCGGCCAGTCATGTCTTCCAGGTAGACCAACTGAGTGCCACGCACCTTGCCCAACAGCGTCTGGTAGTCCGCCAGGCTCATGCCCAGTTCAGCGGCGATCTCGGATTCCACGGGGCTCCGGCCCAGCTTGTGCTCCAGCTTGCGCAGGGCGCTTTCAATTTCCTTCTGGCTTTTGCGCGATCCGCGCGACATCCAGTCGTTCTCGCGCAGCTCGTCGAGCATGGCGCCACGGATACGCTGGGTGGCAAACGTCTCGAACTGCACACCCTGTGACGCTTCGTATCGCGTCAACGCGTCAGAGAGGCCGATGAGGCCCACCTGAATCAGGTCGTCCACCTCCACGCTGGCGGGAAGCTTGGCCATCATGTGATGGGCCAGCCGGCGCACCAGGGGCTGGTATTGCTTGATCAGGGCCGTACGGTCCAGCTGACCTTTGGCGGAGTACATCAATGGGCCCCCGCGGGATAGTGGTTGCGAATCTGCGGGGCGTAGGGGCGGGCTGTGCTGATCCAACCACCCTGCAGTGCCAGGGCGTTTTCCAAGAGGCCCAGTACCAGCCGTTCAATGTCCGCCGAGGGGCGGTCCTCATTGCTGGAGGCCGCGATATTCAGTGCATTCACTTCGTAGTTCAAAAAATACTTTGCGCAATCATTCAGGCTGGTCGGCGTGCGCTGCGGCGCTGCCGAAATTCCTGTCTGCGCATTGTCCACCACATTCACGATGGTAGGCGCGAGTAGGCCTTTGAGCAACAGGCGCTTGAGCGCCAAATAGCTGGTCAGCAGTGAGGTTCCGGCTGCTGAAACGGCCAACACCGGACGAACCTGGCTGCCGTGCAGCAGTTGGGCCAGGATTTGCGCGGTGCTGTAGAGCACTACCACTTGGTCTTGCGCAAAGAGGCGCCCAGTACTCGCCAGCGCATTCAGCCCGGCCCCATTGCCGGCCGACAGCGTTTGCAGCCCAAGGCGTGCCGGTAACACCGACCAGCTTGGGCTATCGCTTTCGGTTACAGGCGGGATCTGGTTGTCGTACAGCTGGGCCAAGCCCGGGTTGTCGGGGGCCTCCTGTACGGTGCCATCGAGCACCGTAACGGAATGTCCCAGGCGTGTCAGCGCGGTACACATTTGCAGCAACAGGGGCAGCTCCACCGCATCGTCGCCGTGGCTGACCATGGCGATCAGTTGTGGCGAGGGCCTGATGGCCAGATCCAGCAAGCCCGTCGCCTGATGGTGGGAATGGTCAAGCACCCATGCGCCCCTGTGCGTTGCTGGTTTTGGCCGGAGGGCTGAAGAAAAAGCCCAGGTCGTCTACCTTGGGGTCATAGGCCGACATGCCAGAGGTCCGCATGGACTGTCGTACCAACTGGGACGCGACAGCGGGTTCCCAATCTTCGGGCACGCGCTGGCCGTTGGTCACACCACGCAGCACCAGCTGGTGGCGGATAACGGCGTCAATGGCAGGGCCGAGTTTCACTGCTTCGTCGGTCTTGGACAGGATGGCCTGTTGCGGCGTGGGCGTCTTGAAGCAGCTCACCGCCTCGTCCAGCGTATCGCCGTGGCCACCTGCATTGAGGACCAACAGGCGCTTGATGCGGGGCAGATCCAGCAGTTCCAGCAGCTCGCGTTTGCGCGGATCGCGCGGGGCTATGCCGGTGGTATCGATCAGCACCATCTTCTTGTTGGCCAGCAGGCCCAGGAGATCCTGCAGCGCGGCCTTGTCGTGGGCCAGGTGGGCCACCACACCCAGCATCTTGCCGTAGGCGCGCAGCTGTTCGTGCGCGCCGACACGGTAGGTGTCCAGGGTGATGAGTCCCACACTGCTGGGGCCATGGGTGCGTGCGCACAGGCCGGCGAGCTTGGCGGTTGTAGTGGTTTTGCCCACGCCGGTGGCGCCGATCAGGGCGAAGACACCGCCCTCTTCGTGCAGTGCGGGGGTACTAGCGTCGGTGCGAAGATTCCGTTCGAGCACGTCCATGACCCAGCGTACCGATTCAGCCGCGTCGATGTCTTCGGGCAGGCGCTCCAGAATGGTCCGCGACAGCGTGGGCGAGTAGCCCGCGCGGATCATCTTCAGCATCAGGTTGGACTGGATGGGGTTTTGCCGCGCCTGGCCCAGCCAGTTGAGCGTGTTGAAGCGGTCTTCAATGAGCTCCTTCATCGCGTGCAGCTCATCCATCATGTTCTGCGGAATGACACCGGTCGGCGCCGCTGCGGGCTTGCGCACGGTCGTGATACGCGGGGGCGGGGTCTCCATGTCCATGGGGATGCGCTGCAGCATTGGCTGGGGCGCAGCCGCCTTCGGTGGGCTGGGCAGGGTGGGTTGGGGGGCGCTTTGCCCGCCGTCCTGGCGGCGTCGGGCCATGCGTTCACGCACATAGTCCTGAAAGGAGAGGGTGCTCATGGCGAGCTGGTCGGCATCGTCCTCGACCTTGCTGGCGGCCGGCTGGTAGCTGGGGGCGTTCAGGCGTGGGGAGGCGGGGCGTGCACCTCCGGCCTGTTGGTCCAGTGCGGCCAGTGTGTCTTCGGCCGTGGCCATGACTTCAACGCCATGCTCGGTGGGACGGTTGGAGAGGATCAGCGTGCCTTCGCCAAAGGCGGCACGCGCCTTGGCCAGAGCTTCCCGGGAGGTGGCGGCGGTAAAGCGTTGGATGTTCATGGTGTTGCACCTCTCAGGATCGGGCCAATTCGGATAGTGTGGGTTTCAGGTATTTCGCTGTGGGCCAGGACTTGCAGGCGGGGCGCCACGCGACGCACCAAACGGGAAATGGCACCGCGAATCTGGTCAGGCACCAGCAGGCAGGCAGGCACACCAATCTCCTCCTGCTTGAGCGCGGTTTCTGCGGCCGTGCGCGTGAGCATGTCGGCTACGCCGGGGTCCAGCGCCGGGCCGGAGGCACCGCCCAGGGCTTGCACCAGCAGGCGTTCCAGACCGGGGTCGATGGCAATGACGTTGAGTTCCCGGGTCGGGCCGTAGATCTGTTGCACGATGGCCGGCGACAGGGCCACGCGCACGCGGCGCGCCAGTTCCATCGGGTCGGAGGTGCTGGCGGCGTGTTCGGCAATCGATTCGATGATGGTGCGGATGTCGCGAATATGGACAGACTCTTCGAGCAGGAGTTGCAGCACCTTCTGGAAGACCGCGACCGAGACCATCTTGGGCACGACTTCTTCGATCAGTTTGGGGGCCAGCTTTGCCACGTGTTCCACGAGTTGTTGTGTTTCTGTCCTGCTCAGCAGCTTGGCGGCCTGGACTTGCATCAAGTGTGACAAATGGGTGGCCATGACGGTCTCGGAATCAACCACCGTAAACCCGGCCATTTGCGCTGCTTCCTTTTGCTTGTCGTCGATCCAGTGGGCAGGCAGGCCAAAGGCCGGGTCGGTGGTGGCTGCGCCGATCAGTGGTGTGGTGATGCCGCCGGGGTTGATGGCCAGGAACATGCCGGGGAAAGCCTCGCCTTCGCCCACGATGACACCGCGCAATGTGATGCGGTAGGCGCTGGGCTTGAGTTCGAGGTTGTCGCGCACATGCACGGCGGGTGGCAAGAATCCCACCTCTTGTGCGAACTTGCGGCGCACGCCCTTGATGCGGTTGAGCAGGTCGCCCTGGCGGGTTTTGTCGACCAGGGCGATGAGGCGGTAACCCAGCTCCAGGCCCAACTGGTCCACGGGTTGCAGATCGTCCCAGGAGGCTTCGCCATCACCAGCCGGTGCTGCAGCCTGGGGGGCAGGCTCCGCAGGGGGCGGGCGGTGGGCCAGTGTCCATGCGGCGTAGCCCAGAATGGCTGACAGACTCAGAAACACCAGGTGCGGCATGTTGGGGATGACGCCCAGGATGAAGAGGATGGCGGCGGTCACGCCCAGCACCTGGGGCGAGACAAACATCTGGCCCACGATCTGCTTGCCGATGTCCTTGTCCTTGCCCACGCGCGAGACCACCATGGCGGCTGCCACCGAGATCAACAGACCCGGGATCTGGGCGACCAGCGCGTCACCGACGGCCAGCAGGATGTAGGAGTTGGCGGCCTGGCTGGCGCTCAGGTCGTGCTGCAGGATGCCGATGGCAAAGCCGCCGAAGATGTTGATGAGCAGGATCAGGATGCCGGCGATGGCATCGCCCCGCACGAATTTGGAGGCACCGTCCATGGAGCCGAAGAATTCAGCCTCGTCGCCGATTTCGGCGCGGCGGCGTTTGGCTTCTTTCTCGTCAATAAGGCCTGCATTCAGGTCCGCGTCCACCGCCATCTGCTTGCCGGGCATGGCGTCCAGGGTGAAGCGGGCCGACACTTCGGCGATACGTTCCGAACCCTTGGTGACCACCACGAAGTTGATGACCACCAGGATGGCGAACACGATCAGACCCACGGCAAAGTTGCCACCGATCAGGAAGTGGCCAAAGGCCTCGATCACGGCACCTGCAGCGCCGGGGCCGGTATGGCCTTCCAGCAGCACCACGCGGGTGGAGGCCACGTTGAGCGAGAGCCGCATCAGGGTGGTCAGCAGCAGTACCGAGGGGAAGGCCGCGAAATCCAGCGGGCGGATCATGTAAGCCGCCACCATCATGACCATCAGCGCCACAGCTATGTTGATGGTGAAGAAAGCGTCCAGTAGCAGCGGTGGAAGGGGCAGCACCATCATGGCCAGGATGGCCACAACCAGCATGGGCGCAGCCGCGCCCTGGAATGCGCGGGTGTTGCTGGTCAGCCAGCTTTGGATGGAGCGGAATTGGGCGTTCATGGCGTGGCCGCCTTCAGGGTTTTGGAGTACGGATCGAGTTCAGGGGGCACATAGGGCTGGGGCACTTCCTGCGGCATGGCGCCTTCGCCGCGCAGCGCTGCGCGCACGCGGTACACATAGGCCAGCACCTGGGCGACGGCGGTGTAAAGCGTGGAGGGGATGTTCTGATCCAGCTCCGCATTGGCGTACAAGGCGCGCGCCAACATGGGGGACTGCAACACGGGCACAGAATGCTGTTTGGCAATGTCGCGGATCTTCATGGCCAGCAGGTCTGCGCCCTTGGAAACCACGCGGGGTGCGACCATGGTCTTTTCGTCGTAGCGCACGGCCACGGCAAAGTGGGTCGGGTTCATGACCACAAAGTCCGCCTTGGGCACCGCGTTGACGCTGCTTTTCTGGGCCAACTCCCGCTGCTTCTGGCGGATCTTGCTCTTGAGTTGCGGGTTGCCGTCCGACTCCTTGTTTTCTTCCTTGACCTCCTGGTACGACATCTTCATCTGGTCTTTGTGAAGAAAGATCTGCAGGGGCACGTCCACCATGGCAACGAGGAAGATCACCAGCAACAGCAGGCCAATGCCACCGGTGATCCATTGCGTCAGGGTGATGATGGCGGCTGAAGAGGGTTGGCGTATCAGGGCCGCCATGGTTTGCAAGCCGGAACTCAGAAACCACGCCGCAATGGCGAACAGCACGCCGGTCAGGAGCAGCATCTTGAGCGTGTCCAGCAGCCGTTTTTTGGTGAACATGTTGGCCAGCCCGGACAGGGGGTTGAGTCGGCTGAAATCCGGCATCAGGGGCTTGAGGCTGTTGACCCATCCGCCGGTAGCAATCGTGGCGAGGATCGCGGAGGTCATCACGATGGCGGCGAAGGCGACACAGCCGGCCAGACCCACAGTGGAGGCGTCGCCCAGACGTTGCAGCATGGTGCCGGGGCGCATGACAGTGGCCGCATCAAAGGACAGCTGCTGGCCAAGGGTCTCTTTGAGATGGTCAAACAGGACGGGGGCAAGCACCAGAACGGCGACAGCGCCCGACCCCAGCACGGCAAGGTGCGTGAGGTCTTGCGAGCGACTGACCTGGCCGTCTTCGCGCGCTTTCCGGAGCTTGCGTTCTGAGGCCGGTAAGTTGCGGTCTTGGCTGCCTTGGTCCATGGTGAAGAAGCTCTTGAGTTCTCACCATTGTCGCAACCGACCCCTCAAACTAAAGTGCAAAAAGCGGGGTGTTCCCCCGCTTTATCAAAGAGGCTAGCTCTCTGTCAGAAACCCAGGCTGGCCAGCAGGTCGTCGACTTGGGATTGGTCAGTGACGACTTCCTGAAAAGCCTGACCTTCGACCACAGGGCCGGCCAGTGCGGGCGTGTACTCCGGGGCCGCAGCGGCCGCCGCTGCCTTGGCCTCGGCCGGGGCTGTCTGCAGCAGCAAGAGCACGAGCTGCTCTTCGATGGTGGCAGCCAGATTGACCACCTTGGCGATCACCTGGCCGGTCAGGTCATGGAAGTCCTGCGCCATCATGATTTCGGTCAGGTGCTCGTCCACCTTCTTGCTGGACTGCTCCACATCGGTGATGAAGTTCATCACATGGCCCTTGGCCACAGCGGCTACCGGGTCCTTGACGATGAGGGCGCCGATGCGGCGGGTTTCTTCGGCAATGTGGTCGTGCTCGGCCTTGGCCTGGTCGACACGGTTCAGCACCTTTTCGGCGGCCTGACCAGTCAGGCGCGCAATATAAGAGAGGCGGCTCTTGGCGTCTGGCAGCTCGCCTGCCCAGTCTTTCACTTTGTCAGCCAGTCCCAATCCGTTCAGGGAGTCGTGCAGCTGACGCGTCAGGGCGCCCAGTTGCTGGTGAACTTCGCCCGTGGACAGCGTCGAAGGAAGGTTTTCCGCGGCCGACATGGTTACTTCAATCCCATCTTGGTCAGGATGTGGTTGACCTTGTCTTCCAATGTCGCCTTGGTGAAGGGCTTGACGATGTAGCCGGCAGCGCCTTGCTGGGCGGCGAGCACGATGTCTTCCTTGCGGGCTTCGGCTGTCACCATCAGGACAGGCAGGTGCTTGAGCTTGTCATCTTTCTTGATTTCCGCCAGCAACTGGAAGCCGTTCATATTGGGCATGTTGATGTCGCTGACCACGAAATCAAACGTGCTGTTGCGCAGCTTCTGCAGGGCGATCAGACCGTCCTCGGCCTCATCGGCATCGGCGTACCCGCTTTCTTTCAGCAAGTTGCGCACGATCCGCCGCATCGTGGAAAAGTCATCAACAATGAGGAAGCGCAGTTCTTTGGACATAGATAAGCCTTTGCCAGCCGATTTTCGAATTTCTTTAGTATGACTGAATTTTCGCAGAGTTACGGCGGGGATTTTGCCTCTGCCGCCGCTGCGGAGCCAGTGTTTTCCGCTTCACTTTCCAACGGCACTGCGCGCACGCCCAGCAGCCGTTCTTCGGCCTCCTTGGTCATGACCAGGATGCTGATGCGCCGGTTGCTGGGGTCCAGGGGATTGTCCGGGTCCAGTGGCACGCTGGATGCCATGCCCACCACACGGGCCAGTTTGTCCTCGGGCATGCCCGCAGCGATGAGTTCGCGTCGTGAGGCATTGGCCCGGTCGGCCGAAAGCTCCCAGTTGCTGTAGCCGCGCGCTGCGTTGCCATAGGCCTGGCGGTCGGTGTGGCCGTCGAGGCTGATCTTGTTGTCAACCTCGGCCAGGGTGAGGCCGATTTCGCGCAGGATGTCGCGCATATAGGGTTTGACCGAGGCGCTGCCGCTGTCGAACATGGGGCGGCGCTGGTCGTCCACGATCTGGATTTGCAGGCCGTCGGGGGTGATCTCCAGCTTGATTTGCGAGCTGAACTCGGCCATCTTGGGGTTGTTGGAGATCGCGGTGGCGATCTTGGCGGCCAGTGTGGCCATGGCCTTTGCGTCCTTTTTAGCGCGCTCGATCTTGGCCTGTTCTCCCGACATCTTTTTGGCTGACTTCTCTTCGCCATCGCCACGCCGGGATTGGCCAGCCTGCTGGGTCAGGTCATTGCCGCCGCCACTGATCACGCTGTTACTGGCGCCCGCCCCCGGGCCGCCCTGCATGGCAACTTTGAGCGGGGACTGGAAGTAGTCGGAGATACCTTTCTTGTCGCCCTCGGTGGTGCTGCCCAGCAGCCACATGAGCAAAAAGAAGGCCATCATGGCGGTCACGAAGTCGGCGTAGGCAATCTTCCAGGCACCGCCGTGCGCAGCGTGGCCGCCTTTCTTGACCCGCTTGATGATGATCGGCTGGAGTTTCTTGGCGTCTCCGGCCATGCTCAGGAGGCCTTATTTCTTCTTGACATGGGCCTCCAGCTCGGAGAAGGAGGGGCGTTCCGTGGAGTAGAGCACCTTGCGGCCGAATTCAATGGCGGTGGACGGGTTGTAGCCCTGCATGCTCGCCAGCAGGGTGGTCTTGATGCATTGGAATTCCTTGCTGCCTTCTTCGACCTTCTGCTCCAGCAGGCCGGCTAGGGGCTCGGCAAAGGCGTAGGCCAGCAGAATCCCGAGGAAGGTTCCCACCAGGGCGGAGCCGATCATGCCACCCAGCACGGCCGGGGGCTGGCCCACCGATCCCATGGTGTTCACCACGCCCAGCACGGCGGCCACGATCCCGAAAGCAGGCAGACCACCGGCAATGCGCTGGATGGCGGCCACGGCGGCATGCTCTTCGTGGTGGTGGGTTTCGATCTCGCTGTCCATCAGCGATTCGATCTCGTGGGCGTTGAGGTTGCCAGAGACCATCATGCGCAGGTAGTCGGTGATGAACTCCACCACGTGGTGGTCAGAGCCGACCGTGGCGTATTTCTTGAAGATTTCGGACTGCTCGGGCTCTTCGACGTCCTTTTCGATGGCCATCAAGCCTTCCTTGCGGGCCTTTTGCAGGATGTCGAACATCAGGGCCAGCAGCTCCATGTACCGGTCTTTGGTGTACTTGCTGCCCTTGAAGCAGGCACCCAGACCGGCCATGGTCTTCTTGATGACCTTCATCTGGTTGTTGGCCACAAAGGCACCAATGGTGGCGCCGCCGATGGTGATCAACTCGAAGGGGAGTGCGTGCAACACCACGGAGATGTTGCCTCCGTGGGCGATGAACACCCCGAAGACACAGCCCAGACAGATAAGCCAGCCGACGATTACAAACATAGCTTCATTGTGACAGGGAAGCCGGAGGCTTCAATAGTGGAACAGCCACGTTTTCAGGGGCTTTCCCTATCTTATCGTCAGTCGATGCTGTCAGCTTGAGTTTATTGCCAAATATGGCAATAGCCCCCGTGGAATGTGCGCAAGCAGCTATCAAATCAATAGCTAGTGCAGCAGGATGCCGCCAGCGGCACTGCCCTTGCCGGCGCGGGCAGGGGGGCTGCACAGTCCGCATTCGAAGTGGCGGGAGGTCTCGTAGGCCTCCGAAACAAAGTGGCCGCCGCACTTGGAGCACTTGGTCATGGACAGCATGTTGTTGTCAATGAACTTGACCAGACGCCAAGCGCGCGTGATGGAGAGCAGGGGTTCGACGCCGCAGGCCGCGATCTGCTCTGTATAGAGGCGGTAGGCCGCCATGATGGCGTCGATGTCCTCCATGGCGCTGACCTTGGTCAGGTATTCATAGGTGTTCTGGAACAGCGAGGCGTGGATATTGGGCTGCCAGGTCAGGAACCACTCGGTGGAAAAGGGCAACTGGCCCTTGCTGGGGGAGCGGCCGGCCACTTCCTTATAGAGGCGCAGCAGGCGCTCGTAAGAGAGATTGGTCTCGCTTTCCAGCACCTGGAGGCGTGCGCCCAGCTGGATCAGGGAAACGGCGCGCTCCACTTGCTTGGAGTCGTGCAGAACGCTTTTGGTGGCCATGGCGTGCTCCTGCGGGTGGGGGTTAGACGGCTTCGGCGAAACGGCCGGCCATGAGGATGCTGGCGTGCAGCTTGGTCGTGGCGTCGTTGTCCACCTTGGTGGCCGAGTGGTTGGTGAGCAGGTTCCAGACGATGTCGTCATCGACGCGGAAGCGGCACAGCAGCATGTTGCCGGAGGCAATGCGCAGGATCTGAGCGGGCGACAGGGCACCAATCATGTTGGCCGCTTCCTCTGACATGCCCAAGCGGAAGAGGGCTTCCGCCTTGTCCTTGCGGATCAAGGTCTGGGCAAGCATGAGGTAGGTCATATTGGCTTCGCGGATCTGGGCCAGCAGCTGTTCGTCGTTCATCATCGGCTCCTGTGAAGGGCGGCAATTCGTCTGAATCACCATGGAGCGAATTCTGGTTGCCGGGGCGTGAAACTTGAATCGGAAAACGGCTAATCCGCGTGCCGGAAACGCGGAAGCAGCCTGTAGGTCAAATTCCTACAAGCCATCAATGGGATGTGCTGTGGCGAAGGCCGCCTGTGACAGGGCGACACCATGAGGCGGCACCTGCTAACCGCTGTATCGGCCAGACCACCGCGAACTTGAGAACAATGTTTCGGAGGCGTACGACGCCACCCACCGCCGCGTCGGGCGATGCGCCAAGGCGCTGAGCCTGGAGCTCAGCCCTTGAGCAGTTGCAGTACCGATTGGGGCAGCTGGTTGGCCTGGGCCACCATCGCAGTGCCGGCCTGTTGCAGGATCTGCGTACGCGTGAGGTTGGCGGTTTCCAGCGCGAAGTCCGCATCCTGGATACGTGAGCGCGAGGCGCTCAGGTTTTCCGAGGTGGTTTGCAGGCTGCTGATGCTGGTCTCGAAACGGGATTGCAGGGCACCGAACTTGGCACGCTGGGCCGAAATGACCGACAGCGAGGAATCTACGGTGGATAGCGTACGGGTCGCTGCTTCCACGGTGGACACGTCCATGGTGGAGGCCGGCTGCAGTTCGCTGGCTGAGTTGGTGGTGGTGAAGTAGCTCGCGCCATTACCTGAGCTTTCGCCGTTGGCATTGCTCACGCTGAAGCTGCCGTTGGAATCCAGCGTGAGGGAGCCCACGATATAGGCGCTACCACCGCCGGCCGCCACAGCGACTGCCGTTCCGGGTGTTGTTACCCCGGCAACCGGGCCTATAGCCTTGTTGACGATATCAAAGGTGCTGGTGGCCGACGGAGACGCGTTGTTGATCTGGATGTCAGCGCCTGCGTCATTGGTTAGCGTGATGCCGTTGCCGGCTCTGTTGATTTTGGCGGTGACGCCGGTTTGGGATGAGTTGTCGTTGAATGCGGTGATTGCGGCGGCCAGGCCGTCATTGGTGTTGAGGGCGGCACCTACGTTGAACGCGACGGTGACTGGGGTAGCCGCCGGGTTGTTGGACACTATGTTCAGGGAATAGCTGCCTGCAACGAAGTTGCCGAGGTCAATTTCGGTGCGTGCCGTGGCGGTGACACCAGTGATGCCGGCCTGGGCATTGATGGCTGCAGCCACCGTCTTGGCGCTGTCGCCTATGCCGACGGAGACGCTGGCGGCGCCGGTGGAGCCGTTGATCACGAGCGTATCGGCGGTAGTGACCGGGCTGGTGGCGCCGGTCACGCCAGTGGTCGGGTTCGTGCCCGCGCTGGTCGTGCCCAGCACCAGGTCACCTGGTCCGCCCGTGGTGCTTGCCACCGAAGCGCCCATACGGTTGTTGCCGTACTTGGTGGTCGTGAAGTTGGCCGTGGTGGCGATGATGGTCTGGTTGGCGTTGGCACCGACCTGGAAGGTGGCCGAGGTGAAGGAGCCATCCAGAATGTTCTGGCCGTTGAACTGCGTGGTCTGGGCGATGCGGTTGAGTTCGGCGGTCAGCTGGTTCACTTCGGCGTTCAGGGCGGCGCGGTCCGAAGAAGAGTTGGTGGCGTTGGCCGATTGCACTGCCAGCTCGCGGATACGCTGCAAGATGCTGGACGCGCTACCCAGTGCGCCTTCCGCCACCTGGGCCAGCGAGATGCCGTCGTTGGCATTGCGTGCCGCCTGGTTGACGCCGCGGATCTGCGCGGTGAAGCGCTCACTGATGGCCAAACCGGCAGCATCGTCCTTGGCGCTGTTGATGCGCAAACCCGAAGACAGGCGCGCCATGGAAGTGCCCATCGCCGACTGCGAATTCGCGAGGTTACGCTGCGCAGTCAGCGACTGGACGTTGGTGTTGATGGTTGAGGCCATTGCGGAACTCCTAAAAAGTGAATCAGCGTCGCCGCCGATTGCATAGCCTGCTAGCCCGCAGACAATCAGTAACGATGGGTGAATTCTGGAGAAGCCCTCTGCGCGCATATGTCTGATAAGCACGGCAAAAGTCCGCCTAATTTCTTGGTGCAGATGAATCTTGATAGGGGTAAACCCTATGTTTTTTGAATTGACGGGAAAACACCCTGCTGATCTCGAAAGCGCTGAAAAAACAGCGTGTTAGAGGCGCTTTGCACCGAAGCCCCTAAAGTTTTTCGAAAGACTCCCGAAAACAGTTGCAACGGGCCTTAGCGGGCCTGTTGTCCGGAAGGCGCCACTGTGGCGCACCGGTCATGGCGGTCTGTAGCAATGCAGGCGTTGAGATCGGCATCTCGCCGGATTTACAGGTTCTTAACAGGAGTTTTGAAATGGCACAAACCATCAACACCAACATCAATTCGTTGACTGCGCAGCGGAACTTGACGACGAGTCAGTCCTCGTTGAGTACTTCGATTTCCCGCTTGTCTTCGGGCTTGCGCATCAACAGCGCCAAGGACGATGCGGCTGGTCTGGCCATCAGCGAGCGCTTCACCTCGCAGATCCGCGGTCTGAACCAAGCTTCGCGCAACGCCAACGACGGCATCTCGCTGGCGCAAACCGGTGAAGGCGCCTTGGGCTCCTCCAGTGCAATCCTGCAACGTGTGCGTGAACTGGCCGTGCAATCGGCCAACGCGACCAACAGTGCCAGCGACCGCAAGGCGATCAACGCTGAAGCGAACCAACTGCTGGCCGAACTGGATCGCATTGCGACCACCACCCAGTTCAACGGCACCAACCTGCTCGACGGCTCGTCCTCGACTTCTGTGTTCCAGGTCGGCGCGAATGCCAATCAGACCATCACCACGACCACCAGCAACTTCCGCACTAACAACTACGGCGTGCAGCTGCTGGACTCCACATCTGTGGCTGCTGGCGCAACGGCAACTTCCCTGGCTGGCGTCTTTGTGATCAACGGTGTGAAGACTGCTTCTGTCACGCTGAGTGCTACCGACACTGCCAAGACGGCCGCCGCCGCGATCAATGGCCAGACCGAAACCACTGGTGTGGCTGCAACGGCACGCAATAATGCTGAACTGAAGTTCACTACAAACACCGGCACTGTGCTGCTGGCTGTCAAGGGCGCGAACACCACGGCCACGACCGTGTCCTTCACCGCCGCCACCAACGATGCCGATGGTTTGGCGAATGCAGTGAACGCCTTTAACGATGTGTCGGCCAGCACCGGTATCACCGCGTCCTTGAATTCCGCCAAGGACGGCATCATCCTGACCAGCAGTGCCGGTGACAACATCGACCTCACCAACAACTCCGCCACGGCTGCGTTTACGTTGGCAGCCGAAGACAACACTACGACCGCGCTGGACTACGGTGCGACGGTCGCGGCGGCGGCGGCGGGTGGTACCGCGGTTGCGCAAGGGTCTGTGCAGTTGACCTCCGAAAAGAGCTACTCCATCGGCGCCTCCGCATCTGCACAATTCGCCGCCAACGGAGCTTCCACGCTCAACGCCGTTAGTTCCATCGACCTGTCCACTGTTACAGGTGCAACCTTGGCTCTGAAGATTGCCGACGCGGCTTTGGCCTCGGTGAACTCCCAGCGTGCAGCCTTCGGTGCTATCCAGTCGCGTTTCGAGACCACGGTGTCCAACCTGGCGGTGACTGCGGAAAACGCTACAGCATCCCGCTCACGCATCCAGGACGCCGACTTTGCGGTGGAAACTGCCAACCTGTCCCGCGCCCAGATCCTGCAACAGGCCGGTACGGCGATGGTGGCCCAAGCCAACCAGCTGCCCCAAGGCGTGCTGGCTCTGCTGCGTTAATCGGTATAGGCGGCGACAAGCGGTCTCAAGTCGCCGCCGCAACGTCCGATATAGAGGGCGGTACGAGAGAAATCTCGTGCCGCCCTTTGTTTTTTGGCGGAAAACCGGGGCTTTTCGGGGCTTATTCGCGGCGCTATGGTGCGACACTGATGAGTCTCAGACTGAACAGGAGGCTGAAATGGCTACCATTTCGTCATTAGGGGTGGGTACCAACGGGGCGCTGGATTCGGAAGCCATCGTGACCAAGCTGGTCGAGCTGGAAAAGGCGCCGCTGACCGCCTTGAAGACCCAGGCTACCCTGGATCAGGCCAAGATTACATCTTTCGGCCAAATTCAGTCCCAGTTTTCTGCACTTGCCGATGTGGCTGCACGCATTGCTTCGACCTCCGTTTGGTCATCGCGTGTCGCCACATCGTCCAATACAGCCGCAGCCACCATCACTGCCACTGCATCGACAACGGCGACCTCTTTCACGCTGGATGTCGATGCTTTGGCCAAAGAGCAGTCCAATTCGTCGGCTTCGGTCGCTATCGGCTCTCTGGTGGGCGCCGGTACTTTGACCTTCAGAACCGGTACCTGGTCTGACTCTGGTGGCTCGACGTTTGCCACGAACAGCAGTAGTTCAGATGTTGCGATTACGGTCACGGCCTCTGATACCGTGACCACTTTGGCTGCCAAAATCAATGCCTCGTCTGCAGGCGTTGTCGCGACGGTATTCAAGGATGGGACCGGCGAACGTCTTTTGCTGCGGTCCAAGTCCACGGGGGCGGACGCCGGGTTTCGTATCCAGGCGACTGACGCAGATGGCGTCAACACCGACAACAGTGGCCTCTCGCGCTTTGCCTATGACCCCGAAACCGGCGCCTTCGGCATGGCCAGCGCGGGGATCCCGGTGCAAAACAGCCAGGACGCCAAGGTGCGCATCAACGGTCTGGCGGTGACCTCCAAGACCAATACGCTGACGGACAACATCCCGGGGGTGACCATTACCTTGGCGGCGACGACGACAACTGGCTACGGTACGGTGAGCGAAGTGCGCTCGCCTGCGACCATGGCGATCCGCGAGGACGTGACGCCGGCTGTGAAGAATGTGCAGGACTTTGTCACGGCCTACAACGCGCTGGCAGCCTCGCTGGCCGATATGACCAAATACGATGCCGCGACCAAGACACCGTCCATTTTCCAGGGCGACTCGGCTGTGGTGGGGCTGCAGAACATTCTGCGCAATATGGTGAGCTCCATTAGCTCGGGTTCGGCTTACCAGCGCCTTTCAGATGTCGGCATCGAGCGCCAGCTGGACGGGTCGCTCAGCCTCAACACCACCAAACTCAGTACGGCCGCTAACAATGGCACCGAGCTGCAGAAGCTGTTCACCAACACCAATACCGGCAACGCCCAGACCGATGGCTTCGCCGTGAAGTTCAAGACCCTGGCTCAGGGCGTGCTGGCCTCAGGCGGCTCGGTGACCAACAAGGCCAAGGCGCTGCAAAAGGACCTGGACCGCAATGCCACAGAACAAGAGCGCGTGAATGATCGCGCGGCTGCGGTTGAGGTTCGTCTGCGCAAGCAGTACACGGCGCTGGACACCAAGATGGCCAGCCTGACGGCGCTGAGCACGTATGTGAGTCAGCAGATCACGACTTGGAACAAGTCCACCAGCTAATAGGTAAACGCGCATGATCCGGCCGGTACTTTCCTGCTTGATGGCCGCTGTGCTGCTGGCCGGCTGCTCGGCACCGCCCGTGCAGCAGGTGGCGCTGAATCAGCCCATGGGTGCGCCCATGGATGCCAAGACGCGCATCATCCAATTCCGCAAAGCGACTGACCTGTTGCCCAAAAGTGACCCCATTGGCAAGACGCGTTTTGGCGCCCTGTGCATTCCGGGCAAGGCGCTGGCCTGGCGCGATGGCCGTGTCAGTCTCACCGACGACGAGCTGGCCGAGAGCTTCCGCAAGGAAGTAGAAAAAGCCAAATTCGCTGTGCTGGCCGAGCCGGGCCCCATGCTGGAGGCGCCGGTCAATAGCAAGACCGAGTACGTGGTCTCGGCGCAGCTGCTCAAGCTCAATGTGGACGCCTGTTCACCCTGGTCGGATTTTGGCAACTGGCGCGACGCCAAGGGCGGCGCCTATGTCAAGGTGCAATGGCAGGTCTACAACGTGGCCCAGCGCAAGGCCATGTTCGAGGCAGTGAGCGAGGGCTCTTTCCAGACCGACGAATCGGTCGAGGGCGGGCTCAATGAGTTGATTCGCAACGCCTTTGGCGCGGCTACCCAGAACCTGCTGGCCGACACCTCCTTCTACCGCGCCATCCACGGCGAGCCCAAGGCCAAGCCCCAAGCAGTGGGACCCATGACGGTAGACGCTGTGCGTACCATTGAGCAGAACAAGACCGAGCCGGCCAGCACCGAGCCCAAGACGGCAGTGTTCACCGTGATTGCAGGCGCAAACCGTGGCACCGGCTTTGTGGTCAGCACCGATGGCTATCTCATCACCAACGAGCGCACGGTACGCGATACCCAATTGGTCAAGCTCAAATCGGCCTCGGGGCGCGAGTCGCTGGGCTTTGTGGTGCGGCGCGATCCGCAGAATGATTTGGCCCTGGTCAAGCTGACCGAGCGCAGCACGGCTTCGCTGGCCATGCGCCCCGCCCCTGTTGTAGTGGCTGGTGAAGAGGTTTATGTGCTGGATCCCTCGGTGGCCCGTCCGCCGGATGTGGGCATGCGCCGAGGCGTGATTGGCCCGGCCAAGGAGCTGGCTGGCGCAGGCGTGGTGCGCACGACGGTGCCGTTGACGCCTCTGGACGCGGGAGCCCCCTTCTTTGACAAGACCGGCAAGGTGGTGGGTGTGGCGGTCTGGCCGGCCGCCGAAGGTGGGGCGCAGTCGGTGGCGGGAGGCTTTGTGCCGATTGCCGTGGCCATGGAGCGCTTGGCCCTGAGTTTGAAATAGAGCCAGGTTTTGGCTTTAATGGGGGCTTGATTTCGATTCGAATGCCCTTTAGTCGGCGCCGGGTGTGCCGATATAGGTTGCAAGAAGAGAAGGAATTGCAGCATGTTTACATCCGTCAGCGCCCGTTCCGCATCCGCCTACAAGCGTGCGAGTGTGGATGCCAGCGTGGAGATGGCCTCTCCGCACCAACTGGTAACGCTGTTGTTTGAAGCGCTGCAGCGCTCCTTGGGCGCCGCCGCCTTGGCCATGGAAGCTGGTGATATTCCCGGCAAATGCAAACACATTGACTCCGCCATCCGCATCCTCGAGGAAGGCCTCATCGCCCCTCTGGATATGGATCGCGGCGGTGAGATTGCACGCAATCTGCACAATCTCTACGAATACTGCGTGAGCCGTCTGGTGTTCGCCAATGCCAAGAACGACCCGGCACTGCTGCAGGAAGTCAAGCGCCTCATCGAGCCCGTGGTGAGCGGCTGGAAGCAGATTGACAGTCAAGGCCCCGCGTATTTAAAAGCGGTCTGAGTTGCAAGGGGTTTTCCATGCCGAACGCGCTGATTGAGTGTTACCGCGCTATCGAAGCCAGTAGTCTGCAGATGCTGGAAGCCGCCCGCTCCCAGGATTGGGACACTGTGGTTCACTATGAAGGCGTCTGCGCCGTGCTCATCGAGCAGTTGCGCAACCAGGCGCGCCAGGTGGAACTTGATGCCAGCGACAAGGCTGAGAAGTCCCGCATCATGCTGCGCATCCTTGGCAATGACGCCTTGGTGCGCGATCTCACCGAACCCTGGTTGGCCCATTGCGAGGCCCATCTGGGCTCTCAGGGCCGGGTGCTGCACTAATCTAGAGATCAGCGACCAATTGCTGGAGCGACTGCTCCAGATTCCTGACAAAGCGCGGCGTGTCAAACAACACGCCGTTTTTCTTTTCCTCGGCCAGATGGCGGCGCAGGCGGACCAGCTCGGCGGGCTGCTGGGCCAGTGCCACGGCTTTTTCCTCGTAGTCCGCCAGCGTATAGGTGATGAGCTCGGGCAGACGGGCCGCCGTTAGCAGGGCGCCGGCCATGCGCGAGGCGAAGGAGCGGCCGGTGTAGGTCAGCAGGGGCAGCTCCATCCACAGCGCGTCGTTGGCGGTGGTGCCGGCGTTGAAGGGGAAGGTGTCCAGGAACAGGTCGGCCACCGCATAGCGTGCCAGGTAGTCTGGCGGCAGCACGCGCGGGGCAAAAAACAGGCGCGAGGCATCCACGCCATGCGCTTGGGCATGTTCGCGCAGATGGGCTTCTGCCCAAGGGTTATCGGCCAGCAGCCAGAGTACGCTTCCGGGCGTGCGCTGCAGGATGCGCATCCAGGTGCCAAAAACCTCGGGCGTGTACTTGTAGGTGTTGTTCAGCGAGCAGAACACAAACGCGTCCTCGGGCAGTCCACAGGCGGTACGCGTGGGCCGGGCGCCGACGGCCCGCTGGCGGTCGCTGACCTGGTACACATCGGGCATGTACAACGGTTTCTCCGAATAATAAGGCGCGTAGTCTTCGGGGATCAGGAAGCGGTCGGCGATCACATAGTCGATGGAGGGCAGGCCTGTGGTGGCCGGCAGGCCCAGGTAGGTGATCTGGATGGGGGCGGGCCGGTAGGCCAGTAGGTTGGCGCGCGCGCCTGCGGTCTGGCCTTGTAGGTCGACCAGGATGTCGATTTCGTGCGCGCGTATGAGCTGGGCGGCCTCCTCATCGCCCATCTTGTCGATGCGGTGGAACTGGTCCATGCTCTTGATCACGCGGCGGCGCAGGTCCGAGCCGTCTTCCGGGCTCCAGCAATAACCATAGACCTCAAAGGCGTTGCGGTCGTGCAGCTCGAACAGCTCGGCGGTCAGCATGGAGACTGGGTGCAACGAGAAGTCCGACGAAACATAGGCAATGCGCAGCTTGGCGTGGCCATATGCCTTGGTCGGCGACAGGCGTGGCACGTTGGAGATCACCTTCTTTTCGACAAAACGGCGCGCAGCCTCGAGCTGCTGGGCAGGTTCGTCGGAGACATTGATCATGGCCAGCGCTGAAGTCGCTAGGCGCATGGCCTCGGGGCTGACGCCGGGCAGCGGTGTGTAGACCGGCCACAGGCACTGCTTTTGCCGTAGGTGCACCCAGTGGTGAAGGGCGTCCTCCTGCTCGGGGTTGAGCGCCAGGCTCCTGGTCAGCCACTCCGAGGCTTCCTGCATCTGCTTCTTGCTCTCCAATACCCGCCCCAGGTGGTTGCAGGCCATGACCACCAGTGCCCGGTTCTCGGGCGCCTCGGCCGGAATGTTGTTGGCCACCCAGCGCCACTCGGTCAAGGCTTTGTCGATCTGGCCCATGCGCTCGAACAGTGAGCCCAGGTTGAGGCGGGGCTGGGGGAAGGTGGGGAACAGCTCGATGGACTTGCGATAGGCTGCTTCGGAGTTGCCGAAGTCATTGAGATTGGACAGCGTCACGCCCAGGTTGAAGTAGGCCGCATAGGCATAGGGCGAGTTGCTGCGGCTGGTCCAAGTCTGGTAGAGCACGGCCGACAGCGGGGCGAGCTTGCGGGCCTCGAGCTGGCCGGCGCAGTCCAGCAGCTGGGCGAACTCCAACTGCCCGTTCCAGGCACGCATGATGACGTCTAGGTAGTTTTCCTCAAAAGATGCCACTGTGCTGGGACTTTCACTGGGTTAGGAAGAGGGAGGCTGCCATTACAACAAGCCCGGCTGCGCGGCAAACCCGCAAAACCGGGGGAAAAGGGCGACATTTGTGGTCTTGCCGCCCGTTCGGCCCACGTAGTATCCATGCGTGCTTGGTTTTCCCGGATCTATGTACAGAGCCTATTTTCTTGCTGCATTGTCACTGCTGCTGACTGCCTGCTCGCAAACCGAGCTGCAGCGCCCGGCCGCGCCCATACCGGCCAAATGGGCCATGGCGGGTGAGCCCAGCAGCTTTGATGCCACCCCCGCGCACTGGCGCTCCTTTTTCACCGATCCGCGCCTGCGCACCCTGCTGGAGACGGCGTTGGAGAACAACCGCGACCTGCGCATTGCCGCTGGCCGCGTGCAAGAGGCACGCGCCCAGTACGGCGTGGCACGCGCCGACAAGGTGCCCACTGTCAGCCTGGGCCCGGCCACCGGAACCGCCATCACTACCGGTTACAGCGCGCCTCTGCTGAGCGCTTTCTATGAGTTGGACTTCTGGGGTCGCGTGAGCGGCATGAATGAGGCGGCCCGCTTCAGCTACCTGGCTACGGAGGAGGCGCGGCGCGCGGTGCAGCTCACGCTGATTGCCGATGTGGCCAACGCCTATTACGAAATCCTGCAGCTCGACGAACTCATCGGCCTGCTGCGCGCGGCCGTGGACCTGCGCGAGCACAGCCTGGAGCTGGTCGGGCGTGGGCGCGACATCGGTGCCACCAACGACAACGAATTCCTGCAGATGAGCGTGGCGCTGGAGTCCAGCCGCAGTGGCCTGGCCGTGCTGCGCCATCAGCGCGTGGTAGCCGGCAACCGGCTGGACTTTCTGGTTGGCAAAACCGGCGTGGCCGTGCCCGAGGGCAAAGCGCTGGAAGAGCCCAGCTTTGACCGCCTGCTCAAGCCCGGCGTGCCCAGCGAGGTGCTGCTGCTGCGCCCCGATGTCATGGCCAGCGAGCAGCGCCTGCGTGCGGCCCATGCCAATATCGGTGTGGCGCGCGCGGCTTTCTTCCCCAAGATTCTCATCACTGCCGGCTTTGGCACGGCAGCTGGCGGGCTCAACAGCCTTTTCGCGCCCGACACCAGTACATTGGCGCCCCTGGTTTCTCTGCCTGCCTTGTGGGATGGTGGCCGCACTTCGGGAGGCGTGGCGGTGGCCGAGGCGCGCGAGACCATTGCCGTTGCCGAGTACGAGCGCACCATCCAACAGGCCTTCCGCGAGGTGGCCGACCAGCTCTCCTTGCGCGATTCGATTGCCAGGCAGCTGCGCGCCGCGCTGGCCAACAAGACCGCGCAGGAACGGCGCCTGCAGATTGCCCAAGGCCGCTACGACGGTGGCGTCACTGCCTACCGCGAGGTCATCGACAGCCAGCAGGACCTTCTGAGCGCCCAGCAGTCCCTGATCAGCCTGCGCCGCTCCCAGTTGGAGGCGGAGGTGCAGCTCTATAAAGCCCTGGGGGGCGGAGACCAGCGTGTCCAGTAATCTGAAGCCCTCTCTGCCATGACCACCAGCCGCGAAAAAATCCTGTTTGCCCGCACGCTCAAGTCCGCGCGCCTGGGTTTGCCCGATGCCCAGTACGAGGTGGGCCTCATGTATGCCAATGGCGTGGGCGGCCCGCAGGACTTCAAACAGGCCGTCCACTGGATACGCCAGGCTGCCGAGCGCGGCCATGTGCCGGCCCAGTATCTGCTGGCCACACGCTATGCCAGCGGCGTAGCGATAGAAAAAAGCGAAGCCCAGGCCTTTCACTGGTTCCTGCGCGCTGCCGCCCAAGGCCACCCCAAGGCGCATTACCGCCTCGGCCGCCTGCACTCCGCGCCGCAGGCCGAGGCCGCCTTTTCCAGCTACCTCAAGGCCGCCGAACTGGGCATGGCTGAGGCCCAGTTGGCAGTGGCCGAGGCTCTGGCCAACGGCCAGGGCGTGACCCAGGACCTCGAGCGCGCTTGGGGCTGGGCGTACAAAGCGGCAGAGCAGGGTCTGGCCACGGCCCAACACCGGCTGGGTGATATGTACCTGCACGGCGAAGGCGTGGCGCCCGATGCCGAGCAGGCCTTCCTCTGGTATCGGCGTGCCGCCGCCCAGCGCCATGCGCCTGCCCAGGTCGCCATGGAAATGCTGGAAGACAGCGATACCTCCCTGCCCACCGGGCGCAGCGGCGCGCGCCGCAAGCGCGGGGGCGCTGAGCGTCGCCAGGCTCAACCGTCTGACTGGGCTGCCGCAGCAGAACATGGCGACGCCAATACCTGGTACCACTTGGGCTTGATGTTTGCGCAGGGCCTGGGCGTGCCTGAGGATGAGGAGCAGGCAGAACACTGGTACCAGCGTGCCGCCCTTGCTGGCGACGCGCGCGCGCAGTTGGGTCTGGCAGAGCTGCTGGAGGCCCGGCAGGCCTTCGGCGCCGACGAGTGGTACCAGCGTGCCGCCGAACAGGACCAGCCCACCGCCCAACTGGCGCTGGCGCGCAGGCTCACCGAGACCGGCCATGGCGCGCTTCGCGACCCCATGCAAGGCCTGGCCTGGTATCTGCGCGCTGGCGAGCATAAGGACGCCAGGGGCTGGCGCGAGCTGGCTGAGCTACTGGCTGGCAGTGCGTCCGAGCTGGCGCAAATCAGTTACCGCAAGGCGGCCGACGCAGGCGATGCCCAAGCCCAGTATGTACTGGCCCAGCAATACGCCACGGGCAGTGCGGGCGCGTCCCTGGACGCGGTCGCTGCATTCCGCTGGTACCAGCTGGCGGCTGAGCAGGGCCACAGGGAGGCGCAAAGCGCGCTGGGCGCCTGCTATCTCGCGGGCAATGGCGTGGCACGCGACCCGCACCAGGCGCTCACTTGGTTGCTCAAGGCGGCCGAGCAGGGCGACCCCAAGGCCCAGTGGAACCTGGGCGCGGTCTACACCAGTGGCCAAGACGGGCTCAAGCGCGACCTGCCACTGGCCTTTCGTTGGTGCCAGAAGGCTGCCTCTGCTGGCTTTGTGCCGGCCCAGGCCACGCTGGGCGTGATGTTTGCCAAGGCCAAAGACTTTGAGCAGTCCGCGCGCTGGCTGCACAAGGCCTCCGCTCAGGGTGACGCCGAGGCCCAGTACAACCTGGCCAATGCCTATATCAAGGGGCTGGGGGTGCCGCAGGACCTGCATCAGGCGTTTGTGTGGATGGTGTCGGCTGCCGAGCAGGGTATTCCCCAGGCCCAGTCGCGCCTAGGCCTGATGTTTGCGACCGGAGAGGGCGCGGTGCTGGATCCGGTGGAGGCCCACAAATGGCTGTTGATTGCGGCGCAGGCGGGTGATGCCACAGCCTTACCCAATCTGAAGCGCTCGGAAATCCTGTTGGGGCTGGCGCAAATCAGGGAAGCCAAGCGCCGGGCGGAGGCTTGGTTTAAGGTTAGTGAGGGCAAACTTTCTTGAAAATAAATGCAACAAAGGTGACTGGCGCGTAAAAATACCTACTTTTCCCGCCTCTATCCTGTGTTTCTGGTGCGGGGTTGTGCGGTAAGGTGCTGCTTTTATAGGCAGTCCTGCCCTTGAGTCGAAGCAAAACGCAGAATTGATTTAAGTTTTGAAAAAAGATGTCGTTATGAAGGAACGGGCGAACTCCATTGGTGGAGGGCGTTTGCGCGTTTTCGTGGTCGGCGACTCATTTGCATCATCGTGGTGGATGCAAATAAATAGGAATAGAGGTTAAACATGGCAGCATCAAATTTCATTCTGGGTAGTACAACCGCGCAGATTGCGGCCCTGACTACCAAACAGATCACTGGGCTGTCCACCGATGACTTTGGGGCGTTGACGACGGCCCAGATAGGGGCCCTGACTACGGCCAACCTTGTCATCCTCACCTCCGACCAGTTCCAGTCGCTGTCCACCACGGCAATAGGTGCGTTGCGCACCAACCAGGTCCAGGCCCTCACCACCGACGAAGTCGTTGCGCTGACCACCGCGCAGATCGGCGTGCTGAGCTCCGGTGCCCTGGCTGCCCTGAGTACCAAGCAGCTGGCCGCGATCGAAACCACCGACATTCAGGCCCTGTCCACCTACCAGGTCTCCAACCTCTCGACCACCTTCCTGCAGTCGCTGACCACCGATCAGATCGCTGCCATCGAGACTCAGGACATCCGTGCGCTGACCACCACCCAGCTCGGCGCCATTGGCACCAGCACGATTGCGGCCCTGTCGACCGACCAGATTCAAGCGCTGGACACCAAGCAGCTTGGCGCCCTCAGCACCACTGGCGTTAAAGCGCTGACCACCGACCAGATCGTGGCATTGACCACGGCCCAGGTCTCGGGTCTGAGCACGCGTACCGTCCAAGCCCTGACCACCACGGCGATTGCGGCCCTGACCACCGACCAGATTGGCGTGATTAACACGACCAGCTTGGCGGCACTCACCACTGGCCAGATCAAGGCCCTGAGCACCGACGCGATTGCTGCGCTGTCTACCTACCAGGTTGCTAACCTGACCACGGGCACCATGGCTGCGCTGACGACTGCGCAGGTGGCCGCCATTGAGACCACCGATATCCAGGCCCTGCGTACCAGTCAATTGGCCGGCCTCGCCACCTCGACTGTCCAGGCGCTGACCACCGACCAGATCATCGCGCTGACCAGCGATCAGGTTTCGAACCTGACCACGGCCACCTTCAAGGCTCTGACCAGCGACCAGATTGCTGCCATTGAGACCACGGACATCCAGGCTCTGCGTACCAGCCAATTGGCCGGCCTCGCCACCTCGACTGTCCAAGCGCTGACCAGCGATCAGATCATTGCGCTGACGACGTCCCAAGTCTCCAACCTGACTACAGCCACGCTGGCTGCGCTGACGACGGCGCAAGTTCAGGCGATTGAAACAACCGACATCCGCGCGCTGACTACAGGTCAACTGGGTGCCATTGGTACCAGTACTGTTGCTGCACTGTCTACTGATCAAATCCAGGCCCTGGATACCAAGCAGCTCGGTGCCTTGGGTACTGCGGCGGTGAAGGCGCTGACGACTGACCAGATCGTTGCGCTGACCACGGACCAAGTTTCCGGTCTGAACACGCGTACCGTACAGGCGCTGACCACCACGGCGATTGCCGCGCTGACCACCGAGCAGATCGGTGTGGTCAATACCGCCGGCTTGGCCGCGCTGACCACGGGCCAGATCAAGGCCTTGTCCACCGACGCGATTGCTGCGTTGTCGACCTACCAGGTCGCCAACCTGACCACCACTATCCTGGGCTCACTTACCACGGCGCAGGTCGCCGCCATTGAGACCACCGATATCCAGGCCCTGCGTACCAGCCAACTGGCCGGCCTCGCCACCTCGACTGTCCAGGCGCTGACCACCGACCAGATCATCGCGCTGACCAGCGATCAGGTTTCGAACCTGACCACGGCCACCTTCAAGGCCCTGAGCAGCGACCAAGTCGCGGCGATCGAGACCACCGACATCCAGGCGTTGCGCACCAGCCAGCTCGCGGGCCTTGCGACCTCGACCGTTCAGGCGCTGACCAGCGATCAGATCATTGCGCTGACCACTACCCAGGTCTCCAATCTGACGACGGCAACCTTGGCTGCGCTGACTACAGCGCAAGTTCAGGCGATTGAAACAACCGACATTCGCGCGCTGACCACGGGTCAACTGGGTGCCATTGGCACCAGTACCGTTGCCGCGTTGTCCACTGATCAAATCCAGGCGCTGGATACCAAGCAGTTGGGTGCCTTGGGCACCTCGGCCGTACGTGCATTGACCACTGATCAGGTGGTGGCGCTGACGACCAGCCAGGTCTCCGGCTTGACCACGCGCACCGTTCAGGCCCTGACCACAACTGCGATTGCGGCCCTGACCACCGACCAGATTGGTGTCATCAATTCTGCTGGCCTGGCCGCACTGACCACCGGCCAGGTGAAGGCCTTGAGCACCGACGCGATTGCTGCGTTGTCCACCTACCAGGTCTCGAACCTGACGACAGGGACGCTGAGTGCGCTGACCACCGACCAGGTGGCCGCGATCGAGACCACCGATATCCAGGTGTTGCGCACCAGCCAGTTGGCAGGCCTTGCCACCTCCACCGTCCAGGCTCTGACGAGCGACCAGATCATTGCGCTGACCAGCGATCAAGTCTCCAACCTGACCACGGCTACCCTCAAGGCTTTGACCAGTGACCAAGTCGCTGCAATTGAAACGGCTGACATCCAGGCCCTGCGCTCCAGTCAACTGGCCGGTTTGGCCAGTTCCACGGTCCAGGCCCTGACCAGTGACCAGATCATCGCGCTGACAACAACGCAGGTTTCCACGCTGACCACGGCCACCTTGGCCGCACTGACCACGGCACAAGTCCAGGCGATTGAAACCAGTGACATCCGCGCGCTGACAACCGGCCAACTGGGTTCCATTGGCACCAGCACCGTGGCGGCCCTGTCGACCGACCAGATCCAGGCATTGAGCACCAGCCAACTGGGTGCTTTGGGTACCTCTGCCGTGCGTGCCCTGACGACCGATCAGATTGTCGCGCTGACCACCAGCCAAGTCTCCGGCCTCAATACTCGCACTGTGCAGGCGCTGACGACCACGGCCGTGGCCGCGCTGACGACCGACCAGATCGGCGTCATTAACACCGCCGGCTTGGCCGCATTGACCACCACGCAGGTCAAGGCGCTGAGCACCGATGCGATTGCCGCGCTGTCGACCTACCAGGTTTCTAACCTGACCACCGCTACCCTGGGTGCGTTGACCACAGAACAAGTCGCTGCCATTGAGACGACCGATATCCAGGCCCTCCGAACTAGCCAACTGGCCGGCCTCGCCACTTCGACGGTCCAGGCCCTGAGCAGCGATCAGATCATTGCGCTGACCAGCGACCAAGTCTCCAACCTGACTACTGCCACCCTCAAGGCCCTGACCAGCACGCAGATCCAGTCCATCGAGACAGGTGACATCCAGGCACTTCGTTCCAGCCAGTTGGCTGGTCTCGCCAGTTCCACGGTCCAGGCCCTGACCAGTGACCAGATCATTGCGCTGACGACGCAGCAGGTCTCCACGCTGACCACGGCCACGCTGGCCGCATTGACGACGACGCAAGTCCAGGCGATTGAAACCAGTGACATCCGTGCGCTGACCACCGGTCAACTGGGTTCCATCGGAACCAGCACGGTTGCCGCTCTGAGCACCGATCAGATTCAGGCCTTGAGCACCAGTCAGCTGGGTGCCTTGGGCACTTCTGCAGTCCGTGCTTTGAGCACCGATCAGATCGTTGCGCTGACGACCAGCCAGGTCTCCGGCCTCAATACCCGCACGGTCCAGGCGCTGACCACTACCGCGATTGCCGCGCTGACGACCGACCAGATTGGCGCTATCAACACCACCGGCTTGGCGGCCCTGACGACCACTCAGGTCAAAGCGCTGTCGACCGATGCGATTGCCGCGCTGTCGACCTACCAGGTCTCCAACCTGACCACGGCCACCATGGCTGCGCTGACGACTGCGCAAGTGGCAGCCATTGAGACCACCGATATCCAGGCCCTGCGCACCAGCCAGCTGGCCGGGTTGGCGACTTCCACGGTTCAGGCCCTGACCACCGACCAGATCATCGCGCTGACCAGTGACCAGGTTTCGAACCTGACCACGGCAACTTTCAAGGCCTTGAGCAGCGACCAGATCGCCGCTATCGAAACCGCCGACATCCAGGCTCTGCGCAGCAGCCAACTGGCTGGCCTCGCGACCTCGACCGTGCAGGCACTGACCAGCGACCAGATCATTGCGTTGACAACAACGCAGGTCTCCACGCTGACGACGGCGACACTGGCTGCCCTGACGACTGCACAAGTCCAGGCGATTGAGACCAGCGACATTCGTGCGCTGACTACCGGCCAACTGGGCTCCATTGGCACCAGCACCGTGGCGGCCCTGTCGACCGACCAGATCCAGGCCTTGAGCACCAGTCAGCTGGGTGCCTTGGGCACTGCTGCGGTACGTGCGCTGAGTACAGATCAAATTGTGGCTTTGACCACGAGCCAAGTCTCTGGCCTCAATACCCGTACCATCCAAGCGCTGACCACGACCGCGATTGCCGCCCTGACGACCGATCAGATCGGCGTTGTGAACACAGCCGGCTTGGCTGCCTTGACGACCACGCAGGTCAAGGCGCTCTCGACTGACGCGATCGGCGCGCTTTCGACCTATCAAGTCTCCAACCTGACTACGGCCACTCTGGGGGCGTTGACCACAGAACAAGTCGCTGCCATTGAGACGACCGATATCCAGGCCCTCCGAACTAGCCAACTGGCCGGCCTCGCCACTTCGACGGTCCAGGCCCTGAGCAGCGATCAGATCATTGCGCTGACCAGCGACCAAGTCTCCAACCTGACTACTGCCACCCTCAAGGCCCTGACCAGCACGCAGATCCAGTCCATCGAGACAGGTGACATCCAGGCACTTCGTTCCAGCCAGTTGGCCGGTCTCGCCAGTTCCACGGTCCAGGCTCTGACCAGTGACCAGATCATTGCGCTGACTACGACTCAGGTCTCTACACTGACCACGGCGACGCTAGCAGCTCTGACGACGGCACAAGTCCAGTCGATTGAGACCACGGACATCCGTGCGCTGACGACCAGCCAGTTGGGTTCCATTGGTACCAGCACGGTTGCCGCCCTGAGCACGGATCAGATCCAAGCGTTGAGCACCAGCCAACTGGGTGCGCTGGGTACCGCAGCGGTGAAGGCTCTATCCACCGATCAGGTGGTGGCGCTGACGACCAGCCAAGTCTCCGGCCTGAGTACGCGTACTGTGCAGGCGCTGACGACCACCGCCGTGGCTGCGCTGACCACCGACCAGATCGGTGTGATCAACACGACCAGTTTGGCGGCTCTGACCAGCGGTCAGATCAAGGCCCTGTCGACCGACGCGGTTGCTGCCTTGTCTACATACCAAGTGGCCAACCTGACCACGGCCACCATGGCGGCGCTCACAACAGCGCAAGTGGCGGCTATTGAAACCACCGATATCCAGGCCCTGCGCACCAGCCAGCTGGCCGGTTTGGCGACCTCTACGGTTCAAGCGCTGAGCAGTGATCAGATCATTGCGCTGACGACTGACCAGGTGGCCAACCTGACGACAGCTACGCTCAAGGCCCTGAGCAGCGACCAGATTGCTGCCATCGAGACGACGGACATTCAAGCGCTGCGTAGCAGCCAACTGGCTGGCCTCGCGACCTCGACTGTGCAAGCGCTGACCAGCGACCAGATCATTGCGCTGACCACTACCCAGGTCTCCACGCTGACCACGGCGACCTTGGCGGCCCTGACGACTGCACAAGTGCAGTCGATTGAGACCAGCGATATTCGTGCGTTGACCACCGGTCAACTGGGCTCCATCGGCACCAGCACCGTGGCCGCCTTGAGTACCGACCAGATCCAGGCCCTGAGCACCAGCCAGTTGGGCGCTCTGGGTACGGCGGCGGTGAAGGCGCTGTCCACTGATCAGGTGGTGGCACTGACGACCGGTCAGGTCTCGGGTCTGAGCACCCGCACCGTCCAAGCCCTGACCACGACGGCGATTGCAGCCCTGACGACCGACCAGATCAGTGTGGTCAACACAACCAGCTTGGCGGCCCTGACCACGGGTCAGATCAAGGCCTTGTCCACTGACGCGATTGCGGCCTTGTCCACTTACCAGGTGGCCAACCTGACCACCGCTACCATGGCTGCGCTGACGACCGCGCAAGTGGCAGCGATCGAAACTACGGACATTCAGGCTCTGCGTACCAGCCAACTGGCCGGCCTTGCGACCTCCACCGTCCAGGCGCTGAGCAGCGACCAGATCATTGCGCTGACGACTGACCAGGTTGCCAACCTGACGACGGCGACTCTGAAGGCCCTCTCCAGCGACCAAGTGGCTGCGATCGAAACTGCGGACATTCAAGCGCTGCGTAGCAGTCAACTGGCTGGCCTCGCGACCTCGACCGTACAAGCGCTGACCAGCGACCAGATCATTGCGTTGACAACGACGCAGGTGTCCACGCTGACGACGGCGACCTTGGCGGCGCTCACGACGGCCCAAGTGCAGTCGATCGAGACCAATGACATCCGTGCGCTGACGACCAGCCAGCTCGGCTCCATCGGAACCAGCACGGTGGCCGCCCTGAGCACGGATCAGATCCAGGCCCTGAGCACCAGCCAGTTGGGCGCTCTGGGTACCTCGGCTGTGCGTGCCCTGACCACCGACCAGATCGTGGCCCTGACCACGGCCCAGGTCTCTGGCCTCAATACCCGCACCGTGCAGGCGCTGACGACCACTGCTGTGGCGGCGCTGACCACCGACCAAATTGGCGTGATCAACACGACCAGTCTGGCCGCGCTGACGACCACTCAGGTGAAAGCCCTGAGCACTGATGCGATTGCCGCGCTGTCTACCTACCAGGTCTCCAACCTGACAACGGCGACCTTGGGTGCGCTGACGACAGCGCAAGTTGCCGCGATTGAGACGACCGACATCCAGGCGCTGCGATCCAGCCAGCTCGCCGGTTTGGCGACGGCTACGGTGCAGGCGCTGACCAGCGACCAGATCATTGCCCTGACGACAACGCAGGTTTCCAACCTGACGACTGCGACCCTCAAGGCCTTGACCAGCGACCAAGTGGCTGCCATCGAGACGACGGACATCCAGGCCCTGCGTTCCAGCCAGCTTGCCGGCTTGGTGAGCACGACAGTGCAAGCGCTGACCAGCGACCAGATCATTGCGCTGACGACCACCCAGGTCTCCACGCTGACCACGGCGACCCTGGCGGCGCTCACGACCGCGCAAGTGCAGTCGATTGAGACCAGCGACATCCGTGCGCTGACCACCAGCCAGTTGGGCTCCATTGGCACCAGCACGGTGGCTGCTCTGAGCACGGACCAGATCCAGGCCCTGAGCACCAGCCAGCTGGGTGCCCTGGGCACCTCTGCGGTCCGTGCCTTGACGACCGACCAGATCGTGGCGCTGACGACCGATCAAGTCTCCGGCCTGAGCACACGCACGGTCCAAGCGCTGACGACGACCGCAGTAGCTGCGCTGACGACCGACCAAATCGGTGTAGTCAATACTGCTGGCTTGGCTGCGCTGACGACCACGCAGGTCAAGGCGCTTTCCACCGATGCGGTGGCGGCCCTGTCCACCTACCAGGTCTCCAACCTGACTACGGCTACCCTGGGTGCCTTGACGACTGCGCAAGTAGCGGCCATTGAGACCAGTGATATTCAGGCCCTGCGCACCAGCCAACTGGCCGGTCTGGCCACAGCGAATGTGCAGGCCCTGACCAGCGACCAGATCGTTGCGCTGACCAGTGACCAGGTCTCCAACCTGACGACCGCCACCTTGCGTGCGCTGACAACGGCCCAGGTGCAGTCCATCGAAACGGCTGACATCCAGGCCCTGCGTTCCAGTCAGCTCGCCGGTTTGGTGAGCACGACAGTGCAAGCGCTGACTAGCGACCAGATCATCGCGCTGACGACCACCCAGGTTTCCACGCTGACCACGGCGACGTTGGCGGCGCTGACGACGGCTCAGGTGCAGTCGATTGAGACTACGGACATCCGTGCGCTGACGACTAGCCAGCTGGGTTCGATTGGTACCAGCACTGTGGCAGCCCTGAGCAGCGATCAGATCCAGGCCTTGAGCACCAGCCAGCTGGGCGCCCTGGGGACCTCGGCTGTGCGTGCCCTGACCACCGACCAGATCGTGGCCCTGACTACGGGCCAGGTCTCCGGTCTGAGCACCCGTACCGTGCAAGCGCTGACGACGACTGCAGTAGCTGCGCTGACGACCGACCAGATTGGTGTGGTCAATACTGCCGGCTTGGCTGCGCTGACGACCACACAGGTCAAGGCGCTGTCGACCGATGCGATTGGAGCGCTGTCGACCTACCAGGTTGCCAACTTGACGACGGCGACCCTGGGTGCACTGACCACAGACCAAGTCGCTGCGATTGAGACCACGGACATCCAGGCACTGCGCACCAGCCAACTGGCCGGTCTGGCCACCTCCACGGTGCAAGCGTTGACCAGCGACCAAATCGTTGCGCTGACGACCGACCAGGTCTCCAACCTGACCACGGCTACGCTGAAGGCGCTGACCACGACCCAGGTGCAGGCGATCGAGACGACCGACATCCAGGCGCTGCGCTCCAGCCAGCTGGCCGGTCTGGTGAGCACCACGGTGCAGGCCCTGACCAGTGACCAGATCATTGCGCTGACCACCACCCAAGTCTCCACGTTGACCACGGCGACCTTGGCCGCGCTGACGACGGCCCAGGTGCAGTCGATCGAGACCGCGGACATCCGTGCGCTGACGACCAGCCAGCTGGGTTCCATTGGTACAAGCACGGTGGCAGCCCTGAGCACGGATCAGATCCAGGCCTTGAGCACCAACCAGCTGGGTTCTCTGGGCACCTCTGCGGTGAAGGCCCTGACGACGGACCAGATCGTGGCCCTGACCACGAGCCAGGTCTCCGGTCTGAGCACGCGCACCGTGCAAGCGCTGACGACCACATCCGTGGCGGCGCTGACGACTGACCAGATCAGTGTGATCAACACAGCTGGTTTGGCTGCGCTGACGACGACACAGGTCAAGGCCCTGAGTACCGAGGCGATTGGAGCACTGTCCACTTACCAAGTCTCCAACCTGACGACGACAGCGCTGGGTGCCCTGACTACGGCGCAGGTGGCTGCAATCGAGACGACAGACATCCAGGCCATGCGCACCAGCCAGTTGGCAGGTCTCTCGACCTCCACGGTGCAGGCGCTGACCAGCGACCAGCTGATTGCGCTGACTACGGATCAGATCCAGGCCATCTCTACCGCCGGTATCAAGGCGCTGAGTACCGACCAGATCGTGGCGATCGAGACGGCGGATATCGCGGTGCTGACCACCCGTCAGCTCAGCGCCATGTCTACGGCACAGACTTACTCGTTCACGACCACCCAGGTCGAGGCGCTGCAGTCTAGCCAGATTGCCGCCTTCGGCACAGCCGCCTACCAGTACCTGACGACGGGCACGCCAATCATCCTGGATCTGAATGGTGATGGGGTGCGCACGCAAAGCATCGATGCGGGCGTGAAGTTCGACTTGTTCGCTGAAGGTTCTGCCATCCAGACGGGCTGGGTCAGCTCCAGCGACGGTTTGCTGGTCTTGGACCGCAACCACGACGGCAAGATCAACGACGGCTCCGAACTGTTCGGTTCGTCCACGGTCCTGTCCAACGGTCAGAAGGCCAGCGACGGTTACACCGCCCTGCGTGAGCTCGACAGCAACCAGGACGGCGTGATCAGCAGCGATGACGAGGCTTACGGCGCCCTGCGTGTCTGGATTGACAGCAACTCGGACGGTATCAGTAACGAAAGCGAACTCCACACGCTGTCCTCGCTTGGCATCGCCAAGATCAGCGTCAATGCGACGGCGGGTACTGGCACCGATAACGGCAACATCCTGGGCTTGAACTCCAGCTACGAGACTACGGATGGCGTCACCCATGACGCGGCCGACGTATGGTTCTTGGCCAACCGTACCCCGACAGCGGCGACCACCACGCCGACGGCGACCAGCACCGTGGACAGCGCCATTGCGGCCCTGAACACAACGACGGCCAGTACCACTGCGGTGGAGACTCCGCCAGCGCAGGGCGCCGTAGCAGCTACCGCAGCGGCGGCGGAGTTGCCGCCAGTGGTGGCGGCCGCAGCGGCCAGCACCGGGGCCAGCGAGGCACCGCCCGCGGTGAGCGGCACGACCAGCGCGTTGCGCGCCCAGGTCAGCAACATGGCGCAGGCCATGGGCTCCTTCGTCGAGGCTGGTCTGAACCCGCCTGCAACGGCAGCACCTGGCGCAGCGGCGGGCGAAACAGCGGCCTCGTCGCTCAGCCCGGTGGCGCTGGCTGTCAATAGCATGGCCGACGCGATGAAGCAGTTCGATGCCAATGGCAACGCAGCGGGGGCGCCGAGCCTGGGGGTTTCTGCCCAGCCGGCACTCAAGCTCAACACTGGAGCCAACCCGGGGGCGGGGGATATCCTCACCACAGGGGGAAAGACCTGATTTAACTTCCATGTGAAGCCACATCGGCCGCTGGGTTACGTGATGCAAAGGCTGCTCAACGTCCTGCCCATTCCCTATCCAGGGGCTGATGTGCCATGACCGGGTCCATGAACTATGTGGTATCTATTGCTATTGCTGGTATCACCGTCCATAGGAAGATTCGCTGAGACCCTTTCCGACCGTTTTGCCGAATTTGGCAATTGGCTGACCAATCTGTTCGGGCTCAAGGAACGTGCAGCGGATCCTCCGGCCCCGCCGGTTGTCGTCTACCCTCCCGTCTATCCGCTTAACACGGCGACGATTCCAGGGCTCACCACCGCCCAGGTGCAGCAGATCACGACTTCACAGATCGTGGCGCTCAACACCGAAGAAGTTCAGTCCTTTACGACGGATGGCATCGCCGCGCTGCTGACCTCGCAATTGGCCGCGCTCGAAACGATCGATTTCGCCGCACTCACCACCGACCAAATCGTCGCGCTCACCACCTATCAGGTGCCCAATCTGGTGACGGCTGATGTGGCCGCGCTGACGACCGACCAGGTTGTTGCCATCGAAACCCGGGATGTGGCCACGCTGACGCAAAGCCAGGTGGTCGCGTTGACCACGGACCAGATCGTGGCGCTGACGACGGACCAGATCTCGGCCATTTCGACCAACTCCCTGCAGGCCCTGACAACCGGCCAGGTGCGCGCCATCGAAACCCAGGACATCGAGGCGCTGAGCACCAACCAGGTCCGCGCCCTGACCACGCGCGAGGTGAATGCACTAACTACCGACCAGATCGTGGCGCTGACCACGGGTCAGATTTCCGCCATCACCACCAATGCGATACGCGCGCTGACCACCGAGCAGGTGCGTGCCATCGAGACCCAGGACATCCAGGCGCTGACCACAACCCAGGTGCGTGCCATGACCACGCAGGAACTTAGCGTGTTCACGACCGGCCAGGTGCTGGCGCTGACTACGGCGCAGTACAACGCACTGACCACAGCGCAGCAGGCGGCACTGCCGCCCATGCCGCTCTACATCCCGGGCTTGAGCACGGCCCAGATTGCTGCGCTGACCACGGCCCAGATCGTTTCACTCTCCACCGACGACATCGTCATCCTCTCCACCGCCCAGATTCAGGCCCTGACCACGCGTGCCATCACGCTGCTCAACACCGAGCAGATTCAGGCCATGGAGACGCAGGACGTGGCGGTGCTGCTGACATCCCAGATCGCCGTCATCAGTTCGCAGCAAACCATGGTCATGACCACCACCCAGGTGGAGGCGTTGACCAGCGAGCAGATTCCGGCCTTCACCACCACCGCCTACCAGTACCTGACCACGGGCACGCCCATCATCCTGGACCTGGACGGCAACGGTGTGCGCACCCAGGGTATCGACGCCGGTGTGCGCTTCGACCTGTTTGCCAACGGCTCGCCGGTGCGCACCGGCTGGGTCAGCGCCACCGATGGTCTGTTGGTGTTGGACCGTAACCACGATGGCAAGATCAACGACGGCTCTGAACTATTCGGCTCGTCCACCGTGCTCTCCAACGGGCAGAAGGCCAGCGACGGCTACGCCGCGCTGCGCGAACTCGATAGCAACCACGACGGCGTCATCAGCCAGGACGACACCGCCTATGGCGATCTGCGCATCTGGATAGACGGCAACTCTGACGGCGTCAGCGACGAGAGCGAGCTGCACACCTTGACCTCGTTGGGTATTGCCAAAATCAACCTCGCCACGACGGCGGGTACGGCCACCGACAACGGCAACATCCTGGGCCTGAACTCCAGCTACGAAACCACCGACGGTGCCACCCATGACGCGGCTGACGTCTGGTTCCTGACGGACCGCCTGTCCGCAGCGCAGACGGTCACGCAGACGGCTGCACCTGCCATGACGCAGCCCACGGCGCGCGTCACAGGATCGGTGGACAGTGCAATTGCGGCGCTCAACCCCGCCATCGTCGCCCCGACTCCGCCGCCTGCGGCAGCCCCTGCGCCGATACAACCCACAGCGCAGCCAGCCGTGTTGGCGGTAGCCCCTGTCAGCGAGCCACAGCCGCTAGTGCTGGGCAATACAAGTGCATTGCGTGCCCAAGTCAGCAATATGGCCCAGGCGCTGGGCTCTTTTGTCGACGCGGGCATGACGCCCGCTGCACCAACCGCAGCCAACACAGAGGGCAGGGCAGGCGCGTCCGGCCCGGTTGCTTTGGTCGTGAGCAGCATGGCCGACGCTATGCAGCAGTTCGATGCCCATGGCCAACGGGTCGCCATGCCCGGGCTCGGCGTGGCCAGTCCTTCTGCACCCAAGTTCCACTCCGGTGCCCCGCCCGGCAGTGGCGGTGTGCTCGCCAGTGCCGAGCCGAAATAGCCCGTTTTTTCGCCCCCAATTGGTGGGTTTACATCGTTGATGCCATGTTGAAATAGTTGCTCCCCCAGTGGGACTTACTTCAACCATGGCCGATCGTTTTCCGCATACCACCATCCAGTGCCTAGCCGCTATTGCGCAGCATCACCGCCTGCCAATCAACCCTGAGCGCTTGATTGAGGACTACGCTTTGGGCGCGGAAGAGCCCACCAAGGCCACGGTGCTGCGCATTGCGGCCGATATCGGCCTCAAGGCCCGTGTCGACACGCTGAGCTGGGATGCGCTGCAGGCCCAGGGCGGCGTGTTTCCCATCATTGCGCGCATGAAGGATGGCAACTGCGTCATCGTCATGGCCGCTTCCCCCAACGAGGGCGGCCAGGTCGCCATCCTCAACCCCCTGGCCGACAATCCCACCGCGGTGTTGCTGGTCGGGCGCGAGCAGTTCACGGCACAGTGGGGCGGCGAAGTCTTCTTCATGAAGCGGATCTTCGCCAACACCGAGACCGCACAGCCTTTCGGGTTCCGCTGGTTCCTGCCTGAAATCCTGCAGCAGAAGTCGGCCTTCCGCGACATTGCCATCGCCGCCATGGCCATGCACTTTCTGTCGCTGGCCTCGCCCATGTTCTTCCAGCTGGTCATCGACAAGGTGCTGGTGCACCAGAGCATCTCCACGCTGTGGGTGTTGGGCGTGGGGGTGGTGATGGCGCTGGCGTTTGACTCCCTGCTGGGTTTTTTGCGCCAGATTCTTACCATCTCGGCCTCCAACAAGATCGACATGCGCCTGACCCGGCGCACCTTCGCCCATCTGCTCTCGCTGCCGATTGACTATTTCGAGACCACCACGGCCGGTGTGGTGACGCGCTACATGCAACAGGTCGAGCGCATCCGCGCCTTCCTCACCGGGCGCATGTTCTTTACCGCGCTGGATGCGACCTCGCTGATCATCTTTCTGCCCATCCTGTTCGCCTACTCGGTGCCGCTGGCGCTGGTGACTCTGGTGTTCACGCTGATGATTGCGGGTGTGGTCATGATCATGGTGCCCATCTTCCAGCGCCGCCTCAACGACCTGAATATTGCCGAGGGCTCACGCCAGTCCATGCTGGTGGAAACCATCCACGGCATGCGCACCATTAAAGCGCTGGCTATCGAGCCCGCGCAGCGCCGCCAGTGGGACCAGCGCTCGGCCCAGGCCATCAACATGCATTTCCGCGTGGGCAAGGTCGCCATCACCGGCAATGCCATCACCGACTTTCTGGGCAAGCTGCTGCCCGTGGTCATCATCGTCATGGGCACCCAGCTGGTGTTTGATCAGACCCTCACGGTGGGCGCGCTGATTGGTTTCCAGATGATTTCCGGGCGCGTGATCTCGCCGCTGCTGGCCATTGTGTCCCTGGTCAATGAATACCAGGAAGTGGCGCTGTCGGTGCGCATGCTGGGCGAGGTGATGAACCGGCCCTCCGAAGGCCGTGCCGGTGCCGGCGGGCTGCGGCCCGAGCTGGTGGGTGAGATCTCGTTTGACAACGTCACCTTCCGCTACCCCGGCTCCAGCGTGACCGCGCTGGACCGCGCCAGCCTCACCATCCAGGCCGGCACCGTGGTCGGCATCGTGGGCCGCAGCGGCTCGGGCAAGACCACGCTAACCAAGCTGATCCAGGGTCTGTACAGCGTGCAGGAAGGCATCGTGCGGTTTGACCGCGTGGATGCGCGCGAGATTGAGCTGGCCCACATGCGGCGCCAGATTGGTGTGGTGTTGCAGGAGAATTTCCTGTTCCGAGGTACCATCCGCGAGAACATTGCCGCGGCCCGGCCCGAGGCGCCGTTTGAAGAGATCGTGGCGGCGGCTGACGCTGCAGGTGCGGCCGAATTCATCGAGCGCATGCCCCAGGGCTACAACACCATGCTGGAAGAAAACGCCACCAACCTCTCCGGTGGCCAGAAGCAACGGCTCTCGATCGCGCGCACGCTGCTGACCAAGCCACGCATCCTGATCCTGGATGAAGCTGCCAGCGCGCTGGACCCTGAGAGCGAGGCCATCTTCATCAACAACCTGTCCCGCATCGCCGTGGGGCGGACGGTCATCATGATTTCGCACCGCCTGTCCACCCTGGTCAATGCGCACGCCATCCTGGTCATGCAGCAGGGCAAGCTCATGGACAGCGGACGCCATCAGGAGCTGTTGACCCGCTGCGAGCCTTACCAGCATCTCTGGAACCAGCAGACCAGCCACCTATGAGCAAGTGGTTCACATCCTCCCGTGGCAAAACGGTCATCGAGTACCTGCCCGATGCCGACGAGCTCGAGCGCAGCCCGGTACCGCGCTGGGCGCAGGTCACGCTGCGCGTGCTGCTGCTGGCCGTATTCAGCTTTGGCGCCTGGGCGGCCATCTCCGAGCTTGACCAGGTGGTTGTGGCGCGGGGCAGCCTGGTGAACCCCATGCCGAACGTGGTGGTGCAACCGCTGGAAACCTCCATCGTGCAAAGTATCGACGTACGCATCGGCCAGCTCGTCAAAAAGGGCGATTCCCTCGCCACACTGGACGCTACCTTCATCCAGGCGGATGAAAACGTGTTGCGCTTGCGACTGGACAGCCTGGAAACCCAGGCCAAGGGCCTGGAGGAAGAGCTGGCCGGCAAAGTCGCCGCCAGGCCCAAGACCGGCAGCAGCGAAGACGACGTGCTGCAGGCCAACCTGGTCAACGAACGCCGCGCCAACTACCGGGCCCAGCAGCAGCGCATTGCAGAGTCCGTGGGCCGGCTGCGCGCTGCGCTGGCCGCCAACCGGCGCGACCAGAAGCTGGCTGCTGCGCGCCTGGCCTCGCTCAAGAACATCGAAACCATGCAGGAAAAGATGGTGGCGCAGAAGTTTGGCGCACCGCTGCAGCTCATGGAAGCGCAGATCAAGAGCAAGGAAGTCGAGCGCGATCTGGAGGCGGTGACCAACCGCGAGCAGGAAATCGTGCGCGAACTCGCCGCTGCCGAGGCCGAGAGTGTGGCGTTCGAGAAGGGCTGGCGCCAGAAGGCCATGGAAGACCTGCTCAGCGTCACGCGCGAGCGCGACGCGGTGCGCGAGCAGATCCAGAAGGCCGACAAGCGCCACCGCCTGGTCACGCTGACCGCGCCGCTGGACGCCGTGGTGCTCGACATCGCCAAATTCTCGCCGGGCTCCATCGTGCGCGAGGCCGAGACCTTTTTCACGCTGGTACCCATCAACGCTCAACTGGAGGCCGAGGTGCAGATCGACTCCGCCGATATTGGTTATGTCAAATCCGGTGCCGAGGCCCGGCTCAAGCTCGACGCCTTCCCCTTCCAGCGCCACGGCACCATGAATGCCAAAATTCGCACCATCAGCGAAGACGCCTTCCGCCGCGACAACTCCTCCAAGGGCAATGGCGAGGTCTACTACCTCTCGCGCATGACCCTGGACGGCGTGGCGCTCAAGAACATGGTGGAAAGCGCACGCCTCATGCCTGGCATGACCCTGTCGGCCGAAGTCATCGTGGGCAAACGCTCGGTCCTGTCGTACCTGGCCTGGCCGCTGACCAAGGGTCTGGGCGAAGCCGCCCGGGAGCCCTGAGTCTTCCCTCTGGTGGGTTGTGCTTGCCATGGCCAGCCCTCCGTTCGAGGAAATAGCATTCCATTTACCCGGCATATCTCGCCGTGGGGTGTGGGCGGTCCCATTAGGATGGCCGCATGCAGTCAACTGGCAAGTTCCCGGTCAAGCCGCGCGGTATAAAGCGTGAGAATGCAGGCGTTTTGGTTTGGGGGCCGGAGCGTCCGCAGACCGTGGCCGCCTCGGGCAGGGTGCTGGCTGCTATACATTACATAGCTGCTTGCGCACATTCGACGCGGGCTGGAACCCTATTTGGCTACTAATCGTTTGCACATGGACGCATCCCGAAAAACGCTGGTGGTAGAAGGTTGGCGCGGCATCAACCATTCGTTTGCCTTGGTCAACCAATTCCAGCTGCTGGAACTGATCCGGCGGCAGGATACAGCGCTGCGCCATGTGGACGCGCCCTTCCACTACCCGCATTGGAGCCGTGCCATCAACGGTGCCGGCTTCAGCGCCGCCGACGAGGCTAGCCTCTCGGCCGTCCCGGCCTGGGAAGGGCAGGGCCTGGCCGATTGGCAGTACCGCATCTTTTCCCCCGTGGACCTGCGCGCGCCCCAGTACGGCCGGCGCCTGGCCGTGTTTGCCGTGACCGAGTGCGGTCTGGATGCCAAGTACTTTGCGCCCGGGAGCGATGTGAAGAGTTTCGAGGCCCAGGGCAGCATCATCGTCACCCCCAGCCACTGGTCACGCGACCGCATCATTGACTTCGGCTTCCAGCCTGAGACCGTGCAGGTGGTGCCCCATGCGGCCAGCGCCAGCTACTTCCAGCCGCTGCCGGCCGAGGTCAACACGGCGCAGCGCAGTGCCCTGGGCTTTGGTGCGGACGAGGTGCTGCTGCTCAATATTGGCGCGGCGATCTGGAACAAGGGCATCGACGTGCTGCTCAAGGGTTTTGCGTTGGCACGCCAGCAGCGCAAGGACCTGCGCCTGGTGTTCAAGGACCAGCGCAACACCTATGGCATCTCGGGCGAGAACTTCGTGCAGACCACGCTGGCCGCGGCCGGTCTGCTCTCGGCCGATGTGCTGGGCGCCATCACCCTGATTCCCGCGAATCTGACCATGGCGCAGATGAATAGCATCTACAACGTCTGCGACTGCTATGTCTCGCCCTACCGGGCCGAAGGCTTCAACCTGCCGGTCTACGAAGCCCTGGCCTGCCAGACCCCGGTTATCGTCACTGAAGGCGGTGCCACCGACGACTTCGCACGCGGCGAAGGTGCGCGCACCATTCGTTCCACCCTGTACCGCAATGCCGTGGTGCAGCAGCGAGAGGTCTCGGGTTACTGCGAGCCTGATGTGGACCATCTGGTCGAGCTGCTGGTGCAGACGGGTCAGAAGTCCGGCCGCGCCGCGCCTGTGCCGCCCCCCACCATCCATGACTGGCAGGCGCCCGTGGCGCAGCTGCTGGCGCTCATGCCCTAACCCAGATCGGCGAGGCCCCGACTCCATGCGTTCCATCCATATCTATTGCGACGGCGGTTTTGGCAACCGCTTCAACGGCCTGATTGCCGGCCTGGCCCTGGCCAAGGCGGCGGGTCTGGCGCCCATCGTGGTCTGGCCGCGCAACAACTGGTGTGGCGCCTCCTACGAGGAGCTCATCGCTACCCCCGCGACCGTGATCGAGCGTGAGCTTTCTTCTTACGCTCCCGAGAAGGACCAATTTCAGTTCTTCACCATTGAGGACCATCTGGGCATGGGCTTCCCATTCCAGTCGCCGCTGCAGATGCCCAGTCTGGATAGCGCCTTGAGCTACCTGCACTCCAGCGACAAGGATGTGCACTTTCACACCCCGCTGATCCCGCCCTTTCTGGAGCCCACTGCGGTGTACCCCGAGGTACAGGCCCTGCAATTTCAACCTGCCTTGTTGGCCCAGGTGCAGGACTTCATGGCGCAGCAGCAGCTTACCGAGTTTTTTGGCATCCATATCCGCAAGACCGACTTTGGTGCCAATGCGTCGGACGATGTGAACCTCTACCAGCTGGTGCGCGATGTGCCGCACAAGCGCTTCTTTGTCTGCTCCGACGACAAGGATGTGGAGGCGCGCTTTGGTGCCCTGCCCAATGTGGTGATGTACCCCAAGCGCGCCTATGTGGAAAAGCTGGTCGATGGCGGCTGGAACACGCCCACGGCCGATCACAGCGGCCGCGTCTATGCCTGCAATGTGAATCGCAGCGCGCTCAGCGTGGAGGACGCCATCATTGACCTGCTGCTGCTCTCGTACTCGCAGATCGTGAGCACCTCCAACAGCACCTTCCGCAATACCGCACTGCTGCTGCAGAACGTGCGCCGCGTTGCTGCGGCAGCCGCTGCTTGAAAAGATCGGAAACAAGGAGACACCATGAAAGCCGTACTGCTCGCCGGTGGACTCGGAAGCCGGATTTCCGAGGAAACCCATCTCAAGCCCAAACCCATGGTGCTGATCGGGGGCAAACCCATCCTCTGGCACATCATGAAGATGTACTCCGCCCACGGCGTCAACGAGTTCGTGATTTGCTGCGGCTACAAGGGCTATGTCATCAAGGAATACTTCGCCAATTACTTCCTGCACATGTCGGACGTCACCTTTGACATGGCCGACAACCGCATGGAGGTGCACCAGCGCCATGCCGAACCTTGGCGCGTCACGCTGGTGGACACGGGCGAGGACACGCTGACCGGCGGGCGCCTCAAGCGCGTGGCCAGCTATATCGAGAACGAAGAGGCCTTCTGCTTCACCTATGGCGACGGCGTCAGTGATGTGAACATAGGCGCGGCTATCGCCTTTCACCGCCAGCACGGCAAGCTCGCCACGGTCACCGCCGTGCAGCCCCCGGGCCGCTACGGTGCACTCAACCGCGATGGTGACCAGGTCACCGGCTTCACCGAAAAGCCGCGTGGCGAGGGCGGTCTCATCAATGGCGGCTTCTTTGTGCTCTCGCCCAAGGTGCTGCAGTTCATCGAGGGCGACAGCACCAGCTGGGAAGCCACGCCGCTGGAGCAGCTCGCCCAGCGCGGTGAGATGATGGCCTATGAGCACAACGGCTTCTGGCAGCCCATGGACACGCTGCGCGAGAAGAACCTGCTCGAAGAACTCTGGGCCACGGGCAAGGCGCCCTGGAAAACCTGGCAATGAGTGCAGCATGGGTTAACCCCAGCCCCGCCTTCTGGCGGGGCAAGCGCGTCCTGTTGACCGGTCACACGGGGTTCAAGGGCGCCTGGCTGGCCTTGTGGCTGCGGCGCCTGGGGGCCCAGGTCGTGGGTCTGGCGCTGCCACCCAGCACCACGCCAAGCCTGTTTGGCTTGGCCCAGGTTGAGCGCGTGTGCGACAGCCATTTCTGCGATATCCGGGATGCGCAGGCCCTGGCCGAACGCGTGCGCGAGAGCCGCGCCGAGATAGTCTTCCACCTCGCTGCCCAGGCCCTGGTGCGCGCCAGCTACCGCGACCCGCTGGCCACCTTTGCCAGCAATGTCATGGGTACGGCCAACACCCTGGAGGCGGTACGCCAGTTGCCCTCGGTGCGCGCCGTGGTGGTCATCACTACCGACAAGGTCTACGAAAACCTGGAGCACGCGCTGCCTTACCGCGAGACTGATGCGCTGGGCGGTCACGACCCCTATAGCGCGAGCAAGGCGGCCTCGGAAATCGTCATCGCCAGCTATCGGGACTCCTTCTTGAAGGCCCAAGGCGTGGCCGTGGCCTCGGCACGGGCGGGCAATGTCATTGGTGGAGGGGACTGGTCCGAAGACCGGCTCATTCCCGACGCCATACGTGCCTGGCAGGCGGGCAGCAGCCTGCAGATCCGCCGCCCGCAATCCGTGCGGCCCTGGCAGCATGTGCTCGAACCCCTCAACGGCTATCTGCGCCTGGCCGAGCAGCTCCATGCCAATCCGGCGCTAGCCGGTGGCTATAACTTCGGCCCCCATACCCATGAAGCCGCCACCGTGCGCAGCGTGGTGGAACTGGCCCAGGCCGCCTACGGACGCGGCAACGTGGTTTGGGGCGACGGCAGCGAAGGCCCGCACGAAGCTGGTTGGCTGGCACTGGAGATTGCCAAGGCGCGCACCCTGCTGGGCGTGGCGCCGCGCTGGTCGCTGGCCGAATCGGTACGCCGCACCGTGCACTGGTACCGCCAGCAGCAAGACGGTCAGGATGCCGCTGCGCTGTGTGCGGCCGACATTGAAGCCTTTGAGGCAGCCGCATGAGCCACTTCAGCATCACGCCCACTGCGCTGGCGGGTCTAGTACGCTTGGACCGCCAGTTGCTGGGCGATGCACGCGGTTTTCTCACGCGCCTGTTCTGCGCGGAAGAGCTCGCCGCAGCTGGCTGGGACGGCCCCGTCGCCCAGGCCAACCATACGGCCACGGCGCAACAGGGCACGGTGCGTGGCATGCACTTCCAGCATCCGCCGCATGCCGAAATCAAACTGGTGACCTGCGTGCGCGGTGCCGTCTGGGATGTGGCGGTGGACCTGCGCGCCGGCTCTCCCACCTTTTTACAATGGCATGCCGAGGAGCTGTCGGCTGAGAACCACCGCTCGCTGCTGATCCCCAAGGGCTTTGCTCACGGCTTTCAGACGCTCACCGATGACTGCGAGCTCATCTACCTGCACAGCACGCCCTATGCGCCCACGTTTGAGGCCGGCCTGCGCGCCGACGATCCTGCCCTGGCCATTGCCTGGCCCCTGCCGATTACGCAGCGCTCAGCGCGCGATACCCAACACCCCCTGCTTCAAGCGCCATGGAAAGGTTTGACGCTATGAAATGCCGTCACTGCGGTGCGCCGCTGCAACACACGTTTTTGGACCTGGGCTACGCGCCTCCGTCCAATGCCTACCTCAAGCCGGCCGACCTGGTGCGGCCCGAGACCTACTACCCGCTCAAGATCAAGGTTTGCGACAGCTGCTGGCTGGTACAGACCGAGGACTACACCGAGGCCGACGCCCTGTTCAGCCCTGAGTACGCCTACTTCTCCAGCACCTCCACCGGCTGGCTGGCCCATGCGGCGCACTACGCGGCCGACATGACCGAACGCTTTGCGTTGGGCAAGAGCAGCTTGGTGATTGAGGTGGCGTCCAATGACGGCTACCTGCTCAAGAACTTTGTGGCCGCCGGCATCCCCTGCCTGGGCATTGAGCCGACGGACAGCACGGCCGAGGCGGCCGAGGCGCTGGGCATACCGGTGCTGCGCGAATTCTTTGGCGAAGCCTTGGGTAAGCAACTGGCAGCCCAGGGCCGGCAGGCAGACCTGATTGCGGGCAACAACGTCTACGCCCATGTGCCCGATATCAACGACTTCACGCGCGGCCTGGCCGCCGCGCTCAAGCCGCAGGGCACCATCACGCTGGAGTTTCCGCACTTGCTGCAACTGCTGCAGCACACCCAGTTCGACACGGTCTACCACGAGCATTTCTCCTACCTGTCGCTGACCGCCGTGCATCGCATCTTTGCGACCGCCGGTCTGCGCGTCTGGCATGCGGAGACCTTGCCCACGCATGGCGGCAGCCTGCGCGTGTTCGGCTGCCATGCGGCGGACGCACGCGCCAATACCGCCACCGTGGCCAAGATGCTGGCCGAGGAAGAGCGCCAGGGCCTGTTGTCGCTGGCTACCTATCTGAACTTCCAGGCACGTGCCGATGAAGTCAAGAACGGGTTGCTGAGCTTCCTGCTCGAACAAAAGCGCCTTGGCAAAAGCGTGGCCGCCTATGGCGCGGCTGCCAAGGGCAACACCCTGCTCAACTACGCCGGCGTCAAGCCCGACCTGCTGCCCTTTGTCTGCGACGCCGCCGCGGCCAAACAGGGCAAGTACATGCCCGGTAGCCATATCCCCATCTTGCCGCCCGCCGCGCTGGCCGAGCGCCGCCCAGACTATGTGCTGATCCTGCCCTGGAACATTGCCGCCGAGGTGCGCACCCAGAATGCCGCATTGGCGGCGTTGGGCACGCGCTTTGTGACGGCCGTGCCGCAGCTGGAGATTGCATGAGCCAGCGCCTGGTGCTGCTCACGGGTGCTACCGGCTTTGTGGGGCGGCAGGTGCGCCGCGCGCTGGCCGCTCAGGGCGTGGGCCTGCGTCTGGTGGTGCGCACGGGCAGCGAGGCGCGACTGGAGCCGCTGGGGCCGCTGGGGCCGAATGAGTCGGTGTGCCTGACGCCAGACCTGTTTGCAGAAAACGCCGACTGGTGGGCCCGGGCCTGCGCAGGTGTGGATACGGTGGTGCACGCGGCCTGGTACGCCGAGCCAGGGCTGTACCTGCAGTCCCCCAAGAATCTGGACTGCCTGCTGGGCACGCTGCAGTTGGCCAAAGGCGCAGCGCGTGCCGGTGTGCGCCGCTTTGTCGGTGTGGGCACTTGCTTTGAATACGACCTGGCGCCCGGTCATCTGTCGATCGACACACCGCTCAAGCCGCTCACGCCCTACGCGGGCGCCAAGGCCGCAGCCTTTCTGGCCCTCTCGCAGGTGCTGCCGCAGGAAAAGCTGGAGTTCGCCTGGTGCCGCCTGTTTTACCTGTTTGGTGAAGGCGAGGATGCGCGCCGCTTTGTGCCCTATCTGCGCAGCCGCCTCAGCGCAGGCCAGGCCGCCGAGCTGACCACGGGCGAGCAGATTCGCGACTACCTTGATGTGGTCGAGGCTGGGCGGCGCATTGCCGATTGCGCGCTGGGCAGCATGCAAGGCCCCGTGAATGTGTGCTCGGGCCAGGGCATGACGATACGCGCGCTGGCCGAGCGCATTGGCGATGAATTTGGCCGGCGTGATTTGCTGAAGTTCGGCGCGCGCGCGGCCAATCTGGTGGACCCGCCGTGCGTGGTCGGTGTTCTGTAAGCCACCTTTGACGAGAACCAAGCATGAACCTCTTTGAATTGCTGAAATCGGTGAATCTGGAAGGCCCCAAAGGCATTCTGCAGGTGGGCGCCAGCTACGGCCAGGAACTGGACATGTTCCTCAACAACGGCGTCAAGGCCGGTATCCTGATCGAGCCGCTGCCCGAGCCCTTTGCCCACATTGGCAATATCTGCAAGCAGATCCCGAACTTTGTGGCCATCAACACGCTGTGCACTGATGTGGCGGGCGAGACGCACAAATTCCATGTGGCTTCCAACGGCGGCATGAGCAGCAGCATCCTCAAGCCCACCGGCCATCTCAAGGAATTCGACTACGTTAAGTTCGAGCAGGACGTCGAGCTGGTCTCCTCCACGGTGGACGATGTGATGGCATTTCTGGCCAGTAACGGCCATGCCGCGGTGACCAGCCAGATGGATACGCTCTACATGGACGTGCAGGGCGCCGAGTACAAGGTGCTGCTGGGTGCGGTGCGCACGCTGCGCAGCATTCGCTATATTTCAATGGAGTTCATCCGTGGCGACCTGTATGAGGGAGGTGAGACCATGCAGACGTATTGCGCCTTCCTGGAGGCCCAGGGCTTCACCCTGAACAACCTGAACTTCAACGAGCACCACCACGCGGACGCGCTATTCGTACGCAAGTCCATTCTCGGTCTGCACTAAGGCGACCACACTTTTACTTCCCCCTGACACTGACGAGGAGTTCCCATGAGTGATTTTCAACAAGAAGTTGCCGACCGTATCGCCGCGATTGCGGCCGACAAGTCCTTTTGCGACAAGGGTCATGCCTTTCTGCAGGCCTCGGTGGAGCCCAAGTACTCCTACAACTTTGCCTGGCTGGGGCGTCCCATCATCCAGTACCCGCAAGACATCGTGGCCATGCAGGAGCTGATCTGGACGGTCAAGCCCGATCTCATCATCGAGACCGGTATTGCCCACGGCGGCTCCCTGATCTTCAGCGCCTCCATGTTGGCCCAGCTCGACATGTGCGACGCCATCGAGCAGGGCGTGACGCTGGACCCTGCCAAATCCAAGCGCAAGGTGCTGGGTGTCGACATCGACATCCGAGAGCATAACCGCAAGGCCATTGAGGCGCATCCCATGGCCTCGCGCATCCAGATGATCCAGGGCTCCAGCATTGATGCCGACATCATCAAGCAGGTGCACGAGGTCGCGGCCGGCTACAAGCGCGTGCTGGTGTGCCTGGACAGCAACCACACCCACGACCATGCGCTGGCGGAGCTGCATGCCTACGCCTCGCTGACCTCCAAGGGCAGCTACTGCGTGGTGTTTGATACGCTGATCGAAGACATGCCCAAGGAGGTCTACCCCGATCGCCCCTGGGGCCCGGGCAACAACCCCAAGACGGCGGTCTGGGAATTCCTCAAGACGAATTCCGAGTTCGAGATCGACAAGTCCATCCCGGACAAACTGCAGATCACCGTGGCCCCCGACGGTTACCTCAAGCGACGTTGAACCGGCAGCATGGGCAAGATCGCAGTATTCATCCCGGTCCATAACGAAGAGGCCTATATCGCCAAGACGCTGGACAGCCTGCTGGTGCAGGACTATCCGGATTTCGAGGTGCTGGTCTCCGAAAACCATTCGACCGATGGCTCGCTGGCCATACTGCGAGAGTACGAGGCGCGCGACCCCCGCGTGCGGGTGCTGCGGCCCGAGCACAAGCTCAACTCGCACGGCAATATGTGCTTTCTGGCCGACAGGGTCAATGAGGGTGACTACTTCGCCAGCATGATGCTGGGCGGCCATGACCTGGTTTCGCACAATGTGCTGTCCACGGCGGCCCGCTATCTAGAGACCAACCCGTCGTGTGCCATTGCCTACCAGCGCGCCTCCTTTGAGCTCGACGAGCAGGACAACCCGACGCGCCGCTGGCCGACTTGCCATGAGTCGGGTTTCATGAACACCAGTTTCGATGCGTTGTTCACCTTGCTCACGCTGATGTACAACACCCCCATCTTCGGGCTGTGGCGCCAGTCGGTGCGGAAGAAGTCTGCATTTCGCTACCCCTGTGTGGGGGGTGATCACCTGTACGTGGCCGAGGCGGCGCTGCACGGCAGCATCACGCCCATTGACGGCGCGCAAATCTATCTGCGCCGCTCACCGGTGACGGCCAACTACCTGCAAAAGCATTTCACCGACCGCTCGGGCGATGCGGCCGCCGCGCAGGACATGTATGTGCAGCTGGGCTGGCTCTCGGACATCATCGACCAGGCCGCCACCGGCTACCCGCCGCATGCGCGCGAGCTGATGCGCAGCAGTGCCTTTTCGCTGTATCTGCTGCGCTACAACCACCACTTCGATACCTTCCAGTCGACGCTCAGCGCTTTTGCCGCCCAGCCAGATGTCCACCCGCTGATCCATGCGCAAGTGAATCTGGGCGCAGCCTTCAAGGCCATGCTGAAATCCAAACACGAGGGCTCCGGCCCGGCTTCCTGATCGCACCACACCATGCCCAAAGTCGCTTTCTGGATGCCCACCTTCAATGAAGCCAGATTCCTGGCGCGCACCATTGAAACGGTGATGGCGCAAACCCACACTGAAGTGGACCTGATCATCTCTGACAACCACTCCACCGATGGTTCGCGCGAGATCATCGCGCAGTACATGGCGCGTCACCCCAATATCCAGCTCTGGTCGCCACCCGAGCACTGCGCAGCGCTGGACCACTTCTTCTTCATGTGGGCCAAGCTCAAGCAGCTGGATTACGACTTCTTCATCCACACGGGCGGCCATGACTGGGTGGACCCGCGCTATGTAGAGCACCTGCTACGCGCGCACAGCGCCCACCCCGATGCGTCCATCATCTGCGGGCGCGGCGCAGCCTTGGACAAGGAAGACCAGGTGCTGGGCGAGTATTCGGGCAAGACGCCCGGTCTGCAGGGGCCGTACACCCCCTACAACCCCTTCAGCATCATCCTCATGACCTCCAGCAACGTGGCCATCCACGGGCTGATGCCGGCTGCCACCGTGCGCCGCGTGGATTTCCGCTACAAATGCCCGGCGGTGGATGTCATGTTCATTGCCGAGGTGTCTACCTACGGCGACGTGATCTATGTGCCCGATGCGCTGTTCTACCAGCGCATCTCGGGCGCCAGCACGGCGGGTTACCTGGACAAGCACATGGGCGTGTCCGACGAGGATGTGGCTGCGCTGGTGCGCATCATGAACATGCAGTTCCAGTACCTCAGTGAGGTGGCCGACATGGCCTGCGCGCGCCTGCCGGTGCAGTGCCGTGGGCTCTACAAGTCAGCTCTGATGGGCGCGTACTACGTGAAGTGGTGCGCGCCTGACCAGGCCAGCGGCGCGCTGGTGCACATCGGCCCCGTGGTGGAGAAATTCCTGGCCGACATGGAGCGCTCCAGCAAGGACGTGGAGCAGGGCTTGCGCGCGTACTTCGAAAAGACTTAGCGCTTCACCGCAAAGAAGGTGTGGGAGTGGAAGCGCTGGTGCAGGCCTCCGGTCTGGCCGTCTTCCACCACCTCGATGAGGTCCAGCCCGTGGCGGTCCAGCAGGCGCAGGATGTGTTTCTGGGGCAGGCAATGCAGGCTCCAGCCTTCAAACTGCTCCTTTTCCAGTCCCAGGTGGTATGCGACCTGGTAGCCATAGCCGGGGTTGAAGGTGGCGGTCTGGAAGAAGGCCACGCCACCGGGCTGTAGCAAGCCAAGAATCTGGTCCAGCAGATAGTGCTGCACGGGCGGCGGGTTGTGCTGCAGCACGATGACCGAGACAAACGCATCGATCGGGCCGATGGTGCTAATTTGTTCGGGGGACTGCAGCAGCAGGGTCTGGACGTTCTGGATGTTGGCCTGCGCCAGGCGTTGCTGGCACTGGGCCAGGTTGCCGGGAGAAATGTCGGCACCCACCACGCGTGCGAAATGTGCGGACAGGGGCTTGGTGATGCGGCCCACGCCACAACCCAATTCCAGACAGACCCCGGTGGGCAGCGCCACCTGGTTGCGCGCGGCCAGCACTTGCAGGCGCCGCACCACTTCCTGCCCCGAGGATTCGAGCAGATGCATGTTCTCGTCGATCTTGTCCTTGTGGAACTGGGGATTGGAGAGTACCGAGGCATAGGGCTCGCTCTCGCCATAGCTGGTCCACTGTGCCTGGATGCGGGCAAACAGCGCCTGGTGTTCGGCCTCGCTCATCTCCACCTGGAGGGGGCGGCCTTCGTGGTCAAAGCTGGTTGCCAGGAAGTTCTGAATCAGGGTTTCGGACATGGGCGGTTTCTCGGAAGGTGGCGCGGATACCATCGGTTTTGTGGCGCTGGTTTGCTATGAAAAAGATAGCTGTTTGCGCAAATTCCATGAGGGCTATATCGCTATTTTTTTGAAAATGGTGAGGGCGGTGCCCCTCACACTTGCATGTTCATGATGTCGGTATAGGCTTGTACCATGCGGTTGCGTACATGCAGCGTGGCCTGGAAGCCGATCTGCGCCTTCTGGATGGCCACCATGGTTTCTTCCAGACTCACCTTGGGGTTTTCCATCTGCACTTCCTTCTGCAGTTGGGTCGCCTGATTCTGCGCTGCGCTGACCGATTGCAGCGCGCCCTTGAGGGCCGTGGAGAAGCCTCCGCCCACCCCATCCGAGGACGTGGAAGCGGGCGAACGCACCCCGGTGCTGGGGCGCACCGTGGTGGGCATGGTGACGGGAGTGAGTTTGAGGTCCATGGCACAGCTTCCAAGTCTTGGGGTGGGGGCAATCCTAAGACCGGGGCCAGGGACGTATTTTTTTGAATTGCCGGGTAAAGCCCGTGCTTTTTGTCCTAATGTTTTCGGGGGTGGGTCGAATAATCGACTCCAAGCTCTGAGGCGAACCCCGCCCTCGTACCGAACCCCATGGATATGCAAGCTGTAGCCACCGTCCCCGTCAACCCCACCATCGGGCAGCGCCTTGCCGCGATGGACCAGCGCCAGCGCCTGCGCCTGGCCGTGGGGGTGCTGCTGTTTGTGGCGATCGGCATCGTCGGCCTCGTCATGGGGCGGCAAGCCGAGTGGCGCGTGCTGTATTCCAATCTGGCAGACAAGGATGGCGGCGCGGTGATCTCCCAGCTCACCACCATGAACGTGCCCTACAAGTACACCGAAGGCGGCGGCTCCATCCTGGTGCCGGCCGATCGCGTGCACGACGTGCGGCTCAAGCTAGCCTCCCTGGGCCTGCCCAAGGGTTCGGTGAGCGGCTTTGAGATGATGGAAGCGAACCGCTTCGGCATGACCCAATTCCAGGAGCGCTTGACGTTCCAGCGGGGCCTGGAGGGTGAGCTGACTCGCTCCATCCAGGCCCTGTCTTCCGTGTCCAGCGCCCGTGTGCACCTGGCGCTGCCCAACCAGAACGGTTTCTTCCGCGAACAGCAAAAGCCTTCCGCTTCCGTGCTGTTGAGCCTGCACGCAGGTCGCCAGCTGGACCGCACCCAGTTGGCCGGCATTGTGCATCTGGTGGCTTCCAGCGTCCCCGAGATGAGCCCCAGCGCGGTCAGCGTGCTCGACGACTCCGGCAAGCTGCTCTCCGAAATGCCCGATGCGGGTGGCAAGGGCGCCGACGCCGAGCAACTGCAGTACGTGCAGCAAATAGAACAGCTCTATAGCCGCCGCATTCTCGATATTCTGGAGCCGCTGGTGGGCAAGCAGAACGTCAAGGCCCAGGTCACGGCCGAGTTGGACTTCTCGCAGACCGAGTCCACCATTGAATCCCACAAGCCCAACCAGACGCCTGACAGCGGCGCCGTGCGCAGCCAGCAACTGGTCGAGAGCAGCAATGGCGCCACACCCAGCCCGCCATCCGGTATTCCGGGTGCCACCACCAACCAGCCGCCTGCCCAGCCCGGCGCGCCCATCAACGGCCAGGCCCAGGCCCTGGCGGCTGCCGGCCAAAGCGGTGCAGGAGGCGGCAGCAATGCCTCTTCCAAGAAAGAATCCATCATCAATTACGAGGTGGACAAGACCATACGAGTCATCAAGGGCGCCAGTGGTGTGATCAAGCGCATCAATGCGGCGGTGGTGCTCAACAACCAGACCATCACGGATGACAAGGGTAAGGCCACCAGCACACCGCTGAGCGATGCCCAACTGGAGAAGATGACGGCGCTGGTGCGTGAATCCGTGGGCTTCAACCAGGACCGTGGTGACTCGGTCAACGTGGTCAACGCGCCTTTCGCCCCGGTGACGGTGGAAGCCAACGATGTGCCGATCTGGCGCCAGCCCGAGGTGGTGGACCTGGCGCGCAGCCTAGCCTGGCCGCTGGGCACGCTGGGGCTGGCCGCGCTGGTGGTGGTGGGTCTGATTCGCCCGGCCATGAAGTCGCTGGCACCGGCCGCTGCGGGTAGCGGCGGCGAGCCCAGCGACGACCTGATGCGCGCGGGCGGCCTCGATGCACTGGAGTCCGAGCAGCCAGACCGACCACAGCTTGGCGGCCCGGGTCTGGACGCCAATAACGGCCTGGCCTCGCCAGCCGAGCAGCGCCTGGAAGATGCGCGCAAGCTCACGCGGGACAACCCCGCAGCCGTGGCGAACATCGTCAAGGCCTGGATGAACGGCGAGGCGCCAGCCTAAGGGGCGGCGCACAATAAGACCATGGCAAACGAAGACGGACTCCAAGACGCGGCAATCCTCATGATGTCTCTGGGCGAAGCAGAGGCATCGGAGGTGTTCAAACACCTGTCGCCCAAGGAGGTGCAGCGCCTGGGTGAGGCGATTGCGCGCACCACCCAGCTCACGCGCGAACGCGTCGACGAGGTGGTGGAAAAATTCACCGGCGTGGCGGCCTCACAGAGTCTGCTGGTCTCCAACTCGGGTGACTATGTGCGCTCGGTGCTCAAGCTCGCACTGGGAGACGACAAGGCTGCCCTGCTGATCGACCGCATCCTGCAAGGTGGCGACGTTTCCGGCATCGAGAGCCTGAAGTGGATGGACCCACTGAGCGTGGCCGAGCTGCTACGGAACGAACACCCGCAGATCGTCGCGGCCATCCTGGTGCACCTGGACTACGACCAGGCGGCCGATGTGCTCAAGTACCTGACCGAGCGCCAGCGCAACGAAGTCATGCTGCGCATTGCCACCATGGAAGGCATCCAGCCCACTGCGCTCAAGGACCTCAACGAGGTGCTATTTAAGGTACTGGCGGGCGGCGACAAGATCCGCAAGTCCTCGCTGGGCGGTATCAAGACGGCGGCCGAAATGATCAACCTCATGGGCACGGCCATCGAAGGTACGGTGATCGAGTCCATCCGCAGCCACGATGCAGATTTGGCGCAAAAGATCATGGACAAGATGTTCGTTTTCGACGACGTCATCAAGCTCGACGACAAGGCCATCCAGATGGTGCTCAAGGAAGTGTCCTCAGATGTGCTCATCGTCGCGCTCAAGGGCGCCCAGCCCGAGCTCAAGGAGAAGATCCTGGCCAATATGTCCTCGCGCGCCGCAGCCACGCTCAAGGAAGATCTGGAGTCGCGCGGCCCCATGCGCCTGTCCGAGGTCGAGGCCCAGCAGAAGGAGATCCTCAAGACGGTACGCCGCTTGGCGGACGAAGGGCAGATTGTCATTGGCGGTGGAGGTGGCGACGACGCCATGGTCTGATGAGCCGCAACCAAGCTCGCTTCATCCCCGGCGAAGAAGTCGCCACCGTTACCGAATGGGATTTCGGCGCGGTCGACCAGGCCTCGGTGCGCTTTGCCGCCAAGATCAAGGCCCAGGCCGATGCCGAAGCCCTGGTGCGTGACAAGGAGCTGCGCCAGTCGGGCTACGCGGAAGGCTATGCCGCCGGCTATGCCCAGGGCCATGCCCAGGCCACGCTGGAAGGCCAACGCCAGATCAACGACTACATCGCCAATGAGGGCAAGCAGACGGCGGCCCAGTTTGCCGCGCTGTTTGAACACGCGAATGCGCAGCTCGCTGCATCCGAGGGCGTGATGGCCCAGGGCGTGCTGGAGCTTGCCTGTGAGCTGGCGCGCCAGGTGCTGCGCCATGAGCTCTCCAGCAACCCCAACGCGGCCTTGCCCGTGGTACGCGAGGCATTGGGCCTGCTGGCTGTGGACAACAAGGCCGCTGTGGTGCGTCTGCACCCGCTGGACCTGGATGTGCTCGACGAGGTATTGCGCCAGGAATATCCCAGCCTTTCACTGACCCTGCTGCCCGACGCCAGTCTGGCGCGTGGCGGTTGCCTGGTCGAGGCGGCCGGCACTGTGGTCGACGGCACTGTGGAAAAACGCTGGCTGCGTGCGCTGGCCAGCCTAGGCCTTGAGCGGCCCTGGGAGGGCGACGATGACGACGCCTGAGACCGATGTACCCAGCGGAGTCAGCAGCCTGCTGAGCGGTGCGCCGCAGTGGCAGGCCTTTCTGGATGGCGCGCGCGCGCGCGCTGCCCATGAGCTGCCGCTGGAGGTACGCGGCACGCTCACGCGCCTGACCGGCCTGGTGTTGGAGGCCAGTGGCATCCGTATGCCAGTGGGCTCGCAATGTGTGGTCAGCATGAAGGCGCGCGAGCCGGTGCTGGCCGAGGTGGTCGGTTTTGCGGGTGACCGTGCTTATCTGATGCCGGCCGGCGATGTTTACGGACTCTCCAGTGGTGCCGGTGTGGCCGTGGCGGCTGCGTATGTGCCGGTGCCGCGCTTGGGCGAGCCCGCGCCGCCGGCCGATGCCACGGCTCCGGGCCTGCTGCGCCTGCCTTTGGGTGATGGCCTGCTGGGCCGTGTGGTCGACTCCCAGGGCAACCCCATGGACCGTGGCGGCCCGCTGCAGGACGTGGTGGCGCGCCCCATGGACCGCAAACCCATCAACGCCATGGATCGCGCGCCCGTGCGCGAACCGCTGGACACCGGCGTGCGCTCCATCAACGCCCTGCTGACGGTGGGGCGCGGCCAGCGCTTGGGCCTGTTTGCTGGGTCGGGCGTGGGCAAGAGCGTGCTGCTGGGCATGATGGCGCGCTACACCCAGGCCGATGTGATCGTGGTGGGCCTGATCGGCGAGCGTGGCCGTGAAGTCAAGGAATTCATCGAAGACATCCTGGGTGAGGAGGGCCGCGCGCGCTCCGTCGTGGTGGCCGCGCCGGCCGACGCACCGCCGCTCTTGCGCATGCAGGGCGCTGCCTACGCCACGGCCGTGGCCGAGTACTTTCGCGACCAGGGCCGGCATGTGCTGCTGCTCATGGATTCGCTCACGCGCTATGCCATGGCGCAGCGCGAGATCGCGCTGGCCATTGGCGAGCCGCCTGCTACCAAGGGCTATCCGCCGTCCTGCTTTGCCAAACTGCCTCAACTGGTGGAGCGCAGCGGCAATGGCCTGCATGGCGTGGGTTCCATCACTGCCTTCTATACCGTGCTGACCGAGGGCGACGACCAGCAGGACCCGATTGCCGATGCGGCGCGCGCCATCCTGGATGGTCACATCGTGCTCTCGCGCCGCCTGGCCGAGGCTGGCCATTACCCCGCCATCGATGTGGAGCAGTCCGCCTCCCGCGTCATGCACAACGTGGTCCCGCGCGAACACTTCGAGCTGGCGCGCCGCTTCCGGGGCCTCTACTCGCGCTATGAAAAAGGCCGCGACCTGGTTCAGATCGGCGCTTACGCGCCGGGCTCGGACCCCATGCTGGACGAAGCGATTGCGCTGCACCCACCCATGCACCAGTTCCTGCAGCAGGACATGTTGCAGGGATCGAGCATGGACGAGGCTGTGCAGGGCATGGCCATCAGCACCTCCCTGCAGCAGGCTGCTGCCTACCAGGCCTGATAGGAGCACACAGCCATGCACCCCTTCCACGGCCTGCAACTTGCCATCGACCTGGCCGAGCGCCAGCGCGATGCGCGCGCCCAGGCTGTGGCCCAGGCGCTCCAGCAGATCCAGCAGGGCCAGCAGCAGTTGCTGCAGTTGCAAAGCTATGCTAAGGACACCGATGCGCGTTGGATTCAGGGCCACACCGCCCAGCTTTCTGCGGAGCTGATACGCCACCACTACCAGTTTGTTGAACGCCTGCAGCACGCCATTGGCATGCAGGACGGCGTGATGGCCAATTTGGAGCGTCAAGCATTGCAGTGTCGCCAGGCGCTGGCCCAGGCCGAGATGCGCGTGGCGGGGCTCAGGCAGGTGTTGGACAAGCGCTTGCAGGCACGTGCCAGCGCCGAGCAGCGCCGCGAGCAGGCCCGTATGGATGAAATGGCGGCTTTGATGCACGCCCGCAACCGGGCCCTGGCCCGTATGGAGGACGCACGATGACAATCGAAACCGCACCCGCCGCCAACCCGGCACCGGCCAAGGCCCAGCAGGGCGCGAACAGCAGCAAGGCCAAGAACGGCGCGAATGATGCCGCCGCCAGCGGCGCCCAAGGCTTTCTGGCCCTGCTCTCGGCCGCCGACGATGCGTTGGCCCAGCCGGTAGACGGCGCTGTGCTGACCGATACCACACCGCAGGAAAGCGACACAGCCCAGCAACGCGACGCCGATGCCAGCACCCTGGCCGGCTGGTTGCTGGGCGTGGCGCCGGCGGCCAACACTGACGCTACCCAGCCCACCGAGGGTGTGGCCACGAACACCGCTGCCAAGGCACCAGGCGCCCAGCGCGCAGCCTGGGCCGCGCTGGAACCCGAGGCCGGCCAGGCCAAGCGCACGGCCCCGGCCGCAGGATCTGCCCACAAGGCTGGCCAGCCGCTGGCCACGGCGGAGCTGCAAAAGGGCGTGGACGCCTCCGCAGCAACCCAGACGACGCCCCAAGCCGCATCGCAGCTGCACGAAGAGATCGCCAAAAAGCTGCAGGAACTGCAGGCAGTACGCACGCCCGAGCCGGCGCAGACCGCCAGCAGCGTCGCCAAGGAAGCAGTGGCGGCTCTGGCCTCCACGGCCCAGGGCGAGCGCCGCGTGGCGGAGCCTCTGGGCGCCAAGCCGGTAGCGGCCGATCCGACCTATTTCCAAACCCAGTCCCTGGCCAGCTCCGCCCCCATGGGCATGGATGGCGTGGTGGCCAGCCAATCGGCCGCGCCGCTGGAGTCCTATGTGGCTGAGCAGGTGACCTACTGGGTCTCGCAGGATGTGCAGAATGCCGAGCTGACTATGGATGGCATGGGCTTCAGTCCGGTGCAGGTCAGCATCAGCATGCAGGGCAACGAGGCGCAGGTCGCCTTCCGTACCGACGAGCTGCAGGCGCGCCACGCCATCGAGAGTGCTTCCCAGCAGCTGCGCGACTCGCTGGAGCGCCAGGGCGTGATGCTGACCGGCATGTCGGTGGGCACCTCGGACGGCGGCGACGCCTCCGGCCAGGGGCGCCGCCCGCGCCAGGACGGCGCGCGTCAGGCCCAGGTGACCGCGCTGGCGCCGCTGTCGACAGATGTAGTGGCAAATCCCAGGGTTTCGCAGGGGCGGGCGCTGGATTTGTTTGTCTGAGGCGCTTTCTGTCAATAATGGGGACCAAGCGTGAATTCCCTGCCTTATTGGTGCTTAGACAGGGTTTTGTCCCGCAATAATTTGACTCAGCTCTGAACCAAGGATCTCACCGTGTCTGCAAAACCCGAAGCCACCGATGCCGCCCCGCCCGCCAAGAGCAAGAAGATGTTGATCATCATTGTGGCGGCGGTGCTGGTGCTCGTGATTGGCGCCGCCGTGGCCTTCTTCGTGATCAGCCGCCAGCACGCCAACACGGAGGATGGTGAGGAGCCCGCACATAAACCCGTGGCCGTGGCGCATGACCCCAAGGTCCCGCCAGCCTACCTGCCGCTGGACGCCATGGTGGTGAATCTGGCCGATCCCGGTGGTGAGCGCGTAGCACAGATTGGTATCACGCTGGAGGTGATGGATGCCAAGTCCTCGGACACGGTGAAGGCCTATCTGCCCACCATTCGCAGCGGCATCCTGCTACTGATCTCCCAGCGCACGGCCGATGAGCTGCTCAAGCCCGAGGGCAAGGAAAAGCTGGCCAAGGACATTCTGCGTGAGGCCGCTGTACCGTTTGGCGGCGGTGATGATGAGGAAGAGGATTCTGCGTCTTCGAAAAAGAAGAAGCGCCGTGGTCCCCCCGTGCAGTACCCCGTGGTGGGCGTGCTGTTCTCCAGCTTCATCGTGCAGTAAAGACATCTGGAAAGGCGTGAACAGGACTGAGCTATGAGTGAATCGTTTCTTTCCCAAGAGGAAGTTGATGCGCTCCTGGAAGGCGTTACTGGCGAGAGCCAGAAAACGGTCGAGGAGACGGCAGAGCACGGGGAGGTGCGCGCCTACAACATTTCCAGCCAGGAAAGAATTGTGCGTGGGCGCATGCCCACGATGGAAATCGTCAACGAGCGCTTTGCACGCAATCTGCGCGTAGGCCTGTTCAACTTCATCCGCCGCAGCCCCGAAATCTCGGTCGGCCCCGTGGCCGTCCAGCGTTACAGCGCCTTCTTGCGCGAGTTGGCGGTGCCCACCAACTTCAATATCGTGGCGATCCGACCGTTGCGCGGCAGTGGCCTCATCGTCTGCGAGCCGGCGCTGGTGTTCGGTGTCATCGATACGCTGTATGGCGGTATCGGCAAGTTCCAGACACGTATTGAGGGGCGTGACTTCTCGGCCACCGAACAGCGCGTGATCAACCGCTTGGTCGAAGTCATCACCACCGAGTACAAGAAAGCCTGGAAGGGCATTTACCCGCTGGAGCTGGACTACCAGCGTAGCGAAATGCAGCCGCAGTTCGCCAATATCGCCACGCCCAGCGAGATCGTGATCTCGACCTCGTTCCAGCTCGAAATCGGTGACATCACGGGCGCCATCCACTTCAGCTTCCCCTATTCCACGCTGGAGCCCATCCGTGATGTGCTCTACTCGTCCACTCAGGGCGATTCCATCGAGGTGGACCGACGCTGGGTCAATGTGCTCACGCGTGAGATTCAGGCCGCCGAAGTAACTATGGTGGCAGAACTGGCACGCGCCGACGCGACCGTGGAGCAACTGCTGGGCATGAAAAAAGGCGACTTCATCGAGCTCGAACGCCAGCCACGCATCCAGGCCACGGTCGACGGGGTGCCGATTTTCGAGTGCCAATACGGCACTCATAATTCAAAATACGCCATTCGCATAGAGAAAGCACTGCGCGGCAACGACCAAAACTGGTTGGGAGAACGAAATGGCATCTGAAGACAAACCGGAAGACACCGCGGGTGCCGCCGACGACGGCATGGCGGACTGGGCCGAGGCCCTGCTGGAGCAAAAGGCCACGGAAGCGGCGCCCGAGTCCGGCGGCCCGCTTTCTGGCGACGCGCCCAAACCCTTCACGGCCGGCGCCTCTGGTGACGGCCCCGTCAACGACATCAATATGGTGCTGGACATCCCGGTTCAGCTCTCGGTGGAGCTGGGCCGTACCAAGGTGCCGATCAAGCATATCCTGCAGCTGGGTCAGGGCTCGGTGGTGGAACTCGACGCACTCGCCGGCGAGCCCATGGACGTGCTGGTGAACGGTTATCTGATCGCGCAGGGCGAGGTGGTGGTGGTGAATGACAAGTTCGGTATCCGCCTGACCGATGTGGTCACGCCCTCCGAGCGCCTGCGCCGCGTCAGCAAGAACTGAGCTGGGACCATGACCCAGCAACTGCTCTTGATAGGGGCCTTTCTGGCCCTGCTCGCGGCCCTGCCGTGGGCGTTGCGCCGTCTCAGAAACCGTATGGTGGACGGGCCACTGCCCCTGAATGGCCAAAGCCGCTTTATTTCCGCCGTGGCCGTGGGCCCCACGCAGCGCGTGGTGACAGTGGAGGTAGGTCCAGAGAACGAGCGGGTTTGGCTCACCGTGGGCGTTACGGCCCAGTCGGTCACCTGTCTGCACACCGCGCCGGCCCCCGGCCAGGCGCCGCGCGCATGATGGGGTGGCACAAAATGGTGCGCCGGGGCCTGCTGGCCCTGAGTCTGGTCGGTGCTTCCGCGTTTGCGCAAACCCAGGGCCAACTGCCGCTGCTGGTGGGTACGGGTCAGGGCGGGATGAGTTTTTCGGTCCCGATTCAGACCCTGCTGTTCTTCACAGCCCTGTCCTTTATCCCGGCCGTGCTGCTCATGATGACCAGCTTCACGCGCATCGTGATCGTGCTCTCGCTCCTGCGCCAGGCGCTGGGCACGCAGTCTTCTCCGCCCAATCAGGTCATTGTCGGCCTCTCGCTGTTCCTTACGCTGTTTGTCATGGGCCCGGTGTTCGACCGCATCTACGCGGACGCTTACGAGCCCTATTCGCGCAACGCGATCTCCTTCGAGCAGGCGCTGGTCAAGGCCGAGGTGCCGCTGCGCGGCTTCATGGTCAAACAGACCCGGCAGTCGGACTTCTCGTTGTTTGCCAAGCTGGCCAAACTACCCACGGATGTGACTGCTGAGACCGCGCCGTTTCGCGTGCTGGTTCCGGCCTTTGTGATCAGCGAGCTCAAGTCGGCCTTCCAGATCGGCTTCATGATCTTCATCCCCTTCCTGGTCATCGACATCGTGGTGGCCAGCGTGCTGATGTCGCTGGGCATGATGATGTTGTCGCCGGTGCTGGTAGCGCTACCGTTCAAGCTCATGCTGTTTGTGCTGGCCGATGGCTGGAATCTGCTCATAGGCTCCCTGGCCGCCAGTTTTGTCACCTAGAGGGCCCCGCCATGAATGCCCAAACCGTTTTGACTCTGGGGCAAGAAGCCCTGCTGATGTTGCTCATGGTGTCTTCACCTGTGCTGGGCGCGGCCCTGCTGGTGGGGCTGCTGGTCAGCCTGTTCCAGGCGGTGACCCAGATCCATGAAGCCACGCTGGCCTTTGTGCCCAAGCTGGTGGCTGTGATCGCCGTGTTTGCGATTGCGGGCCCTTGGATGCTGACCATGCTGGTCGAGTACATACGCCGCATGATCGAGGCGATTCCGGGCTCTGTTGTCTAAGCCATGTTTGGGTTCACCGAGGCGCAGATACTGGCTTGGTTGTCGCCCATTCTGTGGCCCTTGCTGCGCGTGCTGGCGGTGTTCACCTCGGCGCCGGTGCTGTCATCTCGTTCTGTTCCCGTGCGCGTCAAGATCGCGCTCTCCCTGCTGGTGGCGCTGGCCTGCCAAGCCACCATCCCGTCTTCGTTGGACTACAGCATCGCCTCGCCCGACGCCATGGGCGTAGTCATGCAGCAGGTGCTCATAGGCCTGTCCATCGGTTTTGCCGTGCGCTTGGTATTTGCCGCTATGGAACTGGCTGGCGAGGTAGTGGGCTTTCAGATGGGATTGAACTTTGCTGCTTTTTTTGACCCATCATTGAACTCGCAAAGCAGTGCCGTAGCGCGCTTTTACGGACAGATGGCGACGCTGCTGTTCGTGGTGCTCAACGGCCACATCATGGTCATCATGGCAGTGACCAAGAGTTTCGAGGCCTTTCCCGTGAGCCCGCATTTTTTGCAGGCCATGGCTTCCATGCAGCTTTATCGCCTAGGCACTGACCTGTTTGCCAGTGCTCTGTGGATTTCTCTGCCCGTAGTGGGCATGCTGCTGTTTGTCAATCTGGCGCTGGGCGTGATCTCGCGCGTGGCGCCGCAGATCAATATCTTTGCCGTGGGCTTTCCGGTCACCCTGGTGGTGGGCATTGTGGGGATCGCCGTGACCCTGCCCACGCTGGACCAGCCCATGATTGCACTCATGGAAAAGGCGATCGCGGTCTTTGCCGGTTCTTAAACGAGGCCGTTGCGGATGGCGTAGACGGCCAGCTCCGCATTGTTACTGAGGCTGAGCTTCTCCAGCAGGCGGGCGCGGTAGACGCTGACCGTTTTGGGGCTCAGCATGAGTTCCTCTGCAATATCGCTGAGCCGTTTTCCGGAGGCAATCTTCAGCAGAGTCTGCAGTTCGCGTTCAGACAGGCGCGAATGAAGGGACTCGGCGCTGGGGTTTGCAAGCTGGTCGACCAGCATCTCAGACACCGTGGGGGTGACATAACGGCGCCCCTTGGCCACTACCCTCACCGCTTCCACAAGTTCGCCTGGGTCGCCGGCTTTGTTCAGATAGCCGTGGGCGCCGGCCTTGAGGCTGCGCAGCGCGTACTGGTCTTCGGAGAACATGGAGACCACCAGGACCTTGATCTCCGGGTGACTTTCCTGGATGGAGGCCAGAATCTCCAGCCCGCCGCGCCCGGGCAGATTCAGGTCAAGAATCAGCACATCGCACGGAGCGCCGCGCAGCGCCTCCTTGAGTTCGGGGTAGCTGCCCGATTCGGCTACCACCTTCATGTCCACGTGCTCGGACAGCGTGTCCCGTATGCCACGACGGATCATGGCGTGGTCATCGCAGAGAACCACCTGGATCATGTGCTGGACTCCAATGGCACGGTCAATGTGATGACTGTGCCTTGGTGATTGATGGAGCTCACGTCGAGCCATCCACCCACCGACTTGGCGCGCTCGGCCAAGCCGCGCAGGCCGTAGGAATGGGGTTTCTTGAGCGCCTCGCCCTCGATGCCGGGGCCAGTGTCGGCGATTTCCACCGTCAAAGTGCCGCCCAGGTTGGAGATGTCGATGCGTACATCACTGCCGCCGGCGTATTTGGATGCGTTGGTCAGCGCCTCCTGCGTGGTGCGATAGGCGCTGAGCATGATGTCTGGGGAGAGGTGCATGTTTTCGGAGCTGGCAAATACCTGGGCCCGGGCAGCGGTGCGTTTCTCGAAGTCCTGGGCCAGCCACTGGATGGAGGGCACCAGGCCCTGATCCAGGATGGCCGGGCGCAGATTGCGCATGATGCGCTGGCTGGCTTGGGCTGCGTGCATGGCCATTTCATTGGCTGTGGCGATGTGCTGGCGCTGGTGGTCATCCTCGGTGTGACGGGCCAGCCAGCCAAGGTCCAGGCGGATGGCAGCCAGTGCTCCGCCTATGTCGTCATGAATTTCTCGTGCAATCGACGCCCGCTCGCGCTCAATGGCGGTTTGTAAATAGCCGGCCAGCTCGGAAATACGTTGTTCGGATAAGGCTAGTTCCTTGTCAGCCTTTTCTTTGGCCAGTTTGATGGCATGCAGCTGCAGCGTACGCTGCACGACACGGGGCAGGGTGGTTATTTCATCCTTGTGCAGGTAATCGCTGATGCCCAACTGGATAGCCTCCACTGCCGCAGCCTCACCAATAGTGCCCGAGAGCAGGATGAACGGAAGGCCTGCTTGGCTGTCAGTGGCACAGTTCCACGCGTCGATGGCGGTGAATCCGCCCAGGCGGTAGTCCGCGATCACCAGATGGTGTGTGTTCTGTGCGAGTGCCTGCTCAAATGACTCCAGCGTTTCAACCCGCTGCCATTGGATCGCCAACCCGGCCTTGGACAAGGCCCGGGTGGCAAGTTGATGATCCACAGGAGAATCTTCCAGATGGAGAATATGGACGGCATTCCCGCTGGAGTTTGTGGCAGGGTTTGTCGATATCATGGTGTCTCTATGGTAATCACTTAGAGGCATGCTCCATAAATCGCGCGGAGTGTGCATGAATCCTGCTAACCTACTGGCGAGATCCCGGTTTTGTGATTCACAAGGACGTTGCGGCTTGGTATAAAGACAGGCAAAGAGGAAAAAACGATGGAACCTTCGCCGAATTCGTCTGCTGCTCCAGCCGTGCAACTGCCGGTCATGCTGGTCGCAGAGGTGCAGGACTCGCTGTTGGTTGTCGTGCACGATTTGACACGGCTGGACGGTTTGCTGGCGCACACCATGGAAAACCTCATGGAGCGGTTCACAGCCGCGAGTGCCAATTTGGCTTCTCCTGGTTTGGCCGACTCCTTAGAGCTTGAGCAGGCGCGCAGCACATTGCGTGCCGCAGTCACCGAGCTGCAATTTCAGGACATGGCTTCCCAGCTCATCGTCCATACCTCCAAAATTCTTCAGGGATGCGCCTACCGCTTGGCTTCAGAGTCCATGGGCGGTGAGGATGGTGATGCCGTTCCCTTTGTGGAAGAGGTGCCTGAGCGCCCCAATCCCGTGACACAAGACGAAATGGATGCTGGATCCATTGAGTTGTTTTGATTTGAATCGCACTTTTAGTGGAATTTTTCGGAGTCTTTCATGCCTTTAATTCTTGCCGTTGATGACTCTCCCTCCATGCGGAAAATGGTGTCCTTTACTTTGACCGGCGCCGGTTACCAAGTGGTGGAGGCTGTGGATGGACAGGATGCGTATGAAAAGGCGCAAGCCCAGACCTTTGATCTGGTGCTGACAGACCAGAACATGCCGCGTCTGGACGGTTTAGGCCTGACGCGCAAGCTGCGCGAGCATCCCCAATTCAAGAGCACGCCCATTCTGATGCTGACTACCGAGTCCAGTGATTTGATGAAGCAGGCTGGGCGAGCAGCCGGAGCGACGGGCTGGCTGGTCAAACCCTTTGACCCTGCGCGCTTGCTGGATGTCATCAAGAAAGTGATTCGTTGAGGTCAGCGCGTTTCGTTGGAGCGCAGAAAACAGGAGACACACATGGCTGAAACGCATGCTGAAGGCGGGGCTGGCGGGGACTTTGACCTCAGTCAGTTCTATCAAATCTTCTTCGAGGAGGCCGGAGAAAACCTCGATCAGATGGAGCAGATGCTGCTCAATTTGAACTTGGAGACGGCTGACGACGAAGAGCTCAACGGCATTTTTCGCTGTGCCCACTCCGTCAAGGGCGGGGCTGCGACCTTTGGCTTTGCCGACGTTGCGGAGTTGACGCACCAGATGGAGTCCTTGTTGGATCGTCTGCGTCGTCACGAACTTCAACCCACTTCAGCGATGGTTGATGTGCTGCTGGAATCTGCAGACGCATCGCGCAGCTTGTTGGCTCGCCACCAGGCCGGTGGTGAGGGGGAAGCTTTGGAAACCTCGGATCTGGTTCGTCGTATCAGCGAACTCGCCGCTGGAGGTGCTACTGTTGCGGCGCCTGCACCCAAACCGGCACCAGCGCCCACACCTGTGGCCGCTGCGCCGGTGGTTCCCGCACCAGCACCTAAGCCGGCCGCCGCCGGTGGCGCACGTTCCCTGCAGATCAGCATTGGGCCGCTGGACCGTCCTGAGCAGGCTGATGCCATCCAAGAGCTGTTTCGCGATATTCCTGGCTTGGGCACTATCAAGGCCGCCGCCAGCGCGCGCTCCGATGTGCGCGTGTTTGACGTGGAGACTGCATCTACGGATGACGACTTACTCGACCTGTTTGCCTTCCATGTAGCCCGGGAAAAGGTCTCTGTGACCGAGCGTGCGGAGGCGTCGGCGTCATCTGTACCGGAGGCCGTCGCGGCCGAGCCGGCCGGATTTGGATTTTTCGACGGGTCGCCGGGTGCGCCCCAGGCCCACGCCGCGCAGGAAGTTGCCGTGGTTGCTGTGCCCGTTGCCGCCGAGCATTCGCCGGTCAAAGCCGCCGCGGGCAAGGCCTCTGCGGCTGCGGCGGCCCAACCTGAAGCCGCCACTATTCGCGTGGCCATCAGCAAGGTCGACCAGCTTATTAACTTGGTGGGCGAACTGGTGATTACCCAGGCCATGTTGGCGCAAAACAGCCGTGCGCTGGACCCCGCTGTCTACCAGCAGCTGCTGACCGGCTTGGCCGATCTGGACCGCAACACGCGTGACCTGCAAGAGTCGGTGATGTCGATCCGCATGATCCCCATGTCCATCGTGTTCAGCCGCTTCCCGCGAATGCTGCGCGATCTGGCCAGCAAGCTCGGCAAGAAGGTGGACTTTGTCACTCAGGGGGAAGCCACCGAACTCGACAAGGGTCTGGTGGAAAAGATCACAGACCCGCTGACCCACCTGGTGCGCAACAGCTGCGACCATGGCGTGGAAATGCCGGCCGAGCGGATTGCCGCCGGCAAGTCCGAGACCGGCACCATCACGCTGTCGGCTTCGCACCAGGGCGGCTCCATCGTGATTGAGGTGCGCGACGATGGCCGTGGTCTCTCGCGTCCCAAGATTTTGGCCAAAGCGCGAGAGCGGGGGCTGGATGTCTCCGACCAGATGAGCGATGCCGAAGTCTGGCAGCTTATCTTTGCCCCGGGCTTTTCCACTGCGGCAGTGGTGACAGATGTGTCTGGCCGTGGCGTTGGTATGGACGTAGTCAAGAAGAACATTGCTGCCCTCAACGGAACGGTAGAGATTGATTCTGCCGAGGGCTATGGCATGAAGGTCTCAGTGCGTCTGCCGCTGACCCTCGCCATCATGGATGGCATGTCGGTGGGCGTGGGCGAAGAGGTATACATCCTGCCTCTTTCCTCTGTGGTCGAGTCCTTCCAGGTCAAGGCCGATGCGGTGAGCACCGTGGGCCAGGGCTCGCAGTTGGTGAAGGTACGCGACGAATATATGCCGGTGATCGAACTGGAGAAGGTATTCCAGATACCGCGCTTCGATTTCGAACGCTCTAGTGACATCATGGTTGTGGTGGAAGCCGAAGGCAGCCGAGTGGCCCTCTTGGTCGACGAGCTGCTGGGCCAACAGCAGGTGGTGGTGAAGAACCTTGAGTCCAATTACCGCAAGGTGCCCAATGTGTCGGGCGCCACCATTCTGGGCGACGGCAAGGTGGCCCTCATTCTGGACACGGGTGCCTTGGTGCGACGTTCGCGCCACTGAGCACGTACGCTAGATTTGCCAGGAGAAGAATATGGGAATGATGGACAAACTGAACGAACTCACGGCCTCTGGTGCACGGGAATATCTGACCTTTCGCCTAGACCAAGAGGAGTATGGAATCGACATCCTCAAGGTCCAGGAAATCCGTGGCTACGAACCCCCGACCCGGGTGGCCAATGCGCCCAATTTCATCAAGGGCGTAGTGAATCTGCGCGGCACCATTGTTCCCATCGTGGACATGCGCCTGAAGTTCAACTGCTCGAAGGCAGAGTACAACTCCTTCACCGTGGTCATCGTGCTCAACCTGCGCAGCCGCATCGTGGGCATCGTGGTGGATTCAGTGAGTGACGTCATGGAGTTGCCGCCCGAGAACCTCAAGTCCGCGCCCGATATTGACAGTGTGATCGACAGCGCCGCCGTGCTGGGGCTGGGCTCCATCGGTGAGCGCATGCTGATTCTGCTGGACATCGAGCGCCTGATGTCTGCGCCGGAGATGGGACTGGTCAGCTCCACGGAGTAATTGCCGCCAGCATTGGACGGGACCTGAGGGCTTATTTGGTATGGCTTTGCAAACATCCGTCGGATCTGGCGATATGCAGGGGCGGGAGTTTGCGTGGACGAATTCGGATTTTGACCATGTGCAAAAGCTCATCTACCAGCGCGCGGGCATCAGCCTGCACGATGGCAAGCATGCCATGGTCTACAGCCGGCTATCTCGCCGTCTGCGCGACACAGGGCACAACAGTTTCAAGGAGTACTTGAGCTGGCTGGAGGCTTCTGACGGTCCTGAGTGGCAGGAGTTCGTCAATGCGCTGACTACCAACCTGACCTCATTCTTCCGGGAGCACCATCACTTCGAGATACTGACTGACTTTCTCAAAGCGCGGCATGGCTCAGCGGAATGTCGCATCTGGTGTAGTGCAGCTTCCACCGGGGAGGAGCCTTACTCGATCGCGATGACTGCGTCTGAGGCGCTGGGGAAATCCCGCTTCTCTTTGCATGCCAGCGACATCGACTCGAAGGTTCTGGCGACAGCGGCGCAGGGCGTGTACCGCTCCGAGGGGCTCAAAGGCGTGCCGGCGGAGATGGTTCGCAAATTCTTTCTGCGTGGCAAGGCTGGCAATGCGGGGCTGGTCCGCGTCAAGCCCGAGCTGCGCAATGTTATCGAATTCCTTATCGTCAACCTCATCAAGGACGACTGGCCGTTTCGTGACCCATTTGACGTGGTGTTTTGCCGCAACGTGATGATTTACTTTGACGCGGCAACCCAGCGACGGGTGCTGGAGAAAATTCACCGCGTCATGAAGCCCGGTGGATTGCTGTTTGTCGGGCATGCGGAGAATTTCAGCGATTCGCGAGATCTGTTTGTGCTCAAGGGCAAGACGGTCTACGAGCGCTGCCGCTGAGCAGGTAGTGAAGGTCGATCAACTGTTTGGACACAACGACACATGATTACAAACTCCAATGGTTCGGCTTCCAGTGTGGTACGTGTGAGTCCAGCTCTGCCTTTGGCAGGAAAGCCGCTTGCGAATGGGCGCGTGTCACGCATCGACCATCTGAAGGCGCAGCCCCGTAAGCCCGGTGAAGCGTCGTTCTTCTACGCGGACCATCACTTCCAGTACGACGCAGTCAAGGTGTTGCCGGGCGAGTACTACGTCTCCAATGAAGATCTTGTCGTCATGACCGTGCTGGGCTCTTGCATCGCGGCCTGCATCTGGGACGGCAAGGCGCGTACTGGGGGCATGAACCACTTTATGCTGCCAGATGGCGATGGCGCTGATGGCTCTGGCCGCTATGGTTCCTATGCCATGGAGTTGCTGATCAACGAAATGCTCAAGCTCGGCGCACGACGTGAGACCATGCAGGCCAAGATTTTTGGTGGTGCCCAAGTCATGGCGGGTTTCACCACCATGAACGTGGGCGAGCGCAATACCAAGTTTGTGTTGGATTACCTCGCTACCGAGCGCATTCCCGTGGTTTCGCAGGATGTGTTGGACATCCATCCGCGCAAAGTCTGTTTTTTCCCAGTAAGTGGCAAGGCTTTGGTCAAACGCTTGGCACACTCCCACCCCGAAACTCTGGCCGTGGAAGAGCGGCGTGGTAATGCCGCATCGGTGGCCAAGTCGACATCGGGTGGTTCGATTGATTTGTTTTGAGTTGTGAATGAAGAAAATTCGTGTAGTCGTAGTCGATGACTCCGCGCTAGTGCGTAGCCTGTTGGCGGAGATCATTAACAAACAATCCGATATGGAGTGCGTTGGCGCGGCCAATGACCCCTTGATTGCGCGCGAGATGATCCGGGAGCTCAACCCCGACGTGATCACGCTCGACATTGAGATGCCGAAAATGGACGGCATTGATTTTTTGGGTCGGCTCATGCGTCTGCGCCCCATGCCGGTTGTCATGATCTCCACACTGACTGAGCGTGGCGCCGAAGTCACCATGCGTGCGCTGGAGCTTGGCGCGGTTGACTTTGTCGCCAAGCCGCGTATTGGCCTAGTGGACGGCATGAAGGAGTTGGCAGGCAATATCGTTGACAAAATCCGTGTAGCGGCGTCTGCCAAGGTTCAGAGAATGGCACCCGTGGCAGGTGCTGCGTCGTCGTCTCCATCGTCTACTGGTGTGGCGCTTGCTCCACTCGGGCGGGTTTCCACCGAAAAGCTGGTGTTCATTGGTGCCTCTACCGGCGGCACCGAAGCCATTAAGGAAATCCTGACGCGCCTGCCGGCGGACTCTCCTGGCGTGGTGATTACCCAGCACATGCCACCCGGTTTCACGACGAGCTTTGCTGCGCGTCTGAACGGGTTATGCCAGATCACGGTGCAAGAAGCAGTCCATGGCACACGCGTGCTACCGGGTCATGCCTATATTGCGCCGGGTGGCCGACAGTTCCGTGTCGAGAAAAGTGGCGCTAACTACGTCTGTGTGGTGGAAGAGGGCGAGTTGGTGAATCGTCACCGACCTTCTGTGGAGGTGCTATTCCGATCGGCCGCCAAGGTGGTGGGGCGCAATGCCTTTGGCATCATGCTGACGGGTATGGGCAATGACGGTGCGAGGGCCATGAAGGAAATGAAGGACGCCGGCAGCTACAACTACGTGCAGGACGAAGCGAGCTGTATCGTATTTGGCATGCCGCGCGAAGCCATCCTGAGTGGTGCGGCCGATGAAATCCTTCCCTTGTTGGAAATAGCCCCCGCGCTTCTCCAGCGCCTCAAAGGCAGTTCAGACCGATACCGCGTTTAAGCTGTGCTACACTGCGCCCCCGCTTGTGATTCAGCAAGTGGGGTCAGTCAAAAATTCTTTTGTTTGATTTGACGATGCACTAAAAAGTGTGTCATAATTCAAGGCTTCGCTGATCGCAGCAAGGCAGGCGAAACAAGGTAAAAATTGTTTCGGATCATTAAAAATTTACAGCCGATAAGCGTGGGCGTTTGAAGGTAGTTGCCAAGTTCTTTGGAACTAAGTCGCAAGACTTTAAACGCTCATGAATTAAAAAGATGTGATGTTTTTGTCAAAGAAAATATTCACGTCGATTCCAATTTATGAGTTGCTCGAAAGAGCGAAAAATTCAAGATCGAACTATAGAGTTTGATCCTGGCTCAGATTGAACGCTGGCGGCATGCCTTACACATGCAAGTCGAACGGCAGCACGGGAGCAATCCTGGTGGCGAGTGGCGAACGGGTGAGTAATATATCGGAACGTGCCCAGTCGTGGGGGATAACGCAGCGAAAGCTGTGCTAATACCGCATACGATCTATGGATGAAAGCGGGGGATCGCAAGACCTCGCGCGATTGGAGCGGCCGATATCAGATTAGCTAGTTGGTGAGGTAAAGGCTCACCAAGGCGACGATCTGTAGCTGGTCTGAGAGGACGACCAGCCACACTGGAACTGAGACACGGTCCAGACTCCTACGGGAGGCAGCAGTGGGGAATTTTGGACAATGGGCGCAAGCCTGATCCAGCAATGCCGCGTGCAGGATGAAGGCCTTCGGGTTGTAAACTGCTTTTGTACGGAACGAAACGGTGAGCTCTAATACAGTTTGCTAATGACGGTACCGTAAGAATAAGCACCGGCTAACTACGTGCCAGCAGCCGCGGTAATACGTAGGGTGCGAGCGTTAATCGGAATTACTGGGCGTAAAGCGTGCGCAGGCGGTTATGTAAGACAGATGTGAAATCCCCGGGCTCAACCTGGGACCTGCATTTGTGACTGCATAGCTAGAGTACGGTAGAGGGGGATGGAATTCCGCGTGTAGCAGTGAAATGCGTAGATATGCGGAGGAACACCGATGGCGAAGGCAATCCCCTGGACCTGTACTGACGCTCATGCACGAAAGCGTGGGGAGCAAACAGGATTAGATACCCTGGTAGTCCACGCCCTAAACGATGTCAACTGGTTGTTGGGTCTTCACTGACTCAGTAACGAAGCTAACGCGTGAAGTTGACCGCCTGGGGAGTACGGCCGCAAGGTTGAAACTCAAAGGAATTGACGGGGACCCGCACAAGCGGTGGATGATGTGGTTTAATTCGATGCAACGCGAAAAACCTTACCCACCTTTGACATGTACGGAATTCGCCAGAGATGGCTTAGTGCTCGAAAGAGAGCCGTAACACAGGTGCTGCATGGCTGTCGTCAGCTCGTGTCGTGAGATGTTGGGTTAAGTCCCGCAACGAGCGCAACCCTTGTCATTAGTTGCTACATTCAGTTGAGCACTCTAATGAGACTGCCGGTGACAAACCGGAGGAAGGTGGGGATGACGTCAAGTCCTCATGGCCCTTATAGGTGGGGCTACACACGTCATACAATGGCTGGTACAGAGGGTTGCCAACCCGCGAGGGGGAGCTAATCCCATAAAGCCAGTCGTAGTCCGGATCGCAGTCTGCAACTCGACTGCGTGAAGTCGGAATCGCTAGTAATCGCGGATCAGAATGTCGCGGTGAATACGTTCCCGGGTCTTGTACACACCGCCCGTCACACCATGGGAGCGGGTTCTGCCAGAAGTAGTTAGCCTAACCGTAAGGAGGGCGATTACCACGGCAGGGTTCGTGACTGGGGTGAAGTCGTAACAAGGTAGCCGTATCGGAAGGTGCGGCTGGATCACCTCCTTTCTGGAAAACTGCAGCTTAATTTGAACGCTCACACTTATCGGTTGTTGGAAGGTTGTCGCTAACGATCAGGCTTGCTTGGTCAAAAGTGACCGGCTTGGGTCTGTAGCTCAGTTGGTTAGAGCACCGTCTTGATAAGGCGGGGGTCGTTGGTTCGAGACCAACCAGACCCACCATCCCGTCCAATAGCAATTGGCCTTGGGGGATTAGCTCAGCTGGGAGAGCACCTGCTTTGCAAGCAGGGGGTCGTCGGTTCGATCCCGTCATCCTCCACCATTCAACGATACTTATTAGTCAACACCAAAGCTGCTTCAAATTCTTCGGAATGCAGAGGCTGCTTTGTTGTTGATCAGGATCTCTTGATCAATCGGCTGTTCTTTAACAATTTATAGAGTTTAATCAGCGTTGCTAACAATCAAAGCTGTTTAAGGAAAGCGCACATTCGTAAAGGTTTAGTGCGTACCGTGCCTTAAGCAGTGGTTAGCAACATATTTGATTGCGTCAAAATGAATATCAAACTTCACGTTTGAATTCGAGTTATTCAAGTTAAATTGAATACGGCATAACGCGCTAGGTGAAAGACCTGGCAATATTCCTTGAAGATGACCGAGGGGTTTCGCAAGAAACGTCAAAGTTATAGGGTCAAGTGAATAAGAGCATGTGGTGGATGCCTTGGCAATGATAGGCGACGAAGGACGTGATAGCCTGCGATAAGCTTCGGGGAGCTGGCAAATTAGCTTTGATCCGGAGATTTCCGAATGGGGAAACCCACCCTTAGGGGTATCGCATACTGAATACATAGGTATGCGAGGCGAACCGGGTGAACTGAAACATCTCAGTAGCTCGAGGAAAAGACATCAACCGAGATTCCGAAAGTAGTGGCGAGCGAAATCGGAGAAGCCTGCAAGTAATAGCACAAGACATAACGGAACAGCCTGGAAATGCTGGCCATAGCGGGTGATAGCCCCGTACGTGAAATGACCTGTGTGGTACTGAGCTTGCGAAAAGTAGGGCGGGACACGAGAAATCCTGTCTGAATATGGGGGGACCATCCTCCAAGGCTAAATACTCATCATTGACCGATAGTGAACTAGTACCGTGAGGGAAAGGCGAAAAGAACCCCGGGAGGGGAGTGAAATAGATCCTGAAACCGCATGCTTACAAAAAGTAGGAGCCCGCAAGGGTGACTGCGTACCTTTTGTATAATGGGTCAGCGACTTACATTCAGTGGCAAGGTTAACCGAATAGGGAAGCCGTAGAGAAATCGAGTCCGAATAGGGCGTCTAGTCGCTGGGTGTAGACCCGAAACCAAGTGATCTATCCATGGCCAGGATGAAGGTGCCGTAACAGGTACTGGAGGTCCGAACCGACTAGTGTTGCAAAACTAGCGGATGAGCTGTGGATAGGGGTGAAAGGCTAAACAAACTTGGAAATAGCTGGTTCTCTCCGAAAACTATTTAGGTAGTGCCTCAAGTATTACCTGCGGGGGTAGAGCACTGTTTTGGCTAGGGGGTCATGGCGACTTACCAAACCAATGCAAACTCCGAATACCGCAGAGTACAGCTTGGGAGACAGAGCACCGGGTGCTAACGTCCGGACTCAAGAGGGAAACAACCCAGACCGCCAGCTAAGGTCCCTAAAATTGGCTAAGTGGGAAACGAAGTGGGAAGGCTAAAACAGTCAGGATGTTGGCTTAGAAGCAGCCATCATTTAAAGAAAGCGTAATAGCTCACTGATCGAGTCGTCCTGCGCGGAAGATGTAACGGGGCTAAGCCAGTTACCGAAGCTGCGGATTTGCAATTTATTGCAAGTGGTAGGAGAGCGTTCTGTAAGCCTGTGAAGGTGCGTTGTAAAGCGTGCTGGAGGTATCAGAAGTGCGAATGCTGACATGAGTAGCGTTAAAGGGGGTGAAAAGCCCCCTCGCCGTAAGCGCAAGGTTTTCTACGCAACGTTCATCGGCGTAGAGTGAGTCGGCCCCTAAGGCGAGGCAGAGATGCGTAGCTGATGGGAAACAGGTCAATATTCCTGTACCGATGTGTAGTGCGATGTGGGGACGGAGAAGGTTAACTCAGCCAACTGTTGGACATGTTGGTTCAAGCTTGTAGTCGTGCCTGGTAGGCAAATCCGCCGGGCTTAGATGAGGAGTGATAACGAGGCAGCTTGCTGCCGAAGTGAGTGATACCCTGCTTCCAGGAAAAGCCACTAAGCTTCAGCTACACACGACCGTACCGCAAACCGACACTGGTGCGCGAGATGAGTATTCTAAGGCGCTTGAGAGAACTCGGGAGAAGGAACTCGGCAAATTGACACCGTAACTTCGGAAGAAGGTGTGCCTTTAGTAGGTGAAGTCCCTCGCGGATGGAGCCCAATGAGGTTGCAAAAAATCGGTGGCTGCGACTGTTTATTAAAAACACAGCACTCTGCAAACACGAAAGTGGACGTATAGGGTGTGACGCCTGCCCGGTGCTGGAAGATTAAATGATGGGGTGCAAGCTCTTGATTGAAGTCCCAGTAAACGGCGGCCGTAACTATAACGGTCCTAAGGTAGCGAAATTCCTTGTCGGGTAAGTTCCGACCTGCACGAATGGCGTAACGATGGCCACACTGTCTCCTCCCGAGACTCAGCGAAGTTGAAATGTTTGTGATGATGCAATCTCCCCGCGGAAAGACGGAAAGACCCCATGAACCTTTACTGTAGCTTTGTATTGGACTTTGAACAGATCTGTGTAGGATAGGTGGGAGGCTTTGAAGTAGGGTCGCTAGATCTTATGGAGCCAACGTTGAAATACCACCCTGGTGTGTTTGAGGTTCTAACCTAGGTCCATTATCTGGATCGGGGACAGTGCATGGTAGGCAGTTTGACTGGGGCGGTCTCCTCCCAAAGCGTAACGGAGGAGTTCGAAGGTACGCTAGTTACGGTCGGACATCGTGACGATAGTGCAATGGCATAAGCGTGCTTAACTGCGAGACTGACAAGTCGAGCAGATGCGAAAGCAGGACATAGTGATCCGGTGGTTCTGTATGGAAGGGCCATCGCTCAACGGATAAAAGGTACTCTGGGGATAACAGGCTGATACCGCCCAAGAGTTCATATCGACGGCGGTGTTTGGCACCTCGATGTCGGCTCATCTCATCCTGGGGCTGTAGCCGGTCCCAAGGGTATGGCTGTTCGCCATTTAAAGAGGTACGTGAGCTGGGTTTAAAACGTCGTGAGACAGTTTGGTCCCTATCTTCCGTGGGCGCTGCAGATTTGAGGAAGCCTGCTCCTAGTACGAGAGGACCGGAGTGGACACACCTCTGGTGTATCGGTTGTCACGCCAGTGGCATTGCCGAGTAGCTAAGTGTGGAAGAGATAACCGCTGAAAGCATCTAAGCGGGAAACTCGTTTCAAGATGAGATCTGCCGGGGCCTTGAGCCCCCTAAAGAGTCGTTCAAGACCAGGACGTTGATAGGTCAGGTGTGGAAGCGCAGTAATGCGTTAAGCTAACTGATACTAATTGCTCGTGCGGCTTGACCCTATAACTTTGATCGTCAGATCAAGGAAGTTATGCCAAGTTGACGCATTCAAATAGCCCCCAGCAATGGGCGGTCGTCGTAACAGACAAGCTGATTAGCTCTATAAATTGGTCACCTTGACCCAGTCAAGGTGACAACAAGTTATGCCTGACGATCATAGCGACTTGGTACCACTCCTTCCCATCCCGAACAGGACAGTGAAACGAGTCAGCGCCGATGATAGTGCGGATCCCCGTGTGAAAGTAGGTCATCGTCAGGCTATTACAAGTGAAGACACCCCGTCATTCGGCGGGGTGTTTTTTTTAGAGCTGCGAGCAACTCTAAAAAAAGCAAAATTCTTTTGTTTGATTTGACGATGCACTAAAAAGTGTGTCATAATTCAAGGCTTCGCTGATCGCAGCAAGGCAGGCGAAACAAGGTAAAAATTGTTTCGGATCATTAAAAATTTACAGCCGATAAGCGTGGGCGTTTGAAGGTAGTTGCCAAGTTCTTTGGAACTAAGTCGCAAGACTTTAAACGCTCATGAATTAAAAAGATGTGATGTTTTTGTCAAAGAAAATATTCACGTCGATTCCAATTTATGAGTTGCTCGAAAGAGCGAAAAATTCAAGATCGAACTATAGAGTTTGATCCTGGCTCAGATTGAACGCTGGCGGCATGCCTTACACATGCAAGTCGAACGGCAGCACGGGAGCAATCCTGGTGGCGAGTGGCGAACGGGTGAGTAATATATCGGAACGTGCCCAGTCGTGGGGGATAACGCAGCGAAAGCTGTGCTAATACCGCATACGATCTATGGATGAAAGCGGGGGATCGCAAGACCTCGCGCGATTGGAGCGGCCGATATCAGATTAGCTAGTTGGTGAGGTAAAGGCTCACCAAGGCGACGATCTGTAGCTGGTCTGAGAGGACGACCAGCCACACTGGAACTGAGACACGGTCCAGACTCCTACGGGAGGCAGCAGTGGGGAATTTTGGACAATGGGCGCAAGCCTGATCCAGCAATGCCGCGTGCAGGATGAAGGCCTTCGGGTTGTAAACTGCTTTTGTACGGAACGAAACGGTGAGCTCTAATACAGTTTGCTAATGACGGTACCGTAAGAATAAGCACCGGCTAACTACGTGCCAGCAGCCGCGGTAATACGTAGGGTGCGAGCGTTAATCGGAATTACTGGGCGTAAAGCGTGCGCAGGCGGTTATGTAAGACAGATGTGAAATCCCCGGGCTCAACCTGGGACCTGCATTTGTGACTGCATAGCTAGAGTACGGTAGAGGGGGATGGAATTCCGCGTGTAGCAGTGAAATGCGTAGATATGCGGAGGAACACCGATGGCGAAGGCAATCCCCTGGACCTGTACTGACGCTCATGCACGAAAGCGTGGGGAGCAAACAGGATTAGATACCCTGGTAGTCCACGCCCTAAACGATGTCAACTGGTTGTTGGGTCTTCACTGACTCAGTAACGAAGCTAACGCGTGAAGTTGACCGCCTGGGGAGTACGGCCGCAAGGTTGAAACTCAAAGGAATTGACGGGGACCCGCACAAGCGGTGGATGATGTGGTTTAATTCGATGCAACGCGAAAAACCTTACCCACCTTTGACATGTACGGAATTCGCCAGAGATGGCTTAGTGCTCGAAAGAGAGCCGTAACACAGGTGCTGCATGGCTGTCGTCAGCTCGTGTCGTGAGATGTTGGGTTAAGTCCCGCAACGAGCGCAACCCTTGTCATTAGTTGCTACATTCAGTTGAGCACTCTAATGAGACTGCCGGTGACAAACCGGAGGAAGGTGGGGATGACGTCAAGTCCTCATGGCCCTTATAGGTGGGGCTACACACGTCATACAATGGCTGGTACAGAGGGTTGCCAACCCGCGAGGGGGAGCTAATCCCATAAAGCCAGTCGTAGTCCGGATCGCAGTCTGCAACTCGACTGCGTGAAGTCGGAATCGCTAGTAATCGCGGATCAGAATGTCGCGGTGAATACGTTCCCGGGTCTTGTACACACCGCCCGTCACACCATGGGAGCGGGTTCTGCCAGAAGTAGTTAGCCTAACCGTAAGGAGGGCGATTACCACGGCAGGGTTCGTGACTGGGGTGAAGTCGTAACAAGGTAGCCGTATCGGAAGGTGCGGCTGGATCACCTCCTTTCTGGAAAACTGCAGCTTAATTTGAACGCTCACACTTATCGGTTGTTGGAAGGTTGTCGCTAACGATCAGGCTTGCTTGGTCAAAAGTGACCGGCTTGGGTCTGTAGCTCAGTTGGTTAGAGCACCGTCTTGATAAGGCGGGGGTCGTTGGTTCGAGACCAACCAGACCCACCATCCCGTCCAATAGCAATTGGCCTTGGGGGATTAGCTCAGCTGGGAGAGCACCTGCTTTGCAAGCAGGGGGTCGTCGGTTCGATCCCGTCATCCTCCACCATTCAACGATACTTATTAGTCAACACCAAAGCTGCTTCAAATTCTTCGGAATGCAGAGGCTGCTTTGTTGTTGATCAGGATCTCTTGATCAATCGGCTGTTCTTTAACAATTTATAGAGTTTAATCAGCGTTGCTAACAATCAAAGCTGTTTAAGGAAAGCGCACATTCGTAAAGGTTTAGTGCGTACCGTGCCTTAAGCAGTGGTTAGCAACATATTTGATTGCGTCAAAATGAATATCAAACTTCACGTTTGAATTCGAGTTATTCAAGTTAAATTGAATACGGCATAACGCGCTAGGTGAAAGACCTGGCAATATTCCTTGAAGATGACCGAGGGGTTTCGCAAGAAACGTCAAAGTTATAGGGTCAAGTGAATAAGAGCATGTGGTGGATGCCTTGGCAATGATAGGCGACGAAGGACGTGATAGCCTGCGATAAGCTTCGGGGAGCTGGCAAATTAGCTTTGATCCGGAGATTTCCGAATGGGGAAACCCACCCTTAGGGGTATCGCATACTGAATACATAGGTATGCGAGGCGAACCGGGTGAACTGAAACATCTCAGTAGCTCGAGGAAAAGACATCAACCGAGATTCCGAAAGTAGTGGCGAGCGAAATCGGAGAAGCCTGCAAGTAATAGCACAAGACATAACGGAACAGCCTGGAAATGCTGGCCATAGCGGGTGATAGCCCCGTACGTGAAATGACCTGTGTGGTACTGAGCTTGCGAAAAGTAGGGCGGGACACGAGAAATCCTGTCTGAATATGGGGGGACCATCCTCCAAGGCTAAATACTCATCATTGACCGATAGTGAACTAGTACCGTGAGGGAAAGGCGAAAAGAACCCCGGGAGGGGAGTGAAATAGATCCTGAAACCGCATGCTTACAAAAAGTAGGAGCCCGCAAGGGTGACTGCGTACCTTTTGTATAATGGGTCAGCGACTTACATTCAGTGGCAAGGTTAACCGAATAGGGAAGCCGTAGAGAAATCGAGTCCGAATAGGGCGTCTAGTCGCTGGGTGTAGACCCGAAACCAAGTGATCTATCCATGGCCAGGATGAAGGTGCCGTAACAGGTACTGGAGGTCCGAACCGACTAGTGTTGCAAAACTAGCGGATGAGCTGTGGATAGGGGTGAAAGGCTAAACAAACTTGGAAATAGCTGGTTCTCTCCGAAAACTATTTAGGTAGTGCCTCAAGTATTACCTGCGGGGGTAGAGCACTGTTTTGGCTAGGGGGTCATGGCGACTTACCAAACCAATGCAAACTCCGAATACCGCAGAGTACAGCTTGGGAGACAGAGCACCGGGTGCTAACGTCCGGACTCAAGAGGGAAACAACCCAGACCGCCAGCTAAGGTCCCTAAAATTGGCTAAGTGGGAAACGAAGTGGGAAGGCTAAAACAGTCAGGATGTTGGCTTAGAAGCAGCCATCATTTAAAGAAAGCGTAATAGCTCACTGATCGAGTCGTCCTGCGCGGAAGATGTAACGGGGCTAAGCCAGTTACCGAAGCTGCGGATTTGCAATTTATTGCAAGTGGTAGGAGAGCGTTCTGTAAGCCTGTGAAGGTGCGTTGTAAAGCGTGCTGGAGGTATCAGAAGTGCGAATGCTGACATGAGTAGCGTTAAAGGGGGTGAAAAGCCCCCTCGCCGTAAGCGCAAGGTTTTCTACGCAACGTTCATCGGCGTAGAGTGAGTCGGCCCCTAAGGCGAGGCAGAGATGCGTAGCTGATGGGAAACAGGTCAATATTCCTGTACCGATGTGTAGTGCGATGTGGGGACGGAGAAGGTTAACTCAGCCAACTGTTGGACATGTTGGTTCAAGCTTGTAGTCGTGCCTGGTAGGCAAATCCGCCGGGCTTAGATGAGGAGTGATAACGAGGCAGCTTGCTGCCGAAGTGAGTGATACCCTGCTTCCAGGAAAAGCCACTAAGCTTCAGCTACACACGACCGTACCGCAAACCGACACTGGTGCGCGAGATGAGTATTCTAAGGCGCTTGAGAGAACTCGGGAGAAGGAACTCGGCAAATTGACACCGTAACTTCGGAAGAAGGTGTGCCTTTAGTAGGTGAAGTCCCTCGCGGATGGAGCCCAATGAGGTTGCAAAAAATCGGTGGCTGCGACTGTTTATTAAAAACACAGCACTCTGCAAACACGAAAGTGGACGTATAGGGTGTGACGCCTGCCCGGTGCTGGAAGATTAAATGATGGGGTGCAAGCTCTTGATTGAAGTCCCAGTAAACGGCGGCCGTAACTATAACGGTCCTAAGGTAGCGAAATTCCTTGTCGGGTAAGTTCCGACCTGCACGAATGGCGTAACGATGGCCACACTGTCTCCTCCCGAGACTCAGCGAAGTTGAAATGTTTGTGATGATGCAATCTCCCCGCGGAAAGACGGAAAGACCCCATGAACCTTTACTGTAGCTTTGTATTGGACTTTGAACAGATCTGTGTAGGATAGGTGGGAGGCTTTGAAGTAGGGTCGCTAGATCTTATGGAGCCAACGTTGAAATACCACCCTGGTGTGTTTGAGGTTCTAACCTAGGTCCATTATCTGGATCGGGGACAGTGCATGGTAGGCAGTTTGACTGGGGCGGTCTCCTCCCAAAGCGTAACGGAGGAGTTCGAAGGTACGCTAGTTACGGTCGGACATCGTGACGATAGTGCAATGGCATAAGCGTGCTTAACTGCGAGACTGACAAGTCGAGCAGATGCGAAAGCAGGACATAGTGATCCGGTGGTTCTGTATGGAAGGGCCATCGCTCAACGGATAAAAGGTACTCTGGGGATAACAGGCTGATACCGCCCAAGAGTTCATATCGACGGCGGTGTTTGGCACCTCGATGTCGGCTCGTCTCGTCCTGGGGCTGTAGCCGGTCCCAAGGGTATGGCTGTTCGCCATTTAAAGAGGTACGTGAGCTGGGTTTAAAACGTCGTGAGACAGTTTGGTCCCTATCTTCCGTGGGCGCTGCAGATTTGAGGAAGCCTGCTCCTAGTACGAGAGGACCGGAGTGGACACACCTCTGGTGTATCGGTTGTCACGCCAGTGGCATTGCCGAGTAGCTAAGTGTGGAAGAGATAACCGCTGAAAGCATCTAAGCGGGAAACTCGTTTCAAGATGAGATCTGCCGGGGCCTTGAGCCCCCTAAAGAGTCGTTCAAGACCAGGACGTTGATAGGTCAGGTGTGGAAGCGCAGTAATGCGTTAAGCTAACTGATACTAATTGCTCGTGCGGCTTGACCCTATAACTTTGATCGTCAGATCAAGGAAGTTATGCCAAGTTGACGCATTCAAATAGCCCCCAGCAATGGGCGGTCGTCGTAACAGACAAGCTGATTAGCTCTATAAATTGGTCACCTTGACCCAGTCAAGGTGACAACAAGTTATGCCTGACGATCATAGCGACTTGGTACCACTCCTTCCCATCCCGAACAGGACAGTGAAACGAGTCAGCGCCGATGATAGTGCGGATCCCCGTGTGAAAGTAGGTCATCGTCAGGCTATTACAGCCGGAAAGCCCCACCTGTTTAGGTGGGGCTTTTTTATTTTCGAAACGCAAATTTCTGAGGCCGATACATTGGGCTTGAATGATGAGCGTTTCAGGATCTGAGGGACATGCAGCGCTTTAGCGCCGTCTCAGCCTCTTCGAATGCCGCAGTAAATAAGGTTTCAATCCACATGCCCTCGCGCTGCTGAATGCGTGCAAGAAACTCCGGCGTTGCTTTGCTCCCCATGCTGGCAAAAGTGTCAAAGCCGGCCTCCAGGAAGACCTGCAGTGCGCCGAGGCCGGCGGCCTTTGCAGGTCCTCGCATCAGGCGCAGACTCATGCGGAGACCTTTTGTGCGTGTCAGCCGCTCGAGGTCCCGCCCCATGGCCAGAACGGCGGCCAGCTGTTGCTTGCGTTGGGCAGGAGCCCCAACTTTCCGCCATGCATTGAGATATTGGGCGCAAGACAGGGCTTGATCAGGGCCGTTCGCCTGGGATACGTTTCGGCATCGGTGTGCCATTTCGAGATCGAGGGACTCGGTCATGGCGTGCAATTGGGCCAGCGCAGTGGCGGTTTCTACAACCTGGATGGGAAAGAAGGTCTGCAGCGCCCCGGCGATGCGCGCGAATTGCGCGTCTCTTTCAGAGAAATCCCGCTCTCCATAGAGCTCCTCCAGGAAGAAGCGCGTTGGTGCGGCGAACACATCGGACTCCAGCAAGTCCCGGTAAGTACCAGCGAAGCGGCGTGCCTGGAACTGTTTGATGGCCAGCAAGCTTTGCCGGATCGCTGGCGACGCGTTGATCTGGGCGCGCAAAGCGCTGACATGGGACAGGGATTGGCGTATGGTTTGGGCGGCGTCCATGGCTGGAGGGCAAAGTGCAAGCAGACACCATACACGGGGTCGCGCGGCCAATTCACCACAGTGCTCACGCTTTTGGGGTGAATAACCTAGGGAAAACCCTTATATTAACGGTATGTTGGATACAAAGACCCTGATCAGGGCTTCTCTGGAGGCCGGACGGGAGTTTTTGCGTCCGCCGGCGGAGCGTGAGCCGGAGCTTTGGACTGCGCCGGCGCTCGTGCCTATACGGTCGCTGGGTGAAAACCATCGAGGGCGGATCGCAGAGCATTTGCTCGCATTGACACCGCAAGACCGTTACCTGCGTTTCGGGCACTGGACCAACGACGACCAGATTCAGCGCTACGTGGATTCGCTGGATTTTGAGCGCGACGAGATCTTCGGCATCTACAACCGCCGCCTTGAATTGATCGCCGTGGCACATCTGGCCTACGCCCGCGACGCGCGGCACGACAGTTGTGCGGAGTTCGGTGTGTCTGTTCTGCCCTCTGCACGTGGACGCGGCTATGGGGCCCGTCTTTTCGACCGTGCGGCCATGCACGCGAGCAATGATGGTGTGAGCCTGATGTTCATCCACGCGTTGAGCGAAAACGCTGCGATGTTGAAGATCGCACGCAACGCTGGCGCGCGCGTGGAGCGCGACGGCACGGAGTCGGAGGCCTATTTGCGCTTGCCGCCGGCGACGCTGGACTCGCGTGTGACTGAAATGATTGAAGAGCAGATCGCACAAACTGATTACCGGCTCAAATCCCAGGCCAAGAGTTTCTGGGGTTTTCTGGCCGATCTGCAGGAAATCCGGCGCGGCGTGATTGATGCCAACCGCCGCAGTTCGCCCTGACACGCAAATCCGCTATCCTTAGCGCTTCGCAACCACGGCAGCAATGCCCCACACGAGTGTCTGATCCCCATCCTGCGCGCCTGTCCGACAAAGAAGACAAGCGAACCTTCCTCCAGAAAATCGCCGAGTTCATCCACCCTGGACCGGACTCCACTGCCGAGCTGATCGAGACGCTGGCCGAGGCGGAAGACAACAACATCATTGGCGCGGAATCCCGTGTGATGCTGGAGGGCGTGATCCGCATGGCGGACATGACGGCAGGGGATGTGATGGTGCCGGCACCGCGCATGGATCTACTCAACATCCAGGAGCCGCTGGAATCGCTGCTCAATACGGTGATTGATACGGCGCACTCGCGCTTTCCGGTGTTTGACGGCGAACGCGAAAACATCATTGGCATCCTCATGGCCAAGGATCTGCTCAAGCTGCAGCGTGCGCCCGAGCTCAACATCCGCGCGCTGCTGCGTCCGGCCGTGTTCATTCCCGAATCCAAGGGGCTCAATGACCTGCTGCGCGAGTTCCGCGGCAACCGCAACCACCTAGCCATCGTGATTGACGAATTCGGCCGTGTGGCGGGTTTGATCACGATCGAGGACGTGCTGGAGCAGATCGTTGGCGAGATCGAGGACGAATTCGACATCGCAGAGGACGCCGGGGACATCTTTGCCCTGGCCGACCGCACCTACCGCGTGAGCGGCGATACACCGCTGGAGCGGGTGAATGATGCGTTCACGGTGACGCTGGCTGGCTCGGACCCCGAAGACCACTTCGACACCATTGGCGGTTTGATTGCACACGAGATGGGGCATGTTCCCAAGCGCGGCGAGCGCCATAGCCTGGGTGGACTGGACTTCGTGGTCTTGCATACCAAGGGTGGCGCCGTGAAGTGGTTCAAGGTGTCGCCCGCCGCGGATCCCGTCGCGGAGTGAGCTGGAGCGCCTTGCCCGCCCTGCGGACGCCTGCTGCGTCCGTGCCGCAGTGGCAATTTGCTATCGTTTCCGTAGCTGCTTGCGCACTATCCATGAGCGTTGCATGGCCATTCGGCTTTGCATTTGCGCGTGGTGCCACGCTGTGGTGGTTGCAGGTGATTGCGTTGGCCGGCTTGGTGCTGGTGCTTGCGTGTGCTCCAACGGGCCGTGCTGCGCTGACACTGGCCTGGGGCTTTTCCACCGTCTGGCTCAGCTCCACCTTCTGGTGGCTTTTCATTGCCATCCACACCTATGGCGGCTTGCCGGCCTGGCTGGCCGTGCTGGCTATCGTGGCCCTGGCTGCTGCGCTGGGTCTGTACTACGCGCTGGCCGGATGGATGTTCTGGCGCGTGCGCCGGGGCCATCCGCTGGTGCTGGCCCTGGGCTTTGCGGCGCTGTGGACCATGGCCGAACTGGCCCGGGGCACCTGGCTCACGGGATTTGGCTGGGGCGCCGTGGGCTATGCCCACCTGGACGGCCCGCTGGCCGCCTATCTGCCTCTGCTGGGTAGCTACGGCGTGGGCCTGCTGGCAGCGCTTGCCGCCGCCGGCTTGGCCCTGTTGCCCGCACGGCGCGCCTGGGGCGGGGCGGTGCTGGCCTTGTTGCTGGTATGCGTGCCCATAGCCGTGCCTTCGGTATGGAACAGCTGGACTCAGCCTACGGGGCAGTTGGGCGTGACCCTGTTGCAAGGCAATATTCCCCAAGACGAGAAGTTCGAGACCGGCAGCGGCGTGCCCCTGGCCCTGCAGTGGTATGCGGAGCAATTGCGGGCCAGCGCCAGCGATCTGGTGGTCGCGCCGGAAACCGCTGTGCCCCTGCTGCCGCAGCAACTCCCGCAGGGGTACTGGCAGGCGCTGGAGCAGCGCTTTGGCCGGGGCTCCAGCTCCGCCATCATCGGCACTCCGTTGGGCAGCTATACCGAGGGCTATACCAACTCCGTACTGGGCTTGGCCCCTGGGCTGACGACGCCCTGGCGCTATGACAAGCATCACCTCGTGCCTTTCGGCGAATTCATTCCGCCGCTGTTCAAGTGGTTCACACGCATGATGAACATCCCGCTGGGGGACTTCAACCGCGGCCCGCTGGGCCAGCCGTCCTTGCCAGTGAAGAGTGAGCGTGTGGCGGCCAATATTTGCTACGAAGACTTGTATGGCGAAGAACTGGCCAGCCGGTTTCTGGACGCCTCGCAGGCTCCCACGGTGTTTGCCAATGTGAGCAACCTGGGCTGGTTCAACGACTCCATTGCGCTGGACCAGCATCTCAACATCTCGCGCGCCCGGGCGCTGGAGTTCCAGCGCCCCTTTGTGCGGGCCACCAACACGGGGGCCACGGCCATCCTCGACCATGCGGCTGTGGTGCAAAAGTCCCTGCCGCCGCGTACCCGTGGCGTGCTGGTCGGCGAAGTGCAGGGGCGCAGCGGCATCACCCCCTATGCCTGGTGGGCGGCGCGCTTCGGGCTCTGGCCGCTATGGGGTCTGTGCCTCTTGCTGGCCGGGGCCGCATGGCGCTTGGGCCGTCGCCCCGACTGAGGCCCGCTGCCCCGTAAAATGCGGGGTTTACTCGAACGAACGTTCCCGGCCGCCGCGCGCTGCTGCGCAGGCCCACACACCATGCTTACTTTTCAGCAAATCATTCTTACCCTGCAGTCTTACTGGGACAAGCAAGGCTGCGCCCTGTTGCAGCCCTATGACATGGAAGTGGGCGCGGGTACATCGCACACCGCCACTTTTCTGCGCGCCATCGGCCCCGAGCCCTGGAAGGCCGCCTATGTGCAGCCCAGCCGCCGCCCCAAGGACGGCCGCTACGGCGAGAACCCCAACCGCCTACAGCACTACTACCAGTACCAGGTGGTCCTCAAGCCCGCGCCGGCCAACATCCTGGAGCTCTACCTGGGCTCGCTCGAAGCGCTGGGCTTTGACCTGAAGAAAAACGACATCCGCTTTGTGGAAGACGACTGGGAAAATCCCACGCTGGGCGCCTGGGGCCTGGGCTGGGAAGTCTGGCTCAACGGCATGGAAGTGACACAGTTCACCTACTTCCAGCAAGTGGGGGGCATTGATTGCAAGCCCGCCACGGGCGAGATCACCTACGGTCTGGAGCGCCTGGCCATGTACCTGCAGGGCGTGGACAACGTCTACAACCTGAAGTGGACCGACACCATGAGCTATGGCGACGTCTACCACCAAAACGAGGTGGAGCAGTCCACCTACAACTTCGAGCACAGCGACGCGGACTTCCTGTTCACGGCCTTCAACGCGCACGAAAAGCAGGCCAAGCACCTGATCGAAGCGCAGCTGGCGCTGCCGGCCTACGAGCAGGTCCTCAAGTGTGCGCACAGCTTCAACCTGCTGGACGCGCGCGGCGCGATCAGCGTGACCGAGCGGGCAGCCTACATTGGCCGCATCCGCAACCTGGCGCGCACCGTGGCACAGAGCTACTACGACAGCCGTGAGCGCCTGGGCTTCCCCATGGCGCCGCGCGAGTGGGTGGAACAGATGACGAAGAAGGCCGCGTAAGCGCACGGAGAGCACAAGAATGACAACGAAGAACCTTCTCGTAGAACTGTTTGTGGAAGAGCTGCCGCCCAAGGCGCTCAAGAAGCTGGGTGAATCCTTTGCCGGTGTGCTGGCGGACAGCCTCAAGGCCCAGGGCCTGGCTGCCGCCGATGCGGTTGTGACACCGTTTGCCTCGCCGCGCCGCCTGGCTGTGCACGTGACGGGTGTGGCTGCGCAGGCGGCTGACAAGGCCGTGTCGCAAAAGCTCATGCCCGTGGCCGTGGGCCTGGACGCCAGTGGCAATGCCACGCCCGCGCTGCTCAAGAAGCTGCAGGCGCTCGGGGCCGATGCCTCCGCTGTGGCTGGCCTCACGCGCGCACCCGATGGCAAGGCCGAGGCCCTGTTTTTCGAAAGCACCGTCAAGGGCGCGACGCTGGCCGAGGGCCTGCAGAAGGCGCTGGGCGACAGCATCGCCAAGCTGCCCATCCCCAAGGTCATGACCTACCAGCTGGAAACTGGCTGCGAGTTGCCGGGCTGGAGTAGCGTGAGCTTTGTGCGCCCCGCGCACGGCCTCGTGGCCCTGCATGGCGCGGACGTGGTGCCGGTGCAGGCGCTGGGCTTGCAGGCCGGCAGCAGCACGCAGGGCCACCGCTTTGAAGCGGCCGTGTCGCCCGTGCAGTTGCAGGACGCAGACAGCTATGCAGCAACGCTGCTGCGCGACGGCGCCGTGATCGCCAGCTTTGCCGAGCGCCGTGCCGAAATCGCGCGCCAGCTGGCTGCTGCGGCCGCCAAGGTGGGCGGCGGTTGCAAGCCGATTGACGACGATGCGCTGCTGGATGAAGTGACGGCGCTGGTGGAACGCCCCAATGTGCTGATCTGCGCATTCGAAGAGCAGTTCCTCGACGTGCCGCAGGAGTGCCTGATCCTCACGATGAAGGCCAACCAGAAGTACTTCCCGTTGCTGGACGCTGCAGGCAAGCTCACCAACAAGTTCCTGGTCGTCAGTAACATCCAGCCGGCCGACGCCAGTCTGGTGATTGGCGGCAACGAGCGTGTGGTGCGCCCGCGCTTGGCCGACGCCAAGTTTTTCTTTGACCAGGACCGCAAGAAGACCCTGGCCTCACGCGTGGATGCCCTGGCCAAGGTGGTCTACCACAACAAGCTCGGCACCCAGGGCGAACGCGTCGAACGCGTGCGTGCCATTGCCAAGGCAATTGCGGCCCAGCTGGGCGACGCCGTGCTGGTGGCGCAGGCCGACCTGGCCGCGCAACTGGCCAAGACCGACCTGTTGACCGACATGGTGGGTGAGTTCCCTGAGCTGCAAGGCATCATGGGTGGTTACTACGCGCTCAACGATGGTTTGGGCGAGATCGTTGCCAACGCCATTGAAGACCACTACAAGCCCCGCTTTGCGGGCGACGGCCTGCCGCGCAATGACGTGGGCGTGGTCGTGGCTCTGGCGGACAAGCTGGAAACCCTGGTCGGCATGTTCGGCATTGGTAACCTGCCCACGGGCGACAAGGACCCGTTTGCGCTGCGCCGCCATGCGCTGGGTGTGATCCGCATGCTGACGGAGAAGGATTTGCCGCTGGACGTGGCCGCACTGGTGCAAGCCGCCGCGCCGGCCTTTGGCGACAAGATCACCGATGCCTCTGCCGCATTGGTGGAGTTCATGTTCGACCGTCTGGCCGGCTCCCTGCGCGAGCAGGGCTACAGCGCACAGGAAGTGGAGGCCGTGCTGGCCCTGCGTCCGCAGCGCCTGGGCGATGTGGCCAAGCGCCTCGCCGCCGTGCGTGCCTTTGCCGCGTTGCCCGAAGCCCCGGCCTTGGCTGCTGCCAACAAGCGCGTGGGCAACATCCTGAAGAAGGCGGATGGTGTGGTGGAGGCCAAGGTGAACGACGCCCTGCTGCAGGAAGCCGCCGAGAAGGCGCTGGCCGATGCTCTGAAAACCGTAGCGCCTGTCGCAGATTCTGCGTGGGCTAGTGGCAATTACACCGGCAATCTGCAGGTGCTGGCGGTGCTCAAGGCGCCGGTGGATGCCTTCTTTGACGGCGTCATGGTGAATGCCGAAGACCCTGCGCTCAAGGCCAACCGCCTGGGCTTGCTGGCAACACTGCACGCCGCCATGAACCGTGTTGCTGACCTGTCGAAATTGGCTGCCTGACACTGGGGCCCATCCACCATGAAGCTCATCATCCTCGACCGCGACGGCACCATCAACGAAGACAGTGCCGAGTTCGTCAAGTCGCCCAACGAGTGGCGGCCGCTGCCGGGCGCGCTGGAGGCGATTGCCAAGCTCAATCACGCGGGCTGGCATGTGGTGGTGGCCACCAACCAGAGCGGTCTGGGGCGGGGTTTGTTCGACGTGGTGGCGCTCAACGCCATGCACGCCAAGATGCACACCATGCTGGCAGCCAAGGGCGGCAAGATCGACGCCATCTTCTACTGCCCGCATGCACCGGATGAGCAATGTCGCTGCCGCAAGCCCGAGCCGGGCCTGTTCGAGCAGATCGGCGAGCGCTTTGGCGTGGAACTCAAAGGCCTGCCCACGGTAGGCGACTCGGCGCGCGACCTGATTGCCGGGGCGGCCGTGGGCTGTGTGCCGCATCTGGTGCTGACTGGCAAGGCCGCCGCTTACCGCGGGCGCGAATTGCCCGACAGCTTTCCGCCCGGCACCACGGTGCATGAGGATTTGGCTGCCTTTGCCGACTACCTGGTGGCCCAGGCATGAGCGGCATGCCTCCGACCCCCGTGCTACCGGCGCCGCGCAAGCCCAATTGGGTGGTGGCGGTTGTGCGATCGTGCCTGCACATGCTGTGGATGTTGGTGACTGTGATTCCGTGGGCCATCATCATGCTGGTGGCGTCCATCCGCGTGCGCGGCAAGGCGCTGTGGTGGATGGCGGTGCGTTGGCTGGGTTGGGCCATTGGCGGTGCACGCGTGCTGCTGGGTATTCGCACGCACGTGATTGGCTGGGAGAACCTGCCCACGGGCGATACGGCGCCGGCCATTCTGCTGGTCAAGCACCAGTCCACGCTGGAAACCTTCCTCATGCCCACACTGATGCCGCACCCGCTGGCCTATGTGTTCAAGAAGGAGCTGCTGATGGTGCCCTTCTTCGGCTGGGCCATGGGCCGGCTGGACATGATCCACATCGACCGCAGCCAGCGCGCGGAATCCTTCGCCAAGGTGGTGGAGCAGGGCAAGCGCCTGCTGGCTCAAGGCATCTGGATCATCATGTTTCCTGAAGGCACGCGCATCCCGCGCGGGCAGCAGGGCAACTACAAGCTCGGTGGCACCCGTCTGGCCGTGGCTACCGGGGCGCCCGTGATTCCCGTGGCGGTCACTTCGGCAAAGTGCTGGCCGCGCAAAGCCTTCATCAAGACCCCCGGCGTGGTGGAAGTCTCCATCGGCAAGCCTATCCCCAGCGAGGGGCGCGACCCCAAAGAGCTGATGGACGAGGTGCAGGCCTGGATCGAGTCCGAAATGCGCCGCCTGGACCCCGAGGCCTACCTGGCCGTCCAATAGCCGTGCACCCGCTGCTGCGCTACACCCTCGATCTCTTTGAGCCTTTTGAGGCTCCAGCCTCCGTCAACAGTGCGCAAGCAGCTCCTAAAAAGATAGCGAATCCGCAGCCCAGCCAACCCTATGTGGCGGGCCAGCCGCTGCACCAGGCCATAGACCCGGCGCACTACACCCACCCCAAGGCCAACCGCGAGGTTCGGCTCCGTGACGCCGTCGTTGCCTACGCCTTCGCACGCGGCAAGCGCCGCACCATTGGCTTCGCAGTGGGGCCCGAAGGTCTGAGCGTGCGCGCGCCGCGCTGGACGCCGTTGTACGAGGTGGATGCCGCGTTGCGGGAAAAGGCGGACTGGATTCTGCGCAAGCTGGCCGAGGGGCGCGAGCGCCAGGCCCGGCAGCAGGAAACCCAGGTGGTTTGGCGTGATGGTGCCGAATTCCCTTATCTGGGCGACACCGTACGCATTGCGCTGGATGCGGGCCACCACTTTGTCGCCAAGGGCGGGCATCTGGACGCGGAGCGGGATGTTGGCGGCGTGCGGTCGCTGCGCGTGGCCCTGCCGCAGACGGCCACGCCCGAGCAGATCCGCGACGCGGTACAGGCCTGGCTCATGCGCCAGGCCAAGGCCCTGTTTGTGCAGCGGCTGGACCATTTCGCGCCACAGCTTCAGGTGCGCTGGACCAAGCTGAGCCTGAGCAACGCCGGTACCCGTTGGGGCAGCGCCAAGTCGGACGGCTCCATCCGCCTGAACTGGCGCCTCATCCACTTCCGCCTCGCTGTCATCGACTACGTGGTGGCCCATGAACTCAGCCACCTGCGCGTCATGGACCACAGCCCCCGCTTCTGGGATACCGTGCGCTCCGTGGTGCCCGACTACGCGGAGTTGCGCGGCAGCCTCAAGGACCCGGCGATTCCGCAATGGTGAGGGTTGCGCGCCGCATTACAGATATTCGCGCGAGAACGTCGGAAGCCCGCCTTGGGTCTGATAAATTCCTGCTTGCATCTACTTACAAAATACAGGGAGGAAAGATGAAGCACTGGATACGCGCGTCCGCCGTTTTGCTGGCACTCGTGGCCCACATGGCGGGGGCAGAAGAACTGTTTCCCAATGGCAACCCGGGCAAGATCACCCAATACTCCGAGCTGCCCAGCGGAAGCACTGCGGGAGGCTACCCGTTCTACACCGGTGGGCGAACTTGGTATGTGATGGAGCACAAGGCGGACAACAACAACTTAGATGTGCGGATTCTTAGCACCGCCGTCAGCAGCCCTCAGGATGGTGATTTCTTTGCCGAGATGTATGTCACGACGTCCATGGGCATAGCCAGAACCGAGGGTTATTTTTCCGCGGATTTGTGCGGCCCGAGTTCCACCCATCTCTTCATGCTGAACAAGGCTTCGGGTCGCATCGACAACTGCCTGACCATCAATCCCCAAGTTGCGAAGCTGCAATCGGACGTGATCACGCTGTTGGTCATCAGGGTCCGCAATTCCCAGTCTAGCTGGCGTCTTTACGACCTCATCATGGTACTGAATCCGGCCAAACTGGGTTTCCCGGCTACTACGGCTGCGGACTGGAGCGCTGGCGCCATTGCGGCGGACCCCAAGAAGAAGCAATCTTTCGACAAGATCGTGGCCTGGGCCAAGCAACTGCAAGATGGCGTGAGCAAGGCCATTGCTTTCTCCAAGCCGCAGGATGCATTTGACGGCGTTGCCCCGATCCAGACGCTGCTGGCTGCCGACTGAAGCGGTCACTGCCCACAAAAAAAGCACCCGAGGGTGCTTTTTTGTGCCTGAACGGTCGTTCTCAGCGCACCGTGCTCGCATCCTGCCCAAACAGGATCTTCTTGGCCGCTTCGTCCATACCCGGGTTCTTGATGCCTTCGGCGATCGCATAGGCCTTGACCGTTGCGGGGCGGGCCGCCACGCGGGCGAACCAGGCGGCAAGAAAGGGGAAGTCTTCGAGCTTCTGGCCCTGGCGCTCGTAGGGAACGATCCAGGGGTAGCTGGCCATGTCGGCAATGCTGTAGTCGCCCGCAATGTACTGGCGGCCGTCGCTCAGGTGCTTGTTGAGCACGCCGTAGAGGCGGGCGGTTTCCTTGGTATAGCGCTCCATGGCGTAGGGCAGCTTCTCGGGCGCGTACTGGTTGAAGTGGTGGTTTTGCCCGGCCATGGGACCCAGGCCACCCATTTGCCAGAACAGCCATTGCAGCGCCACATTGCGGCCGCGCAGGTCCTGCGGGATGAAGCGGCCTATCTTGTCGGCCAGGTAGAGCAGGATGGCGCCGGATTCGAACAGCGGAACCGGCGCTCCGCCGTCGGCAGGCGTCTGGTCCACGATGGCGGGAATGCGGTTGTTGGGGGCGATAGCCAGAAACTCGGGCTGGAACTGCTCACCGCGGCCGATGTTGATGGTGTGCAGCTGGTAGGGCAGGCCGGCCTCTTCCAGGAACATGGTGATCTTGTGGCCGTTGGGCGTGGTCCAGTAGTACAGGTCAATCATGGGGGTCTCCTTGTGGTGCTGGGCACCTTAGCGGTTTTGCGATGCACCTGCAGCGGCACGGCCCATCCAGACGGTGCTAGCGCCTATGAGTGCCATGGCCAGCACCAGCGCAGTAATCACGTCGCGTGCGTCGGCGCCGTGGGCGCCCAGGCCCACCGCCAGGCCGGCCAGCGGCTGGGTCAGGTTGTTGAGCAGGACGATGACGCCGCTGGTCTTGCCAAAGTCGGCCGGCGGGATGATGCGTTGGCGGCCCGCGCGGATATAGACGCTGAACATCTTGTCAAAGCCGGTGATCAGCAGAAAGCCCAGCGCGTAGACCGCCGGGTGCACGGCCCATGCCGTCATCAGCCCGCCCACCAGCAGCAGCGTGTAAGACCACACGCCCAGCGCGTGGCCGCGCCAGTGCACGCGCGCCACCCAGGCCAGCACCAGCACGGTGACCACGGCGCCCGCCGTCTGCAGCTGCGCATAGGCCGCATCGCTCTGTGCCAGCAGGCCGGTCATCATGGCCGCGGCGGTGGCCTGCGTCACGCCCACCACCAAGTTCACGCCGGCGGCCAGCGCAATCAGGGGCTTGAGGCCGGGCAGGTGCAGGATGTGGCGCAGCGCCGTGCCCAGCGGTACCCACAGGCTTTCGCCGGGCGTGTGGTGGCCCTGGGGCAGCGGCGCGGTATGGTTGCGCTGCCACCAGATCAGCCCCGCGTCGGCCAGCACAAAGAGCAGGGCGCTGCAGCCCAGCACGCCCTGCCAGGGCCAGAGGGCCAGCGCGGCGGCGGCGATGGCCGGGCCCGCCACCATGCCCAGCTGGTCGGCCAGTTGCGCATGGGCCAGCACGCGCTCAAAGCGCTCGCCGGGGAAGAGGTGGGGCAGCAGCACCTCGCGCGCCATCACGCCCTGGATGGTGAAAACGCCGCAGACCGCCGAAACCAGCACCAGCGATACCAGTCCGGCCTCTTCGCCCAGCGTGAAACCCGCCACCAGGCCGGCGCCACAGCTCAGCGCGCGCAGCGTTTGGCTCTGGCGCAGCAGGCGCAGCGGCGGGTGCCGGTCACTGAGCACGCCGCAGACCGGGCAGGCCAGAAAGCGCGCCAGTGTCTCCACAAAAAAAGCCACACCCGTCCAGGCGGCGCTGCCGGTGCGCTGGTAGACCACGAGGGGTACCAGAAAGAGCAGCACCTGATCGGCCAGTCGGGAGAGCAGCAGGGAGCCGTAGAACAGCAGATGGTGGGAACGCAGCATGGTCTGCACTGTAGCGGCGAACCAAGGCTCTGGCGCTGCGGCGCCGCGCCGCGCAGCAGCGTTCTGGTTTTGTAACTAGGCCGCGAAGCGCAAAACCCCGTCGGCACCGCGGGTGCGTTTCAGGTGCCCCGCGTACCAGAGCGCGTGCAGGTGGGCCACAGACTCGCCCAGCGCGAAGGTGGTCTGGTGGAAGTCCATGGCGCGGGTGAACAGCACGGGGATGATGTCCGCCGCGCTGCAGGGCTTCTGGCGGCAGGCGTCCAGCACCTTGTCCAGATGGGCGCGGTGGTGGTCGTGCAGCTGCCGGATGCGTTCGTGCAGGCCTGTGAAGGGCTTGCCGTGCGCGGGCAGTACCAGTGTGGATTCGGGCAGGGGCGAGAACTTGTCGATGGAGTCCAGAAACAGCGCCAGCGCGTTCGCCTCGGGTTCGGATTCGTAGACGCTCACGTTGGTGGAGATGCGCGGCAGCATCATGTCGCCGCCTATCAGCACGCCCAGGGCTTCGCAGCACAGCGCCATGTGCTCGGGCGCGTGGCCGTAGCCGCTGATGCAGCGCCAGGTGTTGGTACCAATGCGTAGGGTTCGGCCGTCCAGCAGGCGGTGGTACTCGTCGGGCACCGAGGGCACCAGCGTGGTGAAGTAGTCGCGCCGGTTTAGGAGTTTGGCCTGCGTCTCTTCGTCGTTGAGCCCGTGCTGCGCGAAGAAGGCGGCCGTGCGCGCGCCGCCAAAGCTGGTGGGCGCCAGGCAGGCCAGGCGCGCCACCTGGTAGTCCAGACCGCTGATCCACAGGGGCGCGTTCCAGCGCTGGCACAACCAGTGCGCCATGCCAATATGGTCCGGGTGCATGTGGGTGACGATGACGCGAAGGATGGGCAGGCCTTCCAGCTCGTGGGCGAAGATGTCTTCCCACTGCGCCTTGGCCTCGTCGCGGTGGATGCAGGTGTCCACCACGCTCCAGCCCGCCACGCCGTCGATTTCGTCGCGCAGCAGCCAGAGGTTGATGTGGTTGAGCGCAAAGGGCAGGGCCATGCGGATCCACTTGATACCGGGAGCCACCGTGATGCTGCGGCCGCTCTCGGGCAGGGCGTCGCCCAGGGGGTAGTGCAGGCGCTGTTCCAGTTCGTTCATAGGCCCTAATCGTTTTGCTTCATAATTGACGTTTACGTAAACGTCAACTTTGGGCATTGTAGACAGCCAACCTCTGTCTGCCCTGTCGCCACCTTTACCGCACCATGAGCACCACCTACAGCATCAGCGATCTGGCCCGTGAGTTTGACCTGACCACCCGCGCCATCCGCTTCTACGAAGACCTAGGCCTGTTGCAGCCCGAGCGCACCGGCCCGGGCGGACGCAACCGCGTGTACAGCGGGCGTGATCGTACCCGCCTGAAGCTGACCCTGCGTGCCAAGCGCCTGGGCCTGAGCTTGACCGAGGCGCGGGACATCATCGAGATGTACGACAGCCCGCGCGACACGGGCGCGCAGCTCAAGAAGTTTCTGGACGTGCTGTCCGAGCATCGCAAGCAGGTGGAAGAGCAGATGGCCGAGCTGCAGGCCAATCTAGACGAGATCAAGGTGCACCAGCGCGAGGCCCGCGCCCTGCTGGCCGCCAGTGAAGCCAAGGCCGGCAAGCCTACTGCCAAAGCCGCCACCAAAAAGGCCGCCTGAGCGGCCACAACAACACCATAACGAGGAGACACACCATGAACACCTTGCCCGGACTGAACTTCCAATTGGGCGAAGACATTGACGCCCTGCGCGACGCGGTGCGCGAATTTGCACAGGCCGAGATCGCGCCGCGCGCCGCCGAGATCGACCGCAGCGACCAGTTCCCCATGGACCTGTGGCGCAAGATGGGTGACCTGGGCGTGCTGGGCATCACGGTGGGCGAGGAATACGGTGGCGCCAATATGGGTTATCTGGCCCACATGATCGCGATGGAAGAAATCTCCCGCGCGTCGGCCTCCGTGGGCTTGAGCTATGGCGCGCACAGCAACCTGTGCGTGAACCAGATCAAGCGCAACGGCACCGATGCGCAGCGTGCCAAATACTTGCCCAAGCTGATCAGCGGCGAGCACGTGGGTGCACTGGCCATGAGCGAGCCGGGCGCAGGCTCCGACGTGTTGAGCATGAAGCTCAAGGCCGAGGACAAGGGCGGCTACTACCTGCTCAACGGCAGCAAGATGTGGATTACCAATGGCCCCGATGCCGATACGCTGGTGGTCTACGCCAAGAGCGAACCTGAGTTGGGCGCGCGTGGGGTCACCGCCTTCCTGATCGAAAAGGGCATGCCCGGCTTCAGCATTGCGCAAAAGCTGGACAAGCTGGGCATGCGCGGCAGCCATACTGGCGAGCTGGTGTTTAAGAACGTGGAAGTGCCCCACGCCAATGTGTTGGGGGCGGTCAACGGCGGCGCCAAAGTGCTGATGAGCGGCCTGGACTACGAGCGCGCCGTGCTCACCGGCGGCCCGCTGGGCATCATGCAGTCCGTCATGGACAACGTCATCCCCTACATCCACGACCGCAAGCAGTTTGGCCAAAGCATTGGCGAATTCCAGTTGATTCAGGGCAAGGTCGCTGACATGTACACCGTGTTGCAGGCCGGGCGTGCTTTTGCCTACACCGTGGCCAAGAATCTGGACCTGCTGGGCGTGGAGCACGTGCGCCAAGTGCGCAAGGACTGCGCCTCCGTGATCCTGTGGACGGCCGAGAAGGCCACCTGGATGGCCGGTGAGGGCGTGCAGATCTTTGGTGGCAATGGCTACATCAACGAGTACCCACTGGGCCGCCTGTGGCGCGACGCCAAGCTCTATGAAATTGGGGCGGGCACCTCGGAGATTCGCCGCATGCTCATAGGCCGGGAGCTGTTCGCGGAGACCATGTAAAGTTCAAAGCATGGGCAAGGCACGATGCGACCTTGCCCTATCTTATGCAACTGCTCATTCGCTATTGGTTCGTTTCTCTTGTTCTGGTTCTTGTAGGAGGCTGCGGCAAAAGTCCTCAAAGCGCGGCCGAACCGTCACCACTGTCGGCGCAAGAGACAAACGCCAGTCCGATTTATTTCAGCTGCCCGGTTCCCAGTGTTCTGACTGAACGTGTAAATGCCATTCATCTTGTGGCGCAGTTGGCGGGAGACAACATGAATTCGCGTTCGGGAGTTTTCTCCAGCGAGGCGCTGCTGCTGACTTGGAGTGACGGCAGCGACGATGAAATCGTGCTGGATGAGCCCTATAGCTTTACCGCCAAAGATCCCGCTCATCACAATGGGTGCAACAACTTCCGCTTCCATGCGGTGGGAGACTTATTGTTCTTTGACTACAGCTATGGCACTGGCAATCCCTATCCGGGCCAGCAGGTCCTGTATCTTCAACCAGGCGAACAAGAATTTGTAGGGCTTGATGAGCTAGGGTTTACCTTGGACGACGGATATTTGGAGTTCCAAGGTAATGATTGCATTGAAACGCTGCAGAAGGGCGATGGGGTGATCCAGCGGGTATGTGTGTTGGATGGCCGATTGGCACTCTTTGCTAAGCGCTTGGAGGCGGAGCTGCAAGAAAGTTCTTCGCACTCGTTTTTGTGTGATCTGTCCAAAGAGCCTCCATCGGTTTTGGAATACAACTTCAGACCTTTGAATTCCGAAGTCCTGGAATACCTGCCAAGAGAAAACCAAGAGAAGATGCAGGCTGCTTGCGTGCAGTATCAATTGAAGATGCTCCGTCCTAAGAAGGGTTGAGGTCGATCGGACGTCTTTGGCAAAACCGCCGTATGCTCTCCCGCTGGTAACCGATCGCCAACACGTTTCATGACATCTGCCATTGCACGTACCCTGACAACTCTTCTCCATGGAGCCCTGCGGGGCCTGCTGCGTGCCTGGGTGCTGGTGCTGCCCCTGGTGGTAGCACTCAGCGCAGTGCGCTGGGGGCAACTGGCCTACTTCTGGCCCAGCGGCTTTACGGCGCCTTTGGCTGATCTGGGTGCCGTGGCGCTGCAGGGCTTCCGCTTTGACCTCAAGGTCAGCGCGATCGCAGGCTTCCTGTTAATGCTGGTGTTGCCATGGATTCCGGCGCGGGGCTACAGCCGCATCGTGGCGGTACTGGCCGGGGTATTCATCCTGCTGTCGGTCATCAACCTGCACTACTTCGGCTTCTACAAAACGCCCATCGATTCGCTGGTGTTCGGCTTGGTGGAGGACGACACCAAGGCGGTGCTGGGAACCATCTGGCACGATTTTCCTGTGCTCTGGAGCTTGGTGCTCATTGCCGCGCTGACCTGGGCCGCCATCCGCCTGCACCGGCTGGCCGTGCGCGGTCTGGCGCCGGACACGGCGCTGCAGACTCGCCATGCCGTGGTGCGCGTCGTGGTCATCGTCGTCGCCTTCTTCGCGCTGGCCTTTGCTGGCAAGGGCACCATCCGCGAGATGGCGTTGCAGCGCCAGCATCTGACGGTGACCACCTCGCAGTTCCTCAACGACATGGTGCCCAACGGCGTCATCGCGCTCAAGTACGCATGGGACAGCCGGCGCGAATCGCAAAACCTGTCGGACCCACTGGTAGGCCTCAAGGCCATGGGCTTCGAGTCGCCCCAGGCCGCGGCCCAGGCGCTGGGCCTGCCGCATGGCAGTGAGGCCGAGGTGAAGGCCGCGCTGTACCAGCACGATGCGCTGCCCGCGGGTACCTCCAAGAAGAACCTGGTGTTCTTCCTCATGGAGTCCTGGAGCGCCGAGCCCATGCTCTACCAGAGCCCCACGTTTGACGTGCTGGGCCGCATGCAGCCCACCCTGGCCAACGCGTGCCACTTCTCCAACTTCGAGTCTGCCCAACCGGGCACGCACCCCTCGCTGGAGGCCATCCTCTTCTCCACCCCCATCACCCCGCTGACCATGGGCGACGCAGGCCGCAAGCCGCTGCCCTGGTCGGTGGCGGAGGTGGCCAAGCGCGCGGGTTATGACACCCTGTTCGTCACCTCGGCGCGCTCGGGCTGGCGCGACCTGAACCGCGTGCTCAAGGTGCAGGGTTTTGACGAAGTGATTGACGCCAACAACCTGAAAGAGGCTTACCCTGATGCCGTCGTCGGCTTGTGGGGCGTGTGGGACAGCTATGTCTACAAGTACCTCGAAAAGCGCATGGCCGCGCAGCCCAAGGGGCGGCCCCTGTTCGCCTTTGTGCTCACCTCCACCAACCACCCGCCCTACGATCTGCCCAAGGATTACCAGCGCGTACCGCTGGACATGACGCAGTGGAAGGGCGAGACCAGCGAGGCCACGCTGGTGCCCAATCTGGATACCTACCGCTATGCGCACGACCTGCTGGGCGCCTTTGTGCAGCAGGTGCAGAAGGGCCCGTTCAAGGACAACACCATCGTGGCCGCCACGGGTGACCACAATGTGCGCTCCTTCGGCGTTTACGCCGACCCGCACCGCCGCTACCTGATGCGCCAGGTGCCGTTTGTGATCTGGGGTGACAAGCTGCAGTGCGGCAACCAGCTCACCCAGCCCGCCAGCCACCGCGACATGTTCAACACCCTGTTCCCGCTGGCGGGGATCGATGGCAACTATGTCAACGCCGGCCGCAACCTGCTCAAACCACTGCCGGCCCAGCCCGACCCCATGAACGCGCCGCGCGGCCTGTTCTTCACGGGGGATGCCCGTAATGCCCAAGGCATGTGGCAGCTGGGCAACCCCAAATCCTTTGTCTGCACCTCGGCCAAGGCCGACAAAAACAGCCCCTGCGAATTCAATGCGCTGGATGACCAGCAGGAACGAGCCAGGTACGGATTGCTGGACTGGAACATTCGCAGCAGCCTGAAGAAATAAAATACGCCCCATGACTGACAAACTCAACGACCTCTTTTCCCGCAACCGTGAATGGGCCGCGGAGATGGAGCGCACGCGCCCCGGCTTCTTCACCGGTCTGGCCAACCAGCAAAAGCCCCAGTACATGTGGATCGGCTGCTCCGACAGCCGCGTGCCTGCCAACGAGATCATTGGCTTGGCGCCCGGAGAAATCTTCGTGCACCGCAATGTGGCCAACGTGGTGGTGCACTCCGACTTGAACGCGCTTTCCACCATCCAGTTCGCGGTGGAGCGGCTCAAGGTCAAGCACATCATGGTCGTGGGTCACTACGGCTGCTCGGGTGTTCAGGCTGCGCTGGAGGGCGCGCGCATCGGTTTGGCCGACAACTGGCTGCGCCACATCCAGGATGTGCGGGACCGTCACCGTGACATCCTGGACGTCATTCCTGAACACGGCAAGGCAGCCGCACTGTGCGAGCTCAATGCCATTGAGCAAGTGGTGAATGTGGCGCAAAGCACGGTGCTGCAAGACGCCTGGGCCGCCGGGCAAGAGGTGACGCTGCACGGCTGGGTGTACGGCGTGCACGATGGCCTGGTTCAGGACCTGCATATGACCGTGGGGCGCGAAGACGATCTGGCTCTGCTGTACCGCGAAGCCATCTCCGGTGTGCGCCTCATGCCGCGCCATCCACGGTAAAAATTGCCTCTGGCCCTTGTGGAGTATGCGCCAGCAGCTATTGAAATCATAGCGCGCTGACGCCATGTTCCCCGCGCGGCTTGACTCTTCGATCGCCAACGACATCGCCCGTGCGATGCTCGACGGCTTCAACCGACACTACCAGCTCTTCCGCACCGAGAGTGCGCGCGCCAAGCACCGATTCGAGGTAGCAGATTGGCATGGCCAGCAGCGCGCCCAGCGTGAGCGCATCGAGTTTTATGACCTGCGCGTGAAGGAATGCTCCCGGCGGCTGGAGCGGGAGTTCAAGGCCGGCGAGCAGGCTGCCGAGGTCTGGCAGCAGATCAAGCTGCACTATATCGGGCTGCTGGTGGACCACCACCAGCCCGAGCTGGCCGAGACCTTCTTCAACTCGGTCACCACCAAGATCCTGCACAGCAGCTACTTCCGCAACGACTACATCTTTGTGCGTCCCGCGGTCAGCACCGAGTACATCGAGAACCTGGCCTCCACCGGTCGCCCCCGGGACGGGGCAGGCCATCGCCCCACCTACCGCGGCTACTACCCCACGCAGGACGACCTGCCGGAACAGCTGCTGCGCATGGTGCAGGACTTCGATCTGCGCGTGCCCTTTGAAGACCTGGCGCGCGACGCACAGCGCGTAGCCGGCGTCATGCGCGCGCAGCTGGGCGAAGTGAAGCTGCGCGCCAACTTCCAGGTGCAGGTGCTCACCGGCCTGTTCTTCCGCAATAAGGGTTGCTACATCATTGGCAAGCTCATCAATGGGTTTGTCGAGCACGGCTTTGCGCTGCCCGTGTTGCACAGCCGCGGTGGCCTGCGCATCGACGCCGCGCTGTTTGGCGAAGACGACCTTCTGCGTCTGTTCAGCTTTGCGCGGGCCTACTTCATGGTGGACATGGAGATCCCCAGCGCTTACGTGCAGTTCTTGCGCAGCATGATGCCGCGCAAGCCCCGCAACGAGCTCTACAACGCGCTTGGACTGGCCAAGCAGGGCAAGACGCTGTTCTACCGTGACTTTCTGCACCACCTGCAGCACAGCACGGACCAGTTCCGCATTGCCGCAGGCATCAAGGGCATGGTCATGCTGGTGTTTGACCTGCCCAGCTACCCGTACGTGTTCAAGGTCATCAAGGACCACTTCCCGCACCAAAAGGACACCACGCGCGAGCAGGTCAAGGGCAAGTACCAACTGGTGAAGCAGCACGACCGCGTGGGCCGCATGGCCGACACGCTGGACTACGGCGACGTGGCCTTCCCGCGCGAGCGCTTCAGCGACGCGCTGATTGCCGAGCTGCAGGCGCACGCGTCCAGTCAGTTCGAGATCAGTGACCGCGATGGCGATGGGCAGACCGAGGTGGTCATCAAACACCTCTACATCGAGCGGCGCATGATCCCGCTCAATATGTACCTGCAAGAGGCGTTTGATGCTGGCGGCGCCGACCCGACCAACACCAGCCCGGCCGCACAGCGCGCGCGGGAACAGATTACGCGCGCCGTCATCGACTACGGCTACGCCATCAAGGACATGGTGGCCGCCAACATCTTCCCAGGCGACATGCTGTGGAAGAACTTCGGCATCACCCGCAACAGCCAGGTCGTGTTCTACGACTACGACGAGATCGAATACCTCACCGCCTGCAACTTCCGCAAGGTGCCCGAGCCGCGCAACGAAGAAGAGGAAATGTCCGGCGAGATCTGGTACCGCGTCGGTCCGCACGATGTGTTCCCCGAAACCTTCGCGCCCTTTTTGTTGGGCAATCCGCTGGTGCGCGAAGTCTTCATGCAGTACCACGCCAACCTGCTAGACCCTGCCTTCTGGCAGACGCAGAAGGAGCGCATCGCGGCGGGCTATGTGCACGATGTGTTTCCCTACGAGAAGGGCAAGCGCTTCCCGCGCGATTGAGGTTGCAAACCGGTTTGGCGTACACTCCGCCCTGCCCGGGGTGCGCCATGGTGGCGCTGAGATGGATACCGAACCCGCGAACTTGATCTGGTTCATACCAGCGTAAGAAGTGCAGCGCAGCCGACGGCCGAATGCCGTCCGGGCGGCGTCTTTTCTCATCAGTTTGCGGGGCCGTGTCTTCTTTGTCTTCGGGCCTAACCGGAGAACCCCGTGAACGCCCCCGACAAACTCGCCCAGTTCATTCGCCTCACGCGCGAACCGCTTCCCGCTTCCACGAAACGCTATCTGCAAGGCAGCCGCCCTGACATCCAGGTGCCCTTGCGCGAAATCCTGCAGAGCAATGGCGAGGCCATCACGGTCTACGACACCTCCGGCCCCTATACCGATCCGCGCGCCGACATCGACGTGCGCCAGGGCCTGCCGCTGGTGCGCCAGGGCTGGGTGGACGGCCGCGGTGATACCGAGTTGTACTCTGGCCGCAAGCCCTTTGCGTTGGACGATGGCCTGAAGAACGGCGAGACTGATGCGCTGGCAGCATTGCGCGCCCAGGCTGCTGGCCTGCAGCGTCAGCCGCGCCGCGCGCGCAGCGGTGCCAACGTCACGCAGATGCACTACGCCCGCAAAGGCATCGTCACCCCAGAGATGGAGTACGTGGCCCTGCGCGAGAACCAGAACCTGGAATGGCAGGCGCAGTACCTGGGCAATGCCGAGCGCGAAGCGCGCCTGGCCGGCAACAGCTTTGGCGCCAGCATCCCCAAGGTGGTGACGCCCGAGTTTGTGCGCGACGAGGTGGCACGCGGTCGCGCCATCATCCCGGCCAACATCAACCACACCGAGCTGGAACCCATGGCCATTGGCCGCAACTTTCTGGTGAAGATCAACGCCAACATCGGCAACTCGGCGGTCACCTCCAGCATTGAAGAGGAAGTGGAAAAACTGGTCTGGTCCATCCGCTGGGGCGCAGACACCGTGATGGATTTGTCCACCGGCAAAAACATCCACACCACGCGCGACTGGATCGTGCGCAACAGCCCCGTGCCCATCGGCACGGTGCCGATTTACCAGGCACTGGAGAAAGTGGGCGGCATTGCCGAAGACCTGACCTGGGAGATCTTCCGCGACACGCTGATCGAGCAAGCGGAGCAGGGTGTGGACTACTTCACCGTGCACGCCGGTGTGCGCCTGCCCTTCATCCACCTGACGGCCAATCGCGTGACGGGCATCGTCTCGCGCGGCGGCTCCATCATGGCCAAGTGGTGCATTGCCCACCACAAAGAAAACTTCTTGTACACGCACTTCGACGAGATGACCGAGATCATGAAGGCATATGACGTGAGCTACTCGCTGGGCGATGGCCTGCGGCCCGGCAGCGGCGCAGATGCGAATGACGAAGCGCAGTTTGCCGAGCTGCGCACGTTGGGCGAGCTGACGCACAAGGCCTGGCAGCAGGACGTGCAGGTGATGATCGAAGGCCCCGGCCACGTGCCCATGCACATGGTGCAGGCCAATATGACCGAGCAGCTCAAGCATTGTGGCGAAGCCCCGTTCTATACGCTCGGGCCGCTGACCACCGACATTGCACCGGGCTACGACCACATCACCAGCGGTATTGGCGCGGCCATGATCGGTTGGTTCGGCACGGCCATGCTGTGCTACGTGACACCCAAGGAGCACCTGGGCTTGCCGGACCGCGAAGACGTGAAGACCGGCATCATCACATACAAGATCGCCGCCCACGTGGCCGACGTAGCCAAGGGCCACCCCGGCGTGCGGGCGCGCGACGATGCGCTGTCCAAGGCTCGCTTCGAATTCCGCTGGATGGACCAGTTCAACCTCTCGCTGGACCCGGACACCGCACGCAACTTTCACGATGAAACCCTGCCCAAGGACTCGGCCAAGGTGGCGCATTTCTGCTCCATGTGCGGCCCCAAGTTCTGCAGCATGAAGATCACGCAGGAAGTGCGCGACTATGCCAAGAACCTGGGCGTGAGCGAGGAACAGGCGCTGCAGTCGGGCATGGAAGTGATGTCCGACGAGTTCAAGAAGGTGGGCGGGGAAATCTACATTCCCATCAACCCCGTGCGGGCCAAGACCGAAGACCGCAAGGCCTGAGCGATGGCTGCGATGCGCATAGGCATTGCCGGCGCCGGCGTGCTGGGGCGGCTGCTGGCCGTGCAGCTCAGCCGCGCGGGCCATGCGGTGCAGGTCTTTGACCCAGCCGATGGCCCCGGGCCACGCGCCGAGTCTGGCGCACAGGCCGCGGGCTGGACGGCTGCGGGCATGCTCAGCCCTGTGGCCGAGCTGGAACGCGCCGGGTCCGAGGTATTTGCGTTGGGCCTGCGCTCCTGCGCACTCTGGCCGCAAATCGTGCGGGGGCTGGTGCAGTCCGTGGACCTGCGCATGCAAGGCAGCCTGCTGCTGGCGCACCGCAGTGATGCGGGCGCGGCCCAGCGCGTGGTGGGCCTGCTGCAGGCCAAGGCCGATGCGCCTTACCAACCGCAGCCCTTGCCCCCGGAACAACTGCGCGACCTGGAGCCGGCCATCAGCGGCCCGGCCCTGGCCTGGCTGCTGCCCAGCGAGGGTCAGATCCACCCGGTGCAGGCGCTGCAAGCTTTGGCTGCGCAGGCCACGGCGCAAGGCGTGGAATGGCACTGGGGCAGCACCGTGCGCGAAACCGCAGCCGGCGCCCTGGTTGCCAATGGCCAGCCCCACGCGTTCGACCATGTGTTCGACGTGCGCGGCGTGGGCGCCAAGCCGGCTGTGCCCGTGCGCGGGGTGCGGGGTGAGGTGTTCTGGTTGCATGCGCCCGGCGTGCCGCTGCAACGCCCGGTGCGCCTGCTGCATCCGCGCCATTCGGTCTACCTGGTGCCGCGCCCCGGCGATGTCATCGTCGTGGGCGCCAGCGAGATCGAAAGCGAGGACCGTTCCCCCGTGTCCCTGCGCAGCACCGTCGAACTGCTGAGCGCCGCGCATAGCGCCATCCCCGCGCTGGCCGAAGCGCGCCTGGTCCACACCGAAATCAACCTGCGCCCCGCACTGCCCGACAACCTGCCCGCACTGCGCCACGCGCCGGGCATCACTGTCATCAACGGCCTCTTCCGCCACGGCTGGCTCATCGCGCCCGCCTTGGTAGAGCAGGCCTTGCAAGAGCTATCGCCATGAACGCCACTGACACGATCTCTCCCACCATCACCGTGGTGGTAAACGGCACACCGGAAACCACCGAGGCCACCACGCTGCAAGCCTGGGTAGACGCACGCGGTGTGCTGCCTGCTGCACTGGCCACCGCCGTCAACGGCAACTTCGTCCCCCGCAGCCTGCGCGCCCAGCAACCGCTAGCCGAGGGCGACACCATCCTCACCTTCCAACCCATCGAAGGAGGTTAACCATGACCGAACACCAAAGAGACTGGGAGGCAGTGCGTTCTGCGCAGGTAAAGGAGGAGCCCGCGCAGCGGGCGGGGGACACGGAGCAGAACGTGCTGACTCCCAGTCTCCCCACCACTTGGAAAATAGGTGGCCGGACTTTGACCAGTCGCTTCTTCCTCGGCACCGCCGCGTACCCCTCGCCGCAAATACTGCAAGACGCCATCGCCGCCTCTGGCGCCCAGGTCGTCACCATGGGCCTGCGCCGCCAGCTCGCCCACGGTGCCGAGGCGGGTGACTTCTTCGCGCTGATCCGGGCGACCGGCGCCCACTTGCTCCCCAACACCGCCGGCTGCCACACCGCCCGCGAAGCCATCACCCTGGCCCACATGGCGCGCGAACTGTTCGACACCACCTGGATCAAGCTCGAAGTGGTGGGCGACGCCCACACCCTGCAACCCGATCCGTTTGAACTGCTGACCGCCGCCACGCAACTGGTGAAGGACGGCTTCGAAGTGTTCCCCTACTGCATGGACGACCTGGTCAGCTGCCAGCGCCTGCTCGACGCTGGCTGCAACATCCTCATGCCCTGGGGCGCACCCATCGGCTCGGGCCAGGGACTGGTGAACCCCGGCGCGCTGCGCACGCTGCGCGCGCGCCTGCCGGGTGTGCCGCTCATCGTGGACGCGGGCATAGGCTCGCCAGCCGACGCGGTGCAGGCCATGGAGCTGGGGCTGGACGCCGTGCTACTCAACAGCGCCGTGGCCCACGCGGTGGACCCGGTACGCATGGCGCGCGCGTTCAAGCTGGGTATCGAGTCCGGCCGCCTCGCGTTCGAAGCTGGCGTCATGGCCCGCCAGGACATGGCCGTGGCTTCCACGCCGGTGGCGGGTCATCCCATTTTGCTGTGAGGTTGCTATGAAAAAAGAAGCTGCTCGCGCACTACCTACGAGGGCTAGAAGCACTTTAAGCACTGAAGTGCGCCCGGTGAATGCTGGCACCCGCCCTGTGGTCTGGAGCATCGCCGGCTCCGATTCGGGCGCTGGCGCCGGCCTGCAGGCCGATCTCAAGGCGCTGCAAGCCTTTGGCGTGCACGGCTGCACGGCGGTGGCCGCCATCACCGCGCAAAACTCCGTGGCTGTCACGCGCGTGGAGCCCGTCAGTGCCGACCTGCTGGATGCGCAGCTGGCAGCGCTGGCGCAGGACATGCCGCCGCAGGCCATCAAGACTGGCCTGCTCGGCAGCGTGGACAACCTGCGCGTGCTCTGCCAGTGGGTGGATCGTTTGCGTGCGCAAGGGCACGCCGTGGCGCTGGTGGTGGACCCGGTGCTGGGTTCCACCACGGGTGCCAGTTTTGCGGGCGATGGGCTGGTGCAGGCCTATGTGCAAGACCTGCTGCCGCGCGCCACATTGGTGACGCCCAATCGTGCGGAGGCCGAGCACTTGGGCCTGCGCGTGGGGCAGGCTCGTGATGAGGGCCTGCCCTCCGTGGTCATCACTGGCGGGGACGATACCAAAGACGGCGGTTTGGCCAGCGATTGGTTTAGCAGCCCGCAAGCCAGCGGCTGGCTCAGCCTGCCGCGCGTGGACACGCAACACCACCATGGCACCGGCTGCACCTTTGCCTCCACGGCGGCGGCCGCGCTGGCCAGCGGCTACTGCGTGGCCGATGCCGTGGTGCTGGCCAAGATGGCGACCACGCATGCGCTGCGCCACGCCTATGCCGCAGGGCAGGGGGCTGGGCCAGTGCAGGCGCTACCGGATTTCGCGCAGCACATGGAGAACCTGCCCTGGCTGCAGGCACAACCCGGCGCGCAATCTGCCTTCCCGGATCTGAGCAATCCGGCCCTGGGCGTCTACGCCGTGGTCGACAGCGCCGTCTGGGTGCGTCGCGTGCTGGCCGCGGGCATCCGCACCGTGCAGCTGCGCATCAAGGACTCCGAGGAGCCCACGCTGGCGGCGCAGATTCAGGAATCGATCGCGGTGGCGCGCGCCACCCCCGGCGCACAACTCTTCATCAACGACCACTGGCAACTCGCCCTGCAATACGGCGCCTACGGCGTGCACCTGGGCCAGGAAGATCTGGACACCGTGGACCTGGACGCCCTGCGCCAGGCCGGCGTGCGCCTGGGCCTCAGCACCCACAGCTACTGGGAAGTCGCCCGCGCCTGGGCGCTTCAGCCTAGCTACATCGCCTGCGGCCCCGTCTTTGCCACCCAAAGCAAAGACATGCCCTGGATTCCCCAAGGCCTGGACAACCTGCGCTACTGGGCCGGCGTGCTGCCACTGCCCGTGGTCGGCATTGCGGGGATTGAGGTCAGCAATGTGGCGGACGTGGCGGCTACGGGCGCTGCCAGCGCGGCGGTGATTTCAGCGATCACGAAGGCGACCAGCCCTGAGCAAGCGTGTGCGGCTTTGCAGCAGGGTTTTGCTGGCGGGACTATGCACCCGGCTTGAGCGGGATGGCGATGTAGTTTTTCTCCGCCCCATGTTGCATCAGCAGCGCTACGGAGCCCTTGGCCTGCGGCAGCAGCGCACGTGCTTGCTCCACAGACGTGACGGGCACTTGGTTGATCGCCAGCAGAATGTCGCCCGGGGCGATGCCGGCCTTGTCGGCTTCAGGTTGCACGCCTTCGACCATCAGGCCGTGGCGTGCCTCGGCGGCGCGCTGCTCCACGGGCAGCAGGGGACGCACGGCCAGGCCTAGCTGGGACAGCGCAGGGACATTGGGTACCTCATGGGGCGCGGGTTTTGCAGTTGCGGTGTCTTCCAATGTAGCGCGCACTTGCACGGCTTTGCCGTTGCGCAGCACGTCGATCTGGATCTGTTGGCCTGGCAATGCCATGGCGACCCAAAGCGGCAGGTCGCTCGACGCGAGGATGGCATGACCATCAATGCCCGCGATGACGTCCCCTGCTTGCAATCCTGCTTTGGCAGCTGCGGTGTCGGCTCGCACCTCTGAGATGAGTGCGCCTGCGGGGCGTGGCAATTTGAACGCATCTGCCAGCGCCTGCGTCACTTCCTGTACTGACACGCCCAACACGCCGTGGGATGCGTGGCCGGTGGCGACGATCTGGCGCTGTACCGATTGCGCCAAGTCAATGGGAATGGCAAAGCTCAGGCCCTGGTAGCCGCCGCTGCGGGTGTAGATCTGTGAGTTGATGCCCACCACCTCGCCGCGCGCGTTGAAGAGTGGGCCGCCCGAGTTGCCGGGGTTGATGGCGGCGTCGGTTTGGATGAAGGGCACGGTGTAGTCGTCCGGCAGGGTTCGGCTCTTGGCGCTGACCACGCCGGTGGTCACGGTGTTGTCCAGCCCGAAGGGTGAGCCAATGGCCAGCACCCATTCGCCCACGTTCAGGTCGGCCGGCTTGCCGATGGCCACGGTGGGCAGGTTCTTCGCTTCGATCTTGAGTACGGCGACATCGGTCTTGCTGTCGCTGCCCAGCACCTTGGCGGTGAACTCGCGCCGGTCGGTCAGTTTGACCGTGACTTCGCTGGCGTGGGCGATGACGTGGGCATTGGTCAGCACCAGGCCATCGGCGCTGACGATGAAGCCCGATGCACGCGCATTCACGGGGATCTGCATGCTCGCGCCTGTCGCGCCAAACTGTTCCTGAAACTTGCGCAGGAAGAGCTGGGTAGGGTCTTCGTTATCGGCACCCTTGGCATTGCCACCCGTGTCCTTGCCATCGGCGGTGACCAAGCGGGTGCCGCTCACGCTGATGTTGACAACGGCCGGGCCGTAGCGTTGCACGATCTGCGTGAAGTCCGGCGTACCCAGGCTGCGGATGGCAGACGCAGGTGCTGCTGCGGGGCTGGTGGTCTGCGCGTGGACGCTGCCCAGGGCGATGAGGGCACTGCAGGCAAGGAGGCGGGAGAAGGTGAGAGCTGTCATGCGGCCATGGTGACGGGTGCGCATGAAGACGTGTATGGCTGGCGTGAAGCTGCGGTAAAGATTTTCTGCCACAATTGACGTTTACGTAAACGTCAATTTCGTTTGTCCACTTTGCATACCGAGGAAGACCATGCCCGACTCCATCGTGATCGTCAGCGCCGCCCGCACCCCCATGGGGGCTTTCCAGGGCGATTTCGCCAGCCTTGCCGCCCATGACCTGGGCGGTGCTGCCATCCAAGCCGCGGTCGAGCGCGCCGGTATCGCGCCGGAGCTGGTCAGTGAAGTCCTGTTCGGCAACTGCCTGATGGCGGGCCAGGGTCAGGCGCCGGCGCGCCAGGCGGCCTTCAAGGGCGGCCTGCCCAAGAGTGCGGGCGCGGTCACCCTGAGCAAGATGTGCGGCTCCGGCATGCGCGCGGCCATGTTCGCGCACGACATGCTGCTGGCCGGCAGCCACGATGTGCTGGTGGCCGGGGGCATGGAAAGCATGACCAACGCGCCGCACTTGCTATTGAAAGGCCGCAGCGGCATCCGCATTGGCCACGACCGCGTGATGGACCACATGATGCTGGACGGCCTGGAAGACGCCTACGAAGCCGGCCGCTCCATGGGCACCTTTGGCGAAGACTGCGCCGCCAAGTACAGCTTCACCCGCGAGTTACAAGACAATTTCGCTACAGCGAGCGTGCAGCGTGCGCAAGCAGCTATTAAAAGCGGAGCGTTCGAGGCGGAAATCACCCCTGTCACCATCAAGACCCGTACCGGTGAAGAGCAGATCACGGTGGACGAAGGCCCCGGCAAGATCAAGCTCGACAAGATTTCCGCGCTGAAAGCTGCCTTCAAGAAGGACGGGACCATCACCGCCGCCAGCAGCAGCTCCATCAACGACGGCGCGGCCGCCATGGTGCTGATGCGCGAAGGCACCGCCAAGGACCTGGGCTGCAAGCCGTTGGTCCGCATCGTGGCTCACACCACCCACGCGCAGGAGCCCAACTGGTTTGCCACCGCCCCCGTGGGCGCCACGCAAAAGCTGCTGGCCAAGGCGGGGTGGAAGGTGGACGACGTGGACCTGTGGGAAATCAACGAAGCCTTTGCCGTGGTGCCTATGGCGCTGATGAAAGAGCTGAACATCCCGCACGACAAGGTGAACGTGAACGGCGGCGCCTGCGCGCTGGGCCACCCGATTGGCGCGTCCGGTGCTCGCATCATGGTGACGCTGATCCACGCCTTGAAAGCCCGCGGACTCAACAAGGGTGTGGCCACGCTGTGCATAGGCGGTGGCGAGGCCACTGCAGTCGCGCTGGAATTGCTATAAATTCCGAAGCTGCTTGCGCATATTGCACGCGGGCTGGAGGCCAAAATGAACGTATTCGTCATCGGCGCATCGCGCGGCATTGGTTTGGAAGTGGTGCGCCAGCACCTGGAGGCGGGCGACCGCGTGATCGCCACTGCGCGCGATGAGGCCGGCCTGCAGCGCCTGCGTGACATGGGCGCCCAGCCCCTGAAGCTGGACGTGACCGACCCCGCGAGCGTGAGCGGCCTGAGCTGGGCGCTGGACGGGGAGAAGCTGGACCTCGCCTATTACGTGGCCGGCGTGTTCAGCACCGAAGACGCCAAATCGCCCCCCACCCAGCAGGCCTTTGATTCCATGATGCACGCTAACGTGTTGGGCGCCATGCAGGCTCTGCCGCAGGTGGCGCCCTGGGTGGAAGAGGCGCAGGGCCAGTTCGTCTTTCTGACCAGCGACTTCGCGCAGATTGGCGGCGTTGAAAGCAGCCGCGGCTGGGTGTACCACGTGAGCAAGGCGGCGCTCAACATGGCCGTGGTGGCCGCGCAGCCCGACTACCCCAAGGCGCAGTTCCTTCTGATCCACCCCGGCTGGGTGCGTACCGAGATGGGCACGCCCGACGCACCTTTGCTGCCCGAAGAAAGCGTGGCCGCCATCCGCGCCACCGTCGCGGCACGCAAGACTGGCAAAACCGGATTTGCCTGCAGCGATGTGCCCTATATCCGCTGGGACGGTACGCCCTTCTCCAGCTGGTAAGCCCATAACCATAACGACCCGAGAGAGACCAGTCCCCATGCTGCTGACCCAAGACCAGGAAATGGTGCGCGACGCCGTGCGCGCGTTTGCGCAGGCCGAGCTGTGGCCCCACGCCGCCCAGTGGGACAAGGACCACACCTTCCCCAAGGCCGCGCACCAGGGCTTGGCGGCACTCGGTGCCTATGGCATTTGCGTGCCAGAGCACCAGGGTGGCGCGGGCTTGGATTACGTGACGCTGGCCCTGGTGCTGGAAGAAATTGCGGCAGGCGATGGCGGTACCAGCACGGTCATCAGCGTGACCAACTGCCCGGTTAACGCCATCCTCATGAAATACGGCAATGCGCAGCAGCAGAAGCAATGGCTGGAGCCGCTGGCGCAAGGCCAACTCTTGGGCGCCTTCTGCCTGACCGAGCCGCATGTGGGCAGTGACGCATCGGGCCTGCGCACCACAGCCGTGAAGGATGGCGACCACTACGTCATCAACGGCGTCAAGCAGTTCATTACCAGCGGCAAGCACGGCGATGTGGCCATCGTCATCGCGGTGACCGACAAGGGCGCTGGCAAGAAGGGCATGAGTGCCTTTCTGGTGCCGACCAACACACCGGGCTATGTGGTCGCGCGGCTGGAAGACAAGCTGGGCCAACACTCCAGCGATACGGCCCAGATCAACTTTGACAACTGCCGCATTCCCGCAGAGAACCTCATCGGCAAGGAAGGCGAAGGCTACAGCATTGCGCTGGGCGGGCTGGAGGGCGGGCGCATTGGCATCGCCGCGCAAAGCGTGGGCATGGCGCGTAGCGCGCTCGACGTGGCCGTCGCTTACGCCAAAGAGCGGGAGAGCTTTGGCCAGCCCATCTTCAACCACCAGGCCGTGGGCTTTCGCCTGGCGGAGTGCGCCACGCAGATCGAAGCGGCGCGCCAGCTCATCTGGCACGCTGCAGCGCTGCGCGATGCCGGCCGGCCTTGCCTGAAGGAGGCTGCCATGGCCAAGTTGTTTGCCAGCGAGATGGCCGAGCGTGTCTGCAGCGCCGCCATCCAGACCCTGGGTGGCTACGGCTATGTGAGCGACTTCCCCGTGGAGCGCATTTACCGCGACGTGCGCGTGTGCCAGATTTACGAAGGCACCAGCGACGTACAGAAGATCATCATCCAGCGGGCGCTGTGATGGCCGTGACCCTGCCCGCCGGAGTCAGCGTTTTCGAGCGCGGCTGGCTCTCCAGCAACAACATCCTCATTCAGGGCGCGCAGGGCACGGCGCTTATCGACAGCGGCTACTGCACCCATGCCGACCAGACGCTGGCGCTGCTGGACTCTGCGCTACAGGGCCGCCCGCTGGACCTGCTGCTCAACACCCATTTGCACAGCGACCACTGCGGTGGCAATGCCGCGCTGCAGGCGCGTTATCCCGCGCTGCAAACGCATATCCCGCCCGGCCATGCCGCCTATGTGCGCGTGTGGGACGCCCATGCACTGAGCTACACGCCCACGGGACAGAGTTGCCCGCGCTTCCATTTGAATGCGACCCTGCAGCCGGGCAGTGAGATGCTGCTGGGCGATCTGCGCTGGCAGGTGCATGCCGCACCGGGGCACGATCCGCACTCGGTCATCCTGTTCGAGCCCGCGAGCCGCACGCTGGTCTCGGCCGACGCGCTGTGGGAGCGCGGCTTTGGCGTGGTCTTCCCCGAGCTGGATGGGCAGGACGCCTTTGACGAAGTGGCCGCCACGCTGGACCTGATCGAGAGCCTGAACCCTGTCGCTGTGATCCCCGGTCATGGCGCTCCCTTTGCCGATGCAGCATCGGCCATTGTCTATGCGCGCCAGCGGCTGGACGGCTTTGTGCAGAACCCGGACAAGCACCTGCAGTACGCGGCCAAGGTGCTGCTCAAGTTCAAGTTGCTGGAGGCGCAGCACCTGGAGCTGCGCGCCCTGCAGGCCTGGGCCCAGGGTACGCCCTACTTTGCCAACACCCTGACGCGGCATTTTGCGGGCGCGTCCGTGGCAGAGGTAACCGCGCAACTCGTGCAAGGCCTGGTGCGCTCGGGCGCTGCCAGACTGCAGGGCACGGTGGTCTACAACGCCTGAGCGACGCCCGGGATCAGCCGCCAAGGCATGATGGCGGCATGAAATCGCTGGAATCCCACCACGCCTGCCCCTGCGGCCGGTTGCACCAAAAGAACCCCATGGCCTACGGCGCGTGCTGCGGCCGCTGGCTGGAGGGCGACGCCCTCGCGCCCGATGCCGAGCACCTCATGCGCAGCCGCTACAGCGCTTTCGTGCTGGAGCGCGAGGCCTATCTGCTGAAAACCTGGCACGCCAGCCACCGCCCCGCATCCGTGGAGTTCGAACCCGGTGTGAAGTGGCTGGGGCTGGATGTGCGCAGCCACACCGTTCAGGACGCCACCCACGCACAGGTGGAATTCGTGGCGCGGCAAAAGCCTGCCAGTGGCGCCGCGGTGCGCTTGCACGAGCGCAGCCGCTTCGTCCTCGACAATGGCGCCTGGTTGTATGTGGATGGAGATGCCTTGTGAAGTTTGATGCCGTGTTGTTTGATTGCGATGGAGTGCTGGTGGACAGCGAGCCCATCACCAACGGCGTATTGCGCGACATGCTGGAGGAGCAGGGCTGGCGCCTGGACCTGCAGACCTGCATGGAGATTTTTGTGGGCAAGGCGGTGCTGGACGAGCGTGCCCGCATTGAGGCCGAGACCGGCCGTCCGGTGACGCCCGCGTGGATGGCGGACTTCCGCCAGCGCCGCAACGCCGCGCTGGAGGCCCGGGTCGGAGCCATTGACGGCGCCGTGCAAGCCGTGGCGGCGGTGCACGCCACGGTGCAGGGGCGCATTGCCTGTGCCTCGGGTGCGGACCGCGCCAAGGTGGAGATGCAATTGCAGAAGGTCGGCCTGTGGACCTACCTGCAAGGTCGCGTGTTCAGTGGCCACGAAATGCCGCGCTCCAAACCCCACCCCGATGTGTACCTGGCGGCGGCGCAGTCGCTGGGCGTACCTGCCAGCCGCTGCGCGGTGGTGGAAGACACGGCCACCGGCATTGCAGCCGGCGTAGCGGCGGGGGCGACGGTGTTTGCCTATGCGCCCGCCGGGCAGGGCGATGCGCTGCGCCAGGCCGGTGCGCACCATGTGTTCACGCACATGGACGCGTTGCACGCCAGCTTGCTGGGCGCAGGCCTGCGCAGCTAAATCAGGGGCGGATGTCGGGCGAGGGCGTGGTCGGCACGCCCTGGTCCAGCGCTGCCTGGTGCTGCACTTGCATCGCGCGCTGGTAGGCTGGTCGGGCCTGCAGGCGTTGCCAGTACGCGGCCACTGCGGGTGGGAATTGGGCGGACAGCCCAAGGTGTTGCGCCAGCAGCAGGGCATAGCCCACCGCCACATCGGCGGCCGTGAAACGGCCCGCGCACAAATACTCCGCGTTCTGCAGCGCGGTGTCCACTGCGCGCAGGCGCGCCAGAAACCAGCGTGCGTAGTCGGCGGCCACCTGCGGTTGCAGGCGCTCGGGTGGTTCGAAGTGGGTGTAGCGCAGCACCAGTGTCTGCGGGAAGGTGAGCGTGGCGTCGCTCATGTGCAGCCAGTTCAGGTAGGCACCATAGGCTGGGTTGTCCTGTGATACATCGAGCACACCATCGCCGTGGCGCGCGGCCAGGTACTGGCAGATGGCGGCGGATTCGGTCATGCGCGTGGCACCGTCCACCAGCAGCGGCACGGTGCCCAGCGGGTTTTCTTCCAGGTAGTGGCGCGCCAGGACCCGGGGCGGAAAGGGCAGCATGCGCAACTCGCAAGGCAGGCCCAGTTCTTCCAGCATCCACAGGGGCCGGAAAGATCGTGCGCTGACACAGTGGTAGAGGACCATCATGCCGATCAGTGTAGGCCGCAGCCGGGCACGGCGTGTGCCACGGCAGGGTACAAATCACGCCAACTGCGTCAGCCCTGGGGCGTGGCCTTGCGGCGGAATTCGGCCGGTGACTGGCCGGTCCAGCCCTTGAAGGCGCGCATGAAGCTCTTCTCGTTCTGGAAGCCCGCTGCCTCGGCCACCTGTTTGATGGGGCGGCGCGTGCGCAACAGCAACTCGGTGGCGCGGTTCTGGCGCACTTCGTCCTTCAGCGCCTGCAGCGTGGCGCCTTCTTCCTTGAGCTGGCGGTGCAGGGTGCGCGGCGACAGGTGCAGCAGCGCGGCCAGGGCCTCGGCGCCAAGCGTGTCCTGCGGCTGGGCACTGAGCAGCTGGCGCACGCGCTGCACCAGCAGGCGGTCGCGCCGGTACTGCAGCACGGTGAGCGGCAGCGCGTGTTGCAGCATCTGCTGCATGGCTTTTTCGTCGCGCCGCAGTGGCAGTTGCAGGTACTGCGCATCAAAAGTGATAGCAGCTTGCGCTTGCTGGAAGCGGGTGGGGCCCGAAAACAGCACGGAATAGGCCTCGGCGTGGGGTGGGGCGTCAAACGGAAACTGCGCCTGCAGCAGCGGGATGCGCGAGTCCACCAGCCAGCAGGCCAGGCCCAGGATGTTGCGCAGCACCGAAACCAGGCAGAGCTCGCGCAGCGCGCCCAGGTCGCGCTGCTCGGCGATGCTGATGCTGGCGGTGTTGCCGCTGGTCTGCAGCGTGAGCGTGATGTCATCGGCAATGAGGCCGTGGTGGCGGCACCAGCGTTTGATGGCCAGCGCCAGCGTGGGGGCGCTGAGGGACGCGCGCGCCAGCATGCCGTAGCTGCCCCAAGGCAGGCGGCGGCTGAACCAGCCCAGCGCCTCATCGTCCAGCTCGCGCATGGCCAGCTCCGAGATGCGTTCCATCTGCCAGGCGGTGATGCGGGCGTCTGTCTGCCGCAGATGTGCTGGCGCAATCTGTGCCTGTGCCAGCGCGCCGGAGGGGTCGCGTCCGTAGCGCGCATAGGCCGCCACAATGGCTTGGACAAAAGCCATGGGTGTGGCGGCAATGGGGGGGGAGGTGACCATGCCCGCAGTGTGCCAAAGTTTGCGCCTGCTGTGGCAGGATTTGCAACCTCATGGCCTTTGGGCCTGCGGGGTGACGGACGGACAATGCCGCTTGACTCCCCAACCCCTGACCGGATGCGCCCATGACGATTCTGGAATCCCAGCTCAACCCCCGATCCAGCGACTTCGTGGCCAATGCCAGCGCCATGCGGGCCCTGGTGGACGACCTGCAGGCCCAGGTGGCCCGCATTGCAGAAGGCGGCGGCGAGGCGGCCCGCGCCAAGCACACCGCGCGCGGCAAGCTGCTGCCGCGCGACCGCGTGGCCATGCTGCTGGACCCCGGCACGCCCTTTCTGGAGCTGGCCCCGCTGGCCGCGCTCAATGTCTACGACAACGCCGCACCGGGTGCCGGCGTGATTGCCGGCATCGGCCGCGTGAGCGGCGTGGACTGCATGATTGTCTGCAACGATGCCACGGTGAAGGGCGGCACCTACTACCCGCTGACGGTGAAGAAGCACCTGCGCGCGCAGGAGATTGCGGCGCAAAACCACCTCACCTGCATCTACCTGGTCGACAGCGGCGGCGCCAACCTGCCCAATCAGGACGAGGTCTTCCCCGACCGCGACCACTTTGGCCGCATCTTTTTCAACCAGGCCAACATGAGCGCGCAGGGCATTGCGCAGATTGCCGTGGTCATGGGCAGTTGCACGGCCGGCGGCGCCTATGTGCCCGCCATGAGCGACGAGACCATCATCGTCAAGAACCAGGGCACCATATTCCTGGGCGGCCCGCCACTGGTGAAGGCAGCCACGGGCGAGGTGGTGACGGCAGAAGACCTAGGCGGTGGTGATGTGCACACGCGCCTCTCCGGGGTTGCCGATCACCTGGCGCAGAACGACCTGCACGCGATCTCTCTGGCCCGCCAGGCGGTCGCGCATTTGAATAAAAAGAAGCCACCAGCCCTTGCCACACTTGCGCCAGCAGCTCCTAAATATGCAGCAGAAGAGCTGTACGGTGTGATTCCTACCGACACGCGCAAGCCCTTTGACGTGCGCGAAATCATTGCCCGCATCGTCGATAGCAGCGAGTTCCATGAGTTCAAGCCGCGCTTTGGCAACACCCTGGTCTGCGGCTTTGCGCACATCGAGGGCATGGCCGTGGGCATCATCGCCAACAACGGCATCCTGTTCTCCGAGTCCGCTCTCAAGGGCGCGCACTTCATCGAACTGTGCTGCCAGCGCAAGATCCCGCTGGTCTTCCTGCAGAACATCACCGGCTTCATGGTGGGCCGCAAGTACGAGAACGAAGGCATCGCCCGCAACGGCGCCAAGATGGTGACGGCGGTGGCCACGGCTGCGGTGCCCAAGTTCACCATCATCATTGGCGGCAGTTTTGGCGCCGGCAACTACGGCATGTGCGGCCGCGCCTACTCGCCACGTTTCCTGTGGATGTGGCCCAACGCGCGCATCTCTGTCATGGGCGGCGAGCAGGCGGCCAGCGTGCTGGCTACCGTCAAGCGCGATGGCATCGAGGGCAAGGGCGGCGCCTGGAGCGCGGACGAAGAAGAAGCGTTCAAGGCCCCCATCCGCCAGCAGTACGAAGAGCAGGGCCATCCCTACTACGCCAGCGCTCGCCTCTGGGACGACGGCATCATCGACCCGGCCGACACCCGCCGCGTGCTGGCCCTGGGCCTGAGTGCAGCATTGAATGCGCCCATCGAAGACACCAAGTTCGGCGTCTTCCGCATGTAAGGGGCTGGCCATGACCGCATTGACCCTGTCCCACACCGGCGCGCTTCTCACCATCACTTTGTGCCGCCCCGAGGTGCGCAACGCCTTCAACGACGAGGTGATTGCCGAGCTGACCCAGGCCTTCCAGACCGCCGCCGCGAGCGCCGAGACACGCGCTGTGGTGTTGGCGGCCGAGGGGCCGGCCTTCTGCGCGGGTGCCGACCTGAACTGGATGCGCCGCATGGCCGACTACACGCGCGAAGACAACCTGGCCGACGCCGCCAAGCTGGCCGAGATGCTGCGCGTGATCTACGCCTGCCCCAAGCCTGTCATTGCCCGCATCCAGGGCGATGTGGTCGCCGGTGGCATGGGGCTGGTGGCGGCCTGCGACATGGCGGTGGCGGTGGACACGGCGGGCTTTTGCTTGAGCGAAGTGAAACTGGGCCTCATCCCCGCCACCATCAGCCCCTATGTGATCCGCGCCATGGGCGCGCGTGCCGCGCATCGCTACTTTCTGACCGCCGAACGCTTCAGCGCGCAGGAGGCGCACCGTATCGGCTTTGTGCACGAGGTGGTACCCGCTGAGCAGCTGGACGCCAAGGTGGTCGAGTTGGTCAAGGCGCTGGTCAATGCCAGCCCGAATGCCGTGCGTAGCTGCAAAGAGCTGGTGCAGACCGTGGCCGAGCGCGAGATTGACGGTGCCCTGATCGCCGAGACGGTGGAGGGTATTGCCGACATCCGCAGCAGCACCGAGGGCAAGGAGGGCGTGCAGTCCTTCCTGCAAAAGCGCAAACCGAACTGGCTGGTCTGAGTTCCCGAGGAAAACAATATGTTCACCAAAATCCTGATTGCCAACCGCGGTGAAATCGCCTGCCGCGTGGCCGCCACGGCTGCGCGACTCGCCATCAAAACCGTCGCGGTGTACTCCGATGCGGATGCCAACGCCAAGCACGTGGCCGCCTGCGACGAGGCGGTGCACATCGGTGGCAGCGCACCCAAGGACAGCTACCTGCGCTGGGAAAAGATCATTGCTGCGGCGCAGGCCACGGGCGCGCAGGCTATTCACCCGGGTTACGGCTTCCTGAGCGAAAACGAAGAGTTCGCCCAGGCCTGCGCGCAGGCGGGGCTGGTGTTCATCGGCCCGCCCGCATCGGCGATCCTGGCCATGGGGCTGAAGGCCGAGTCCAAACAACTCATGGAAAAGGCCGGCGTGCCCCTGGTGCCCGGTTACCACGGCAAGGACCAGGACCCCGCGCTGCTGCAGCGCGAGGCGGACCGCATTGGCTACCCCGTGCTCATCAAAGCCAGCGCGGGTGGCGGCGGCAAAGGCATGCGTGCGGTGGACAAGGCCGAGGACTTTGCCGCTGCGCTGGCGTCGTGCAAACGAGAAGCCATCAACAGTTTTGGCGATGACGCGGTGCTGATCGAGAAGTATGTGCAGCGTCCGCGCCATATCGAGATCCAGGTGTTTGGCGACACGCTGGGCAACTATGTCTACCTTTTCGAGCGCGACTGCTCGGTGCAGCGCCGCCACCAGAAGGTGCTGGAAGAGGCACCCGCGCCCGGCATGACGCCAGAACTGCGCGCCCGCATGGGCCTGGCCGCAGTGGAGGCGGCGCGCGCGGTGAACTACGTGGGCGCCGGCACGGTGGAATTCATTGTGGAACAACCTCTGGGCTATGCACACCCCGAGGCCATGAAGTTCTACTTCATGGAAATGAACACCCGCCTGCAGGTGGAGCACCCGGTGACAGAAGCCATCACGGGGCTGGACCTGGTGGAGTGGCAGCTGCGGGTGGCGGCGGGCGAGCCGCTGCCCCTGCAGCAGGACCAGTTGCAGATCCAGGGCCATGCGATTGAGGCGCGCATCTGTGCCGAGAACCCCGACAACAACTTCCTGCCCGCCACCGGCATGCTGCAGGTCTACGGCCAGCCCGCGCATGTGACTTTTGAGCGCGCCAGCCACGGCACGCGCGTGGACTCCGGCGTGCGCCAGGGCGACACCATCAGCCCCTTTTATGACTCCATGGTGGCCAAGCTCATCGTGCATGGCGTCACGCGCGCCGAAGCGCTGGCGCGGCTGGACGCGGCGCTGGCGCAGACGCACATCGTGGGGCTGGCGACCAATGTGCAGTTCCTGCGCCATGTGACGACCAGCGCCGCGTTTGCCAAGGCGGAGCTGGACACGGCGCTGATCCCGCGCGAAGCGGCGGCGCTGTTCCAGCAGGACAAGGTGGGCCTGCCGCTGGCGGCGGCCGCGCTGGTGGCGCACACGCTGCAGGCCGAGCAGGCGCAAGCCACGGCCACGGACGCCAGCGGCTGGCGCGACCCCTGGGCGCAGCGCGATGGCTGGCGTTCGCACGGCGCCTCGGTACGCAGCTTTGCGCTGGAGTACGCCGGTGCGCCGCACACCGTGTTGTTGCACACGCAGCGGGGCAGCCTCACGTTGACGGTGGGGGCTGACACGCTGGCATTGGCCTGGACGGCGAATGCCAGCGGTGCGCTGGATGTGCAGTTGGGCAGCCAGCGCCTACAGGCGAATGTTTATCGAAATGGCGATGTAGCCCACGTATTCACAGTGCAAGGCGCTACACAAATCGTAGCGGTTGATGCACTGGCGCATGCCGGTGAAACCCATGCCGAGGGCGGCCGCCTGACCGCGCCCATGCCGGGCAAGGTGGTGTCGTTTGCCGTGAAGGCGGGCGATGCGGTCAAGAAAGGCCAGGCGCTGGCGGTGATGGAGGCCATGAAGATGGAGCACACCATTGCGGCGCCGGCGGACGGCACGGTGGCCGAGCTGCTGTTTGCGCCTGGTGACCAGGTGACCGAGGGCGCCGAGTTGCTGCGCCTGGCCACGGCCTGAGGCAGGGGTGGACGCGGGGGCTTTGCAAAGCGGCGAAAATCCCGGCATGTCTTCCCTGCGCATTACTTACTACTCGGCCGACATGGATGCGGCCTCCTGGATTCCCGGCCTGCAGGCCGCATTGCTCGGCGCCACTGTCACCCTGTGGGAGCCCGGCGCCCCGCAAGCGGACTACGCGGTGGTCTGGAAGCCGCCCCAGCAAATGCTGGACGAGCAAACCAGCCTGAAAGCCATCTTCAATACCGGCGCCGGCGTGGATGCGCTCATGCAGCTGCGCCTGCCTGTGGGCGTGCCCGTGGTGCGGTTGGACGACGCGGGCATGTCGGTGCAGATGGCGGAGTACGTCAGCCACGCCGTCATCCGCCATTTCCGCGAGCTGGATGGCTATGAAAGTGACATGGCCATGGGCAAGTGGTCCTTTCGCAAGCCGCGCAGCCGTGCCGACTACCCCGTGGGCGTGCTGGGCCTGGGCGTGCTGGGCGAGCGTGTGGCCAAGGCGGTGGCGCAGTTCGACTTCCCGGTGAATGGCTGGAGCCAGTCGCCCAAATCCATTCCCGGCGTGCAGTCCTTCCACGGCGCTGCACAGCTGGGCGCCTTTCTGGCTGCCAGCCGCATCGTGGTCTGCCTGCTGCCACTCACGCCAGACACCGAGAACATTCTCAACGCCGAACGCCTGTCAAAAATCCGCTCCGGCGGCTATGTCATCAACGTTGCGCGCGGTGCCCATGTGGTCGATGCGGACCTGCTGGCTGCCATCGACGGCGGTCACCTGGCCGGCGCCACGCTGGATGTGTTCCGTGTGGAGCCTCTGCCGCAGGGCCATGCCTTCTGGAACCATCCCAAAATCACCATCACCCCCCACACCTCTGCTCGCACCCTGCGCAGCGAGAGCATTGCCCAGATCGCCCGCAAGATCGCCGCGCTGCAGAACGGCGAAGCCGTGGCCGGCCGCGTGGATGCGGCGCGCGGCTACTGAACCGAAAGACTGACCATGTCCATCCCCTCCAAAGTCAAGATCATCGACGTGGGCCCGCGCGACGGCCTGCAGAACGAGAAAGAGCCCGTGCCCGCCGCCGTGAAGGTGGAGTTGGTGCACCGCCTGCAGGACGCGGGCCTCAAGGAGATCGAGGTCACCAGCTTTGTGTCGCCCAAATGGGTGCCGCAGATGGCGGACAACGCCGAGGTGATGGCCGGTATCACGCGCAAGCCGGGCGTGCGCTACTCGGTGCTCACGCCCAATATGAAGGGCTACGAGGCGGCAGTGCTGTCCAAGCCCGACGAGATCGTGGTGTTTGGCGCTGCCAGCGAGGCCTTCAGCCAGAAGAACATCAACTGCTCCATCGAGGAAAGCATTGAGCGCTTCCGCCCCGTAGCGGCAGCGGCCAAGGCGGCGGGCATTGCAGTGCGCGGCGCCATTTCCTGTGCCGTGGGCTGCCCCTACGAGGGCGAGATCGCGCCCGAGCGCGTGGCGCTGGTGGCGCGGCTCATGAAGGACATTGGCGTGGAACACGTTGGCGTGGCCGACACGATTGGTGTGGGTACGCCGCTCAAGGTGCAGCGCGCGCTGGACGCCACGCTGCAGTACTACAGCGTGGACGAGATCTCCGGCCACTTTCACGACACCTACGGCATGGCGCTGGCCAATACGCTGGCCTGCCTGGAGATGGGCATCTGGCACTACGACACCTCGTCCGCCGGTCTGGGCGGCTGCCCCTATGCCAAGGGCGCCACCGGCAATGTAGCGACCGAAGATGTGGTCTACATGCTGCATGGCATGGGTATCGAGACCGGCATTGACCTGGACAAGCTCATCGACGCGGGCAAGTTCATCAGCGACTTCTTGCAGCGCAAGCCGCATTCGCGCGCGGCCAATGCGCTGCTGACCAAACGCCTGGGATAAACAACACGATGTGTGGAGCTGAATTGACAGAATTACCTGAAGGCGTGCAGCGCGTGGCGGCCGCGTTGCAAGCGAAGAACCACCCCCACAGCCCGGTGATGCTGGACGGCGCCGCGCGCACCGCGCAGCAGGCCGCCGATGCGCTGGGTGTGGCCGTGGGCCAGATTGCCAAGAGCATCATCTTCAAGCGAATCGAAGACGACGTGGCGGTGCTGGTGGTGACCTCGGGCGACCGGCGGGTGGACGAGGCCAAGGTGGCCGCGCTGGTAGGGCCGCTGGGCCGGGCCAATGCGGCCTTCGTGAAAGAGCGCACGGGGTTCAGTATCGGCGGCGTGAGCCCGGTGGCGCATGCCATGCCCGGCGTCACGCTGATTGACCAGGAGCTGTTCCGCTTTGAAGAAGTGTGGGCCGCTGCGGGCCACCCGCATGGCGTCTTCAAGCTGCACCCGGAACACCTGGTGGCGCTGACCGGCGCACCGGTGGCTGATGTGGTGGAAGCGCCTGATGCGGAAGACGAGCTGGATATTCTGGCGTGCCAGAGCGCTATAAAAATGCTAGCTGCTCGCGCACTGTCCGTGGGGGCTATGACCGAAAATGTGCCAAGCCCCTGCGTCAACGTCTGCCGCATGAACACGGGCAGCGGCCTGTGCGAAGGGTGCTTCCGCACCATCGACGAAATCCGCGAGTGGGGCCGCAGCGACGATGCGGCCAAGAAGCGGATGTGGGCCGAGATCACCCAGCGCCTGCGCCAGACCCACCCCGAAGCCTTCTCCTGAATTCCCCTCCCGGGCCCGCCATGCACCAGATCACCTTCTACCTGGACTTCATCTCGCCCTATGCCTACCTGGCATTTGAGGAGTTGCCGCTGGCGCTGCAGGGCCTGAGCTACCAGGTGCACTACAAGCCGGTGTTTCTGGGAGGTCTGCTCAAGCACAACGCGGTGCTGGGCCCGGCCGAAGTACCGCCCAAGCGCGCCTGGATCTACCGCCATGTGCAGTGGCTGGCGCAGCGCCAGGGCACGGCGCTGCAGTTCCCGGCGGCGCACCCCTTCAACCCGCTGGGCCTGCTGCGGCTGGCGGTAGCCAGTGATGCCCAAGGCCTGCCCAACCGCTATGTCTGCGAGACGCTGTTTCGCCATGTGTGGCAGGGCGGTGCCGATGCGGCGGATGCGCAGCGCCTGGCGGACCTGACGCAGACGCTGGCTCCGGTGCTGGACCCCGCTGGCGCGGACGCCAAGGCCTTGCTCAAGGCGCATGGCGATGAGGCCATTGCACAGCAGGTGTTTGGTGTGCCCAGCTTTGCGGTGGACGGCAAGGTGTTCTGGGGCCTGGACGCGCTGCCCATGCTGCGCGACTACCTGCAAGGCGGCAGCTGGTTTGCTGACGCCGATGCTGACACCCGCTGGGATGCCGTGCACAGCTACCCCTCGGGAATACCCTTGCGTGGCGCGTGAGCTGCCGCCATGTGAAATGCGGTTTAAGGGTTAGACCTTAAACCGTCAGAGGCGCGTCAGTTTCGCGCAAGCCAGCGTTGGTTTCGCGTCAGAGCAGGGTCAGTGCCCCCTCCAAAAATAAGGCCAACCTCCATCCCGGAGGCCCTACAACAATTGGAGACAAGCACTATGGCAACAACAGCCCCACGGCCGATGTCTGCGGAAGAGAAGAAAGTTATCTTCGCTTCCTCACTCGGCACCGTTTTCGAGTGGTACGACTTCTACCTCTACGGTTCCTTGGCAGCCATCATCGCCAAGCAGTTCTTCAGTGGTCTGGACGAAGGCTCCGCCTTCATCTTCGCGCTGCTGGCGTTCGCTGCGGGCTTTATCGTCCGACCCTTCGGCGCCATCTTCTTCGGCCGTCTGGGCGACATGATCGGTCGCAAGTACACCTTCCTGGTGACCATCCTGATCATGGGCTTGTCCACCTTTATCGTGGGTATCTTGCCCACCTACGCCTCCATCGGTGTGGCGGCTCCTGTCATCCTGATCGTGCTGCGTCTGCTGCAGGGTCTGGCCTTGGGCGGTGAGTACGGCGGCGCTGCCACCTATGTGGCCGAGCACGCTCCGCACGGCAAGCGCGGTGCTTACACCGCTTGGATCCAAACCACGGCCACCATGGGCCTGTTCCTGTCCCTGATGGTGATTCTGGGCACCCGTACTGCCATTGGTGAAGACGCCTTCGCTGACTGGGGCTGGCGCGTTCCCTTCGTCGTGTCCATTCTGCTGTTGGCCGTGTCGGTCTACATCCGTTTGAGCATGAACGAATCCCCCGCCTTCCAGAAAATGAAGGCGGAGGGCAAGACCTCCAAGGCCCCCCTGTCCGAGTCCTTCGGTCAGTGGAAGAACCTCAAGATCGTGATCTTGGCCCTGATCGGCCTGACCGCTGGTCAAGCGGTGGTCTGGTACTCTGGCCAGTTCTATGCCCTGTTCTTCCTGACGCAAGCCCTGAAGGTTGACGGTGCAACCGCCAACATCATGGTGGCAGTCTCCCTGATCATCGGCACACCGTTCTTCATCGTGTTCGGCTCGCTGTCTGACAAGATTGGCCGCAAGCCCATCATCCTGGCCGGTTGCCTGTTGGCCGCAGTGACCTACTTCCCCGTGTTCGAAGCACTGACGAAGGCTGCCAACCCTGACCTGCACGCCGCACAGCAAGCCAACAAGGTGACTGTGACTGCGGATCCGGCTGAGTGCTCCTTCCAGTTCAACCCCACCGGTACCAAGAAGTTCACTTCCAGCTGCGACGTTGCCAAGCAACGCTTGGCCGGTGCTTCCGTGTCCTATGACAACATCGTGGCTCCCGCCGGTACACCCGCTGTGATCCACGTGGGTACGACCGAAGTGAAGGTCAAGTACACACCGGAAGACATCGCTGCTGCCAAGGCCAAGGCCGAGGAAAAGCTGGCTGCTGCTTCGGCTGCCAACCCCGTGGACCCCAAGGCCGTGGAAGCTGCCAAGAAGTCCGTGGCTGACCTGAGCAACGAGAAGACCGCTGGCGCGACCTTGCTGGGCGCCAACCTGGGCGCTGCCCTGAAGGCCGCCAACTACCCCGCCAAGGCAGACATGGCCAAGTTCGACAAGGTCAAGGTCGTGATCATCCTGACCTACCTGGTGCTGCTGGTGACCATGGTGTACGGCCCTATTGCCGCCATGCTGGTGGAAATGTTCCCCACCCGCATCCGCTACACCTCCATGTCTCTGCCCTACCACATCGGTAATGGCTGGTTCGGCGGCCTGCTGCCCACCACCGCCTTCGCCATCGTGGCCCAGACCGGCAATATGTACAACGGCCTCTGGTACCCCATCATCATCGCGGCCTCCACCGTGGTGATCGGCGGCCTGTTCGTCAAGGAAACCAAGGACGTGGACATTTACGCCAACGACTGATTGGTGTTCTGAAGTTGAGTTAACGCCCTGGCCATGGTGGCCGGGGCAATTTCCAGGCTCTCCTTGTGGGGGCCTTTTTTTTGAAAGACGTTGTATGTGGAAAATTGGTTTGGGTTTTGCCGTGTTTGCCGGTCTGGCCCTGTTCATCCTCAGCAAGGGCGGTGATATCGACATGGGCGGCGAGAAACACGGCGCCGACGCTGTGCACACCGAAGCCCCGGCTCCCGCTGCCGCGGCCAGTGCGGGCAAATAGCCGGATTTGCTAGGGTCTTTTTAGGGTTTACCTGATGTTGCTGGCAGCATGAAAGGCCGGTCCAGACAATGGACGCACCCTACAATGCCCGAATGAAATACGCCAAGACGGAGGCAGGACAGCAAGCGTTCAAGGAACGCTCGCCGCTCTTTTCTGCGCGCCAGCGGTCCACCTTCATCCTGTTTGACGGCAGCAAGACCCTGGAGCAGGTGCTGGCCGCCACGGCTGGCATGGGTGTCACCGCTGCCGATGTGGACCACATGGTGGAGCAGGGCTTTCTGGCGCTGTCCCCGGACTCGATGGCGCCCGCTGGCCCGGTGGCATCGGCCGATGGTGTGCTCAACGCCGAAGACGACGCCACACCACCCAGCAACCGCACCCCGCAAGAGCGTTACAGCGACGCCATGCCCATTGCCACCAAGCTCACCGCGGGCCTGGGCCTGCGCGGCTTCCGGCTCAACCTGTCGGTGGAAGCCGCAGCGGGCTATGACGACCTGCTCGCCCTCTTGCCGAAGATCCAGGAAGCAGTAGGCAGCAAGGCTGCCAGGGAATTGGAAAGAGCGCTGAAGGGCTAGTCAGAGCTGCCTAGAATGTCTCTCCCCCTCACAGAGAGCATTCACCTATGTCCCAGGGCACCATCCGCATTCGCGGAGCGCGGCAGCACAACCTCAAGAACATTGACCTCGACATCCGCACGGGTGAACTGACGGTGGTGACCGGGCCCAGCGGCTCGGGCAAGTCCAGTCTGGTGTTCGACACGCTGTATGCCGAGGGCCAGCGCCGCTATGTGGAGACCTTCTCCGCCTACGCGCGCCAGTTTCTGGACCGCATGGACAAGCCCGCCGTGGACAAGGTGGAGGGCGTGCCACCGGCCATCGCCATCGACCAGACCAACCCGGTGCGCTCCAGCCGCTCCACTGTGGGCACGATGACGGAGCTCAATGACCACCTGAAGCTGCTGTTTTCTCGCGCGGGCAAGCTGTTCGACAAGGCCACGGCCCTGCCGGTGCAGCACGACACACCCGAAACCATTTATGGGGAGTTGCTGCGGCGTGCCGCTGCAGAGGCCAACCCGCGTTTGGTACTGACCTTTCCGGTGGAGTTGCCCGGCAGCACCACCGCCGATGAGGTGGTCCAATGGCTCAGCGCCAGCGGCTTCACCCGCGTGCAGGCGGAGCGTGAAATCTCCACCGTCAACGGCGTGCGTAAAGTTCTGGACGTGGTGGCCGACCGCTTCCGTATCGATGGCGTGGAGAAGGCGCGCGCGCTGGAGGCCATTGAGGTGGCGCTCAAGCGCGGCAGTGGGCGGCTCAATGTGTATGTGCTGAATGAGGCCGTAGCCCCCGTGAATTCTTCGCAAGCAGCTCCTGAAACCGTAGCAAACAATACGCCGCAGCAGTGGAGGTTTTCTACCGGGCTGCACTGCCCGCAGAGCGATATCCGCTACGCCGACCCCATCGCCTCCATGTTCAGCTTCAATTCCGCCGTGGGCGCCTGCGAGGCCTGCCGCGGCTTTGGCCGTGTGGTGGGGGTGGACTACGGCTTGGTCATTCCCAACGACAAGCTCACCTTGCGTGCTGGCGCCGTCAAGCCCATGCAGACGCCGGCCTGGCAGGAGTGCCAGGACGACCTGATGCGCCACGCCGAGGCCGCCGGCATTCCGCGCGACACCCCTTGGTACAAGCTGACGGATGAGCAGAAGCACTGGGTGCTCAAGGGCTCGCCCAACTGGAACGGCAAGTGGAACCAGCACTGGTTCGGCGTGGACCGCTTCTTTGAATATCTGGAGAGCAAGGCCTACAAGATGCACATCCGGGTGCTCCTGTCCAAGTACCGCAGCTACACCACCTGCCCCACCTGCGCGGGTTCGCGCCTCAAGACCGAGAGCCTGCTCTGGCGCATCGGCACCAAGGCGCAGGCCGACGCGGTGCTGGAGCCCTCCAAGCGCTTCATGCCCTTGGGCGTGCAGTGGACGCGTGCGCAGCTGGAGGCTTTGCCCGGTCTGTGTCTGCACGACATGATGCTGATGCCACTGGATCGGCTGCGTCGCTTTTTTGATGGCTTGCAGGCGGGGTTGGAAGTTCCCTCCTTGGCTGGGGCGGAACCAGGGGGGGCGGAAGACACCTCATACATTCGCTCCGCGACTGTAAAGTCGGCGCCCTCCGACACCCCTGACTCCGCTTCGCGTTCGGACGAGTCTGAGAAAGCCGCACCTACGGCCTCCGAAGCCGAACACAAAACCCTCAAGCTGCTGTTTGAAGAGGTTTGTACCCGCCTCAAGTACCTGAGCGACGTGGGCATTGGCTACCTCACGCTGGACCGCCAAAGCCGCACGCTGAGTGGTGGTGAGGTGCAGCGCATCAACCTCACCACTGCGCTGGGCACCTCGCTGGTCAACACCTTGTTTGTGCTGGACGAGCCCAGCATCGGCCTGCACCCGCGCGACATGAACCGCATCGTCCACGCCATGCAGCGCCTGCGCGACGCGGGCAACACGCTGGTGGTGGTGGAGCACGACCCGGCTGTGATGCTGGCCGCGGACCGCATGATCGACATGGGCCCCGGCCCGGGCGAGAAGGGCGGGCAAATTGTGTTTGATGGCTCGACCGAAGCCCTGAAGGGCGCGGACACCATGACCGGCGCCTACCTGGGCGGCCGCAAGCAGGTGGGTATGGGCTTCAAGCGCATGGTGGCGCCCAACACACCGCGCCTGATTCTGGAGGGTGCGACGGAGCACAACCTCAAGAACGTGTCGGTGGAGATTCCGCTGCAGCGCCTGGTCTGCGTGACCGGTGTGTCGGGCTCGGGCAAGAGTACGCTGATTCAGGACGTGCTGGCACCCGCGCTCTTGCGCCACTTCGGCAAGGCCACAGAGACGCCGGGCGCACACAGCCGCCTGCTGGGCGCCGAGCAGCTCAGCGAGGTGGTGTTTGTGGACCAGTCGCCCATCGGCAAGACGGCGCGTTCCAACCCGGTGAGCTATGTGGGCGCGTGGGACGCGATCCGCGAGCTGTTTGCGGGTGCAGCCCTGTCCAAGGAGCGCAGCTACACTGCGGCCAAGTTCAGCTTCAACAGTGGTGACGGGCGTTGCCCCACCTGTGGCGGCTCGGGCTTTGAGCATGTGGAGATGCAGTTTCTTAGTGACGTGTACCTGCGTTGCCCGGACTGCGATGGCAAGCGCTACCGGCCCGAGATTCTGGAAGTGACCATCGAGCGCAAGGGCCGCAACGTGAATGTGGCTGATGTGCTGGAGTTGACGGTGAGCGAGGCCGCTGACCTGTTCAGCGCGGACCGCGATGTGATACGTGTGCTGCAGCCGATTGTGGATGTGGGGCTGGAGTATGTGAAGCTGGGCCAGCCCGTGCCCACGCTGTCGGGCGGCGAGGCGCAGCGCCTCAAGCTCGCGGGCTTTCTGGCGGAGGCGGCCAAGGGGGTCAGCGCGAGCAAGCAGTTTCTGGCGCGCAAGGGTTCGCTCTTCATGCTGGACGAGCCCACCACCGGTCTGCACTTTGACGACATTGCCAAGCTGATGCGCGCGCTGCGCAAGCTGCTCGATGCGGGGCATTCGCTGGTGGTCATCGAGCACAACCTGGATGTGATTCGCGCTTCCGACTGGCTCATTGATTTGGGGCCTGAGGGCGGGGACGCGGGTGGTGAGGTGGTGGCGCATGGCACGCCGGAGGATGTGATGCTGCACGCGACCTCGCATACCGGGCAGGCCTTGCGGGACTATGCGGCGGCCATGGGGGTGGTGCATGAGGTGGAGGAGCCGCGCGCTGCTTCCTTGGTGGATGCTGCGGCGGATGGGCTTGCGCCCAGTGCCTCATACATTCGCTCCGCGACTGTAAAGTCGGCCCAAGGCGCAAGCCCATCCACCTCCGAGGGCTCGCTCGCTGACGCTTCGGATTCGATTCGGATCGTCAATGCGAAGGAGCACAACCTGAAGTCGCTGTCGGTGGATATTCCGCGGGGCAAGTTCAGCGTGGTGACGGGGGTGTCCGGGTCTGGCAAATCCACGCTGGCGTTCGACATCCTCTTCAACGAAGGGCAGCGGCGCTACCTCGAATCGCTCAACGCCTATGCGCGCTCCATCGTGCAGCCTGCTGGTCGGCCCGAGGTGGATGCGGTGTACGGCATTCCGCCCACAGTGGCGATTGAGCAGCGGCTCTCGCGCGGCGGTCGCAAGAGCACGGTAGGGACGACCACCGAGGTTTGGCACTTCCTGCGCCTGCTGTACGTGAAGCTGGGTACCCAGCACTGCTTCAAGGATGGTGCGGCCGTGCAGCCGCAGTCGGCTGACAGCATTGCGGCGCAGTTGCTCAAGACCTACCGCGGCCAGCACATTGGTCTGCTGGCGCCGCTGGTGCAGGGGCGCAAGGGTGTCTATACCGAGCTGGCGGACTGGGCCCGCCCGCGGGGCTACACGCATCTGCGCGTGGATGGCAACTTCCTGCCGACCACGGGCTTCCCGCGCATTGACCGCTTCAAGGAGCACAACATCGAGCTGCCCGTGGCCAGCCTGGATGTGACACCCGCCAACGAAGCCGCGCTGCGCGCTGCGCTGGCCGAGGCGCTGACCCACGGCAAGGGCATCGTCCAGGTGCTCAGCGACATCGGCAGCCTGCGCGATGCCATGGTCGCCGGCGCGCCCGCTGCGGGCATTGGCCGGTTGCAGGTGTTCTCCACCAAGCGCGCCTGCCCGGTGTGCGCCACGTCCTATGCCGAGCTGGACCCGCGCCTGTTCTCCTACAACAGCAAGCACGGCTGGTGCCCCGACTGCGTGGGCACGGGCGTGGCGCTGACCAAGGAGCAGCGCAAGGTGTTTGACGATTCGGTGAAGGACGATGACAACAAGGGCCGCGAGCAAACCTTTGCGGAGGCTGACATTGAAGACCTGCACGATGCGGTATGCCCCACCTGCAGCGGCACGCGCCTCAATGCCACGGCGCGCCACGTCAAGTTCGCCGGCGTGGGCATCACCGACATAGCGCGCCTGAGCGTGACGGATGTTCGCAAATGGGTGCAGACCCTGCAGGTGGCGGGTGCGATGAGCACCCGGGAAGCCGATATCGCTCGCGACTTGGTGCCCGAGATCCGCAGCCGCCTGGAGTTCCTGGAAGAGGTGGGCCTGGGCTACCTCACGCTGGACCGTGGTGCGCCCACGCTCAGCGGCGGCGAGGCCCAGCGCATTCGCTTGGCCGCGCAGCTGGGCAGCAATCTGCAGGGCGTTTGCTATGTGCTGGACGAGCCCACCATCGGCCTGCATGCGCGGGACAACAAAATCCTGCTGGGTGCCTTGCAAAGCCTCAGCGACAAGGGCAATACCTTGGTAGTGGTGGAGCATGACGAGGACACCATTCGCCATGCCGACCATATCATCGACATCGGCCCCAGTGCCGGCAAGCGGGGTGGCCGCTTGGTGGCGCAAGGTTCGCTGGCCGATGTGCAAGGCGTTGCCGAGTCGCAGACCGGACGCTACCTACTGCATGCGATGAAACACCCGCTGGCGGTGCGTCGCGCGATGGTGTCATTTGATGAGTCTCAATTGCTCAAAGCGACACCCGGGGATGACACCACCGCCAAGCCGGCCAAAAAGCTCAGTGCCAAAGCCGCCAAGGCGGCAGCTGCCGCAGCGCAAATAGCCGCCAGCGACGCGGCCAATGCCGAGCACGCCGAACGCGCCCGGATCACCGCCGAATACGCCGCACTCGCAGACCGTCGCACCGCCGAAATGTCCGTCGCAGCAGCGGGTAGGCAGGTGGTGGGTGACGATTTGGCAGTTGCGAAGCAAATGCATGAGGAGCCCGCCGCCGGCCTGCCTGCTGAGAGCCCAGCACCCACGCCGAAGCCAAGAATCGACTGGTTAACAGTTAAAGGCGCCAAGCTCCACAACCTGCAGAACGTGACCGCCCACGTACCCCTCAAGCGCCTGGTCGCCATCACCGGCGTCAGCGGCTCGGGCAAGTCCACACTGGCGCGCGACGTCCTGCTGGCCAACGTGCAAATGGCCGTGCAAAAGCGCAGCACCAAGGCCGGCCGTGATGCGCTGGACGCGGGCGAGGTCCTGCCTTGGACTGGTTGCGATGGCGTTACCGGTTTTGAGACCGTGGACCGCGTGCTCGAAGTGGACCAGACCCCTATCGGCAAGACGCCGCGCAGCTGCCCGGCCACCTACATCGGCTTCTGGGACACCATCCGCAAGCTGTTTGCCGACACGCTGGAGGCCAAGGCGCGCGGCTACGCGGCCAACCGCTTCAGCTTCAACACCGGTGAAGGCCGTTGCCCCAGCTGCGAAGGGCAGGGCATGCGCACCATCGGCATGAGCTTCCTGCCCGACGTGAAAGTGATCTGCGAAACCTGCAAGGGCGCACGCTTCAACCCCGAGACCCTGGCCGTCACCTGGCGCGGCAAGAGCATTGGCGACGTGCTGCAGATGGAAGTGGACGAGGCCGTGGACTTCTTTGCCGCCATGCGCAGCATTGCGCACCCGTTGCAACTGCTCAAGGACGTGGGGCTGGGCTACCTGGCCCTGGGCCAGCCCTCGCCCACGCTGTCGGGCGGTGAGGCACAGCGTATCAAGCTGGTGACCGAACTCGCCAAGGTGCGCGACGACATCGGCAAGCGCGGCCAAAAGGCGCCCCACACGCTGTATGTGCTTGACGAGCCTACCGTGGGCCTGCACATGAGCGATGTGGAAAAGCTCATCCATGTACTGCACCGCCTCGTCAATGGCGGCCACAGCGTGGTCGTCATCGAGCACGACCTGGACGTGATTGCCGAAGCCGACTGGATCCTGGACCTGGGCCCCGAGGGCGGTAGTGGTGGGGGCCAGGTGGTGGCCTCGGCCTCACCGGATGCCGTGGTTGCGCTGGGTACCCATACCGGCAAGGCGCTGGAGGCGGTGCTGGCACGCTAGACCGCTGACACCCCGAAGAACAAGCCCGGCGAGTCCGGGCTTGTTCTTTTAATTTACCCGGGTATAATTTGTCCATCAATTAAATCCGGGTAAATTTATGGCATGGTTAGATACGCTGGCTACGGCATTTGAAGGGGGGCGCTGCATTGCCAGCGGCCCGTTGCGAGTGGTGGCCCTGGCGGCCAAGCCTGTGGTCGATGGCTGGGCGAGCAGCATCAGTGCGCCGCCCATCCTGGTGTTTGAAGACGCCAGCAGCGAGGTGATTGAACTGGACTGGCGCGGCACGGAGGCTGACTTTGTGGCGCGGCTCGAAGCGGTCGACCGTGTGCTCACTCCCACCTTGCCTGCGGCGCCTGCCGCCGTCGAAGAGGCTGTGCCTGCGGCCCCGCGCGGCCCGGGCCGGCCCAAGCTCGGCGTGTCGGCCCGTGAAGTCACGCTCTTGCCCCGCCACTGGGAATGGCTGGCACGCCAGCCGGGCGGCGCCTCCGTGGCACTGCGCAAGCTGGTGGAGACTGCGCGTCTGGCGTCCGAGACAGCCGACCGTGTGCGCCATTGCGGCGCCGTCACCTACAAGTTCATGTCCACCATGGCCGGGCACGAGCCCGGCTTTGAAGAGGCCAGCCGCGCCCTGTTTGCGGGTGATGCAGCGGGCTTTGCCGCCCGCATGGCGGCCTGGCCGGCCGATGTGCAGGCCCATCTCCAGAAAATCAGCGCCGATGCCTTTTTGGCGCAATAAGACCACCATCAGGGAGCTTTCATGACTTCACGCAGCGCGGCTGTGCCCGCACCTACGCCCCTTCTCTGGAAAAGCTATTGGGCTTTTCTGGTGCCCATGATCGTCAGCAACATCCTGCAGGCGCTCTCCGGCACGATCAACAACATCTACCTGGGCCAGATGCTGGGCGTGCAGGCCATGGCCGCGGTCTCCGCGTTCTTCCCGGTGCTGTTCTTTCTCATCGCCTTCATGATCGGCCTGGGCGCCGGGGCTTCGGTGCTTATTGGCCAGGCCTGGGGTGCCAGGGAGCCCGAGCGCGTGCGCGCCATCACGGGCACCACGCTGATGGTGGGCCTGTATGCGGGGCTGGTGGTGGCCGTGTTTGGCGGTACCTTCACCGAACCCCTGCTGCGCGCGCTGGGCACGCCAGCCGACATCCTGCCCGGTGCCGTGGCCTATGCGCGCATCAGCATGGTGGCGGCGCCCGGCATCTTCCTCTTCCTGCTCATCACTTCCATGATGCGTGGCGTGGGCGACACGAAGACGCCCCTCAAGACGCTGATCATCTCCACCGTGGTGGGGCTGGTGGTCACCCCTGCGCTCATCCAGGGCTGGCTGGGCCTGCCGCAACTGGGTGTGGCCAGCGGGGCCTGGGCCTCGGTGCTGTCCTTTCTGGTGGCGCTGGCCTGGACGGCCTGGCACATGCTGCAGGTGAACCACCCCATGGCGCCCAATGCCGCCATGCGCCCGCATTGGCGGGTGGACCGGGCCATTCTGGCCAAGGTCTTGCGCATTGGACTGCCCACCGGGCTGTCCATGATCACCATCTCGTTGGCGGAGATTGCAGTGCTGTTTCTGGTCAATCGCTTTGGCTCCCAGGCTACGGCGGCCTATGGCGCGGTGAACCAGATCGTGTCGTATGTCCAGTTTCCGGCCATCTCCATTGCCATCACCGCGTCCATCCTCGGGGCGCAGGCCATCGGGGGAGGGCGCATGCATCAACTGGGCGCCATCGTGCGCACCGGCATCCTGATGAACCTGCTGCTGACCGGGGCGCTGGTGCTGCTGGGCTATGTGTTTTCGCGCAGCATGCTGGGTCTGTTTATCACCGATCCGGCCGTGGTGGAGCTGGCCCAGACGCTGCTGCACATCATGCTGTGGAGCAGCGTGGTCATGGGCATGTCCATGGTGCTGTCGGGCTTGATGCGCGCCAGTGGCGTCGTGCTGTGGCCCACCGTCATCAGCATGTTCGCCATTGGCTGCGTGGAAGTGCCGGTGGCCTGGGCGCTGAGCCTGCACTATGGGCTCAACGGCATCTGGGCGGCGTATCCGGTGGCGTTTGCGGTGATGCTGGGGCTGCAGACAGCCTATTACCGGCTGGTGTGGCGTCACAAAACCATACGTCGGCTGTGAGCGGCTGACATAAATCGAAACAAAGCGAAACCCCTTTGACACCCGCGCAAGTGCGTGCCCCCGCACCATCGCGTACTTTCAATTCACAAGGCGTCCACGATGTTGCACCGCGTATCTACCCTGTCCTTTTCTGTGTTGGCCATTGCCGGCTCCGCGCTCCTGACCCCCGCCCAAGCCCAGCAAGCACCCAAGGAGGGGGGGCGCGTGGGTCTGGCCGCGCTGGGCGGTTATGAGTACAGTGGCTCTGACGAGACCCGCACCCTGGTCCTGCCCACGCTGGACTACAACTGGGCCAATGGCTGGTTTGCAGGTACCAATGGCATCGGCCGCCAGTGGCAGTCGGGTGAGAAACTGCAATACGGCGTCAAGCTCGGTTTTGATTTTGGGCGCGAAGAAGGCCGCAGCACTGCACTGCGCGGCCTGGGCAATGTGGATGCCAGCGCCGAGATCGGCGGCTTTGCCCGCTATGCGCTGGGCAGCGGCTTTGCCGCCAAGACCAGCCTGCGCGCCGGTTCGGGCGTAGGCAACAATGGCGCACTGTGGGACCTGGGCATGGAATATGGTCAGGCCCTGGGCGCGGACTGGCGCCTGGGCAGTGAGCTGAGCGTGACCTACGCCAACGCCGACTACTTGCAGTCCTACTACGGCGTGACACCGCGCCAGGCGGCGGCCAGTGGTTATGCGGTCTATACCCCCTCGGCGGGCGTGCGCGATGTGAGCGCGCGCATCTCGCTCACCTATTTGGTCACCCCGCGCGTGGCGCTGACCGGCGGCTTGCTCCACACCAGCCTTCAGGGCGACGCCAAGGACGGGCCCATGGTCCGCCGCAGCAGTTCCAACACGGGCCTGCTGGCGCTAACCTACGCGTTCTGAGCGGCGACAAAAACCGAAACAAAGCGATACCCCGCCGACACCCAGTATCAGGCTTGCGCCGGCACCATGACGGTCATGTTCAACCCTTCCCCAACAACACGGGAGATCTCCATGAAACACTTCATCCGACGCAACCTGAAACGTACCCTGCTGACCCTGGTGGGCGCCACCATCGTGGTGGGCGGCCTGTCTGCCTGCGGCCACCGCGACGGTAACTATGGCTCTGGCATGAGCCAGGAAAAATACGCCGAGATGCGCGACAAGGTGGTGAGCCGCGCTGCCAGCAAGCTCGACCTCAACGAGGACCAGAAAAAACGCCTGAGCGTGCTGGGCGACAAGCTCTACGAGCAGCGCACCGCCCTGGTGGGCCAGACCACCGACCCGCGCGCCGAAATGAAAGCCCTGATTGCAGGTGAGAAGTTCGACGCCGCCCGCGCCCAGGCCCTCATCAACGACAAGACGGCCGCGCTGCAGGCCAAGAGCCCCGAGGTGATTGCTGCACTTGCGGATTTCTACAACAGCCTCAACCCGGCCCAGCAACAAAAGGTGCGCGACTATATGGACAGCCGCGGTCACTGGTTCCGCAAAGGATAAGACGCCATGCCAACCCCCACACTGACCTCCATCGCTGCCCCCATGCGCGCCTACGGCCCCGTGGTATTCGAAGGCTATGAAGAACCGCATGCCGAGGTCATGGCCTTGGTGTGGGGGCCGCGCTTTGACCGCGAACATGCGCTGCGCCTCTTGGAGCGCCGCCCTGGCTATGTGCCCCAGGTGCTGCTGGCGGTGCAGCAGGCCGCGGACCATTTCGACAGCATGGCTGACGCCCAGAAGCAGCGCGTGCGGACCCTCATCCTGCGCCACCGCAGCCGGTGGGACAATTCGCAGACACGCCACTGAGCCCTTATGCACCGCATCCTGCTGATCGACGACGACACTGAGCTTGGCCCGCCCCTGAGCGCCTACTTTGCGCGCTTTGACATGGTGCTGGAGCACGCGCTGCGCCCCAGCGAAGGCTTGGCCCGCCTCAAGCAGGGCGGGGTGGATGCGGCCATCCTCGACGTCATGCTGCCCGAGATGGATGGCTTTGCGCTGTGTCGCGCCATCCGCAAGGACAACGACGTCCCCATCCTCATGCTCACCGCGCGCGGTGAGGTGATGGACCGTGTGGTGGGCCTGGAACTGGGTGCGGACGACTATGTGCCCAAGCCCTTTGAGCCGCGCGAGCTGGTAGCGCGTGTGCAAACGGTACTGCGCCGCCGCGCACCGGCTGCGGCCAAGGCTGCGCCGGCCGATGCCCATGCGCTGGTGTTTGATGGCTTGCAGCTTAATACCGCTACCCGCACCGTACAACGCCAGGGCGAGCTGCTGGAACTCACCAGCACCGAATTTGACCTGCTGCAGCTGCTGGCGCGCGAGCCCGGCCGCGTGTTCAGCCGCGATGACATCCTCAACCAACTGCGCGGCCATGAGGCCGAGCTCTACACCCGAGCGGTCGACATTGTGGTCAGCCGCCTGCGCAAGAAACTGGAGCCCCTGGATTGCATCAAGACCCTGCGCAACGCGGGCTACACGCTGGCACTGGCCCCGGCAACGAACCCTGCCCCATGAGTGCTCGCGAGTTCAAGGCGCGTCTGCGCTGGCACGCCCGTGCCAAGCACGCGCTGGCGCACTCCCTGCGCGTGCGGCTCATCACTATGTTTGTGCTGCTCGCGCTGACCCTGGCGAGCTGCTTCATCTTCGGCATGCAGGCGGCCCTGGGCGCGGGCTGGCGCGCCGCCGCCAGGCCGCTGGTGACGGACTATGTGGACCGCCTGGCTGCCGAGATTGGTAGCCCGCCCAGCACCGAGCGCGCCATGGCCCTGACCGAGCGACTACCCCTGAGCGTGCGCATCAGCGGCCCGCAGCTCAACTGGCGCAGCCGCCCGGATGAGCCTGATCTGGATTGGATGTACGACGATCACGGCCCCGGTGAAGAGTACAAGTTTTTCCAGCGCACCACGGCCGACGGTCACCGCATCCAGTTCGGCATCAGCGTGCAGGCCTGGAACCAGAAGCCTCGTTACATTGGCTGGATCACCCTGGCCACACTGCTGTTGCTCACCCTGTTTGCCTACAAGCGCATACGCCGCATGCTGCGCCCGCTGGACGACATCCGCGCTGGTGCTCAACGCTTTGGCGCCGGCGATTTTTCGCAAAGCATCCCGATCCGCCACTTCCACCACCCGGACGAACTTGGCGAGCTGGCCACCACCATCAATACCATGGGCGCAGACATCCACCAGATGCTGGAGGCCAAGCGCACCCTGCTGCTGGCCATCAGCCACGAGCTGCGCAGCCCGCTCACCCGCGCCCGTCTCAACACCGAGCTGCTGCCCGAAAACCCCGACGTTCAGCCCAGCCGAGACGCGCTCTTGCGCGACCTGGCGCTGATGCGCGATCTGGTGACCGACCTGCTGGAAAGCGAGCGCCTGGCCAGCCCGCACGCCGCCCTGCACCGTGAGCCGGTGGATTTGACCGCGCTGGTGCGCGACGTGGTGTGTGAGCTGCAATCTGCCCATGCGCAGGCCGATGGCTCGGGCGCGCCCGACATTGCCACCGCGCTGCCCCAGACCATGCCCCTGCTGTCGCTGGACCCCACTCGCATGCGCCTGCTGGTGCGCAACCTGTTGGACAACGCCCTGCGCCACAGCAGTGGTGCCAGCGAGCCGCCGCGTGTCGAGGTGCAGACCCCGGCCGGTGGCGCTGTGCAGATCAGCGTGCGCGACTTCGGCCCCGGCGTTGCCGAAGACCAGCTCCCCAACCTGGGCCAACCCTTCTTCCGCCCGGACGCGGCCCGTACCCGCGAAGGCGGCGGCGTCGGCCTGGGCCTCTACCTCTGTCGCCTGGTCGCCCAGGCCCACGGCGGCAGCTTTGCGGTGCGCAATGTGCAGCCGGGGCTGGAAATTAGCGTGGTATTGCCTGCCTCGTAGATGTAAGTTGCTCCTGTATTGATAGCTGCTCGCGCAAATTCCACGGGGGCTAGAGTGCACTTTGGCTTGTAACCTAGAATGCAAGCCAAGGGAGGACACGGGGCATGACGCCAGAGCAAAAAGCCAGAGTCAGCATCGACGCGCTATTGCAGCAAGCGGGCTGGCACGTCTGGGGTGTAGCGGGTTCTTGCTTCTACGAAGCTTGGGCCGACGTCTATCTCCAGCGCGTTCAGGTGCTGAGGCAGGTAATTCTCTCAAAGACTTTTCCAACATGAAAAAGTTGAGCCCCAAACAAAAACTGTTTTGCGCTCGCCGGGCTAAGAGCGCCAGACGTTTGCGTGCCAAGGTCTCGGCAGCCCGGGTACGTAGAAAAAAACTCGCGTCTCGCACTTCTAGGCCCAAGCTTCCGTTGGAAGTCATTCCGGTGCCTGTCCACGTTCGCTATTACGCACCTAAGGAGCAAAGAAAAGAGTTTGGACGATTCTTGGAGCGGATTGAACACTATCTTGGTCAAGGTAGGCGCGTTTTCCTGGACTTCAGCAAAACAAAGCGGCTGTTCCCCTGTGGCGTGCTAATCATCATGGGTGTGGTGGACGACTGGGTACAAAGGTTTCCGAATCAGCTTTCTGCAAATTACCCGTCCGATGACTTGGTTGAGCAAATGTTGCAGCATGTCGAAGTGTTGAAGAAGTTAGGATTGCCTCCTCGTAAGAACATTTCGCACAGCGATGTGACTCGATGGCACTACTTCACGGGCATGAATGTTGACGCTTCGCCTGTTGAGCCTTTCATGGCGCAGGTCCGCCAAGTTGTTGGTGAGGAGGCACAAATGGGACTCGCGGATTGCGTAAATGAAGCTATGACTAACGTCCGGCATCATGCATACGAAGATAGTGGTGGCGGAAGATGGTGGATCTTTGCGACGATTTCAGAGAAGCGGATTTTTGTAGCAATGCATGATCGCGGCGCATCTATTCCCGCGACACTTCTTGAAAAACCCGAAATTTGGGACTATCTAACTGGTAGGGTTTGGCGGCAAGAGCGAGCCGACGGCAAATTGATCTCCGCAGCCGTCGAAGGGCGCACAAGTACTAGGTTGCCTTACAGAGGAAAAGGTTTGCCTGAAATGCTACAGTTCACGAAGGCGACTGAGAGCGGTGAACTAGCCATCTACAGTCGTCGCGGTTTTTTTAGGTTTAGCGGGCGTGAACAATTAGAGAGCGTTGGCAGACTGACCAAGCCAATCACAGGGACTTTAATCGTATGGATGCTCAACTTGTCAGGGACAACGCCATGACAATCGTTCTAAACATTGCTAAACAGTTTTCTCGCAGTCCTGCTGGCAGATATCTGACGGATGGTCCTTTTTCAGGACAAGCATTTCGAGAAAACCTGTTGCTCCCCGCGTTAAAACAATCCGATTCCGTTGAGGTGCAACTAGATGGTGCCCTTGGCTTTGGCTCTTCGTTTCTCGAGGAGGCCTTTGGTGGCCTTGTTCGGGAGGCCGGATTGAAAGCTGAAACTCTTCATAAAAAATTGCGAATTTCGTCAAAACTTAAAACCTACGAGCAAAGAATTTGGCGTTACGTTGACGAAGCCAAACCTAAGGGCTAACCCGCAATATGCCAACAGCGGCCAACTCCGATGTGCTTTTTCTTGGTTTGACTGCTAAGGATTTATTAATCGCGGGTGGGTGGCTTTTTACTATTGTTGGCTGGCTCGTATCTAATGCTCAGGCCAACAGTCGAGAAAAACGGAAAGAAGCACGTGCTGAAATTGACGCCTGCGTCAAATTACTGGCTGAGTTGGTGGCCAAATCCCGGCTTTACTACAGCAAAGGTGCGGATGATCCAGCGTCCAAGTCGACGGCTGCCGAGATACGTTTCGAGCTCCAAAGGTTGATTGCTCGCGTAGAGCGTCTGGAAGCAAAGCACGCCCAATTTGACGTTACCGGTGCTTGCGGTGAGTTGATGGACGCAATTAGCGGTGGTCCTTTTGAGACAGCAGAGCGTGAGATGCTCGCGGCGGACTCTGATTTGTTGCAAAAAGTTGAATCAGACGCGCATCTGCTAATTGACCAACTGGAAGAAGGTTTCTTTAGAACCTTTGGTTGAGGTGAAGCGTTCCTAGTTTTAAATGGATGATCCCCTTCTCCCTCCGCATCTTCGTAGCCGACGGCGACCCCGACGGCCTGCGTATCGTCGAAAAGTCCAACTGGATCGGCAAGGCGCTGGTGTTCCCGCGTGCGCTGCTGCCGCAGGTCAAGGCCCGGTCCGAGCTGGCGCAGACTGGCCTCTACTTGCTGCTGGGGCCGCGTCCGGACGGTGAGGGCGACATGCTCTACGTGGGCGAAGGTGACCCCATCCTTCCGCGTTTGCAAGATCACCAGGCTAAGAAAGATTTCTGGACCCGCGCTATCGGCTTCACCACTACCACCGCCGGACAACTCAATAAAGCGCATGTGCAGTTTCTGGAGTCACGCCTGATTGCCCTTGCCCGTGCCGCCAAGCGCATGCCGCTGGACAACGCCAACCAGCCCGCCGAGCCGTCCCTGAGCGAGGCTGACCGTACTGACATGGAAGTCTTCTTGGGCCATATGCTGGGCATGCTGCCGGTGCTAGGGGTACATGCGTTTGAACAGTCGCCTAAGGCGCCTGCAACCAAGGCCGCTCCGATGCTCACCTGTAAAGGCAAGGGTGTGCAGGCTACGGGCTACGAAGCCAGCCAGGGCTTTGTGGTGCTGGCGGGCTCTCAGGCTGTGGCTGACTCTGTACCCAGTATGGCCCAGCATGTGAAAGGCCAGTACGACTTGCGCCAAGAACTCATCAGTAACGGCGTGCTGGCGATGCAGGGTGCGCTTTACCAGTTCACACAGGACTACACCTTTAGCTCTCCCAGCACGGCCGCATCGGTACTGCTGGGTCGTTCGGCCAATGGTCGAATGGAGTGGAAGGCTGCGGATGGCCGCACGCTGAAGGAAATTCAAGAGGCAGAAGCAGAGCAGTAGTTTTGCTTTTGTTTTGATAGCTGCTTGCGCATATTCCGCAAGGGCTAGAGGCCAATTTCATTGTCAACTTGCTTTGTTCTAGCGATTCATTTACATTCAATATTCGCGATTCACGAATATTGAATGTAAATGCAGCTCAAGCCCCAAGACTTCCTCGTTGCCCTCAAGCTGGTGGCTTGGGGTGAGCAGCGCTGGACGTACGCGCGGCTGGCGCAGGAGCTGGGGCTGAGCGTGTCGGAGGCGCATGCCTGCATCAAGCGCGGGTTGCAGGCGGGCCTGTTGCTCCCAAACAGGGAGTCGCCGCCCGACGCTGCCGCAGCGGGTGATGGTGCGCTGGGCGTGCAAGAGCCCATGGGCATTTACAGGGTCACGCGAAAGCGGGTGCGCCGCGCTGCGCTGCCGGAAAGCGAAGCGGGGGCTGACAACGTGGTACGTCCGCATGCACACAACCTAGCCGAGTTCGCACTCCATGGCGCCAAGTACGCCTTCCCGGCCGAGAAACTGCCGCTGGCTGTTGGCGTTCCCACAAGCCACAGCGCGCCCGCCTTCGCGGGCGTGTTTGCGCCCGGTAGCACAGACTTTGTCTGGCCGCACCCCAATGGTACGGTGCGTGGTGTGGGGGTGGAGCCATTGCATCCCTCCGTGCCCTTTGCGGCGATGCAAGACGCCAGGTTGTACGAAATGCTGGCGCTCTTCGATGCGCTGCGGGTAGGGAGAGCCCGCGAAAAGGGCATGGCGTTGGAGCGTTTGCAAGCCTTGATCGACCCGGACGCGCCCAAGCCGGAGAAGGGGCTCAGCTATGGCTAATCCGAACCTGAGCCTGTTGATCGGCATGGTGCAAGCCATGGGGCCATTGTGCGAGCAGGTGGTGTTTGTGGGTGGTTGCGCGACGGGGCTACTGGTGGACGATGCCGCGTTGACGGACATACGCCCGACAGAAGATGTAGACGCCATCGTCGAAGTGGCCTCGCTGGCCGGGTATCACCGCCTAGCAGAGCAACTGATGCAGCGCGGCTTCAAGCAGACCATAGCCGACAACACGCCGCCATTTCGTTGGTACTGGAGCCGCATGCAGCTGGACCTGGTGCCGCTGGATGAAACAGTGCTGGGTTTTGCCAACCCTTGGTACCGGGTCGGCTATGACAATGCCCTTGAGACAACGCTGGCGGACAGTCTCCGGTTGCGGCATCTTTCCGCACCGTATTTTCTGGCGACCAAGTTCGAAGCCTTCAAGGATCGCGGGCAGAATGATGTGTACCTGAGCCACGATCTGGAAGACATCATGACGGTTGTGGAAGGTCGCGCCACCGTCGTACAGGAAGTGATCGCTGCGCACGAAGCCGTCCGCCAACACATCCACCAAGCGGTGGCAGCATTGCTGGCAATGCCTGCCTTCCATAACGCGCTGCCGGGCTTGCTGAGCAACCCGGAGCGGGAGCAAGCCGTCAAGGCGCGACTGACCCGGATGGCCACCGAATCCACAGTGCAACCCACTTAATCCATTCACTCTTTAATCCATGTCCACATTTGAAATCGAAGGCGGCGTGCCCCTACGGGGCACCATCCGCGCCTCTGGCAATAAGAACGCCATCCTGCCCATGATTGCGGCCTGCATCCTGACGGACCAGGAGGTGGTGCTGGACAACGTGCCCGACATCATCGACGTGCGCCACATGCTGGACGTGATCGTTGAGATTGGCGGCAAGGTGGAGCGCAGTGGCGAGCGCGTCAGCATCCAGGTGGCCAGCGTGCGCACCAACGAGATTGGCCAGGTGTTGTGCAACAAGGTGCGCACCTCCATCCTCTGCGTGGCGGGGCTGCTGCACCGTACCGGCAAGGCGCGGCTGTACCCGCCCGGTGGTGATGTGATTGGCCGGCGCCGGCTGGACACACACTTTTACGGCCTCATGAAGCTGGGCGCCAAGGTGTCCATCGACGGCACCTATGACTTCGAAGTGCCCGGTGCGTTGACCGGCGCGGAGCTGTTTTTTGACGAGCCTTCCGTCACGGGTACCGAGCACATCCTCATGGCCGCTGCCGTGAGCCGTGGCCACACGCTGATCCGCAACGCGGCCTGCGAGCCGCACGTGCAGGATCTGGCGCACCTGCTCAACGCCATGGGCGCCAAGATCTCCGGCATCGGCACCAACCAGCTCAGCGTGGACGGTGTGGAATCCCTGCGCGGCACCACTTACACCGTGTGCCACGACCACATCGAGGCTGCGTCCTACCTGGCGCTGGCTGCGGCCACGGGCGGGGAGATCACGGTGGACGGCACTGACAAGCATGCTTACGGCATGTGCCACCGCGTGTTCGAGACCCTGGGCGTGAAGATCGAACTGCACGACAAACACATCTACCTGCCCGCCAACCAGAGCCTGCGCGTCACGCGCGAGTTCGACGGCGCCATGCCGGTCATTGGCGACGGCCCCTGGCCCCAGTTCGCCACCGACCAGATGAGCTGCATGATCACCCTGGCCACGCAGGTGGAGGGCAATGTGCTGTTCTTCGAGAAGATGTTCGAGTCGCGCCTGTACTTTGTGGACAAGCTCATTGCCATGGGCGCGGCCGCCGTGGTGTGCGACCCGCATCGCGTGGTCATCAGCGGGCGCAGCAAGCTGCGCGGCACCACGCTGCCCTCGCCCGACATCCGCGCCGGCATGGCGCTGCTGGGCGCGGCGCTGTGCGCCACCGGCAAGTCCACGCTGCAGAATGCCAACATGATCCAGCGCGGCTACGAGAAGCTGGACCAGAAGCTGCTGGCGCTGGGCGCCCGCATCACGCTGAAGGCCTGATGGCTGCTATATAAATAGTAGCTGCTCGCGCATATTTCATAAGGGAAAGAGCCCTGTTTTACGCCTAAACCATGAAAACCTTCTACAACCACCTGCACGCCCAGCACCAGGGCAAGGTCGAGATGTTCCGCGGCGCGCTGGTGCCGTGTTTTGAAGTGCCGGCCCGTGCCGACCATGTGCTGGCGGAACTGAAGCGCCGCCAGCTGGGCACGGTGTTGGAGCCGCAGGCGTTTGACGACAGCGCGCTCACGGCCATCCACAGCCCGCGCTACCTGAACTTCCTGGCCACGGCCTGGGACCAGTGGGTGGCGCTGGATCCGGCCAACGCGGACAAGGACATCCTACCCTCCGTCTGGCCCACGCGCACCTTCCGCACCGATGTGGAGCCCGACAACTTTGCCGCAAAAGTGGGGCTGTATTCGTACGACGCCGGCTCCCCCTTCACCAGCGGAACCTGGGTGGCCGCGCGTGCGGGCGCCCATTGCGCGCTGAGCGCCGCGCAGGCGCTGTTGGACGGCGACCGCGTGTCCTTCGCCCTGAGCCGCCCGCCGGGTCACCACGCGGGTGCGGACTTTTTTGGCGGCTACTGCTTCCTCAACAACGCCGCTCTGGCTGCGCAGCATTTGCGCAATGCGGGCATGCAGAAGGTGGCGGTGCTGGACGTGGACTACCACCACGGCAACGGTACCCAGGCCATCTTCTACGACCGGCCCGATGTGTTCTTTGCCAGCCTGCACGGCGACCCGCGCACCGAGTACCCCTTCTACCTGGGCCATGCCGACGAACGCGGCACGGGCGCCGGGCTGGGCGCCAACCTGAACCTGCCGCTGCCACGCGGCACCGACTACGCCACCTGGGCGCAGGCGCTGGACACGGCGCTGGCCGCCATCCAGGCCTTTGGGGCCGAGGCACTGGTGGTGTCGCTGGGCATGGACACCTTTGAAGGCGACCCCATCTCTGGCTTCACCCTGAAGAGCGACGACTACCTGCGCGTGGGCGAAAGCCTGGAGCGCGCCGGCCTTCCCACGGCCTTTATTTTTGAGGGTGGCTATGCGGTGGAGGAGGTGGGCATCAACGCCGTCAACGTGCTGCAGGGTTTTACCGCCGCTTAACAATTTCCCCCGCACCGGCTCCGCCCGGTGCGGCTAAGCTCCCGCTCCATGACCCGAATCTTTACCTTGCCAACGCGCCTGAGCGCCGGGCCCCGCCGCTGGCTGGCTGCGGGCCTGCTGGGCGCGCTGCTGGCTTGCGCCGGCACCGTGGCCCTGGCCAACGACGACGACTACACCGACCGCCTGGTCTCCGAGTTCGCCCCCTGGATCGGCAGTCCGCAGGACACCGAAATGCTGGTGCACAGCTTGCGCAGTGGCCAGCCCGAAGGCAGTGGCGCGGCCAGCGTGGCCCCCGCCACCGGCTCGCTGGCCTATGGCGAAGCGCGGTTGGCGCTCAAGCTGGCGCAAGCCACGCTGGCGCAGGAAGGCATCAGCCAGCCTAGTGCCACGCAGCTGCAGGCCGCGCTGCATGGTGGGATGGTAGATACCGCCGCCGGCACCAAGTCGCTGCCCGGCGTGCTGCCGCAGCGGGCCCAGGGTCAAAGTTGGGGCGCCATGGCGCAGAGCGCTGGTATGTCGGTGGAAGACCTGATCCCGCCGAAATCGGTCGGCCAGCGCAAGACACACGCCACCAAACACAGCAAGAGCGCCAAGGCAGGCAAGAAAACCGGCAAATCGGCCAAGGCCACGGGCAAGGCCAGCGCTGGCAAGAAGACCAAGGCTGCGCCCGCCAAGGCTACAGTCGCCAAAAAGAAACACAAGTAAACGGGGGGGCGTGGCGGCCCCCCCGAGTTCTAGAACGTGCTGCTGCGCCGCGTGCGCAGCAGGGCGGCCAGGCCCACGGCCGCCACGCCAATCAGCACCAGCGGAAAGCCCAGCGTAGGCGACCAGTCGATCAGCGCACCCGACACGGCCGACGCCACCAGCCCGCCCAGCGTGTAGTTCAGTACCAGCACGGCGGTGCTGTTCACCAGCGTGATGCCCTGCTCGCGGGCGCCAATGTCCGTCATGCTCAGCGTGTAGAGGCAGCTGCCGGCGGCGCCCAGCAAAAAGACAATCGGCCAGGCCAGCCAGTGCGCATGCGCCACCAGCAGTAGCGCGCAGGCCGTGGCCAACGCCAGGGCCACGCACACAACCATCAGCGTGCGCCGTCCGCGCGCCTTGTCCTCAAAGCGGTCGGCCACCATGCCCACGGGAATCGCCACCAGCGTGCTGCCCAGCCCGCTAACCGAAATCAGCAGCGCCCCGGCCGCTGCACCCAGGCCCATGGCCAGCCCATACAGCGGCAGGATGGAGGCCAGTCCCAGCTCGAAAAAACCACCGATGAAGCCGGCCAGCATGATGACGGGATGGCTGCGCACCGCCTGCCACAGGCCCAGCACGCCCACGCGCGCATGGGCCGCGTCCGCATGGGGCGGCACCACCGGAATCAGCGCCGTCCAGGCCAGGCCCACACCCAGCAGGGCGATCACCAGGCCCAGCGCCGCGGGGCCTTCGCTGCCCACCCAGGCCAGCAGCGTGGGGCCGATGATGAAGGTGGCGCCCACCATGGTGGCGTAGATGCCGATGTAGCGGCCCAGCCGGTCAGCGGGGGAGAACTCGGCAATGAAGGCCTCGGCCAGCACCCAGCGCAGCCCGCCCGCCACGCCAGCCAGCAGCTCCAGCGCGAACCACAGCCACAGCACATCGGTAAACAAAAAACCAGCCGCTGCCAGCAGCGGCGCCACCGAGGCAAACCACATGGTCCGGCGCTGCCCGAAGCGCCGGGTGAGGGCCGAGGCAAAGGGCGTGACGATGAAGATGCCCAGCCAGCTGGTGGCCGCAAACAGGCCGGCCATGGTGGTGGACACCTCGCGCTCCTTCAGCAACACCAGCATCAGCGGCGAGAGCATGAACACGCCCGAGAGTTGGAACAGCGTGGAGCCAAACACGGCTAGCAGGCCCATGGGCGAGCCGGCGGCGCTGCGGTGGGTGGCGGTGCCGCTCATGGCGTGCGCCCCTGCAGGATCGCCCGCGCCACTTCGGCAAAGCCGGCGCCGCGTTCGGCCGTGGCCACATAGCGCGGCAGGTTGGTGAGCTGAGGCAAAAAGCGCGCAATGTTCGCCACCCCCACGCTGTGGGTGAAGTGCTGGAACATGGCCTGGTCGTTGCCCGAGTCGCCCACAAACACCCAGCGGTCCAGCTCGGCGGGCAGGTCGACGCCCAGCAGCTCGCGCGCAATCCAGCAGGCGCCTTGCCATTTGTTGAAGACGCCAAAGCAGCCGTGGATATGGATGCTGCTCACCGTCGTCTGCATGCCCTCGGCCTGCAGCCGCTCCAGCACCTGCTGCACCGTGTCAGGCGGGAGGCGGGCGAACTCGGCGTAGTCAAAGGCCAGGTCGGTCTCGCGGCCCGCGCTGTCGCGGCTCAGTTGCACGCCGGGCACCTCCGCCACGATGCGCGCGGCAATGGCGCGCATGCGGGCCTGATTCGCCGTGCGGGTGGCTGCGTCCTGTTGATACAGTTTTGATAGCGGCTTGCGCACATTCCATGCGGGCTGGAGGCTATTTTTATCCTCAACTGCGGTTTTATGCACAAAGGCCGCGGCACCGTTCTCCGCCACCATGGCGTCCACCGGCCAGGCTGCGCCGCCGCTGCCGGCCATGAAGGGCTCGCACCAGCCAATGGGCCGTCCGGTGATGGGAATGACGTGCAGGCCCGCCGCCTTCAGGTCGGCCAGGGCCTGCAGCGCCTCGGGCGTGATGGCGCCTTCGGTGGTCAGGGTGTCGTCGATATCGGTGAACACGCCGGCAATGCGGCGGCGGTCGGCCAGGGGCCAGGTACTCAGGGCTTGCATGGGGTTGTCAGTATGCTGCGGTCTTCGCGCAGGAATGCGCCATTGTCCGGGAGTGCGGTATGCGCTGGGGAATCGTGCTGGTTGTGTCCTTGGGGTTGTGGGCGGGGAGTGCGTTGGCGCAGGCCGCGCCGGAGGCCAAGGCGGTCTGCCAGCGCGCGGCTGGCAAGCTCGAAAGCCTGATTGAAGACTGGCACGCCCTGGTGGTGGAGTACCACGCCGAGGCCAAGAACCCCTCGGTGCTCAAGCTCATGGCCGAGCACCGCAAGGGCCGCCTCAAGCCCAGTTTCCAGAAGCACTGCCAGCGCGAGTGGCCCACGCACCAGGCCATCTTCATCTGCTTTGCCGGCTCGGTCACCGAGTTGGGGCTGGCGCTGTGCCACCAGTCCGACACCAACCCCCACCACTGGCAGTACTAGCGGGCGATGCCCACGCCTCAGTCCTTCAGCTCGTAGAGCGCCGAGCCGTCGCCGTTGTCCTGCACCAGCCCGATTTCGGCGTGCTGGGCCAGGAAGCGGCTGGCTGCGCTGCCGGACAGGAAGGTGGGGTGCACACCGGGGATGCGGGCGATGCGCCAGTTACCGTCGGCACTGGGGTTGACCATGTGGTCCGCCGCCAGCTTGTCCGACATGCGCAGGTATTCCACCAGCGCTTGGCGATTCTCGTCGGGCGCGTCCAGCACTACTTTGTCCGCCTTCAGGCCGGGGAAGTTGCCGCCGCCGTACGCGCGGTAGTTGTTGGTGGCGACCACGAAGCGGGCGCTGTCCACAATGGGCTTGCCCTCGAAGCGCAGGTTGCGGATGCGGTGGGCGTCCGCGTTGGCGAGCTGGCCCTTGCCGTCGTAGCGCGCGGGCTGGCTCACGTCGATCTCGTACTCCACGCCGTCGATCACGTCAAAGTTGTAGGACGGAAACGCGTCGTTGATCAGGGGCTGGCGCGCGGGGCCCTTGGGGTCGATGCGCAGGAACTGGCCGGCCGACATTTCCAGCCACTCGCGCACCTCGGCGCCGGTGATCAGCATGGCCTTGAGCGTGTTGGGGTAGATGTAGAGGTCCGCCATGTGCTTGATGGCCAGCGGGCCGGCAGGGATGTCGGTGTAGTAGTTCCAACCCTGGCGCCCACCCGCCTTGAAGGGCGCGGCGGCCGACAGCACGGGGTATTTCTCGTAGTCCGTGCCCTGCATGGCGCGTTTCACATAGGCGATCTGCGCGTTGGAGACGATCTGGATGGACGGATCGTCCGCCACCTGCGCAAAGTAGCTGTAGATGGGCGCGCTGCTCAGGGCCACCTTGTTGCGCACGTAGTCCAGCGTGCGCTGGTGTTCGGTGCCGATGAGCTGCATCACCACGGGATCTTCCTCGGCCAGCGATTTCTTCGCGGTGCGGTCAAAGATGGGGCGAATAGTGGCCTGGCTGCCCACCACCTTCCAGCTGCCGCCGCTGTTGTCCAGCGTCAGGTCGATCACGCCGAGGTGGTCACCCCAGCGGCCCGGCATGACGGCGGGTACGCCGTTGATGGTGCCGCGTTCGATGTCCACCTTGGGGTAGGCGGCAAAGGCCTTGCCCGGGAATTCCGCGTGCGCGTGGCCGAACAGGATGGCATCCACGCCGGGCACCTCGGCCAGGCGGGACACGGCGTTTTCCGCAAAGGCACCGACCTCACCTTTTTCGAAACCGGAGTGGGGAATGGCCACGACCAGTTGCGCGCCCTTGGCCCGCATCTCGGGCACATAACGTTTGGCCATGTCCACCATATCGCGCGTCACCACCTTGCCCTCCAGGTTGGCTTTGTCCCATTGCATGATCTGCGGCGGCACAAAACCGATCACGCCCACGCGCAGTTTGTGTTCCTTGCCGGCCGCGTCCTTGAAAGTGCGGTCCAGCAGCACATAGGGCGTGAAGGCCTGGGTGGGCGTGGCGCTGTCCTGTTTGCCGTCGGCCAGCAGCACATTGGCGTTCACATAGGGGAAGCCCGCGCCGGCGATGGCGCGGCGCAGAAAGTCCAGGCCGTAGTTGAACTCGTGGTTGCCCAGGTTGGCCGCGTCGTAGCCCAGCGGGTTCATCACCTTGTAGGCCGGGTGTGTCTGGCCGGCTTGCAGCGGCGCCACGCGCGCCACCACATCGCCCAGCGGGTTGCCCTGCAGCAGGTCGCCGTTGTCGAACAGCAGGCTGTTGGGCGCCTCGTTGCGCGCGGCCTTGATGAGGCTGATGGTGCGCGCCAGGCCGTACTGGTCGGTGGGCTTGTCCTGGTAGTAGTCGTAGCTCAGCAGGTTCATGTGCACATCGGTGGTCTCCAGGATGCGCAGCTGAAGCTGCTCGGCGCTGACCGCAGTGCCCAGGGTCGCCATCAGCAGGGCGCTGGCAAGGCGCAGGGAGGGGGTGAATGTCATGGGAGCTCCTGTCCGGTCAAGCCAATAAAAAAGCCCGCTGAATCAGCGGGCTTTTCATCTTACTGCGGCGGGGCGCAGTCTGGGGCCGTCAGCCCGCGCTTTGCAGTGCCAGGCCAGCGTGCTCGCGCAGCGGGTGGAAGTGGATCTTGGGGAAACGCTCCTGCGCCAAGCGCACGTCGTAGGGGCTGGTGCAGAGGTAGGCCAGGGTGTCGGCCGCGTCATGGGCCATGCGCAGCGGGTAGGCGGTCTCGAAGTCGCGCAGGTCAGCAGCATTGTCGGCGGTGATCCAGCGGGCGCCGGTGTACTGGCAGCTTTCCAAGCGCACATCGCAGTCGTACTCGGTCTTGAGGCGGTGTTGCACCACTTCAAACTGCAGCTGGCCCACGGCGCCCAGCAGCATGTTGCCGCCGGCATCGGGCTTGAAGACCTGGATGGCACCCTCTTCGCCCAACTGCATCAGACCCTGTTGCAGCTGCTTGGTGCGCAGCGGGTTCTTCAGCACCACGGTCATGAACATTTCGGGTGCGAAGAAGGGCAGGCCGGTGAACTGCAGGTTGGGGCCGTCGGTGATGGTGTCGCCCAACTGCACGCCGCCATGGGTGGTAAAGCCAATGATGTCGCCGGCATAGGCTTCGTCCACCGCCTCTCGGCGCTGGCTCATGAAGGTCACCACGCTGGTGGGGCGCAGTTCCTTGGCGGTGCGCTGCACCTTCATCTTCATGCCCGGTGTGTATTTGCCAGAGGCCACGCGCACAAAGGCAATGCGGTCGCGGTGGTTGGCGTCCATATTGGCCTGCACCTTGAACACCACACCGGAGAAGCTGTCGCCATCGGGTTGGACGGTTTGGGCCTCACGGTTGCGGTTCACCTCGGTGTAGGCCACGCGTGGGCCAGGCGGGGGCGACATGTCCACCACGGCGTCAAGCACTTCCATGACCCCGAAGTTATTCACCCCGGAGCCGAAGAATACCGGGGTGAGCTTGCCTTCCAGAAACGCCTGGTGGTCCCACTCGGCGGAAGCACCCACCGCCAGCTCCATGCTGTCCAGGGCATCGTCAAAGGCCTGGCCGAAACGGGCACGCAGCTTGTCTGCATCGGACAGCGGAATGGTCTCGAAGTCCTGCGGGCGCTTTTCGCTGCCCGCGGTGAACACGGTCATGCTCTTGGTCAGCAGGTTGATGATGCCGCCAAAGCTCTTGCCCTGACCCACAGGCCAGGTGATGGGGCAGCAGGGCATTTTGAGCTCGCGCTCCACCTCGTCCATGATGTCCAGAGGGTCACGCACTTCGCGGTCCATCTTGTTGACGAAGGTGATGATGGGCGTGTCGCGCTGGCGGCACACCTCGATCAGGCGGCGGGTCTGGCTTTCCACACCGTTGGCCGCGTCGATCACCATCAGCGCCGAGTCCACGGCGGTCAACACGCGGTAGGTGTCTTCGGAGAAGTCCTTGTGGCCGGGGGTGTCGAGCAGGTTGACCACATGGTCGCGGTAGGCCATCTGCATGACAGAAGATGCTACCGAGATGCCGCGCTGCTTTTCAATTTCCATCCAGTCGGACGTGGCGTGGCGGCTGGCCTTGCGCGCCTTCACCGAGCCGGCAATCTGGATCGCGCCCGAGAACAGCAGCAGCTTTTCGGTCAGCGTGGTCTTGCCGGCGTCCGGGTGGGAAATGATGGCAAAGGTGCGGCGGCGGCGGGTTTCGGCGAGAAAGGTCACAGGGGGTCCAGGTTCGGGAGTGGGCAGCGCACAGCGGCGGGCCACCAGAGGGGAGATCGGTATTTTACAGAGGGCGCCAGCGAAGGCCTTGCCCTTACACTCGCGCTCCAGCAAGCGAAACGAGCGGAGCAACGTGTGAGTATCAAGCAACTGGCCAATGCCCTGGGCCTGTCCACATCCACGGTCAGCCGCGCCCTGAACGGCTATACCGATGTGAACGAGCAGACCCGCGAGCGCGTGCAGGCCATGGCCGCGAGCATGGGCTACCGGCCCGATGCGGGCGCGCGCCGGCTGGTGCGCGGCAATACCGATGCCGTGGGCATCGTTTACTCCGCCGCTGTGGAAAACCTGGGCAACCCGCAGTTTCTGGACATGGCCGACGGCCTGGGCGAGCGCCTGGAGCGCGACCACCTGGATTTGCTGCTGGCGGTGGCCAAGAACGAAACCGATCTGGAAACCTTCGAGCGCCTGTTCCGTGGCGGGCGTGTGGACGCGGTCATCGTGCCCAACACCCGCGTGCAGGACGCGCGCGTGGACTACCTGCTGGAGAAGGGCTACCCCTTTGTGGGCTATGGCCGCACGGCCGAGTGCAGCCACTACTCCTGGCTGGACTTTGACAACGACCTGGGTAGCCGCCTGGCAGTGGAGCATTTGCTGGCGCTGGGCCACACACGCATTGCCTATGTGCATGCGCCGCTGATCCTGAATTTCGCCTTCCAGCGTCACCGGGGCTTTGTGAATGCATTGGCAGCGGTCGGACTGGTCTGCCCGTCGCATTACTGCATAGGCGGCGTGAACGACCGGCGCAGCGGCCTGCAGTCGGTGGTGCAGTTGCTGGCGCTCACGCCCCGGCCCACGGCGGTGCTGGTGGACAACAACCTGGGCGGTGTAGGCCTGATTCGCGGACTGTTGGATGCGGGCCTGCGCGTGGGGCAGGACATCTCGGTGGTGGTGCATGGCGACATTCCGCAGGACACCCTGCTCACTGGTCTGGACGTCACCACCGTGACCCAGCCCACGCCCCAGACCACGGGCATGGCCCTGGCCGAAATGGTGATGCAGGTGCTGCGCGCGCCCGAGGCCGGGCCCTACCAGCTGCTGCGCCTGCCGGCCCTGCAACTGGGCAGCAGCACCGGGCCTGCCCCCTGAATTTGGCGGCTGACGCTTTAGCAGGCTAAAATCGCTGCACTTCCGAGGAGCGTTGCAGCTCGCCGTACCCCACAGGGGATGCCGCGAGTGAGGCTCGGAGAACACGCCGCCTGGGTCTTGCCAAGGCGTGCCGTGCCTCACAACGGCGCTCACCCACTGGACGTGTGCGGTGAGTCGGCTACCTGAACTTCCCACGCGCCAGTGCTTAGCCAACTTACTTTTGGAGCACACCATGAGCGCTGTACAGAAATCCCCCAAGGCCGCCAAGGCCAGCAAACCCGCCGCTGCCAAGCAGATCGTCGCCAAGGTCGCAGCTGCTGTGGCGCAGGACTACAAGATTGCCGACCTGAGCTTGGCCGCCTGGGGCCGCAAAGAGCTGACCGTTGCCGAGACCGAAATGCCCGGTCTGATGGCCATCCGCGAAGAGTTCGCCAAGAGCCAGCCCCTGAAGGGCGCACGCATCACCGGTTCGCTGCACATGACCATCCAGACCGGCGTCCTGATCGAAACGCTGAAGGCGCTGGGCGCTGACGTGCGCTGGGCTTCCTGCAACATCTTCTCTACGCAGGACCACGCCGCCGCCGCGATTGCCGCGACCGGCACTCCCGTGTTCGCCGTCAAGGGCGAGACCCTGGAAGATTACTGGGACTACACCCACCGCATTTTCGAATTCAGCGGCAAGAAGGGCACCGCGGCGGAAGGCCCCAATATGATCTTGGACGACGGCGGCGACGCCACGCTGCTGATGCACCTGGGTGCCAAGGCCGAGAAGGACATCAAGGTGCTGGCCAAGCCCGGCAGCCATGAAGAAATCTGCCTGTTCAACAGCATCAAGGCCAAGCTCAAGACCGACCCCACCTGGTACAGCCGCCGTCTGAAGAACATCATCGGCGTGACCGAAGAAACCACTACCGGCGTGATGCGTCTGGAAGAAATGGCCGCCAAGGGCACGCTCAAGCTGCGCGCCATCAACGTGAACGACTCCGTCACCAAAAGCAAATTCGACAACCTGTACGGTTGCCGCGAATCCCTGGTGGACGGCATCAAGCGCGCCACCGACGTGATGATCGCTGGCAAGGTGGCCTTGGTGGCCGGCTACGGCGACGTGGGCAAGGGCTCCGCCCAGGCCCTGCGTGCCCTGTCCGCGCAAGTTTGGGTGACCGAGATTGACCCCATCAACGCCCTGCAGGCCGCGATGGAAGGCTACAAGGTCGTGACCATGGAGTACGCTGCCGACAAGGCCGACATCTTCGTGACCACCACCGGCAACAAGAACGTCATCACTTACAAGCACATGGAAGCGATGAAGGACCAGGCCATCGTCTGCAACATCGGTCACTTCGACAATGAAATCGACGTTGCATCGCTGGAAAAGCTGAAGTGGGAAGAGATCAAGCCGCAGGTCGATCACGTGATCTTCCCGAAGAAGGGCAAGAACCCCGAGAAGCGCATCATCCTGCTGGCCAAGGGCCGCCTGGTGAACCTGGGTTGCGGCACCGGCCACCCCAGCTTCGTCATGTCCTCCAGCTTTGCGAACCAGACCATCGCCCAGATCGAGCTGTTCACCAAGACCAAGGACTACAAGGCGGGCAAGGTCTATGTGCTGCCCAAGCACCTGGACGAAAAGGTGGCACGCCTGCACCTGAAGAAGGTGGGCGCCATGCTGACGGAACTGACCGACGAGCAGGCCGCCTACATCGGCGTTAGCAAGGCCGGCCCCTACAAGAAAGAGACGTACCGCTACTAAGCGGCACACGGTATGCGGATTGACCAATTGCTGGTCCAGCGCGGGCTGGCCAGCACCCGCTCGCAGGCCCAGCGCCTGATTGCCGACGGCGTGCAGTGGAAGAACGGCGAAGTCTGGAAACGCGTGGCCAAGAATGGCGACGAGGTTCCGGACGGCGCCGAGCTGCAACTGCTGGATGACTCCGAGGCCCGCTATGTCTCACGCGGCGGCCTCAAGCTGGAAGCCGCGCTGAAACAGGCAGGCGTGAAGGTGGCCGGCTTGCGCTGTCTGGACGTGGGGCAGAGCACCGGTGGCTTCACTGACTGCCTGTTGCAGGCCGGCGCGCAATCGGTGGTGGGGGTGGACGTGGGCAGTGCCCAGCTGCATCCCAGCCTGCGCAGCGATGCCCGCGTGCTGTGTGTGGAAGGCGTCAATGCGCGTACTCTGTCTGCTGCAGATTTGATAGCTGCTTACGCAGATAGCACGGGGGATGAGGGGCAATTTGATATCGAAGAGGATGGTGAAACCTTTGACGGGTTTGACGGCTCGGAGGATGGCGAAGACGCCCCGGATGTTGCGGCCTTGCCGCCCGAGTTCGCACCGCCTTTCGATGTTCTGGTGGCAGACCTGTCGTTCATTTCGCAAACCCTGGTGTTGCCGGCGGCCGTGCCCTTGCTCAAGCCAGGCGGCGTGTTGCTGACCCTGGTCAAGCCGCAGTTCGAACTGCAACCTGGCCAGGTGGGCAAGGGCGGTATCGTGAAAGATCCGGCCATGTACCCCATCGTGGAGCAGCGCCTGCGCGAGTGCTGCGCGGAGCTGGGGTTGGAGGTCACGCACTGGTTCGACTCAGCGATCGAAGGCGGGGACGGCAACCGCGAATTCTTTATTGGTGCCCGCAAGGCGGGCTGAATATGGCGCTGCCCTGGCGGCGGCGCAAGACGGAGATTCCTATGTCGACACAGACGCGCATTCCCCTGAGTCTGGAGTTTTTCCCCCCCAAGACCCCCGAAGGCGTCGAGAAGCTGCGTGCGGTGCGCCAGCAGCTGTACACGCTCACGCCGGAGTTTTGCTCGGTGACCTTTGGTGCCGGTGGCTCCACTCAGGAGGGCACCTTCAACACCGTGCGCGAGATCCTGGCCGAAGGCGTAAGCGCGGCCTCGCACTTTTCCTGCATTGGCGCCACCAAAGACACGGTACGCGAGCAGTTGGCGACCCTCAAGGCCATGGGCGTCAAGCGCCTGGTGGCATTGCGCGGTGACCTGCCCAGCGGTTATGGCGCAGGCGGCCAATTCCAGTACGCCAGCGATCTGGTGGCCTTTATCCGGGCGGAAACAGGCGAGGACTTCCAGCTCGAGGTGGCAGCCTACCCGGAGGTGCACCCCCAGGCCAAGTCTCCGGCCAGTGATTTGCAGGCTTTTGCGGCCAAGATCAAGGCGGGCGCCAATTCGGCCATCACCCAGTACTTCTACAACGCGGATGCCTATTTCCGCTTTGTCGAAGAGGTGGACGCGCTGGGGCTGGATGTGCCCGTGGTGCCCGGCATCATGCCCATCAGCAGCTCCACGCAGCTGATGCGCTTCTCGGATGCCTGCGGTGCCGAGATCCCGCGCTGGATTCGCCTGCGCTTGCAGAGCTATGGCGACGATGTGGCGTCCATCAAGGCTTTCGGGCTGGAAGTGGTGACGGATCTGTGCGAGCAACTGCGTGCCGGTGGCGCACCCGCGCTGCATTTCTACACCATGAACCAGAGCGCCGCCACGCTGGCGCTGTGCCAGAACCTGGGCTTGGCGGCCGACTGATCAGCCGGCCGAGTCCAGCGTAAACGTTGCGTTGCTGTCCTGCCCCAGCAGTTCCACCATCTGTGGCAGGGCTTCCTTGAGTTGGGCCTTGAGTGTATGGGGTGGGTTGACGAGGAACATGCCACTGGCCGGTAGGCCGGGGCGAATGACTTCCCCTTCCGCATCCTGGGTCAGCTTGCTGGATTTGACGGTGAGCGTGGCGTGCAGCCAGCCTTTGCCAGCCTTGTTGGCCATGGTTTTCAGGCGTTTTGGCAGGTCGTGGGCCTCGGGCCGCGGAATGATGGGATACCAGACTGCGTAAGTGCCCGTGGCAAAGCGCTGCAGCGCGTCAGCCACCATGTCGAGCACGCGGCCATAGTCGGTCTTGGCTTCGTAGCTGGGGTCGCATAGCACTAGGGCGCGGCGCGAGGGCGGCGGCAGAAACTTCTTGAGTCCCTCAAACCCGTCTTCGCGCAGGATGGCGACCTGGCGGCCAGCCTCCAACTGGGCCACATTGGCCATCAGCGTCTTGGTGTCGGTGGGGTGCAGTTCGTAGAGCTTGAGCTTGTCGCGCTCGCGCAGCAACTGTTGGATGATGAAGGGCGAGCCGGGGTAGACGCTCCAGTGGTTGCCGCTGTTGAAGCTGGCGACCATGTCCACATAGTCCTGCAGCGCCGGGGCAAAACCGTCCTTGGGGGGCGTGGCGACCAGCTTGAGAAAGCCTTCTGCGGCTTCGGCACTGGTTTTGGCGTAGTCGCCATCGAGCCGGTACAGGCCGGCACCCGCGTGTGTGTCGAACACATTCAGCGCGGCCTCTTTCAGGGTCAGGTGGCGCAGGGCGGCCAGCAGGACGGTATGTTTGAGGACGTCGGCATGGTTGCCGGCGTGAAAGGCGTGGCGGTAACTGAACATCCCCTATGATACCTACGCAAGGCCAGCCGCCGTGAGGCGGTGCGTTGGAAACCAGGTCTTGACCCATACGCGTGGGACCTAGAGGTCCCCGAATACTGTTGCTACCGCATGAGTGAAACCGCCACCCAGCCCAGCGAAACCCAGCCAGTCGCGCTGGCCCACATGGACGCATTGCCGCCCGGTACCATGCTGGGCGAGTTTGAGCTGCAGGCCTTGCTGGGGGTGGGCGGCTTTGGCATGGTGTACCGTGGGTACGACCATTCCCTGCACCGGCCCGTCGCCATCAAGGAATACATGCCCTCAGCGCTGGTGGGGCGCGAGGCAGGCGGTGCCGTCACGGCGCGCTCCACGGTCGATGCACAGCCCTTTCAGACCGGCTTGCAGTCCTTTATTGCCGAGGCGCGCGTGCTTGCCCGCTTTGACCACCCCTCCCTGGTCAAGGTCTACCGCTTCTGGGAAGCCAACAACACGGCTTATATGGCGATGCCCCTGTATGAAGGCATCACCCTCAAAGAGGCACGTCGCCGCATGAGCGGCCCCCCGCCTGAGGACTGGTTGCGCAGCGTGCTGTGGTCGGTGCTGGAGGCCTTGCGGGTGCTGCACGACAACAACACCCTGCACCGCGACGTCTCGCCTGACAACATCTTTCTGCAGAACGCTGGCCCGCCGGTGTTGCTGGACTTGGGCGCCGCACGGCGCGCCATCATGGACTCCAGCCACAAGCACACGGCGGTGCTCAAGGTCAATTACGCGCCCATCGAGCAGTACGCCGATGCGCACGACCTGCGCGAGGGGCCCTGGACCGATCTGTATGCATTGGCTGCCGTGGTGCATGGCTGCCTCTGCAATGAGCCCCCGTTGCCGGCCACCTTCCGCGTGTTGCGCGACCGCATGCCGGCCTTTTCCCAGGTGGCGCAAACTGCACAAACCCATTTCGGCCAGAGCTATTCGCCGGAGTTTGTGGCGGCTGTCGCCCATTCTTTGGCTATCGAGCCCGATGCCCGCACCGCCAGCGTGGATGCCTTTGCCCAGGAAATGCAGTTGCAGCCCCCAGCTGACATCGCCCGCTTTGACTGGCGTGCCGCTCTGGGCCCCTCCATCGTGCTGGACGATGCGGTTCCAACTGCGGCCGATCCGACTACCGCGCTGCTGACGACCCAGCCGGCACCGCCTGCCAAAACGGTTGCCCAGACCACCCGTGTGCGTGAGCGCACGGTGAACACCGGGCGCAGCAAAAAAACCCATCGCAGTTCGCGTGATCCCTCCAAGTCGCGCGAGAGCCGCACCTTGGCTGCGGCGCCTGCCAAGGCCAGTGCGTTGCCTTGGGTGCTTGGCGGGGTGGCAGCTTTGCTGTTGTCAGTGGGTACTTACTGGGCCCTGAAGCCCGCCAAGCCAGCTGCTCCGGCTGCCGTTGTAGAGGCGCAGTCGGCCCCGGAGCAACCCGTATCGGCACCTGTGGCTGCCGCTGTACCGGCCCCGGCGGCTGATGTCGCCCGCCCGGCCGCAGGGGTGGCGATCCGGCCTGCGGCTGCACCGGCCAAGATGGCTGCGGCCTCGGCACCCGTTGCTGCCGTGCCGGCGACTCCGCGTGTACCCAAGGCCGAGCCGCGCGCCGCGGCCTCCGTGCCGGCGCCTGTCGCCGCACCCGCACCCAGCCCGACCTTGTGCGCGGATGCCACCGTGCTCACGCGCACCATGTGCATTTATCGCGAATGCCAGAAACCCGAGCACGCCCAACTGCCGGTCTGCATTGCCGACCGCAAGCATTGGGAAGAGCAGAACCGTGGCAAAAACGGCTTCTAGGGCGCGATTAGGTCTTTGGCTCACTTATTTGTATAATGGAAGGCTTCGCAGCGCTTTTGTGGCTCCGCGGCGAAGACTTTTACCCCACCTAAGAGATTCCCATTAGAGGAACGCCGACCGTGGAAAAGAGCCCTCCCAAACCTTCTTTAAAGAGAAAACTCATGTCTACTTTCAGCGCAAAACCCGCTGAGGTCGTGCACGAGTGGTTTGTGGTTGACGCGACCGACAAGGTCCTCGGACGAGTAGCCAGCGAAGTTGCTCTCCGTTTGCGCGGCAAACACAAGGCCATTTACACGCCTCACGTCGATACCGGTGATTTCATCGTCGTCATCAACGCAGCCCAACTCAAAGTCACAGGCACCAAGAGCCTGGACAAGGTGTACTACCGCCACTCCGGTTACCCCGGCGGTATCACAGCCACGAACTTCCGCGATCTGCAATCCAAGCATCCTGGCCGCGCTTTGGAAAAAGCCGTCAAGGGCATGCTGCCCAAGGGTCCCTTGGGCTACGCCATGATCAAGAAGCTCAAGGTGTACGGCGGTGCTGAGCACCCCCACACCGCCCAGCAACCCAAAGTGTTGGACATCTAAGGAGCTCTCATGATTGGTGAATGGAACAATGGCACCGGCCGTCGCAAATCCAGCGTCGCCCGCGTGTTTCTGAAAAAAGGCACTGGCAAGATCACCGTGAATGGCAAGGACATCGAAGCTTTCTTCGGTCGTCAAACTTCCATCATGATCTGCAAACAGCCCCTGCTGCTGACCAACCACGCTGAATCGTTTGACATCATGGTCAACGTTGCTGGTGGTGGTGAGTCCGGCCAGGCTGGTGCAACCCGCCACGGCATTACCCGCGCTTTGATTGACTACGACGCAGCCCTCAAGCCCGCGTTGAGCCAAGCCGGCTTCGTGACGCGCGATGCGCGTGAAGTCGAACGTAAGAAGGTCGGCTTCCACGGCGCCCGCCGTCGCAAGCAGTTCTCCAAGCGTTAATCGCTGGCAACCCTGCGTTGCAAGGCCGTCTGGATGCAAGTCCAGGCGGCTTTTCTTTTGGGCGTTCAGCCAGACACATGGGGCTGCTAGACTTCGCCCTCCATGAGATTTCGACTGCTACGCCGCCGCCTCACCATCAGTGCCCCCCGTATGGCCGTGCGCAGCGCGCTACCTTGGCCATTCCGCTGGGCTGTGCTGGCGATCGTCCTGGGCTTCTGTGCTGCTATCAGCCTCTGGGCCTTTGAGTTTGGCAAAGATATAGCCGGTCTGGAAAAGGGCTCCAAGGACGAGTTGATGCAATTGCGCAGCGACGTCAGTGCACTGCGTGCTGAGCTGTTGTCGGTGAAGGCCGAGCGGGACGAGGCGCAATCGGTGGCGAATACGGCTGGCACGCTGGTCACAGCCGAGAGGGCTTCGCACGAAAAGCTGCTGACCCAGGTCAAGCAGCTTGAGGCTGACAACCGGGTGTTGCGCGATGACTTGGGTTTTTTCGAGAAGCTGATTCCCTCTGCGGGCGTGGATGGGTTGTCCATCCGTGGCTTGCAGGCGGAGCTGACAACGCCAACCACGTTAAAATGGCAAGCGCTGGTGATGCAGCCGGGTCGCAATACGCAAGAGTTTACAGGTCGTTTGGAGTTGACTTTTGCGGGCACGGTGAATGGCAAACCCTGGTCCAGTACGCTGCCGGATGGGGCCGTCCCCATCAAGGTCAGACAGTATGGGCGCATGGAGGGCGAGTTGGTCATCCCTCCTCAGGTGGTTGTCAAAAGTGTCTCGGCACGGGTTCTTGAGGGTTCTGCTGTCCGTGCGACGCAGTCCATCAAGCTGTAGTGTTTACAGAGGTTCAGCATGTTCAACAAGAAAAAGCAGCCCCCGATCAAAAGCCTGATTGCCGAAGGCACCCGCATTGAAGGCAATTTGACCTTTTCTGATGGCCTTCGGGTCGATGGAGTCATTGTTGGCAATGTGCAGGCCGCCGATGGCAGTGCCAGCATTTTGGTGATCTCTGAGTCCGCCAGCGTGACTGGTGACATTTCTGCTGACCACATCATTGTCAATGGCGGCGTCAAGGGTCCCATCCATGCCCGCCACATGTTGGAACTTCAGCCCAAGGCCCGTATTGAAGGGGATGTGGAATACGCCGCCTTGGAAATGCACCAAGGTGCCCTGATTGCCGGCCAGTTGCGTCCGCTGCTGGACAACGAAGAAAAACCCACACTGAAACTAGCGGCAAATAACCTGTAGCAGAATTCCCGAGCGGTTTCCTGTACTATTTGCCCATCCTGATTGAAACCGGAGTCGCCCATGAGCGCCGTTGCCGAGACTATCCATACCGAAATGCCTTCCCCCATCCTGTTCACCGACAGCGCTGCTGCCAAGGTGGCAGACCTGATTGCTGAAGAAGGCAACCCTGACCTGAAACTGCGTGTATTCGTGCAGGGCGGAGGCTGTTCCGGCTTCCAGTATGGCTTTACTTTTGACGAAATCACCAACGAAGACGACACCACCATGACCAAGAATGGTGTCTCCTTGCTGATTGACGCCATGAGCTACCAGTACTTGGTGGGGGCCGAGATTGACTACAAGGAAGACCTGCAGGGCGCGCAGTTCGTCATCAAGAACCCCAATGCCACCACTACCTGTGGCTGCGGTTCGTCGTTCTCGACCTGAGTTGAATGCTTGTCACCCTGCTCAGGCGGGGTAGACGGCACCGAGTATGCGGGCGCCTTGGGCGCCCGTTACTTTTGGCAGGCTCGCTGTTTGGCGCAGGCAGGTCTGGCGTGCCAGCCAGGCAAAGGCGGTGGCTTCCACCTGGAGAGGGGGGAGTCCTCGTGCTTCGGAAGATTGCACCAAGCAGCCCGGCAGATAGTGGGCCAGGCGCTGCATCAGATGCGTGTTGTAAGCCCCTCCACCGCAGACAAGCAACGTTGGGCAGGCTGGTGCTACCGCACACAATGCTTCTGCGCAGGAGCGCGCCGTCACCTCAGTCAGCGTGGCCTGTACATCCTGCGGGGGCAGGTTTGGAAAGCTGTCCAGTTGACGCGCCAGCCAGATCGCATTGAATAGATCGCGCCCCGTGCTCTTGGGCGGGGGCTTGGCAAAGAAGCCGTCTGCCAGCAAGGCGGACAGCATGGGTTGATGCACCTGCCCACTGGCAGCCCATTGGCCCGCGTTATCAAAGGGCTGGCCGGTATGCGTCTGGCACCAGCCGTCCATGAGGGCATTGCCCGGGCCGCAATCGAAGCCCAGTACCGGTGTCGGCGCGGCCGGGTTCAGCACGGTGATATTGGAGATGCCGCCAATATTGAGGACGGCCAAGGTCTGGTCGGGGCTTCCAAAGACGGCCTGGTGAAAAGGCGGAACCAGCGGTGCGCCCTGGCCGCCGGCCGCAACATCGCGGCTGCGGAAGTCGGCCACAACATCGATGCCACACAGCTCTGCAAGCAGCGAAGGCTGGTTGAGCTGGAGGGTGTAGCCCGTACCATCAAACTCCTGCGGACGATGGCGGACGGTCTGTCCGTGCGCGCCAATGGCACGAATTGCGGATGCGGGCGTTTGGGTGGCCGTCAGCAGGCTTTGAACGACGGTTGCATAGCAGCGCACCAGTGCGTTGCCGGCCAGGGCAGCGCGGTGTAACTCGTCGGGGCCAGGGCTGTTCAGGGCCAGCAGTTCCGCGCGTAGGTCGGCCGGAAAGGGTGTGCTGCAGTGCTGCAGCACACGCATGCTGCCCTGCGAAAAGTCCGCCAGGACACCGTCCACACCGTCCAGCGACGTGCCGGACATCAGGCCGATATAGAGCTCGGACACGTTGCGCCGTTACTCTGCGCTGGCCAGACCGATCTGGCTGGCAGCGCTGAGCTGGGCGCGCACATCGGCTGCGGCCTTGTCAAACAGGGGCTTGGCAGATGCGGTGACCGGGACCGCTTCGCTCTGGCGGGCGATGGTCAGCGGATCGTGGTGCACACCATTGACACGGAACTCGAAATGCAGGTGCGGGCCTGTCGCCCAGCCGGTGGAGCCTACGGCGCCGATGTTCTGGCCCTGGCTCACGCTCTGGCCTTTTTTGACGTTGATGCGGCTCAGGTGGGCGTATACCGTGGTCTGGTTGTTGCGGTGCTTGACCATGACCACATTGCCGAAGCCGTTTTGCACGCCGGCGAAGTCCACTACGCCATCACCCACGGTGCGCACGGGGGTTCCGGTGGTGGCCGCGTAGTCCACGCCCAGATGCGCGCGCCAGGTTTGCAGGATGGGGTGGAAGCGCATCTTGAAGCCGCTGCTCACGCGAGAGAACTCCATGGGCGAGGCCAGGAAGGCCCGGCGCAGGCTTTCGCCTTCCAGCGTGTAGTAGCCGCCGCGCGGTGCAGCGCCTGCCACTGCGGGCTCGCGGAACCACATGGCCTGGTGCACCTTGCCAGCATTGACGAACTCGGCGCTCAGCACGCGGCCGGAGCGCAGGGGCTCGCCATCGCCTTCCAGCGTCTCATAGACGACGGAGAAGTAGTCGCCCTTGCGCAGGGCGCGGTGGAAGTCGATATCGCCCGAGAAGATTTCGGCCAGTTGTACGGCAATGGCGTCGGGCAGGCGTGCGTCGTCGGTGGCGGCGAACAATGAGGTCTGGATGGTGCCTGCACCCAAGCGGGTGGCAGCGACCAGCGGCAGGGTTTCGAGCTGGGCGGAGAAGCCCTTGCCGTCGCGGCTGACGCGCAGGCGCTTGAAGGTACCGTCATCCAGCGGGCTCCAGCGGGCCGTGAGGCTGAGCAGGGCCTGGTTGCTGTCGACTTCTGCCGTCACATTGCGGCCGGCGCGCCCCAGCAGCACTTGCTGCACCTGGGCATTGCTGCGCAGGAAGGTGGCCGCTGCGGCGTCAAACACGCCCAAGCGCTTGAGCAGGCTGTCTGCCGTGTCGGTGGAGCGGGTCAGCTCGGAGCGGTACAGCGGGGTGAGGGGCAGGGCGGCCAGACTGTCCGCGGCGGTGGCAGGCTGCAGCGCAATGGTTTCAACCACGGTGCGCACCGGCAGTTCGGCGGCATCCGGGGCCAGGTTGGCGACGGCAAATGTCGCGCCAGTGCCGCCCAGCAAGAGGGCAGCGACGGCGGCGGTGATGCGTTGGGGGTGGCGTTCTGCAAGGTCACGCGCGTAGGCCACACAGGTCTCTACGGCGGAGATCAATCCGTGTTTCAAAATCTGGGACTCCGATGGAAGAAGCGGCACGACTAAAATCCAGCCGCTGGCAACGAACACGTTGCAGGAGAGAGCCCGCAGTATAGCGGCCGCTCATCCCCCGGCAACGAGAAAAAACCCTTATGAATCAAGCCTCAAGCCCCCAAATTGTTGTAAGCGACCGTGTCCGCGAAGCCCTGGCCGTGACCCTGCGCGGCGTGGAAGAACTGCTGCCGCAAGACGAGTGGGTCAAAAAACTCGCCAAGTCGGAAGCCACCGGCAAACCGCTGCGCATCAAGCTGGGGCTGGACCCCACCGCGCCGGACATTCACATCGGTCATACCGTGGTGCTGAACAAGATGCGCCAGCTGCAAGATCTGGGCCACACGGTGATCTTCCTGATCGGCGACTTCACCAGCATGATTGGCGACCCCAGCGGCCGCAACAGCACCCGCCCGCCGCTGACGGCCGAGCAGATCAAGCTCAACGCCGAAACCTACCGGGCCCAGGCCGACAAGATCTTGGACCCCGCCAAGACCGAGCTGCGCTACAACAGCGAGTGGAGCGATCCTCTAGGGGCGCGCGGCATGATCCAACTGGCCAGCCGCTACACCGTGGCCCGCATGATGGAGCGCAACGATTTCCACGACCGCTTCAAGGCCGGCACGCCGATCGCCGTGCACGAATTCCTCTACCCGCTGATGCAGGGCTACGACTCCGTGGCACTGCAAAGCGACTTGGAGCTGGGTGGTACCGACCAGAAGTTCAACCTGCTGATGGGCCGCACCTTGCAGGCCGAGTACGGCCAGGAACCGCAATGCATCTTGACCATGCCGCTGCTGGAAGGCTTGGACGGCGTGGAGAAGATGTCCAAGAGCAAGAACAACTACATCGGCGTCACCGAAGAGCCCAACACCATGTTCGCCAAGGTGCTGTCCATCTCCGATGTGCTAATGTGGAAGTGGTACACGCTGCTGAGCTTCAAGCCGGAGTCCGAAATCGCCGCGTTGAAGGCCGAAGTCGAAGCCGGCCGCAACCCCAAGGACGCGAAAGTGGCCTTGGCCAAGGAAATCACGGCGCGCTTTCACAGCGCTGCTGCGGCCGACGCGGCCGAGCAGGACTTCATCAATCGCAGCAAGGGCGGTGTGCCAGACCAGATCGACGAGATCAGCCTGCCCTTGGGCGAGGGCGGTGTGGCACTGGGCATCGGTGCCTTGCTCAAATCCGCAGGCCTGGCCGCATCCAGCGGCGAGGGCAACCGCCTGATCGACGGCGGCGGCGTGCGCATTGATAGCAATGTGGTGAGCGACAAGGGCCTGAAGCTGGGCGCCGGCACCTATGTGCTGCAAGTGGGCAAGCGCAAGTTCGCCCGCGTGACGCTGGCCTGAGCGCATGCTGGCGCTGGTGCAGCGGGTGCGTCGCGCCCAAGTGACGGTGGAGGACGCGGTGGTCGGCAAGATCGACCGCGGCCTGCTGGTGCTGGTGTGTGCGGAGCAGGGCGATACCGAAGCGCAGGCCGACAAGCTCTTGGTCAAGCTGCTCAAGCTGCGCATCTTCAGCGACAGCGCTGGCAAGATGAACCTCGCTGTGCCGGACCTCGATGGTGCGGGCACGGTGGGGGGCTTGTTGTTGGTGAGTCAGTTCACCTTGGCTGCAGACACCACGGGCGGCAACCGGCCCAGCTTTACCAATGCGGCGGCCCCGGCTGACGGGCGGCGGCTGTATGACTACTTTGTAGCCCAGGCCCGCGTTGCGCATCCCATTGTGCAGACTGGCATTTTTGCGGCGGACATGTTGGTGGAGCTGGTCAACGATGGGCCCGTGACCATTCCGATGCGGGTTGCACCTATTTTGTAGTTGCTATCGATTTGGTAGCTGCTTGCGTAGTATTTGCAAGGGCTAGGGGCTTAAAATTCTTGTGTCTTTGTTGGCGCTCACCCGCGAGGGACTGGGTTCCGCGTTTTGCTTCGTGTCCCCCGCCCGCCTTGCGGGCTCCTCCTTTACCTACGCAAAACCCAGAACCCAGCCCCTCGCTGGACGCATTGGGATGCCGACAGCCAACCCTTAGTATTTTTGATGTTCCAAGCACTCGCAGGAGTAGCCGGTGCGGGTGTTTTGCGTAGGTAAAGGAGGAGGCCGAAGGCCGGGGGACACGGAGCAAAACGCCCGCACCGGCTGCTCCGAAGCGCAAACGCAAAATCAATAAGGGTTCTTAAACCCCAACCGCGCCATGATCTCCGTCTCCCGCAACTCCATGACCTCAGCGTCCTCATCCAGCTCATGGTCCCAGCCCTGCGCATGCAAGGTGCCATGGACGATCATGTGCGCGTAGTGCGCTTCCAGCGTCTTCTTCTGTTCCTTGGCTTCCTTGGTGATCACAGGCGCACACAACACCAGATCGGCCGTCACCACCGGCTCCTGCGTGTAGTCAAAGGTCAGCACGTTGGTGGCGTAATCCTTGTGGCGGAATTCACGGTTCAGGGTCTGGCCTTCTTCGGCATCGACGATGCGCACGGTGATCTCGCCATCCACCTCCAGCGTGTTGCGGATCCAGCGGATCACCTTGTGGCGTTTGAGTGCGGCGCGGTGCTTGTCGGCGTCCTTGAGTTTGCCGAATTGGAGCGAGAGAGAGAGTTCGGGCAGCATCAACGGGCCTTGGTGGAAGAGGTTTTGGGGGCGCGGGTTTTGGGCAGGCCCACGCGGGGCAGTTCTGTTTCGGCCTCCGGGATGGCAATGGGCGGCAGATCGTCCAGGCGCGCCGCCTCGTAGGCGTCCACGATGCGCGCGACCAGCGGGTGGCGCACGATGTCGCTGCTGGTCAGGCGTGTGATGGCGATGCCGGGCACGCGGCGCAGCACGCGCTCAGCCTCCACCAGACCGCTCATCTGCGCTTTGGGCAGATCGATCTGGGTCAGGTCACCGGTGATGACGGTCTTGGTGCCAAAGCCCACGCGCGTCAGGAACATCTTCATCTGTTCGGGCGTGGTGTTCTGCGCCTCGTCCAGGATCACGAACGCGTTGTTCAGCGTGCGTCCGCGCATGAAGGCCAGCGGCGCAATCTCCAGCTGCTGGCGCTCAAACGCCTTGTGCACTTGGTCGTAGCCCATCAGGTCGTAGAGCGCGTCGTACAGCGGGCGCAGGTACGGGTCCACCTTCTGGTTCAGGTCGCCAGGCAAGAAGCCCAGGCGCTCGCCGGCTTCCACGGCCGGGCGGGTCAGCACGATGCGTTGCACGGCGCTGCGTTGCAGGGCGTCCACGGCGGCGGCCACGGCCAGGTAGGTCTTGCCGGTGCCAGCTGGGCCGATGCCAAAGGTGATGTCGAACTCGGCAATGTTGTCCAGGTACAGCGCCTGGTTCTGGCTGCGCGGCTTGAGGTCGGCGCGGCGCGTGGACAGCGTGGGGCCATCCTCACCATCCATGCCGCCATCGCCACTGAGCATGAGCTGCACGGTGGAGGCCGCGATGGGGCGGCCCGCGATTTCGTAGAGCGCCTGCAGCATCTCCATGGCGCGCTGGGCCTGGGCCTTGGGGCCCTCGACCTTGAACTGCTCGTGGCGGTGGGCGATGCGCACCTCCAGTTCGCGCTCGATGGTGCGCAGGTGTTCGTCGGTCGGGCCACACAGGTGCGAGAGGCGCGTGTTGTTCAGCGGGGTGAAGATGTGTTTGAGAATCAAGCTGATAATCCGGCAGGGCTAAAAAGGGCACGCCAGCAAGGGCGCACCCCTGCATTGTCCCCAATGTTCGGCCGTCCGGCCACACCCTTCCGCGACAACCCCAGGCAGCGCACCATGATCGGCAAACTCACAGGCATCCTCAGCGACAAGAATCCCCCCCAGGTCATCGTGGACTGCGGCGGTGTGGGCTACGAGGTGCAGGTGCCTATGAGCACCTTTTACAACCTACCCGCCGAGGGCCAGAAGGTCAGTCTGCTGACCCACTTCGTGGTGCGCGAGGACGCGCAAATCCTCTATGGCTTTGGTTCCGCCAAGGAGCGCGAGGCGTTTCGCGAACTCATCAAGATTTCCGGCGTGGGCCCGCGCACCGCACTCTCCGTGCTCTCGGGCATGGACGTGGGCGATCTGGCGCAGGCCGTGACGCTGCAGGAAGCCGGGCGCCTGGTCAAGGTGCCGGGCATCGGCAAGAAGACCGCCGAGCGCCTGCTGCTGGAGCTCAAGGGCAAGCTGGGCGCCGACATCGGTGCGCCGCTGGGCGCGGCCAGCGACGCGCAGGCCGACATCCTGCAGGCCTTGCTGGCCCTGGGTTATAGCGACAAGGAAGCCGCCGCGGCCCTCAAGGCCCTGCCCAAGGACGTGGGCGTCAGCGAGGGCATCAAGCTCGCCCTCAAGGCTTTGGCGAAATAAGGAGCTAGCCCCCCCCGTCAATCGTGCGCAAGCAGCTATTGAGTTGATAGCGCGCTACTGTGCGTCGCGCACGGGACGACCGTTGAGCGCCTGCACCGGGCGGGCGTTGTTGGGATAGAGCTGGGTGAAGAGCCGGTACTGCGCGCGGCTGATGGTCATGGGTTGTTTGAGCACGGTCCAGAGCACACCCTCGGTACACGGCGGTGTGGTCAGCGAGCCCATGAACTGGAAGTAGCGCTGGTCGTTGGGCAGCAGCTCGTTGAGGTTGAGTAGCTCGCTGGGCATGCGCACGCGGTCGTTCACTTCCAGCGGCATATAGGTCCAGACCTTGTCCACCAGTGCATTGGCGGCGCCGGGCTCCAGCAGCACGGCCACCACGGCCAACTGGCCGGCGTCATTCTTGTGCACCAGATGCGCCACCATGGCGGTGCGCTTGGCGTTCACCTGCTCCTCGGACGGGCTGTGGAAGTGGAACTGCAGCAGGCGGTAGCGACTGCCGCGCACGGTGATGCTGTTGTCGCCTTGCACGTCGACCTGGATGGTGTGGCCATTGTTGACCACGGTGCCGTTGCTGGGGCTGTAGTTAAACAGCACGGGCTCTGCCGGTCCCTGCAGGGTGCTGCCGTCCTCGATGTTGATGGGGGACTGGCGCTTGCCGATGGCACAGATATTGAATTCAGGGCGCAGCTTGCCCCACGCCTGCGGGCCCGCCTCACCCTCGTAGTCCCAGTGCACGTCGGAGCCGTGGCCCTCGCTGGCCTTTTCAACGACTTTGGCTTTGCGCGCTGTGCGGCTGGCCGCAGCGGGCGCGGGGCCGGCGCCCATGGCCTTGCCGTCCACGGTGATGGTGAGTTCTTTGCGCTTGGGCACGCCCAGGGCTTCACGCAGCTTGTCGCCCACTTCCTTGGCATTGGCCGCGCTGCTAGCCTGCACGTCGGCTGCGGTGGGGGGGGTCTTAGGTTTGGCGACGGCGACTGGCGCCGCGTCGTTGGCCCAGGCTCCGGGCTGGCCCAGGGCCCATGCCAGCAGCAGGTACAGCGGTAAGCGTTGGGGCATGGCGGGCGCGGCCTTTCAATCGTGCAGACACAGGAACACCGCGCTGGTCGGGCCAGACAGGTGGGGCTACCTTGCCTATCGGCAGTTTGTGGGCGCTTCTTGAGCCGGCTCAGGAGCGGGCAGGCTATAGTGGGCGCCTCCCTCGGATTTTGTATTTTTTCGCAGCCATAGGCCCATGTCGTGAGCATTCAGACCGACGATTTTGTTGTTCCCCCTCCGCCGCCCGGCGCCAGCCGCATGGTGTCCGCCGTGCCAGCCTCCAGCAGCGAGGAAGCGCTGGAGCGCGCCCTGCGCCCCAAGCTGCTCGACGAGTACGTGGGCCAGGCCAAGGTGCGCGAGCAGTTGGAAATCTTCATCGGCGCGGCGCGCAAGCGCGACGAGGCGCTGGATCATGTGCTGCTGTTCGGCCCGCCCGGCCTGGGCAAGACGACGCTCTCGCACATCATTGCCCATGAGCTGGGCGTGAATCTGCGCCAGACCAGCGGCCCAGTGCTGGAAAAGCCCAAAGACCTGGCGGCGCTATTGACCGGTCTGGAAAAGAACGACGTTCTCTTCATTGATGAAATTCACCGCCTCTCGGCCGTGGTGGAGGAAATCCTCTACCCCGCGCTGGAGGACTACAAGATCGACATCATGATCGGCGAAGGCCCGGCCGCACGCTCCATCAAGCTCGATCTGCAACCCTTCACGCTGGTGGGAGCCACCACGCGCGCCGGAATGCTGACCAACCCGCTGCGCGACCGCTTTGGCATCGTGGCGCGGCTGGAGTTCTACACCTCAGAGGAACTGGCGCGCATCGTCAAGCGCAGTGCCGGCCTGCTGGGTGTGCCCATGGACGAGGACGGCGGATTTGAGATCGCGCGCCGTTCGCGCGGCACACCGCGCATAGCCAACCGTCTGCTGCGCCGCGTGCGCGACTACGCCGAGGTGAAAGGCGAGGGCAAGATCACCCTGGAGATGGCCAACCGCGCGCTGGCCATGCTGGACGTGGACCCGCAGGGCTTTGACCTGATGGACCGCAAGCTGCTCGAAGCCGTGATCCACCGCTTCGATGGCGGCCCCGTGGGGCTGGACAACATCGCCGCCAGCATTGGCGAGGAGCGCGAGACCATCGAAGACGTGATCGAGCCCTACCTGATCCAGCAGGGCTACCTGCAGCGCACGCCGCGCGGACGCATCGCCACCCTGGCGGCCTACCGCCACCTGGGCGTGACCGCGCCTGCCGGCCCGGCCGTGGACCTGCTGGGCGACTGACAGCGCGCACACAGGGCGCTTGACCGGGGAACCCGAAAGGCGCAGGATGGTCCAAGCACCATCCACCATGGAGGCCCACCATGGACGTACTGCTGCCTTCCTCGGGTGTTCCGATCACCCAACCCCGCGAACCCTGGTCCGCCCCGCCGGCTGTTGCACAGCGACAGCGCTGGGCCCACACGCTGGAGGCTGCGCGTGCGGCGCCGGGTGCGCGACGGCACTTGCGCCGTGGCCTGTGGCTGACGGCGGGAGTGCTGCTCCTGCTGGCGGCGCTGGGGGCGCAAAGCTTTTACACCGCCCACCTTGCGGATCGCCTGGCCCAGGCCCAGGCCGATGTGCAGGTGCTGGATTTGCGCCTGCAGGACCTGCGCGCCCAGGCGCCCACGCGCGACGATGTGGAGACGCTGGGCCATGGCCTGATGGGGGCCGAGGCCCGTGTGGCGGCGGTGGAGAGTGGTTCGGTGGCACCCCTGGTGTCGCGCGTGGCCCAGTCAGTGGCGCTGATCCAGGCGCGCTACGTGCTCATTGACCCGGCCACTGGGCGCCCCTTGCGCTTGGCCATGGTCCGGGGCAAACCCCAGCGGGGTGCCGACGGGGAGCAACGCCTCACCCTGGCCGGGAAGGGGCCCATCTACATGTTCCGCTCCACCGGCACCGCGTTTGTAGTGGACGCGGCTGGCACCCTCATCACCAACCGACACGTGGCCCTGCCCTGGGAGCAGGGCGAGGCGGCGCGGGCGATGGCGGAGTTTGGCGTGCGGCCCATGGCGCTGGAGCTGCGCGGCTTTTTGCCGGACACGACAGAACCCTTTGCCGCTACGGTGGTGGGCGTGAGTACCTCGCACGACCTAGCCCTGCTGCGCGGCAGCGGCGCGGCCCTGCAAGTAAGGCCCCTGCCCATGGCCACGCTGGGAGCGGCGCCGGGCGATGCGGTGCTGGTGCTGGGCTATCCCACGGGGCTGAGCGCCCTGCTGGCGCGGGCAGACCGGCGCTTTGTGAGTGGCTTGCGCGAGCAGGATGACATGAACGACCAGAAGGCGGCTGACGCGCTGGCGCAGGCCCGCCTGATCCAGCCGCTGGTGAGTCGCGGCATCGTGGCGCAGGTGAGCGATGCGGTGGTGGTGCACGACGCGCAGACCACCTTCGGCGGAAGCGGTGGGCCGGTCATCAATCTGCGCGGGGAGGTGCTGGCGGTGAACCGCTCCATGCTGGCCGGCTTTGGCGGCGCCAACATGGGCGTGCCGGTGCAGGTGGCCAGTCAGCTACTGCAGGCCGAGGGCGAGGCTCGGCGCAAGGCCGAGCAAACGCAGTGAGGCCCGTCGTGCTCAGGCTGCCTTACGGCCGCGCACGTGGTGGACGATGAGCAGCTGCGCCGCGTAGTAGGTCAGCAGGATCCAGAACGAAGCCAGTGGCACGGGCGTCAGAAACTTGTTCACCGCGATCAGCGCGTCGCTGAGCATGAAGATGCAGGCGGCTGCGCCCACCCAGCGCGCAGCCGCTTCGCCACTGGCCACGGCGCGGCCCAGGGCCTGCGCCGCCATCAGCGAGATCACGCCCACATAGGCCGCCACCGCGCCCTGCAGCACAGGGTTGCCCAGATGGCTCCAGAGCACGGCATAGACGGCTGCACCAAAGGCCAGCACGCCGAGCAAGGCACCGCGGCTTGGGAACCAGGACTGCCCCTGGCGGAACAGAGCGATGTAGAACAGGTGGGCCACCAGGAAGGAGGCCAGGCCGGGGATGAAGTAGTCAACCGGCAGCATGAGGAATACATCGCCCACCAGTGAGAACAGTAGCGCCGCCAGCAGCAGCGCCCGGGATTGGGTGCCAAATGTGCCACTAGCCCCCATGGAATATGTGCGATAAGCTACGAAAATCATAGCAATCACCATGACCAGAGGCTTGGTGATCAGGTAGTAGGGCAGCAGCTCCATGGCGCCCAGCGTGGCCAGGGCCGCCGCTTCCACGGCCAGCACCTCCAGCGCTTGCAGGCCGCCCTGCAGGTAGCGGCCCAGCGCCCAGACGCAGGCCGACAGCGCCACGCAGCCTACGGCTGCATGAGCAAAGGAGAGCGAATCCGCCACCCACAGGTAGCCGGCCACACCGCCCAGCAAGAGCACAAACTGCAGACCGGCAAACCACTGCTGGCCCGTACTCAGCGTGGGGTTGAAGGTCTGCACCTGCTCCAGGCGGAAGGGTGGCTTGGGGTGGCTGGCGGCCAGGTCAGGCGGCTGCCAGCCCGGGGGCTTGAACCAGACGCGCAGCTTGTCGCTCCAGCGTTTCGTGGCCCAGCTGTCCTTGGCCAGGCCCCAGTAGGTGTCGGCGTTGGCCCAGAGCGGGTCCCAGCTGTTGAGCGGGCCGCGTGTGCCGTAGATGCACTTTTCTTTTTCTTCCTCGAAACTGCCGAACATGCGGTCCCATAGCACCAGGATGCCGCCGTAGTTCTTGTCGATGTACGGGTCGTTGACGGCGTGGTGAACGCGGTGGTTGCTGGGCGAGCAGAACACGCGGTCGAACCAGCCCAGCTTGCCCACCTGTTCGGTATGCACCCAGAACTGGTAGAGCAGGTCGATGAGGGCGACGATGCCGAAGATCAGCGGCGGCACGCCGGCCACGGCCATGGGGATGTAGAAGATCCAGCCCAGCAGGTTGCCACTGCTGGTCTGGCGCAGCGCGGTGGAGAGGTTGTAGTGTTGGCTCTGGTGGTGTACCACGTGCGCCGCCCAGAACAGCGCCACCACATGGCCGGCGCGGTGCAGCCAGTAGTAGCAGAAGTCGTAGAAAACCAGGGCCAGCAGCACGCCGTACCAGCTCTTCCAGAACTCCAGATCGGGGTAGAGCGCCACGGCGCCAAAGACGGCGGTGTAGATGCCCACGCTTAGCGCCTTGCTCAGCACGCCGCTGAGCTGGCTCAGGATGCCGAGGCTGATGCTGTTGATGGCGTCGTTGAGACGGTAGGCGGCGCTGCCCTGCACGCGGGCGTTGGTGCGGCGGCTCCAGGCAAATTCCAGTGCGATCAGCAGCAGGAAAACGGGGGTGGCGAAAACAATGACTTTGCTCATACGGCTATTTTTGCCGAGCAAGCGCTTGGTGCCGAGCGGGACAACCCTAGGCCGGCCTAGGGCGGGCTGACTATTTGGCGCGCAAGTCGCGCCACTGCGCGCGCATGAACCAGGCGCAGGCCACACCCAGCGCCAGCCAGAACAGCAGCGAGCCCCAGGCAATATCCGGGAATTTGAAGACCCCGCCCAGCACAGCAGTGAAGCAGATGAGCAAGCCCAGGCCCGAGAGCAGCATAAAGACCAGGGCCAGGGCCCGGTGTATGCCCGTCTTGACCGTGGCCATGGCCTGCTGCGTCTGCTGCCAGGCTTCGGCCGCGTCTTCCAGCGGGCTGGCGTTTTGCTGGTTCAGCGCGTCCTGTACCCGGGCCTGGCTGGCCAGGGCGGCAAAGTCGCCCTGCTGCGGGCGGGCAGCGCGCTTGCGCCACCAGAACAGGCCAAACAGTGCGGCAATGGCCGCAATGATCAGGCCCGCGTAAAGCAGTTGGTCTTGCCAGGGAACGGATCCGGCGTGCAAGAGGTAGTGGCCCATGGGGTCTCCGGGTTCAGGTGCTGGACTCGTCCAGCGCGGTTTCGTCGAGGTGGCGAGTGTCGGCCCAGCCCACCAGGGTGAGGGCGTCGGGCGTCCAGAGCAGGCGGTTGATGGCCGCATTGCCCAGCTCCCAGGTGCGCGGAGCGTGCAACTCCTGGCGCGTGGCCAGGCGGTAGAGCATGTCCATGACGCCGCCATGCGCGACGAGCACGATGTGCTCGTCCTCGTGCTGCGCGGCAATCTCGTTCACAGTGTGGCTCACGCGTTCCATCAGCTGCGTTGGGGTTTCGCCGCCGGGTGGGGCGAAGTGCGGGTCACGCGTTTTCCAGCGGCGCGATTCCTCGGGCCATTTCTCGGCAATGTCGGCCCAGGTCTGGCCTTCGAAGGTGCCAAACCCGCGCTCGCGCAGGCCGGGGTGCAGGCGCACGGTACGTGCCTGCGGGTTCCCGGTGTGCTGGGCGATGGCCTGGGCTGTGGTGTGGGCGCGCGACAGGTCGCTGCTGTAGATATGGTCGATGGCTTCGTCCGCCAGCGCCAGGCCCACGCGCTGCGCCTGCCAGAGGCCGCGGTCGTTCAGGCCAATGTCGAGTTGGCCCTGGATGCGGGTGTCCACGTTCCAGGCGGTTTCGCCGTGGCGCACGGCAATGATGCGGGTGACGCCCATTCAGCGGTCTCCGGAGGCGGGCAGTTCCACGACCACCTTGCGCTGGCCGGGTTGCGGGTAGTCCTTGAGCGCTGCTTCCAGCATGGGCGGCAGCAGGTTTTGTGTATCGCGCCATGGGCCTTCGAACACGGCCGAGGTCTCGTAGGCCAGTTGGCCGCTGCTACTGTCACGCAGCAGCACCTGCACCCGGTGGCGGTACCAGGGCGTTTCCACGCTGAGGCCCAGGGGCCATTCTTCGTAGACCAGCCCGTTGCTGCCCACCACCAGCTTGGGGCGGGGCGGGCGGTAGTGCGGGTTGCGCATGCCGTCCACCGTCAGGTTCACTTGCACCAGGTAACGGGCCTTGCTGTCGTTGCGTTGCAGGCCGATGCGTTCCAGGGCCTCCTGTGCCAGCGACTCGATCAGGTCCTGTCCGTCGGCATGGGCCTGCGAAGGCAGGCGTTCGAAGCGGAAACTTGCTCCGGTGACGGCCGGGGCGTTGCCCACAAAGCTCTGTACATCGCTGTCGATCATGCGTGGCAGAGCGCAGCCCGTCAGCGCCACCACGGCAACCAGAAGCAGGAAGAGGGTGCGCAGTGCCATGTGCAGCTCCTTAAAGGGTGACCACCTGCACACCGGGCAGGCCGCTCAGGCTGGGCAGGGCCGGTGCGGGAAGTTCTTCCTCGTCAAAGGCCTTGTCGCCGTTCTCGTCGGCCACCCCTGTGGCGCGCACGTTCTTGAAATCGTGCTGCTTGTGGTCCATGAGATGGGAAGGTACGACGTTTTGCAGCGCAGTGAACATGGTCTCGGCGCGGCCGGGGTATTGCTTTTCCCAGTCGCGCAGCATGTTGCCGATCTGCTTGCGCTGCAGGTTTTCCTGGCTACCGCACAGCGTGCAGGGAATGATGGGGAATTCGCGGTGCGCAGCCCAGCGGATCAGGTCCTTCTCGGCCACATAGGCCAGCGGGCGGATCACGACGAACTCGCCGTTGTCGCTGGTGAGCTTGGGTGGCATGCCCTTGAGCTTGCCGCCGAAGAACATGTTGAGGAAGAAGGTCTGTAGCATGTCGTCGCGGTGGTGGCCCAGGGCGAGCTTGTTGCACTTGAGGCGGCGCGCCACGCTGTACAGGATGCCGCGGCGCAGCCGGCTGCACAGGCTGCACATGGTCTTGCCTTCGGGGATGTTGCGCTTGACGATGGAGTAGGTGTCCTGCGTCTCGATGTGGTACTCCACGCCCAGGTTCTTGAGGTACTCGGGCAGGATGTGGTCGGGGAAGCCGGGCTGCTTCTGGTCCAGGTTGACCGCCACGATCTCGAAGTTGATAGGCGCGCGCTGCTGCATCTTGAGCAGGATGTCGAGCATGCCGTAGCTGTCCTTGCCGCCGGACATGCAGACCATGACTCGGTCGCCTTCCTCGATCATGTTGTAGTCGATGATGGCCTGGCCCATCTGGCGGCACAGGCGCTTTTCGAGCTTGTGCGTCTCGCGCTCGATCTTCAGTTCCTTCTGCCGGTCCACCGCCTCAGCGGTTTCCACGGTCTCGTCTTCTACCCACACTGCACTCATATCGTTCTCCATTGCGCCATGCGCACTTACCACTGCCCGGCTTCCATGCGGATAGCCACTTCGCAGTCTTCAAAAATTTCCAGCTTCGCGATCTTCACGCGCACGCCCAGCACGCCGGGCAGCTGCATAAGCCGGTGTGCCAGCTTGCCGATCAGCGTTTCCAGCAGGTTTACATGCTCAGCCGTGCACTCGGTGATGATGATCTGGCGCACCTTGCGGTAGTCCAGCACATGGTTGATGTCATCGTCATGCGGCAGCAGGGGCTGGGTGCCCAGGCTCAGCTCGGCGTCCACCTGGATGGGCTGGGGCGCGGTCTTCTCCGATTCCAGAATGCCCAGGTTGGCGTCGAAGCGCAGACCGGTCAGGGTCAGGGTTTGCAGGCCGGTTCCGGTCTTCATGGTCTTATCAGGCATTGGCGCCTTTCATGCGAAATACTTCCACGCCCACCCCTGCACAATCGGGGTAAACGTCGGGTTTCTGGGTCGAGAGGCGCACCGCGCGCACCTGCGGGTGGACCAGCAGCTGGGTGGCCAGGTCGTCGCACAGCGTCTCCTGCAGCTCCACATGGCCGTGTGCCACGCGCTGGGCAATCACGGTGCGCACAAAGTCGTAGTCCACCACCTCGTCCAGTCTGTCGGCCTTGGGCGTGCTGTGCGCGTAAGGTACGAACAGCTCCACATTGAAGACCAGGCGCTGGGTCACGCCCTTCTCGAAATCGTGCGCACCGATATGCACCTGCACCACATGGTCGCGCAGAAACAGGCGGCGGCATTCCAGGGCCAGGGTGTCCATCCAGTTATTCATTGGGCGTTGCCCTTCACCATGAACATCACATCGCGCTCCAGTGGCACCAGATGCTGGCCGTTGTCCACGGCGATGGTCACGCCGTTGATGGCGGGGTTCTGCGCCAGGAACAGGCAGGTCGCGGCCACCCGCGCAGGGTCCAGCGGCGTGCGTTGCAGGTTGACGCGGGCGGCTTGGTCGAAGTTGGCCTGCGTCTGCGGGCCGCTGAGGAACATCAGGCCGGGCGCCACGCCGCAGACGCGGATGGCCGGTGCCAGCGCCTGCGCCTGCAGGGCCACGGCGCGCTCTAGCGCCAGCTTGGTGACCGTGTAGGAAAAGTAGTCCGGGTTCAGGTTGAACACCTTCTGGTCCAGCACATGGATGATGCTGCGGCTGCCTGCGGGGGCGTCCAGCGGCGTTTGCGCCATCAGGCTGGAGAGTGACAGGGGCGCGAGCAGGTTGACTTCCAGCTGCTGGCGCGCACCGGCGACATCCACGGAGGCACCCGCGTCGGGTTCGAAGCTGGAGGCGTTGTTGACGAGGCAGTGCAGCGGGCCGGACTGTTCGGCGATGGTCTGCACCATGGCGCGGCGGCTTTCGTCATCGTCCAGGCGGGAGTGGACCGCGCGGGCTGTGTGGCCTTGCGCACGCAGGCTGGCGCACAGGGCCTCAGCGGCGTCTGCGCTGCGCTGGTAGTGGCACCAGACTTCCCAGCCCGCTTGCGCAAACTGGGTGCAGAGCAGCGCGCCCAGGCGATGGGCGCCGCCGGTGATGAGTACGCGTTGAAGCACCAATTAGTCCTTGTGCGGGTGGGTGGGGGTGAGGAGCCAGATAATCCGGGGCTTTAGCCAAACACGAGACCGTTGTTCATGTCCACTGCCGAAAGCATTCCGGCCAGCCTGACCCCGATTATCGCGGATGCCATCGAAAAAGCCGGCGGATGGCAGGGTTTTGACGTGTTTATGGGCCAGGCCCTCTATACGCCGGGCCTGGGCTACTACGCCAATGGCCTGGGCAAGATCGGCCAGATGCCCGGGGACGGGCAGGGCGCAGGCAGTGATTTTGTGACCGCGCCGGAGATGAGCCCCCTGTTTGGTCAGGCCCTGGCCCGCCAGGTGGCGCAGGTGCTGGAGGCCACGGGGACGGATGAAATCTGGGAATTTGGCGCTGGCACGGGCGCTCTGGCCGCCCAGCTGCTGGAGGCGCTGGGCAGTAAGGTACGGCGCTACACCATCGTGGATCTGTCGGAATCATTGAAGGCGCGCCAGCGCGAAACCCTGGCGCCCTGGGGCGACACGGTGCAATGGGCGACGGAGTTGCCGGCCCGCATGCAGGGTGTGGTGGTGGGCAACGAGGTGCTGGACGCCATGCCGGTGCAATTGCTGGCGCGTACCGGCGGGGTCTGGCATGAGCGCGGCGTGGTGGTGCAGGACGGCCATCTGGCCTGGAGCGACCGCCCCACGGCGCTGCGACCGCCCGTGGACATTGATGGCGGGCACGACTACCTGACCGAAATCCACGCCCAGGGCGAAGCTTTTGTGCGCACTCTGGCCGACCGGCTGGAGCGAGGCGTCGTGCTCTTGCTGGACTATGGTTTCCCTGAGAGTGAGTACTACCATGTGCAGCGCCACATGGGCACCGTCATGTGCCACCGCGCCCACCGTTCCGACAGTGAACCGCTGCTGGACGTGGGTCTCAAGGACATCACGGCCCACGTGAATTTCACCGGCATCGCCGTGGCCGCGCAGGATGCGGGGCTGGACGTGCTGGGCTACACCAGTCAGGCGCATTTTCTGATCAACTGCGGTCTGGTGGATGCTATGCAGGCCGCTGAACTGCCGCAGCGCGTGGCAGCGCAGAAGCTCATCATGGAGCACGAAATGGGCGAATTCTTCAAGGTGATTGCCTTGGGGCGGGGCGTTGACACCCCGCTGCTGGGCTTTGTCCGAGGGGACCGCACGCACCGCCTGTAGTCCGTTCTGGCTAGCTCCGCACGACCCAAAGTCCGGTAACGTGGCGGTAACGACCACCCCCGCTTGCGCGTTAGAGTATCGGCCGCAAGCCTTTTAAGGAATGTTTAATCATGCAAAACACTGCCACCACAACCTTCCGTACCGAGACCATTGAACGCACGCTGCGCCCCTGGGGCTGGTACGAATCCATTTCCGAGGTGGCGGGCAACAAGATCAAGCGCATCGGCGTGTTGCCGGGCCAGCAGCTCAGCCTGCAGAAGCACCACCAGCGCGCTGAGCACTGGGTGGTGACCCAGGGCACGGCCCGCATCACGCTGGACGACAAGGTGTTCGACCTGACCCAGGGCCAGCACTGCGACATCGCCGTCGGGCAGGTGCACCGCCTGGCCAACCTGACCACCGAACCGGTGGAAATCGTGGAAGTGCAGTTTGGCGCCTACCTGGGCGAAGACGACATCGTGCGCCTGCAGGACGACTACGGCCGCCAGTAAAAGGCAGCGCGCCGAGACAACAACAAGTATTCGAGGAACAAGACCGCCATGGCTACAGCAACTCCCGCAATCTCCATCCAAATGCCGGCCGGCTCGCCCCCTGTGGCCTGTGTCGACATTGGTGGCACCAAAGTGGCCGTCAATGTGGCCGACAGTCAGGGTGTGCGTGGCAAGGTGTCCGAGCCCACGGCCAAGGAAGGCAATAACGACGCCCTGGCGCAGCAGATCATCCGGCTCATCGGCGAGAGCTGCGCGCTGGCCGGCATTGCCGTGGCCGATATTGGTGCGGTGGGCGTGGCCACCTGCGGCCCGTTTGTGATCAACCAGGGCATGGTCGAGCTGGCTGGCCCCAATATTTGTGGCGGCCTGGCCGGCAAGGCACGCGGATTGCCGAACGACTGGACCACGGCCCTGCTGGAAGCGCCCTTGAAGGCGGCTTTTCCGAATGTGCGGGTGGAAAACGATGGCGTGGGCGCGCTGGAGGCCGAGCGCCGCTGGGGCGCGCTGCAGGGGCTGGACCACTGTGCCTATGTAACCTGGAGCACCGGCATCGGCATGGGCCTGTGCGTGGACGGCCACATCCTGCGTGGCAAGAACGGCAACGCCGGCCACGCGGGCCACACCTTTGTCATCAGCAACGACGATGCCCTGTGCGGCTGCGGTCTGGTGGGGGATGTGGAGGGGCTGGTGGCGGGCAATGCCATTCCGCGCCGCTTTGGACACGACGGGTTTTCTGATGCCGCTACGCTTTTTGTAGCTGCTCGCGCAGGTGATGCGCGGGCTGTGACCATTGTGGATGGTCTTTGCGAGGTGATGGGCCGGACGCTGTTCAACATGGTGGCGACGCTGGATCTGCAGCGTATCAGCGTGGGCGGCAGCGTGTTCTGGCACAACCGCGATTACCTGCTGCCCAAGCTGCAGGCCTACCTGCAGGGCAAACTGCCCGCCCTGACCAATGGCGTGGAAGTCGTGCCCGCCGGCTTGGGTGAACAAGTTGGCGATTACGCCGCCCTGGCCTTGGTCGTTCCTTGAGGGCTGTCTGGCCCGCCCTGTTCCCACGCTGAAACCGGGACTAGGGAAACTCCTAGTAGTTGAGCGTTAAAAATTAATGAAAAATTAATTAATTCGAGTTGGCATGGTGCTGGCGCGGATTCAACGCTGCTTTGAGCCCGAATGAACAGGGCTTTGAAGAGAAAACTTTTTTGGAGACAAGATGTTGAAGCTTTCTAAACTCGCCACCGCTGTGGCTCTCGTGGTTGCTGGTTCGGCCGCTGTGGCTGGCGAAGTGGAAGTTCTGCACTGGTGGACCTCTGGCGGTGAAGCCAAGTCTGTTGCCGAGCTGAAGAAGATCATGCAAGGCAAGGGCCACACATGGAAAGATTTCGCCGTGGCTGGCGGCGGTGGCGACAACGCCATGACGGTGCTGAAGAGCCGCGTGGTGGCTGGCAATCCTCCTGCTGCTGCCCAGATCAAGGGCCCGGCCATCCAGGAATGGGCAACCGAAGGCGTGCTGGCCAACCTGGACGCAACTGCCAAGGCTGAAAACTGGGACTCCCTGCTGCCCAAGGTCGTGGCCGACGTGATGAAGTACAAGGGCAACTACGTTGCCGCTCCCGTGAACGTGCACCGCGTGAACTGGATGTGGGCCAACAAGGCCGTGCTGGATGCCGCTGGTGTCAAGACTGCCCCCAAGACATGGGACGAATTCTTCAAGGCCGCTGACGCTGTGAAGAAGGCCGGCAAAGTGGCCGTGGCCCACGGTGGCCAAAACTGGCAAGACTTCACCGTGTTCGAAACGGTGGTCCTGGGCGTGGGCGGTGCCAAGTTCTACAACGACGCGCTGGTCAAGCTGGACCCCGCTGCTCTGAACAGCGCCACCATGACCAAGTCGCTCGAAACCTTCCGCAAGATCAAGGGTTACACCGACGCTGGTTCTCCTGGCCGCGAATGGAGCCAGACCACCGCCATGGTGATCAAGGGCGACGCCGCATTCCAGTTCATGGGTGACTGGGCCAAGGGTGAATTCGCTGCTGCTGGCAAGGCTCCCGGCAAGGACTACATCTGCGCTGCCGCTCCTGGCACTTCCAACGCCTATACCTTCAACGTGGACTCCTTCGCCATGTTCAAGCTGAAGGACGCTGGCGCCCAAAAGGCTCAGGCTGACCTGGCTGCTTCCATCATGGGCACCGAGTTCCAGGAGGTGTTCAACCTGAACAAGGGTTCCATCCCCGTTCGCCTGAACATGAAGATGGACAAGTTTGACGATTGCGCCAAGCTGTCCACCAAGGACTTCGTGGACACCGCCAAGACCGGCGGCCTGCTGCCCTCCGTGGCACACGGCATGGCCATCAAGCCCGCTACCGCTGGTGCGGTGCAGGATGCTGTGTCCCAGTTCTGGAACGACGACAAGATCTCCGTGGCTGACGGTGTGAAGAACATCGCCAAGGCTGCTCAGACCAAGTAAGTCGGGCTGGCGCTCAGGCTTAGGCTGGAGCGCCAGTTTTCTTCCTTCCCAGACGCCCCATCCCCCCGCGGGGGTGGGGCTGTTTCAAGTTTGGGCCCTGCCCCAAGGTTGCATCTCCATGTCTCTACGATCCTGTGTGCGTTGCCTCGTGGCCGCTTGGGCCTTGTGTGCTGGTGCGAGCCTGTGGGCTGGCGAGGTGGAAGTGCTCCACTACTGGACGTCCGGTGGCGAAGCCAAATCGGTGGCCGAGCTCAAGGGCATGATGGCCGACCGCGGCCATACCTGGCGCGATTTCACGGTGACCGGTGGTGGCGGACAGAACGCCATGGCGGTCCTCAAGCAGCGCGTGCTCGCGGGCAATGCCCCGGCAGCGGCCAATATCAAGGGGCCGGCCATCCAGGAGTGGGCCGAACTCAATGTCCTGACCAATCTGGATGCCATGGCGTCCTTCGAGAAGTGGGACGAAGTGCTGCCCAAGGTCGTGGCAGAACAGATGAAATACAAGGGTCGCTATGTGGCGGTGCCCGTCAATGTGCACCGCGTGAACTGGCTCTGGTCCAACGCCGCCGTGCTCAAGAAGGCTGGCGTGACCGCGCTGCCCAAGACCTACGACGAATTTTTTGCGGCGGCCGACAAGATCAAGGCCGCCGGTTTTGTGGCCGTGGCCCATGGTGGCCAGGACTGGCAGGATTTCACGGTGTTCGAATCCGTGGTGCTCGGTGTAGGTGGCCCGGCTTTCTACCAGAAGGCGCTGGTCAAGCTCGATCGCGCGGCGCTGGCCAGCGACGAGATGAAGAAGTCGCTCGAAGTGTTCCGCCGCATCAAGGGCTACACCGATGACAAATCCCCCGGCCGCGACTGGAACGTGACCACCGATCTGGTCATCAACGGCAAGGCCGGCTTCCAGTTCATGGGTGACTGGGCCAAGGGCGAGTTCCTGGCCGCGGGCCAGACGCCCGGCAAGGAATTCAGCTGCTCGGCTGCCCCCGGCACGTCCAGCGCCTACACCTTCAATGTGGACTCCTTCGCCATGTTCCAGCTCAAGAGCTGGGAGGCGCAGAAGGCCCAGGGTTACCTGGCCTACCTGCTCATGGGCAAGGATTTCCAGGAAAAGTTCAACCTGCGCAAGGGCTCCATCCCGGTGCGCCTTGGCATGTCCATGGACAAGTTTGACGAGTGCGCAAAGACCTCCAGCAAGGACTTTGTCGCCACGTCCAACAGCGGCACCCTGGTGCCGTCCGTGGCGCATGGCATGGCGCTGTCCTCCGCGCAGCAGGCCGCCATGCGCACGGCGGTGTCGGAGTTCTGGAACAACGACAAGTTGACAGTGTCGGACGCTATCGCCAAGCTGCAGGCAGTGCAGCAGGGCGGCAGTGTGGCGAAGCAGAAATAGAAATTATGAAAACCTTTGAAAACATACTCCCCAAGCTGGTGATTGCCCCGGGCTTTGTCCTGGGCTTCGCCTTTATTTACGGCTTCATGATTTGGAACGGCGTGCTCTCGGTCACGGGCAGCCGCATGTTGCCCAACTATGACGAGTTCGTCGGCCTGCAGCAGTACGCCGCACTGTGGGACCTGGACCGCTGGTACGTGGCGCTCAAGAACCTGGGCGTGTTCACCGTGCTCTATGTGGGCGTGTCCATGTTGCTGGGCATGTTCCTGGCCATTCTGCTGGACCAGAAGATTCGCGCCGAAGGCTTTCTGCGCACCGTCTACCTCTACCCCATGGCCCTGTCCTTCATCGTGACGGGTACCGCCTGGAAATGGATACTGAACCCCACCCAGGGTCTGGAAAAACTCATGCACGACATGGGCTGGGCCAGCTTCAGCTTTGACTGGCTGGTGCAATCCGACACCGCCATCTACTGCGTGGTGATTGCCGGTGTCTGGCAGTCGGCCGGTTTTGCCATGGCCCTGTTCCTGGCCGGTCTGCGCGGTATCGACGACAGCATCATCAAGGCCGCCCAGATCGACGGCGCCAGCCTGCCGCGCATCTACTGGCGCATCATCCTGCCCATCCTGCGCCCCGTGGTGTTTTCCACCATCCTGGTGCTGTCCCACCTCTCCATCAAGGCCTTCGACCTGGTCATGGCCCTGACCGCTGGCGGCCCGGGCTTCTCGTCCGACGTGCCTGCCACCTTCATGTACACCATGAGCTTCACGCGCGGTCAGATCGGCGTGGGCGCAGCCAGCGCCACCATGATGCTGGCCTTCGTCGCGGCCCTGGTGGTGCCCTATCTCTACAGCGAACTGCGCAGCAAGCCCCACGACCGTTAAGCCACCCCTGATTCCCATGAACTCCAAACTCCTCTCCCGTGTGGCGGTCTACGGCGTACTCGTCTTCGCTGCCATCGTCTTCCTGGCCCCCCTCTACGTGATGGTGGCCACCTCGCTCAAGGACGCCGACCAGATCCGCAACGGCAACCTGCTGAGCCTGCCCAACTCGATCAACTTCGACGCCTGGGGCGCCGCCTGGTCCACCGCCTGTACCGGCGTGGACTGCCGCGGCCTGCAGCCCTTTTTCCTGAACTCGGTGATGATGGCCGTGCCGGCCGTGCTGATCTCCACCATCTGGGGTGCCATCAACGGCTATGTGCTCTCCATGTGGAAGTTCAAGGGCAGCGAAGTGCTGTTCGGTTTCCTGCTCTTCGGCGTGTTCATGCCCTTCCAGGTCGTGCTGCTGCCCATGAGCCAGGTGCTGGGCTTTCTGGGCCTGTCCAGCTCGATTGGCGGCCTGGTGCTGGTGCACTGCCTGGCCGGTCTTGCCGGAACCACGCTGTTCTTCCGCAACTACTACACCGCCATCCCGCGTGAGCTGGTGAACGCTGCGCGCATTGACGGTGCCGGCTTCTGGCGCATCTTCTTCCGCATCGTCGTGCCCATGTCCACGCCCATCCTCATGGTCACCACCATCTGGCAGTTCACCAACATCTGGAACGACTTCCTGTTCGGCGTTGCTTTCAGCGGCGCGGACACCAAACCCATCACCGTGGGCCTGAACAACATGGCCAACACCACCACGGGCGTGAAGGCCTACAACGTGGACATGGCTGCGGCCATGATCGCCGGCCTCCCCACCATGCTCATCTACGTACTCGCAGGCAAATATTTCGTGAAAGGTCTCACCGCTGGCGCGGTGAAAGGATAAAAAATGGCAGCTTCTCTCCAAATCGCAGGCATCCGCAAAGTCTTTGGCAAGGGTGACAGGACCGTCGAGGTCCTCAAGAAAATCGAGATCGACGTTGCTCCCGGCGAGTTCCTGATCCTGGTCGGCCCCTCGGGCTGCGGCAAGTCCACACTGCTCAACATCATTGCCGGTCTGGAAGAGCCTTCCGAAGGCGAGCTGCGCATCGCCGGCAAGAACGTGGTGGGCGTGGCCCCTGCGCAGCGCGACATCGCCATGGTGTTCCAAAGCTACGCGCTCTACCCCACCATGAGCGTGGCCGACAACATCGGCTTCGCGCTGGAAATGCGCAAGGTCCCACTGGAAGCGCGCAAGAAGCGCATTGCCGAAGTGGCCTCCATGTTGCAGATCGAACATCTGCTGGACCGCCGCCCCGCCCAGCTCTCTGGCGGTCAGCGTCAGCGCGTTGCTATGGGCCGTGCCTTGGCGCGTGACCCTCAGCTCTTCCTGTTTGACGAACCGCTCTCCAACCTCGACGCCAAGCTGCGCGTGGAAATGCGCGCCGAAATCAAGCGCTTGCACCAGGTCTCCGGCATCACCAGCGTCTACGTGACGCACGACCAGATCGAAGCCATGACCCTGGGCAGCCGCATCGCGGTGATGAAGGACGGCATCCTGCAGCAGATCGGTACGCCCGACGACATCTACAACCGCCCGGCCAACACCTATGTGGCCACCTTCATCGGCTCGCCCACCATGAACCTCATCAAGGGCCATGTGGAAGCGCCCGGCGCCCAAGGCCGTTTCACCTTCAACGGCAGCGCCTTGGAACTGGCAACCCCCGCCCAAGGCGATGCCACCCTGGGCGTGCGCCCCGAACACATCGAGCTGGTGGGCGACGCCTCCTGGCGCGGCGAAGTGATGCTGGTGGAACCCACCGGCGCCGACACCTACGTGGTGGTCAAGACTGCTGCTGGTGATGTGACCGTGCGCACAGCGCCCAGCGCCAAGTGGAAGGCTGGCGACCAGGTCGGCTTGCGTGTCAATCCGGCGAATGCCAACTGGTTCAATACGACGACGGGCGTGCGTCTGGACGTGTAATCTCGAAGCACAAGAAGAAAGCGCCGGATTGCTCTTATGGGGCAGTCCGGCGCTTTTTTTTGTTACTTCAAAAGACTGATTGCAGACATTTGCCGCGCTCCGAAGCTGTAGTTAACTCCCTAGTTAATCGGCGCCGGAGCACGAAGTGCGGAGGGTACCGCTACAGGCCATGAGAATGCCGAAGGCATTGCCTGTAGTGGCGTCCACGTCGAACGAACAGTTAGTCAATTTTTGACTCCAGTGCTTGGAGGAAATGATTCAATTTTTCTGCCGACCTATCAAGTTGCGTTTGCATTTCTTTTTCAACCTCGGATAGGTCGCCAAGAAGCGCTAGGTCGCGACGAATCTCAACCATGAGTTGCAGTTGTTGAGGCGCGATTTCTCGAATGCGTGAAAACAGATGGCGCGCGAAGGCAATGTTGCCTTGGTTGAACGATGCCCAACCCTCTGACCGACTAGTTGCAAACTTCGATGTTTGTTCTTGGCTAAAAGCAAAACTTCGTTGTAGGGCGTCAAAGGACTGCTGATCAGCCTTTCCGGCTTCGTTGTGGAGAGTCATCGCAGACAAAACACGCTGTGCTTCGTTGTTCGCCTTGTTGTACAGATCGTCTGCGATTTGGATATCCGTCTTTGCTTTTCCCAACACCATGAGATGGTGCATGAGTTCCAAGAACAACTCACCATAGGCAGCTGAGAGGCGAATGGCCAGAAGAGTGGTTTTTGGCTCAGCCACCAACTGTAGTTTCGCTGATGCCGTTTGAAAACCGACGAATCCTTCTCCGAGATTCCCCTTTGTTATGTCCTGTTGAGGCAGAGAAGCAAGAAAGGCATTGAGCTTGACGAGTTCTTCTGTGGCTTTCAAGCAGACCTCGCGGCGAAGGTTAAGCGTTCGCTCTTTGGCCTTCTCCTCACGATCATGGTTCAGCTGTGTTTTTAAGCGTGTTGTGTTGCTTCGGTTTGAAATTAGCACCCCGCTAAGGGTAAGGACCGAAGCGATTATTCCTGACCAAATGACGTCAGGGATGCCTTGAAGTAGCTGCGCGATACACATGAATTGCCTAACGAAATTTATACCGCAAAGCACTGCGGGATAAAGTGGGAGTGTGGTCTAGAGAAAAGGCATTTGCCCATATCCAGCATGCACAGACTGCTCTCATAAAAATAGCGGCAAACCTCGCAGCCTGCCGCGCTTGATTTTGGTAATTCGGTCAGGAACTGAATATCCCCCATTCGGGTGAATTTCTGAAGGTCGGCTTCCGCCGCAGAGCTGAGGCGCCTCCAGACTGACTGCAGACATTCACTGAGCTCGGAAGCAGTCGTTAACCTTTGGAGTTCAAGCGCGGCCTAAGGTCATCACCTGCAATGACGGGTTAGGCACCGAACTTTGCCGGGAAAATGCGGTAAACGGCATAGGAGCCCCCGATGAACCCCGCGCCCATGGCGAAAAATTGAAATGCAACGGCTGGACTAGACAAATTGAAGGCCCACGACAAGACCAAGCCCCAAAAGCCGCTAAACGCAAACGTTAGCCCGCCAAAGACGACAAACCCCATTGGCCGATTCCAGGGCTTTAACTTCAAACTAGGACGCGCAGCGACCGCCCCGATTGGCAGTCGTCGCAGCTCCAACCAAAGGAGAACTATCGACGTCACCAGCGCAGATGGCAGTGCGACGAGAGCTTGCATCCAGAGCGGTGAATGTTCGGTCGGAAATGTCGCAGAAAGGTAGCCCCAGCCTGCACAGAAGAAAAACCAGAAGAGGTAGAAGGATCGCATTGTTTGATACCTAGCGTTTGAGATGAGAGGCTTGACCTGGCTTGGCGGGGGGCGCCCTCTCAATTTAAGGGTTGGACGTCAAAGTGTGAGACGCCAACAGACTGACTGCGGACAATCGTAGCGCTCTTAAGCCGTCATTAATGTCCGTGTCAAACAACCTTTAAGGCCGCAGACGAGTAGCAATCATGCGTCCCAGACGTTGCGTTTTTTCGATTGTTTCGGAGGATTCGTCGGCGTCCTGCGCCACTGCTGGCGCGGACACAATTCCTTCAGCAACTTGTCCTTGCGCCGTAGCAATGCTTCCGCTTCCTGTTGCGTGAGCTTTTGCAAGGACGGATCCGGCTCGGTTGGTCTGTACAGTCTCCACAACCAATGTTGCCCTGATTTCTCGTCGCGGCAGATGTAAATGGCCACGGCTGGACCTCGACTTTCCTTGAACTCACTGGGCGCAAAGCGTTCGATGCGCTTGTCCGAATACAAGATCGTCACCTTCGATCCGAGAAATTTTCCGCGGCGATAGGCGAGGAATTCGTCGTCGATGAACGCGAACGAGTACATCCCGGTTCCCGCCCGGTAGTAGCGAAGCACAAAGGGTAGGAATACCGCGATGGCCAGTGGGATAAAGAACTCCATCCGACTCATTTAGAAACGCTTGCTAAATTCAATTGGCTATCCGGTGCTACACCATTCACAATGGTCATGTTCGCCGCCAAACTGAGGCGCCTTCAGACTGCAAGCTGTCTTCGATGGTGTGAGACATCGGGGCATGAAACCCGACTTCACTTTCCGCCAGTGATTGAGAGTTCCAGCGCTTCGGATGCCGAATCCACAAAAACCCGCGTTCCATCCGTGAATTCCAATATGACCTCTGCAGGTCTATGGCGAATCACGCGGGCAACTACTTTTCCATGCAGCATTTCCGATGCACGTTCCGCTTCTTCCGCGAGTTTGGTAACGTCATTTGGGGTGGGTGGTACTCGGCTCATTGCTACCATCTTAAGGTTCAATCAAAGGCCGTTGGTCGATGACGGCTAACGCCGCGAAGCCGAGGCGCCTACAGACTGATTGCAGACTTATGCAGTGCTCTAAACCTGCCGTTAACGTCGAAGCCATCATTACTCCCATGATGGAAATTCATCGCCGTCTGATAGCTCACAGCCGTAGAAGGTAGCACCCTTTACCTTAACGCCCTCAAGTAAGGCACCTGTTGCCTTTATCGACTCAATTGCAGCGAGTTCAAAGATGGCGTTTGTCAGGTCTGCTTTTGAAAAGTCAGCACATTTGACGTTGCATTCCCGGAAGTTGGTGCCTCGCAAGCTTGCGCCCAGAAAGTTAGTGTTGAAGAACCACGAATGCTTCTCAAAAACCGCGCCGTCCAGCACTATCCCGGACAGGTCCGCTTCGCTCAGCTCTGTACCAGGAAAGCAGCGCTCCCCCGCAGAGTAGCGCTGCTCAAGCTCAGCGCGGCTTTCTGGGGGGCGATAGTTTTCAGGGAAATCAATCATTAGAAGTTGAGCTCACAGAATGTCAGCTTCCGCCCCAGGGCCAAGGCGTCTAGAGACTGAAAGCGGCCATCTGAGGCCATTAACTCAACTTCGGCATCGACCGGTTGAATCCGCCCCCTTGAGCCGCCTTTGTCAATTCGTCCATACGGTGGCGGTTTCATGGATGAAAAACTGTGCGTGGTTTTCCTTGCACCACAACTCAAGCTCCGTTTTTAGAGTGGGCCACAGCTCTACCGCCCAAGAGGGGGCTCGACTCCGCCAAATCTCTTCTGTTGGCAAATAGGCGGAAAGCACCCCCATGGGGAGCTCAAGAACAAAAATCCCACCTGGGCCGGTGCAAACCAACTCCTCTTTCCATCTTGGCTGAAATTTGAACATCTCGGTAAGGATATTTGCCTATGGGAAGGCCTAGTGAAGTACCTATTGTGGGGACGATTTTCGCTGTCCGCTTCCGCCGCCTAGCTGGGACGTCAAAAGACTGATAGCAGGCTTTCACCGCGCTTCAAAGCAGTCGTTAACGTTGGCGCTATCCGGCACGCAGCAAGAGCCGCGAAGCGGCAACCTGCTGCTGCGTATCCGCGACGAGCAACCTGTTAGAGCCCCCGAGCCGACAACTCCGACTGGCAATTTTGAATTGCCTGAATCAGTCTTCAAGTCTGAGACCATGCTTCCCCTCGAATATCTTGCGAAGGGCAGCGCAAAGAATCTCCCTCTCTGCACCTTCAGCGCTTGCGATATTTATGGTGTAGCTCAAGTGATCGTCAAGTCGCGCAGCAAGAGAGTCATCTAGGGCGACGCAAATTGTCGAACCACGCAGTTCTACCGAAAGATCACGAACCTTATGGTTGATTTGGTCAAGGACCATTACCTCGATTTCATCTTCCTCTGGAAATCTGGATAGCGAGAAGCAGTAGTTCTTTTCCTTGTCGAAGCAATAGACAAGCGCCATTTGGTAGTGCTCATCAAAGGGTGATGCCCATACCGTTGCGTTGAGATTCATGATGGGCTCTAACGAATATTTAATCGATTCCGCAGTCTATCGCCCCAACACCAAGGCACCTACAGACTGGCTGCGGACATTCACAGCTCTCAATAGCAGTCGTTGACGTGGAAATGAGACACCTGCGCGGCTTTCGCGCAAGTCGACTCGAATGCGAGATCAGCTATGGCCTTCATTCTAGATAGCCAATTTGCTGCTGAAGCATACGAATCAGTTCTGCTTCCCCAATCTTCACTTCCTCAAAATCGCGGCATACGACTTCGAGCATTACATCTTTGAAGCATGCGATGAAATGCATCTCACCAGCAAACATCGAATCGTTGTGCTTCGGATGAATTCGATTGGCAGTCATTCGCTCCAAAATCCATGGGGAGTGTTCGACTTTGTATAGACCGTACCAGCCGAGACCGTATTTCGTCATTGGGTGGCTAGCGCGAGCCTCGTCGTTTGGACCTCCATACCTAAAGGAGCCGTATCGAAATTTCAGGGCGCTAACCGAGGTTCCCTCCTTTTCAATCAGAAGGTAGAGATCATCCTGAGTCGCCAGTAAGAAATTTTCGTACTGGAACGGATAGTTCTTCCTGAGAGGAACTTCTCTGACGATTGGCTCATTCATGGGGGACGCAATCAATGGCAAAAGAATTGTTAGCAGAAAGGGATTTTGTTTCTAATCTGTCATTCGAAGCAAGGCTTGCACATCCCCATACAGGTGAATTGCCGAACGCCCGCTTTCGCCGCCGAGCGGCGACGCCAACAGACTGATAGCAGCCACTCATAGCAGTGGTGAATAGCTATTAGCAATGAGTACGGAATCCACTGTTCATAGCAACTTGTTTTTGTTGAATGCTTCCTTTTTGTACATACCCTTTTGCCCCATAGTGAATGCCGCAATCGCCACCAAAGCTTATGTCGGTCAAAGTCAAAGTGGCATGTTTGCGAACTTGCATTAGTTTTTTGTTTCGAACGCTCTTCAATGTTTTTACGTCAAAAATTGCCTCCGCAAGAGCCTCGTCATTGTCAATGTGAAACTCGCAATAGAGGTCGCAATTTGAAAGACGCTGCCAATCATCACGACGCGGAATCTTTGACCACTCAGATTTAGAAAACAAAAGGTGAACCATGAGCGTCCCGCCTTCACCAAACTCATCGCCGTCAAACCAACCGTAGGAGACGGTGGCACGCACTGAAATACTTCCCTGCATTTCTACATAGAAGGGAGTCCCATCATCGGCCGCCTGAATCATTTTGACCGAAAGGTTTGGTGTCTTCGGGGAAATGACGATGCGTTCAACTCCAGTCATATCTTGCGATGACGCAGCTCCGACCATCGCTAGAGACATAAAAAGCGGCAGCAATTTCATAGCTAGACCTTGTTCCTTCTATTTTTACTTAGCACTTTAAGAGGGTTAAACAGTCTGACCGTTGCACTTCGGCGGATTGCCCCGAAAGTCTGCTACCGCCCAAGTGCCTAGGCATCTACAGACTGAAAGCGGACCGCCTAAGCCGGCTCCACATTGAGGAAAAGTAAGTGTTACTCGCGTAAGAAGTATTCACGGAACTTCCAGCGGGAGACAAGCACCCAAAGCCGCCCACCATCACAATGGAACTCATTCTCTTGGACCACGCCAAGAGTAGTGCTACGTAGTACAGCGGTCGTTTCCGTAGTTGATACAACATCGATTGGCACGAAGACGACATCATCTCTCCCTTGGTCGGGATCAAGATAGCCACCCCAAAATGACTTGCTAAACAAGATAACAAGCCTGCCAAAAAAATGGCGCTCGAAGAGCTCCTTAGCCCGCGGGGATACTTCGGGATGCTGTTGCATATCGGCGAGGGTTAGTTCCTCATTTGAGCGCCAACGACCGAGAAAACATTCCGGGAGCGCGGCGGCTAGGGCAAGTCCTTGCCACCAGAGAACTACAACGACGACAAGTGATCGAAAGGTCATGACGGTAAGCGTGGTCGAAGCAGAAAAAGCAGCTGAATTCTCTGGCCGTAACTCCCATTTGGAGGCCGGCACTCTCTACATCTCAGCCATTTCCATGTCGCTGTTGGAGCTTGCCCATCCCCCATTTGGGTGATTCTTTGAACGTCCGCTTGCGCCGGCGGATTCAACCGGTCGCTGCAACAAGTTGGCTGAATCGTTCAGCAGGCGTTTCGTAGTCTAGTGTCATCCGTGG